>JBGSPX010000012.1:0-3022 GCA_041738345.1 Proteocatella sp.
AGAGTCATATCAAATGGAAGTAGCTTATGCAAAACCAGACTCGCTGAAGCAGGAAGGCAACTACGAAAGTCGAAAGATATAAGTTTGCCACAGTATAAATGTCTACATTTTGTTAGAAATGTATATATTTTTCGTATCGGAATTCAAGTAGATAATCGTGATACCGATGCAGTAAAAGTACAAGAATTACTTACAAATCATGGGTGTATCATAAAAACTAGATTAGGAATACATGAAGCTGCAAGCAATATGTGTAGTAGTAGTGGACTAATACTTATCGAATTTTTACCTAATTGCGAAGATGATGTAGCAAAATTAGAATCAGAATTATCAAGTCTAAACGATGTTTCTGTTCAAAAAATGGTATTTTAAAAGTGGGGTATTCCCCCACTTTTTTTTGAAAATTTTTATTTAAAAGTCTCTATTTTTTCTTCAGTAATATTTCCAAAGTTATCTATTACTTTTGCAAATACTTCTACAGTATCTCCTTTTTTATAATCATTTATTGTTGTATTTAATTCCTGATTAATAGTACAATCAAAATACTGTCCATCTGAAATATCTCTAAATTCTATATTTTCTTCTAACACCTTTACACCATTTCGTTTTACTATAACCATTCCTTTTTCTGGATAAATTATAGGCTTATCTAAATCCGAATCATATATTGGACTGTAATTAGTTATGATCTCTCCTGATATTGTAAGTTTATTCTCGGATTCAGATATATTTAAATCGTCCTCATAACTAACTCGCATAATATAATTTTCAATAACATCAGGTTCTATATCTATAACTTGAGAAACAATGTGCCCTTTGTCACTAAAGCATACTGTAAAGGATAACTCAGTTTCATTTAAATTTACTGGTATTTCTGCAACATACTCTCTATCTACATAATTAAGCTTATATTTGTATGTATCATTTCCAGATATTATGAATTCAGCGCTCATCCCTTCTACATAAACTTTAGGAACTATTTTTACCTTAAAATCAAGTGTTTCATTTTTAATCTTTTTTGTTAATGGCTTAAACGAATAACTTGAAATGATGCTTTCTTTTTGTTTAAGAACTTCTTCAAGTTCATCTTTTGCATTTTGAACAGCCCCGCTATACTGACTCTCTAACTGCATTATTTTGTTTTCTAATAAATTTACATCTTTTTTTAATTTTATAATATCTAAAACTAAAAAAGCTAAAACTATTATAGCTATTACTATTCCAAATGATAATATTTTTTTATTAAACATACATACTCCCCTTTTAATAAATTTTAAAATTATATTTTATTCTATCCTTTTATCAAAAAAATTACAACTATATATTAAAAATACTACTTTTTTTCAAATACCTCATTCTTTTTTTGAAAAAATTTTATGTTTTTTGATATTTTTTTATTGAAAAACGATAAATAGTATGGTAAGCTATATAAAAATACATCGTATACGAGGTGAATTATGAAAAATTATAAAATTATTTTTTTAAAAATGGCAATAGGTTTAATTTTTATATTATCTATTATTTTGTCTATACTTTGGATTCCAAAGCTTCCTAAGGTGTTTTATGCAGTTTATCCAACAATAATCCCTTTTTTCATTGCGCTAGTTAAGGGTTTAAAGTTATTGAACTTGATTGAAAAAGGCGAAGCTTTTTCAAATTCTTCAGCATTGTGTCTTAAACAGATAAGTGTTCACGCCTTTTTGATAGCTACATTTTATTGTTTAGCTAGTACAACGCTTCTAATTTTCAACTATAAGCATAATTTCATGATTACATGCATTTCATTTTTCTTTGCTTCATTTTTTATTTCTATATTTGCTTCAGTATTATCTGAACTTATGGAAAATGCAATAAAAATAAAAACCGAAAATGATTTAACTATATAGGAGCAACAAATATTTACTAAAATTTACAGCTCCCTACATTCGTAAAGAGTGTAGAGTGCGTTTAATATAAACGCCAAAACTCCTTTAATTGCTGGAAGTCCCTAAAGCTAGTTAAACTACAACGTAAGGATAAAATATACCTAAGCGTGAATGTAGCGAAAGCAGAAAAAATTAACTAGATGGCATAAGGTTAAATCCTAAGTGCACATGATAATGGGTAATCAGCAGGGAAGCTCCAAACAGGAGAACCTTCAACGACTATCTCGAAAGAGAGTACACTCAAGTGGGTGGAAGTGGAGGACACCGATAAAGGTGATGATATAGTCTACGCTCATATAAAAGTATGAGAAGTTCATGGGTTTACAAGCCCTGAGAACTGCATAAATGTAACGAACTTATGTGAATATGCGTAAAACTTGTAAAAAATTACAAATATATAAATTTATTTACGAAGAAGTCAACGTAATCTTTTAGCTTTATTAGTTTTATTAGCTTTGTTTAATATGTTCATCTTAAATGGGTATTATACTCATTAGGAGGTGAAAATATGATAAAAGCAGTAAAAGTAAGATTGCTTCCTACAAAAGAACAAAAATTATTAATGTTTAAATCTACAGGCGTAGCAAGATTTGCCTATAATTGGGGACTTGCCACTTGGGAAGAAATGTATAAACAAAACCAAAAACCATCAAAAGCTAAAATAAGAAAATTGTTTAATAATGATATAAAAAAACAAGATGAATTCAAATGGCTTTATGAGGTTAGTGGTCAAATAACAGCACAAGCGTTTATTGATTTAGAAGATGCTTATAACAATTTCTTCAAAGGTTTGTCTAAAAAACCTAGATTTAAAACTAAGAAAAAATCTAAAAAATCCTTTTATGTTAGATACGATGCTATCAAATTTAATGACAATAAAGTAAATCTGGAAAAAATAGGGCAAGTAAGATATAAAACTAATTATAAAATTCCTCAATTAGAAAAGTATACAAACCCTAGATGTCATTTTGATGGAAAATATTGGTATCTTACATTTGGATTTGAACAAGGTGAAAACAAAACCGAACTAAATCAAAATCTTAGTATTGGAATCGACTTAGGAGTTAGCGATTTAGCTACAATAAGTTGTTTAGAAA
>JBGSPX010000051.1:0-10373 GCA_041738345.1 Proteocatella sp.
TTACAATATAACGGAAGAAAGCGGCAACTTGTTTTGTCGTTTTTTTTTTGCATTTTTTTACATTTCGTAAAAAAGAAGGATATTCTCCTAAATAAATATTAAGAGTATATCCTTCTTATTCTGTAAGGCTATCGCCTATTTACCGACAGCCCCTCTTATATTATTTTGATTCTTCTGACCACTTATCAAGACCTTCCATAACTGCATCATAAGTTTTCTGTGATATTTCTGGGAGTTCTCCTCCAAAAGCTTTTTTAGCTGCCTCAAAACCTTCTTTTATAGCACCTTTTAAGGTTTCAAGTTTTGAAGTATCCCCTCCAGATATATTTTTTGCAAATTCTATTATTCTTTCCGAGGTTTGTTTTACTCCCCAATACCCTTCATCTGAAATCTCACTTTTAGCCTTTTCAGCAGTTTCTGAATCAATTTCTACCTTAGCTTCCCCTGATTGTAGTTTAGGGTCATTAAAATGATAACCTTGTTTTTCAATCATAGCTCTTACAGTTTCTCTAAGGCTACTTAACCTATCGTCTACACTTTTTTGAAGTTTATCAATTTCTATGCTATCATATCTATTATTTACGCCTATCTTTTTGCCACTATTCTTACCGTCTTCTACATTTAAATTTTTTTCTTTTTCCTCTTTAATTTCTTTTGTTTTCTCAATTTTCTGCGGAACTTGAGAGTTTGTCATTTTATTTATAGCTAAATTGCTCATAAAAAAGCCTCCTTTAAATAAAACCTACATATATTATATATATACCCTTTTATTATTATTAAATCCCATAATTTTATAGTTTATCTATTTATAATAAATTATTTTTAAAATTTTTAAATATTTCTGATAATCCCCTTTATTTTTTCTGGTTTTTCTGTTTTAATATATATAAGAAAAGATTTAAAAAATTGAAATCTTGGGAGGTAACGAAAATGGTTAAATTATTGTTAGGAGAAGCAGGTAGTGGAAAAACCAAAAAAATGATTTTAAAGGCAAATGAGATGGTTACCAATATTAAAGGCGAACTCGTTTACATTGAGCCTACAAGTAAACACGCTACACAGCTTCACCGAAATATACGCTGTGTTTTTACCGAAGAGTATTCTTTAAATTCGTTCGCTTCAATTTATGGCTTCCTTTGTGGCCTTACTAGTGCAAACCATGATATCGAAAGTATTTTTATCGATGGGCTTGACCAGATATTACATAGTGATATCAACGAGGTTGTATATGAATTTATGAATCTTGTTAAAGATTTCGCTGAAAAAAATTCTGTAACTGTATTTATTTCAGGAAGTGTTAATTCTCCTGAGATTGTTAGCGGATTAAAAGAGCACGCTCTAGAATTTTAATTTTTAAATTTTATTATTAAACTGCCTCTTTTGAAGAGGCAGTTTCTATTTTAGGAGGAAATATGAATCATATTAACAGAAATCATTATACTATAGTTGAATCCAATGGAAAAAAATTCTTAAAATTTCCTGTACTTGAACAGTTAAACATAAATCATTTTTTTACTACATCCGACATTATGTTCCATAAGTATGACGATCTAACTCAAACTGCGGATAGTTTCAATCAGATTTTTTCAGATTTTAAAATGGATAAAAATATTCACTTTTTCACTTCTCAGGTTCATTCTGATAATATAGAACTTGCTAATTTAACTAATACTAATTATAGGCCCCATGAAATCGGATTTGGATATTATTTTGAAGACTGTGATGGTCTTATTTCAAATGAGAAAAACACTACTTTAATAACTAAATTTGCAGACTGTACACCGATTGTACTCTATGACACAAAAACACATTGCATAGCCAATCTTCATTCTGGGTGGCGAGGAACTTCTAAGCAAATTTTTATAAAAGCACTTAGCAAAATGGTAACTGAGTTTAATTCTAAACTCGAAAATATAATCGTCATAATAGGGCCATGCATAGGCGCTTTGGATTTTGAAGTTCAAAATGATGTCATAGATATATTTAAAAATAGTTTCAAAAATATAAATATCGAAAATTTTTATACAAAAAAAGACTCTATTCACTATATGCTTGACATGCAAAGCATAATAGAAAGAGCCTTATTAGATTACGGTATCCTTGCCCAAAATATATATACAGCTGATATTTCAACCTATAGTAGTAATTTTATGCATTCTTTTAGACGCGATGGTGAAAAAGCTGGCCGAATGATTTTAGGGGTTTCTTTGTAAAAATATTTCCATAAAATTAATTATATCCTCTACGACTTCCTCTTTATTCACCTCATTTAGAAGTTCATGCTTTTTCCCCTCATAAAGTTTTAAATGAACCTGAGTTAAGCCTAGCTTTTTATACATCATTTCAAGCTTTATGGGGCCTTTTCCATAGTCCCCCACTGGATCCTCTTCCCCTGAAAATATTAATATCGGAAGATTTTTAGGAATATGTTTTAAATTATTAGGATTAAAATTTTCAGTTATTCCTTTAAATAAATAGTGATATGCCGATGTTGAAAATTCAAATCCCATGTCTCTACTTTCTTCAAATTTAAGATTTTCATCAAAATCACTTGTAAGCCAGTCTGATTTAAGCTTCTTATTTTCTGATTTTTTATTAAAAGTTTTGTCTTGGAGTTTCTTTATAAGTTTAGCTTCTTTTTCGCTTCCAAATATTGTCATCATTGCCTTTGAAAGAATTTTCCCTGCTTTTGATATAGGAATTTGATTTTCTCCATTGCTTCCAGATAAAAGTAATATGTCTATTGTGTCTGGGTAGATTTGAATATATCTTTGACACAAAAATGAACCCATTGAATGTCCTAGTAACACAACTGGAATTTTGGGATATTCCTCTTTTATTATTCTATTAAGACTTCTCATGTCTCTTACCATTTTTAGGAATACATCGCCTTCGCCCATATAACCATAATGTTTATGTGCAGATTTTCCATGCCCCCTATGATCATTTATATACACCGCAAAGCCTTTTTTTAAAAACATCTCTATCACTGAAGTATACCTAAGTGCTTTTTCTGCCATTCCATGAGCGATTTGAATAACAGCTTTTATATTATTTTCTGGTATAAATTTATAATATACTATCGCTATGTCATCTGTAGATGATTTGAAACTATGCTCACTATAATTCATAATATGCCTCTATTTTTCATAACTACTTGAAACAAAAACCTCTATGACCTCTTTAAAAACCTCAATTTCTAGCGGAGATTCAGGCCCTTTTTCTCCATCTATGCTTATTGGCATATCTTCACTTGTTTTTATTTTAAATTTATTTCCTCTTAAAACTAATATATTGTCGTTAGAGGTGATATCATCCCCCTTTATTATTGAGAAAAATAAATTTGCAATTTCAAGTGTAGGACTTTCTTTTATAAGTACTAATTCCATTACACCATCTGATATATTAGCCATATCTATAAAATTTGTAAAATTCCCCACACTCTTACCATTTAAAAGTAAAAACATGTATACATCTTCTTTATATATTTTTCCATCTACCTCTACTTCTATAGCATATGACTTTATATTGCTAAGTTCTGTAAATGGTTTAAGATAATATGCTAATGGCCCCATCATAAGTTTTAAATTTTTATCAGTAGAAAATGAGGTGTCTGTAAAAATTCCACCTGCAAGCGATGTCAAAAATATTTGTTTATCGTTTACCACACCTACATCTATCTTTTTTAATTTACCACCATATACCTCATCTATTATTTGAAAAATTTGAGATTCGCTGTTTATGTGAGTAGACACATCAATATTTCTAGTAAAATTATTACAAGTACCTGCTCCTATTGCAAAAAATGGAATACTAACCTTAGCTTCAAGCATTTCATGTACAACTTGACTGAGGGTACCATCTCCACCAGCTCCTATTATAAAATCATATCCATAATCTATAACCTCTCCAAGATTTTCATCGAATTCTGGAATCCTATATGCGGTTATCAAAACCCCCATTTCTTGAAATTTCTTTATTATCGAATCTAAATGTCTAGATACAAATCGGCTTCCAGACATTGGATTATACGCTAATAAGGCTTTTTTCATAACTCCCCCTAATTTCTCTGTGCTTTTTCTTTTAATTTTATTATAAATTTTATAGTTTCATCTATCGAATCCCTTGTTATATAGTAATGCGTAACAAATCTAAATAAGCCATTTTCTTCTGGATTTATAAGTATTCCATATTTTTCAAAATTTTCCGAAGTAAATATTCTTCGTAACTTTTCATCTGTTATTCTAAAAAATACCATATTTATATCTAATTTATTCTTTAAAACATCTATACCTGATATTGAATCTAACCTTTCAGAAAGATATCTAGCATTATCATGGTCTTCTACAAGTCTTAGTCTCATCTCTTTTACTGCAATTTGACCTGCTGCTGCAATTATTCCAACCTGCCTCATTCCTCCACCCATGATTTTTCGCTTGTATAAGGCCTCTTCTATAAAATCTTTTTTACCTACAAGTATAGAGCCTATGGGTGCACATAGTCCTTTGGAAAGACATATATTTATCGAATCTACATTTTCTGAAATATCTTTTATATCGCAATCTAAAGCTGTAATAGCATTAAAGAATCTAGCCCCATCTAAATGTACCTTTAAATTGTATCTATCCGCTAAACGCTTTATTTTTCTCATATACTCTAAATCTACTACCGTTCCATCGGAAAATGCATTTTCTAAGCATATAAGCTTAGTAACTGGATAATGAATATCTCGCTCTTTTCTTATTGATGATTCAACTTTTTCCAAATCCATCTTTCCATTATTTGTAGGTAGAGTTCTAAGGTTCACTCCAGATATTATAGCCGCTGAGCCTGCTTCATGTTGTACTATATGACACTCATCCGGAAGAATTACTTCATCTCCTCTGTTGCAATGAGTAAATAATGCTAATTGATTACAAAACGTACCACTTGGTACAAATAGTGCTGCTTCCATACCACAAAGTTCCGCTACATATTTTTGTAAGCTGTTAACCGTTTCATCGTCTCCATATACATCATCCCCCACTTCCGCTCTGCACATCGCATCTCTCATGCGTTTGGTAGGACGTGTAACTGTATCACTTCTAAAATCTATCAGTTTCATAGCTGTTCCTTTCCTAATAATACATTAAACAGGATTAAGAAACAGTGTTTTGCTGCCTGTTTCCTAATTTCATCTCTATTCCCTTCAAAATCAAATCTATTCGTATATGTTTCTTTACCTATAGAAACCCCAATAAACACTGTTCCTTTTTTATTTCCAAATTCATCAAACTCAAGTGGTCCTGCAAGCCCTGTTGTAGCAATTCCTATGGTTGCATTTAAATTTTTCCTAACGCCCTGTGCCATCTCTTTTGCAGTTTCCTTACTTATAGCGGTATAAGTGTTTAAGGTTTCTACTTTCACTCCAAGTCTTGAAATTTTCGACTGATTCGTATACGCTACGATGCCTTCTAATAAAACTTGACTGGCTCCAGGAACTTCACAAAGCATAGAACAAACAAGCCCGCCTGTAAGAGACTCTGCAACTGAAATAGTATATTCTTTTTCTATAAGATATTCTACTATATCCTTTACAAATTTTTCCATAAATTAACCCTATTTCTACAAATCAAGGGAGTATAATACTCCCTTGTAAATTTAAATCTTAAATGAACTTTTTAATGCTACTATTCTATTAAAGACAATTTTTTGCTCATCAGTTAATCTTGGGTCTACATTAAAATATCCATGTCTAAAGAACTGATATTTACTATTTCCTTCAGCATTTTTTAAATGAGACTCAACGAATCCGCTTACTATCTCCATTGAATCAGGATTTACTTCATCTTCTCCATCTAAAAGTATAGGTTCAAACAAGCGCATTTCTGCTGGAACTGCATTTGTAGCTTCTACCCAATGAAGTGTTCCTTTTACTTTTCTTTCTGTAAAGCCTGTGCCACTTTTAGTTTTAGGATCATATGTGCAGTGGATTTCAATTACTTTTCCATTTGCATCTTTTATTACTTCATTACATTTTATAAAATATGCATGCTTTAATCTTACTTCGTTTCCTGGAAAAAGTCTAAAATATTTAGCAGGCGGATTTTCCATAAAATCATCTTGCTCTATATATATTTCTCTAGAAAATGGTATTAATCTATTTCCCATATCCTGATCTGAATCACTATTATTCTCTGCTTCAAGATACTCTATTTTACCTTCTTCATAATTAGTTATAACAACTTTTAAAGGTCTTAATACTGCCATAGTTCTTGGCGCTTTCTTTATTAAATCTTCTCTTATAAAATGTTCTAGGTACTGAGCATCAACTGTACTATTTGATTTTGAAATTCCAATTTCTCTACAGAATGTCCTTATGGCTTCAGGAGTATAGCCTCTTCTTCTAAGCCCTGATATTGTAGGCATTCTTGGGTCATCCCAACCATCTACAATTTTATCATCTACTAGTTTCTTAAGTTTACGCTTACTCATAACTGTATTTGTTATATTTAGTCTTGCAAATTCTATTTGTTGTGGTGTAGCTTCCATTTCACATTCTCTTATAATCCAGTCATAAAACGGTCTATGATCTTCAAATTCAAGTGTACATATAGAATGCGTAACTCCTTCAATTGCATCCTCCAGCGGATGAGCAAAATCATACATAGGATATATACACCATTTATCTCCAGTATTATGATGTGTAGCTTTTGCAATTCTGTATATAACTGGGTCTCTCATGTTTATATTAGCTGAAGTCATATCTATTTTAGCTCTTAATACCTTTGCTCCATCAGAGAATTCGCCACTTTTCATTTGCTCAAAGAGTTCTAAGTTTTCTTCTACAGTTCGTTCTCTATACGGGCTATTTTTACCAGGCTCTGTAAGCGTTCCTCTATATTCTCTCATCTGTTCTGGCGTAAGATCACATACAAAAGCTTTTCCTTTTTTGATAAGAAGCACTGCACAATCATACATCTTATCAAAATAATCAGATGCCCAAAAAAGATTATCCCACTCAAATCCAAGCCATTTAACATCTTCCATTATTGACTGTACATACTCTTCATCCTCTTTTACTGGATTGGTATCATCAAATCTTAAATTAGTCTTACCTCCGAACTCATCCGCAAGTTCAAAATTCAGGGTGATTGCTTTAGCATGTCCTATGTGTAAATATCCATTTGGTTCAGGTGGAAACCTTGTCAAAATTTCTTTCCTTTTCCCACTTTTTAAATCATCAATAATGATGTTTTTAATAAAATTACTAGGTGTAGTTTTATTTTCCATAAAATATATTCTCCTCACTTTATCAGTCACATATTTTTTTTAATTCAAATCCTAGATAATCACAGGAAACTAAATGAAAATCAGTTCCTGCGCTATGTCCTTCATATACATATTTAAACGACTCATCTCCATGGAGATGTCCGTATACCATATACCTTATACCATTTTCTTTTATGATATCTAAAATTTCAGTATTTTCATGATTGTCATTTACCGGCGGATAGTGCATCACAACAACCTTCACAAGTTCTTCGCTACCTTTATATGAATTTATTGAAAACTTTAAGCGTTCCACTTCTCTTTTGTAAATTTTCTCGTCATCTTGGGTAAATTTTGTATCATTAGGACATATCCATCCTCTTGTTCCAAAAAATACATATTTATCTATCAAGATATGATTGTTTTGTAAAAATTCAAATTCCGGATAATGCTTTTTCATTTTAGTGAGCGATTGCCACCAATAATCATGATTTCCTTTTATTATTATTTTTCTGCCTCTTAGCTTTGAAATTTCATCTAAATCCAGTTTTGCTTCTTCAAATTTAAGTGCCCAAGAGGTATCTCCTGCTATTATGACAATATCATCGTCCTTTACTAGATTATTCCAACTGTTGAATATTTTTTCTTTGTGATTTATCCATCCAAAAATATCCATTGGCTTTTTATCATTGGATGAAAGATGCAAATCTCCTATGGCATATATCGACATAATATCCTTTCTAATTACATATTTTCCTTAGCTGTTTGTTTTTTTTCATTTATCATGTTGTTTATTTGGCCTTGAAGGACTGCAAGCGCATCTATATTATCAATTGCATTTATCACATCAAGTTGTTCTTGGAACATTAAAGCCTCATGTTTGTACCCCATATCATGAAGCAATCTTATTCCATCTATAGATTCCTTTACTGCCATTGATTTTAGCCCAAATGTCACTTGCGCTTTTACTATTTCTTCTCTAATTTCGCTCATTTCTTTATCTAGTATAAACGCAGCATCTCCTGCTCTTCTAAGTCTTATACTCAAATCTTCTGGAAGATCTTTGTTGTATTTATACTTTAAAGAATGTTCTATTGTAGCCCAAAAATTCATTGAAAGCGTTCTAATTTGGATTTCTGCTAAAATTTCTCGTGGCCCTTCAATTGTGTCTATAGGATATTTTATTATTACATGATAACTTCTATATCCACTATCTTTATAATTTTTTATGTAGTCCTTTTCATAGACTACTTCCATATCTGTTCTTGTATGGATTAATTCTACTACTGTATATATATCATCAACAAGCTGGCACATTACTCTTATTCCAGCTATATCTTCCATTTCTATAGATATTTTATCTATGTCCATATTTAGCTTTTTTGCTTTTTCAAGAATAGAAGTAACTTTTTTTATTCTACCAGTTACAAATTCTATTGGTGAGTATTCCCCATTATTTTGAAATTCTCTTCTCATGTTTTTAAACTTTACCTTTAATTCTTCTACTGCATATTCATAAGGTAATAGTATTTTTTTCCATTCTCTGTATTCCATATTCCCCTCCTGCAAAAAACCATTTTCTTTTTAAATACAATAGTAGTATAGTTTTCCTTGTTCATAAGAAAAATCTATAAGCTTTCTATCTGCTAGACTAGTTAAAAATGCACCTGTTGTAGAGTAATTATAGTGATAGGTTTCAAAACTGCACGATATATCATTTATAACTAACAGCTGTTGTAATACTTCTTCTCTAGTATTAGGTGTTTTTAAAATTTCCAGAATATCAGCTTCATATCTGTTTAAAACATCTAAATTCTCATCTATTATATCTTCTACAATATTTTTTTCATATACATTTTTAGAATGAGCTATAAGTGCATAGTCAAAGTTTAGCGTTTTTATTTTTTTCAGCGATTCTCTTTGATAATCTATATTATATAAAAAAGGCATATCATACTTTGCCATTATTCTTCTATCAAAAACAGAGTCTCCTAAATAACATACTTTATCATCGGTTATAATTACAGCCTGTCCCATACAATGTCCTGGCACATGATGAATTTCAAACTTTTTATCTTTTATTTCCAAAATATCAGTAACCCCTATATCAACTGTAAAATATTTTTTAGTTTCCTCTGCTCTTTTTCCTTGAAATCTTGATGGGGATGAAGATACTATATACGCTTTACCTATATATAAATTTTCAATATAAGGTTTTGCCATCTCATGAGCTATAAATTCAACCTGAGGCGCTACCTCTTTTATCCCTTGAAAAGCTTCAAAATGGTCAAAATGTTCATGTGTAGTATACACATATCTAGCTCTCATACCACTTTCTTCTAAAGAAGACACTATTCGTTTTCCTCTTCCTACCGTATGTCCTGCATCAATTATAAGTGATGATTTATCTTTAAATAAATACACACCTGTATTAGTTCCACCTTTGATATAATAACTATGTCCTTTTATTTTATTTATTTCCATGCTTTACCTCAGTTCTATAATCGCTTACACTACTTAATTATAGCAAAATTTAAAAACTTTAACAATAAATATAGCTTATTTTGCTATATTTAAGTATAATATAAAGATAAGTTTTTTGTTAGGAGGAAATTATGGCTACCGAAAATAGTTATACTAAAGTTTTTACACTTAAGGGATATTATTTTACAAAAGAATATGATAAAAAGAAAAAAAACAAAGTATTAATAAGAAGGGTTCTTGACGAAACTGTACTAAAGAGTTTCAAAAGAGGGGATTGTAATATAGTAATTTATTTTGAAGAAACAGATAGAACTATACTTATAACTCCAGATTCTTCACGTAAAGAAGTTTTAAAGTATCTTGGAGAAAAATTTGCACCTGAATATTAAAGGGAGGGGCTGTCGGTAAATAGGCGATAGCCTTACAGAATAAGAAGGATATCCTCTTAATATTTATTTAGGAGAATATCCTTCTTTTTTACGAAATGTAAAAAATGCAAAAAAAACGACAAAACAAGTTGCCGCTTTCTTCCGTTATATTGTAAAATATAACTACCAAATGAATACTTATTATACCCAATTTTTTGAAAAAGGGCAACAGGTTATTAATTTTAATTTTTACAAAATAGGTTTATCTCC
>JBGSPX010000041.1:0-44442 GCA_041738345.1 Proteocatella sp.
AAGCCTGACAGATAGTCGGTACATGCTTTTATTTTTTCTTCAACAGTATAACTTGATTTTCTAGACATAATAAAATCCCACCTCCATAGATAAATGAAATTTAATTATTTCATATGTCTACTTAAGTGGGATTATATCAGACTTTCACTTCTCCTTTTAAAATTCTATGCGCTTTTTTTTCTTCTATCTTTCATAAATAACACCATAACTGTGGATATTACTACTGCAAGTATTGAAACCTCTATTGCATATCTCATTGCTTCAAGATAAGCATCTCTTTGAATAATTCCCATTACACTGCTTAAATTTTCTGATGAAACAAGTCTATTAAACGGCGTTATCTGTTCAGCTTTATAAGCGTATCCAAAATTTAAATTATTTTGGATAAGAGTAGTCATTATAGTTATACTAAGTGCTCCTGAAATTTGTCTTATCGTATTTGAAAGCGCTGAAGCTCTTGTCACCATATTTTGAGGAACTGCATTCATTCCTGCGGTATTTATAGGCATCATCGCAAGCCCAAGCCCTAAACCTCTTATAGTTAAAAGCCACATTATGGAATTTGCTGTAGCATCTAGATTTATACTTCCTACCAGAAAATAAGATGCTATTCCCAAAAGCACCATTCCTGGTAAGACTACAGGTTTTGCGCCTATCCTATCAAAAATAGCGCCACTTACTGGCATCATAAAGCCTACTGCTATCGCTGAAGGAAAGAGTATAAGTCCCGTTTCCATTGGAGTATAACCTCTTATATTTTGAAGAAATAGCGGCAGTACATAAGTTCCCCCCATAAGTGCAAAGGTAAGCACACATGAAATTCCCTGACTAAGTGAAAATTCAGGAATTTTAAGTACCCTTAAATCCAAAAGTGGATTTTCGTGAGTAAGTTCATTTACTACAAAAAATACCAATGATAAAATTCCAAAAGTTATTAATAACGGATTCTTTATATCACTCCAATCAATACTCGAACCTTCACCAAGTACATATAAGATTGACACTATGCCCAATGTAGATGATATAAACCCTAAATAATCAAATCCACTCACTTTTTTTATAGGCGTATCTTTAAGAAGTATCCACGCAAGTACTACCCCTACTGCACCTATTGGTACATTTATATTAAATATAAGTCTCCAATCTAAATGTTCTATTATATAACCACCTAAAGTAGGTCCAAGTGTAGGCGCGGCCATAGAGGCAATTCCCCAAAATCCTAAGGCAAGTCCCCTTTCATTTTCTGGGAAAGTTTGATATATTATAGACATACCTATAGGCATTATCATACCTCCACCTATAGCTTGGATTACTCTAAATACTATCATCGAAGTATTGCTCCATGCAAATCCGCAAAGCAATGACCCAATTGTGAACATCGATAGTGCAAAAACATAAACTCTCTTGTTTCCAAATACATCCGCCAAAAAACCTGTTAGCGGAATTATTGAACCGAGTGCTAATGTATAGGATGTTAATATCCATTTTACTTCATCAAGTGATACCCCAAACACTGCCATCATTTTTGGTATAGCTATATTGACTATGCTGCTATCCAAAATTGACATAAATGTCCCTATTATAACTACAAACAATGCAAGCCATTGTTCTAATTTTTGTGCTTTTTCTCCAGCCATATTTGCTCCTAGTTTTTAAGATGTATCTTTATCACTGCATTAGTTCCTGGAAGTATCTTGTACCCTTGATCGTCTATTGCTATCTTAATAGGTATTCTTTGTACAGTTTTCGTAAATGTTCCACTTGAAGATGAAGGCAATAGAGAAAAACTCGAATTTGATGCAAGTCCTACAAAATCTACTTTTCCATTGAATTTTATACCTTTAAATTCATCTATAGTGATATCTACAAGTTGCCCTTCACGAAGTTTACCTATCTTCTTTTCTTCTATATTCGCAGATATATAAAGTTTTTTAGGATTCACTATATATCCCATAACCTGTCCTGGAGAATAAATTTCCCCTACATTAGCCTGTTTTTTCACTACAACCCCATCTGCCGGAGCTCTAAATACTGTTTTTTCAGAATTTTCTTCTTCTATTTCTAGCCTACCCAAAATCTGATCCTTAATTACAACATCGCCTTCTTCTACTGATATATCGATAAGTTTACCAGTTCCTCTAGGACTTATTTTTATTAAGTCTCCAGTTACTCTCGCATCTTCTGTAGATACAAAATTAGCACTTTCATACCAAAAAAAGCTAGAAATACCCACTATAGAAATTAAAATTATTCCAAGCATTCCTATCAGTATTTTTTTTCGATTTTCTTTCATATAAAATTCTCCTATTTTTTTAATCCAACTTCTGCAAACATTCCAGTCTTTATTAATTCATTTCCTTTCGAAATGCTAACTTCTACTGAAGCTCCATTTCCGCTGCCATCCAAGGTTGGATTTATCATAGTAACTATGCCTTCAAATGCTTCCAGCTCTGGTAAGTCTGGAAATCTCACTAAAACTTCATCATTTTCAGCTAATTTTCCGATTAAAGATTCTGGAAGGTTTCCCTCTACTTTTAGGCTTTGATTCCCTTGTAATGTAAATAATTTGCTTCCAGGTGATGCCATTTCCCCTACTTCTATATATTTTTTTGAAATAATTCCATCATACGGGGCTGTTACAAGCTGATTATCAAGCTGAATTTTAACTGAATTTTCAGCTGCCTTCGCTTGATTAACTTGAGCTTCTAATACTTTTAAAGTTTCTTTACTTTCTCCCTGATTTAAAAGCTCAAACTGTGCCTGCGCCGAAATTCTTTGCGATACTGCAAGTTGAAGCTGAGTTTCAAAACTTTCTAATTGTTGTTTTGAGACTCCACCTGATTCATAAAGCAATTTATTTCTTTCGTAGTTATTATTTGCAGCTTCTTCTGATTTTTTAGCACTATCAAGCACTGCTTTAGCCTGAACTTTCTGCTGATCCCTAGCTCCAACTTTCACTTTTTCATAGTTTGACTGCGCTACAACTACCCCTGCATTTGCTTGAGACAGTTGTGCTTCTAGTTCCTTAGCTTCTATTTTTAATAAAATATCTCCAGCTTTTATCTTACTTCCCTCGCTCACCATTATCTGAGATACTTTTCCAGATAGTTTTGAGGAGATATCAGAATTAACCCCTGTTACTCTTCCTGCTATTATATAATTTATACTTTTAGCTTGTTTTTCTTCATAGTCAGCTTTAGGATAAGCTTCACTGCTGCAGCCCGTTAGAAATAAAAGTCCACTTATAAATAATGCTGTTACTTTCTTTTTACTCATTCTCAATCTCCTTAATTTCATTTTCTTCAAAAATCTTTTCTAAAATATTAAGATTTTGGCTCATACTATCCCACCATTCCTGCGGCATAAATACCTCTGAATTTTTCATTATGTTAAGTATCTGTTCCTGCGCCGTAACCCCTTTTTCTATTAATAAATCTCCTGGAACTATAAAAATTACACGCCTATCATTTTCATCTCTAATCCGCTTCACATATCCTTTTTCTACAAGCTTATCCACAACGCCAGTAAGCGTACTTGCTGATATCCCTATTTTTTCTGCAAGTTCTGTAGCTTTTAAAGGCTCTCTTTTTACCATAAATAAAATCATTATTTCAGTCTTTGAAAGATTATCTCTTTCCATAGCTTTTAGTGCATTTTTCATAAGATTTTTTTGAATCATAAAAATTTGTCTTACAACTTTCATCCTTATATCTATATCCTTATCATTTATATTCCTCATACACCCTCCTAAATTTTATTTCGAATTCGAAATATTCGTTTCCGTATTATATTTTACTTATTTATCCTATATTTGTCAATAAATCTTTACACAAAAAAAGATATTCTCCTAAATAAACCTTAAGAGTATATCTCTTTTTAGCTAATTTTATTTGAATACCTTTACTTTTTCCCCTACTTTTAATGGGAGCGCTTTATCAAACTTAAGCTTCACTACAAAACTATCTTTGTTCTTATTTGAACTTGTCTGCATATCATTAGGTGTATATTGAGCTTCAACATCGATAAAACTAACTTTTCCTGTATAAGTTTTATCCCCTGCAATAAACTTTATTTCTTGTCCGAATGTCAAACTACTTATTTCATCTTCTGGATAATAAAGTTTTATATACCTGCTATCCAAAGAAGCTACATCTGCTATATCATGCCCTGGATTCACAAAATCCCCAAGCACATAATTTCTACTTATTATAACCCCATCACAAACTGATGTTATTTTGCATTTTGTAATTTGGTCTTTAATCTGATCTACTTGACTCTGTGCTGCTACTATAGCCGCTTTTGCAGCTCTTATTTTGTCACCTCCTGCTCCATTTACTACCGAATTTAGTGCCGCCTTTGTATTTTCAACTTGAGCCTCGGCTCCTTTTAGCGAATTCGCTGATTGCTCCATAGATAGCTTGTAATTGTTAAGTTGCGTTTCACTCAAAGCTCCAGCTTCAAATAAAAGTTTATTTTTCTCAAAATCATCCTTAGTCTTATCATATAAAATGGTAGCATTATTATAACTTGACTCTGCAATTTTGACTGCACTTACTGCTGATTCCACTGAATTTTTATCCGCATTTCCACTTATCCCTACAAGTGCTTCTTTTGTTTTTATTAAATTTGCCTCTGCCTGAGTAAGTGAAAATTGAAATGATGTATCGTCTATTACAGCTATAACATCTCCTTTTTTGATTCCCATTCCTGGCTCTATTTTTAATTCAATTATTTTGCCTGATATTTCAGAAATATTGGAATAAACTTCTGTTTCCACAATACCTGTAAGACTATCATCCTTTAGTTTTTCATATAAATCTTTTCCAAAATACAATGCTCCAGCTATGACAACAAATAATAGTATTACTTTTATAAACTTTTTCAGATTACTGTTCATGATTTTTTATCCCCCTTACAATGAAATTTACTAGATTTTCTAGTTCCCTATGTGGATTTTCATTAAAAAATTCTGGTAAGAGTACATGATGTGTTATTATATACCCACCAACCGTAGAAAGTATAAGCTTAAATAGTTCATCGTTTGGAAGGTCTATTATAAGTTTTTGAGATTTTAACTTATCAAACAATCTGTTGTATGGTAAATCGGGCATATTAGAAATTAATGCACTTCTTATTTCATTGTGAAAAGGCATCTCTTGAATAAGAATTTTTATAAGCGGCGTAGCGTCTTTAATAACCTCTACTCTATTGTGTATAAGACGATAGAAAAAATCATCAAGTGTTTTATAATCTTCATCAATTATTTCATCTATCCCTGTAACCATAACAGGTATTACTAATGCTTTCATAATTCTTGATACGACCTCAAGCAAAAGTTCTTTTTTGGTTCCGTAGTTTTTAAAAATAGTCCCCTCTGCAACGCCTGCCAACTTTGAAATCTCTTTTGTTGAAGTAGCCTCATATCCATTTTTCATAAACAAAATTGCCGTAGTTTTTATTATACTAATCTGCTTTTCTGTAAGCTTTTCATCCTCTCCAATAAGTCTATCTGTCCACTTCTCATCATTATAATCAAATTTCATATCATATTCTCCTATATTTTTTCAAAAGTACAATATTCAAAACCATACAAATTCCAGAAATTAGAACTAGCATTCCTATATCATACAAAATAGTTTCTATTCCAAGTCCTTTTAACATAACCTTATCAAGTGCATCACCTACATAATAAAGTGGCATAACCTTTCCAAATAATGCCATTTGAGGCGAAATATCAAATATCCCAGTAAAAAACACCTGTGGCACGACTACTATAGGTATAAACTGAATCATTTGAAATTCATTTTTTGCCGCAGTTGATAACAGCATTCCAAGTGTAAGTGCCGAAACTGATGCCAAAAGAGTTATCAAAAGCACTAGTATATCCGAACCTACCATCATTATCTTTAGCACATAAATAACATAAAACGAAATAAACATCGACTGAAGTACCGTAAATGTTCCAAAACCACATATATATCCAATTACAATTTCACTCCTTTTAATTGGAAGCGAAAGTAATTTTTCCAAAGTTCCCGAAGTCCGCTCCTGCAAAAATGCAATCCCTGAAACCAGAAAAGTAAAGAAAAAAACTATAAAGCCTATTAAAATCGAACCAAATCCATCAAAAAGTGAAAACTCATCATATCCATAAATATAAGTTACATCTGTTCTTAAATCTTTTCTAAGCTTATCGTTCATTCTTGCCTTTTCTATAAGCTGCTCAATCTTATTACTTTTTTGAGAATCCGTCCCATCAATATATAACTTTATTTTCCCACTAACTATATCAATGTATGCATTTAACTCCCCTTTTTCAACTGATTCTAAAGCTTCTTTTTCTGTTGTTCTTATAATTTTAGCCTCGGATTTTTCAAGCCTTTCTACATATGAAAGTGGTGCATTTACAACCCCTATTTTTATATCAGTCTGTGAACTATCTAATACAAAATATAAGAATGTAAGCAGTAAAATAGGCGCCAAAAACATAAGTGCCACCGTACGTTTATCATGCCTTAGCTGTGTGAGAATCCTAAGTGCCATTGCGCTAATCTTCATCATCTTCACCTCCATGACTAAAGTGGATAAAGGCTTCCTCAATAGAATTTGTGCCACTTTGCAAAATTATTTCTTGTGGTGTTCCAGTTGCTATAATTTTTCCGGACCTAACCATAGCTAAATTATCACATTTAATAGCTTCATCCATAACATGAGTAGTTACAAGTATTGCCGTATTTTGACTTGCAAGCTTTTTGAACTCTGCCCAAATATCTTTTCTTAGAAGTGGGTCAATCCCTACCGTGGGTTCATCCAAAATCAAAATGTCAGGCTTATTCAAAAGTGCAATCGCAAGGGACAATCTGCGTTTCATTCCTCCAGAAAAAGAAGCTACCCTCTTGTCACCCTCTTTATATAAATTTACAAGCTTTAAAAGTTCTTCCGTTCGCTCTTTTATTACATTTTTTTTAAGCCCATATATACTCCCAAAAAATTTCATATTTTCCTGCGCTGAAAGCTGCTCATAAAGCGCATCCCCTTGAGCCATATATCCTATCCTTGCCATAGTTTTCAGCTTAGGCATTTTCTGCCCAAGTACTATAACTTCCCCTTCTTGAGCTTCTAATATCCCTGAGATTATTTTTACTATTGTAGTCTTTCCACATCCTGAAGGTCCTAATATTCCATATATATCTCCAGATTTTATCTGTATATTGATATCGTTAAGTACATGCTTTTCCCCAAAGTATTTGTGTACATTCTTTACATCTACATATATATCATTTTTACTCATTGCGTCCTCCTTAGAGGTGAGTACTCACTCACCATTATAGTAAATTTATATCAAATATGTATTCATTTGTCAATAAAATTTATTTAAGAATTATAAAACTATAGTAAAAAAAGGCTAGAATTTTAATTCTATACCTTTTCAAACAACTGCCTAATATTTTTATAATCGCCAAATACAACTATCGTATCACCCTCTTGCAATATTGTATTTGTAGTTATAGGTCTCATATAATCATATTCTCTTTTTAATAGCATTATATTTATATTATAATTATTGTTTAAATCACTCTCTCCAACTGTTATATTTTTCAACTTTTCTGGAACATTTGTAATAATTATCTCTGCAAGTACATTTTCATCATATGAATCTAATACTACAATGACATTTGAAAATTTTCCAAAAATGCATTTATTCCCTAATATCTCTATCAAATGGTCAAACTTACTTTTTATTATAGGATGTTTTTTTACAATCCTAACAAATATAAGTATCGATAATACGGCTAATGAAGCCGGCCATATATTTCTTATTTCTGAGTTATTCATTGCAATTATAAAGTTTACTAAAGAGGATACTATAGTAACAGTAAATGCATATCCAAATATCATAGTCATTCTAGCAAGTTTACTTCTTACTTTTGAAGAAGTTATAATTTCACTCTCAGAAGTCGTAAATCCCGAATTTGTAAGCATAGAAGTTACCTGAAACTTTGCTTTTTCTTCAGTAAGCCCCGTAAGCCTAAATAATACTGTAAAAATTTCATTTATTATTATATATACGAGTACAAATATTACAAAAAATACAAGTGCACTTATCAATCTCATAACTATTCCCTCTGCTTCTTAAGTAAAATATCTTTTATATAATCAAAACTTTGTATTGTGATTACCGCCATAACAATAAGCACTGCCCCCATAATCTGCTTTAAGCTAAGCATCTCTCCTAAAATTAGGTATGCTGAAACCGATGCTATTACAGTCTCTGTCATTCCAATTATATTTACCGCAGCAGGTGCTAGATACTTAAATCCCTTTAGGTAAAGTGCAAATGGAATTACAGTTCCAAAAAAAGCAAGATATGCAATAAACAAAAGCTCAGAACTTGACCTTTGCGCCCAAAGTATCCACGGCGGACATATAAATATGTATATAAATGCACCAGTAGTCATTCCATAAGTAAGTACTGTCCAAGGGTCATAATTTCCCGTACATTTTTGCCCATAAATTATATAAAACGCACTACAAAATGCTGAAATAATCCCAACAATAACTCCATCCATATTAAGTTTTATCCCTAAATTTCCGCCTCCAAATATTATAAAATAACTGCCTGTCATCGCAAATATAAGTGCAAAAAATTTAGATTTTGTCATTTTTTCTTTTAAAACAAAAGTGCAATATCCCGTTATAAGTATTGGTGATAAATATTGTAAAAATATAGCTAAACTTACATTTAGTCTTGCTATTGCATAATAATATGTACCCTGCATCACCGTCATCGAAATCCCTAATACCGCAATTTTTTTTAATCCAAAACTACTTATCTGCAAAAGTTCACTTTTTCTAAACGCCAAATAAAGTATGCATATCAGTGCTGACAGCGAAATTCTCATATTTGAAACCTCTATAGGATTCATATCTGTATTAAACACCATCTTAGCTATAGTTCCAGAAATTCCCCAAAAAAATGATGCCCCTAAAATTAGTAAAGCGCCTTTTGTTTTATTTTCCATAATTTACCTCTTCATATATATAATTGTCCAAGACTAATTATAGCACTGTCAACTACTTGTTTAAAGCATTCTTTTTTGATATCATAGTTAAAATTGAAATATTTTAAGTTAATAATAAAAGGAGAACTTTATGGATTTTAGAAAAGCTACAAAAAACGATATAAAACATATACTTAGAATCATTGATGCTGCAAAGGAATACCTAAAATCACAGGAAATAGACCAGTGGCAAAATGGTTATCCAAACAGCGAAGTAATTGAATGTGATATTACCTCTGGTTCTGCATATATTTCAGAAATAGATGGGCTAATTGTAGTATATATGGCAATCGTATTTGAAAAAGACCCTAATTACAGTGAAATTTTTGAAGGTAATTGGAAATCTAACCTTCCATATAGCACAATTCACAGAATAGCACTCGATACTTCATTTAGAGGTCAAAACCTATCTGCTAAAATGTTTGCGTTTGCTGAAAAACTTACATTGGAAAAAAACTACAAAAGTATGAGAATAGACACTCACAAGGATAACAAAGTCATGCAAAAACTCATAAAAAAATCAGGATACGATTACTGTGGTATAATCTATGTGGCTGACAAAACTCCACGTTTTGCATATGAAAAGGTGCTGAATTAATCTACAGCACCTTTTCATCATTTTCTTTTTTATAATGAATATAAGTACAAATTTCTAAAATAAATTGAATAGAGATGTAGATACTAGTTATTATAAAAGCTAAAATTAAATTTTCATTTTTCGTAACTCCAAGTGCGATTGCTAATATTATCGCTACAGCTGCATTTATCCACCACATTATTTGAAAAGTTTTGCTTTTAGATTTCATAGCTATAACTTTCTCTTTTTTTCTTTCTTCCATAGCTTCCAAATCAAAGCTTGCTGGGTCTATAAAGCTTTCTCTTATTTCATATAACGCAAATAACAGCAGAATGCTTGTTGAAAATAACAATTTAATTGAAAACCCTTTAAAAAATAATGCGATAATTCCTGCAAATGCTATTAAAAGTGACACTATCCCTCTTGCAAATTCAGATTTATTATAAATTGTCATAAAACCTCCTAAATTTTCATAAATAAGTACTTTTACATTATTTTTTATTTTTTCCTTTTCCATTATAAACAATTACTTAAACCTTGTAAACACAATTTAATTTCCTTTTAAATTACTGATATAATCAATATTTTATAGATTTTTAACAGAAAGCCATCCGTATCGTGTAAAGTGCTTATATAATGGATGTTTAGAAGGGAAATCCCTAAGTCAATAGATATGCGAAGCCTTGAACGACTATCTCCTTGAGGAAGAGTAAGGCTGTTACGGGATTTTCGCCCTGTGGTGAACAAGAAAAATATTTTTTTAAGTAATGTAGATAATAAAATTCCTTTTCGGGTATGAATATACTAGAAAATGAAGTAGTACTATGATAATAGCTACAAAGATTAAAATAAAACCAACTAAATAACCTTTACATCAATGTTCAAATGAGATAGTGAAAACCAAGCCGTCTCAAATAGTAATGGAAGATTTAAGCGCAAGTATTAATCTAGCAAACTATCAAATTCAAAGAGCTTAACAAAAAAATAAGCTTTGAATATGTACCCAACGATACTGGGGAATTAAAGCCTGTGAAGAGTCATATCAAATGGAAGTAGCTTATGCAAAACCAGACTCGTTGAAGCAGGAAGGCAAATACGAAAGTCGAAAGATATAAGTTTGCCACAGTATAAATGTCTACATTTTGTTAGAAATGTATATATTTTTCGTATCGGTACTAATATACTATTATATTAATGTAACTTAAAAAAATTAATTGGGAGATGATGTTGATGAAGAAAAAAGGAATAATAGCTAAGCTTGTAACAATGGTTGTAATCAGTATGCTTTTTATCGCTTTAGTTGTAGGGGGAGTATCCACCTACTTTATTCGCTCTAGTAATATGACTCGTTTGGACCAAATGGAAAACCAGATGAGACAAAACTATGACCTGAATATAAAAAGCCAAGTTGAAATTATCGTCTCTGAGCTTGATGGGGTTCAAAATCAAATCGCTTCTGGGCTTATAACTGAAGCTCAGGGGAAAATTATATCCGCAGATATAATTAGAAATGCTAAATATGGAGAAGGTGGTTATTTCTGGGCAGATACCTTAGAAGGTGTCAATGTAGTTCTTTTAGGAAAAGCAGAGACTGAAGGTACTAGTAGAATTAACTTAGAAGACCACTTTGGTAATAAAATTGTACAAAATTTTATAGAAATGGCTAAAAAAGATGGAGAAGGCTATTCTGAATATTATTTCCCAAAAGCTGGAGAAAAAGAGCCACTTCCTAAAAGAGCTTATGTAAAACTTTATGAGCCTTATGGTTGGGTTATCGGTACTGGAAACTATATAGACGATATAGATACCTTTATAAAAGGTGAACGTGAGCTTGTTTTAAGTGATATAAATAAAGTGGTAACTACAGTTATAATATTTACTTTATTATCATTTGTAGTAGGGTTCTTAATTTCTTACAAAATCGCAAGCAATATAGTCCGTCCTATAAAACGCCTTGAAGTTATTACAGATGAACTTGCCTCTGGAAATTTAAATGTCGATATTGATATTGATACAGATGATGAAATTGGTCATCTTGCTAACTCAATGAAAGCTCTTACTGAAAGATTGGTTAAGTATATTGACTATATTGATGAAGTTTCCTTGAATTTGGATAAGATTGGTAACGGAGACCTTAATATAGAATTAGTTCAAGAATACGATGGCGAATTTAGAGTTATAAAAGATGCTTTACTAAAAACCACTAATAACTTCAAACAAATTATTGGTGATATATTCCAAATAGCTTCTCAAGTAGCAAGTGGTTCTGAACAGGTAGCCAGCGGAGCTCAAGCCCTTGCTCAAGGTACTACTGAACAAGCAAGTTCCATAGAAGAGCTTTCTGCTACTGTAAATGAAATTTCTGATCAAGTTAATCAAAATGCTAAAAACTCACTTGATGCTTCTAACTATATTAAAACAGTTGGAACTTCAGCTAATATGAGTAGTTCTAAAATGAATGAAATGATGCTTGCTATTGAAGAAATAAATGCAAAATCCTCTCAAATAGGAAAAATTGTTAAAACTATTGATGATATAGCTTTCCAAACTAATATACTTGCACTTAATGCCGCAGTTGAAGCTGCAAGAGCGGGTTCTGCTGGTAAAGGTTTTGCCGTAGTTGCTGATGAAGTAAGAAATCTTGCTAACAAATCATCTGAAGCTGCAAAAAATACCACTGCTTTAATTGAAGATTCTATTAAATCTATTAAAAATGGTACTTTACTAGCACAAGACACAAGTTGCGTGCTTACCGAAGTTATCGAAGGGGTTAATCAAAGTGTTAATCTTATAGATGATATATCTCAAGCCTCTAATTCTCAAGCAAAATCACTTGAAGAAACACTATCCGGCTTAGAACAAATAAGCGCAGTGGTTCATTCTAACTCTGCTACTGCAGAAGAAAGTTCAGCGGCTAGTGAAGAGCTTTCTAGTCAAGCTGATGTGCTTCAAGAACTTACTTCTAAATTTAAATTTTAGATAATATTTTAGAAAAAAAAAAGAACTTCCTACATCTACAAGATTTGGAAGTTCTTTTTATGTTACTATTAATTATATTTACAGAATTAATCTACAAAATCAACATTTTCTGATTTTGAGCTAGAAGTTTCTTTTGTTTTACTAATTCCTTTTGATGTAGTGATTGCATCTACTACCATTTTCAAATCATCTGGGTCTATGTTTATATTTCTATCAGTCTTAGCTTGGATAGTATTTGCTTTAAGCGTATCTGTTATATCAAAGCCTATGACATCTTTCATGCCTTCAGTTACTGCTTTTAGACTGCTAAGTGCCATTCTAGTAACATCTGTAGCACTTCCTCCGTCTGAACCACCACCAAGTATTGTAATATTTCCTATTTTGCTCATCGGTTCTGCTACCGCTCTTGCAATTTCTGGAAGCTGTCTTATAACCATCTCTGTTACTGCTGCCTGTCCATATTTTGCATAAGCTTCGGCTTTTTTCTCCATAGCTTCTGCTTCTGCAAGTCCTTTTTGTCTTATTGCATCAGCCTCCGCTGTACCTCTTTGTCTAATAAGTTCTGCCTCTGCACTTGCATCAAGTTTTTTAGCTTCGGCTTTGGCTTCGGCATCTTTTACTGCTTTTATTTTATTAGCTTCTGCATCAAGTTCTTTAACTCTTTTTTCTGCTTCAGCTGGTTTTATAGCTGTTTCAAGAAGTTCTTTTTCTTTTCTCTGAGCTTTTTTCTCTGCAAGTTCTATATTTTTTTGTTCTGCTGCAATTTCTATTTGAATTTGAGCTTCTCTTACTTCTCTTTCTCTTTGTTCTTTTAAAATTTGTGCATCCATTTCTGCATTTGTAACATCTTTTTTTGTTATGCTCTCTTGGATTGCATATGCTGCATCTGTTTTTGCTTTTGAAGTATCCTGTTGACGTTTGAATTCCAGTTTTTTGACTTCGGCTTCTTTTAAAGCTTCGGCTTTAAGTGCATCGGCCTCAAGTCTTGCTCTTTCTCCTGCTCTATCAGCCTCTGAAGTACTTATCATAGATTCTTTTTTAGCTTCTGCCTCTGCTATTTCTGCGTCTCTTTTTACTGCCGCAATTTGGGGTTTTGATAGAGCATCAAAATATCCGTTTGAATCTCCAATTTCTTTTATAGTAAATGATTTAAGCTCTAATCCAAGCTGGTCAAGTTGTTCTTCTGCGACTTCTTTTACTCTTTCTGAGAAAGTTTTTCTATCTTTGAAAAGTTGTTCTGCAGTCATATCTGCGATAATCTCTCTAAGTCTTCCTTCGCATACATCTCTTGCAGTTTCTGCTATATGAATCTTAGTTTCTTCTGCCTTTCCGCAGTTAAACTGTTCTACAGCTTTTTTTATCATTTCTGTATCATTTTTAATTTTTACTACTACCGTTCCGTTTGTATTTACTGGCACTGCGTTTGACGTAAGCGTTTCTTTCATAGAAACTTCAAAGCCTATATTTTCAAGTGTAATATAGTCGATTCTTTGAAGTATTGGTATAACTATAGTTCCTGCCCCTGTAAGCACCTTAGCTTTCCCAAGTCCTGTTACAATTGCGGCCTTATCTGAAGGTACTTTCCTCCAAGTAAATGCTATAAATACTAACAGTAAAACTACTATAATAGTTGGTAATAAAAAAGTATACATATTTCCCCCTTAAATTAAATATTTTAAATTCCATACCATTTTTAATATATCATATTTTTTTTAGTTTTCATATACTTAATTATTTACACTTTATATACAAAAAAGCCAAAGTTCTTCTGATTAAGAACTTTGGCTTTTTTTATAAATATTTTTAATTAAACTATAAATTTATTTTTATGTTCCATTCTGTTTCTTTTTATATTTTCTGCTACTACATCTTCCCAACGATATATAACTGGTTTTTCAACCCATCTTTGTAATAACATTTCTCTTTTAGCTTCACCAGCGTTTATATAGTAATTTAATATTTGTTTAAACATAATTGTACCTCCCCAGGTATTTAAAATAACATTTTAATAATTTTTATAATACAAACTGAAATTTTAAAAGCTGAAGCCGCTAGTTGAATCCTTCACCTTCAGGAGTTCCTTGCGAAACTGCCATTGGCACTATAGGACTACATTTTAATGACCATTTCATAATTAACCTCCTGACTTTATAATTTAAGTAAAAAATCAAACAACAATTTGGGGTATGTACAATAAAAAACCTATGACCAATTTAGACCACAGACCTTGATGTCAAAGATATTATGTATTTTCTATAATCATCATATCAAGTTTATTAAACTCTGTCAACACCCTTAAATATAAAATTATAATGTTTTTATCTTCTGAAAATTAAATTTAATTTAACCAAAATCTTAAAACTAGCCATATGATTTTTAATTAAAGATACTATTGTATATAATTGAGTATTCATAATAAACCTTTGATTTAAGCTTTGACGTTTAGGGTATTAAATCAGTATATAATTTAGAAAATGAGGTGAATTGAAATTTGGAATTAATAAAAATAAGCGTACTAAATAAGTACGACATGATTGAAGCAGTACAAGCAGCTATAAAAACTATCGCCGAGCAGTATAATATGCCCCCAAAGGAGATATACAGACTTAATCTTTCCGTTGAGGAAGCTATGGCAAATGTAATCAGATATGGCCTTAGTCAAAATAAAGATCAATATTTTGACATTGCACTCAATGTTGAAGGTACCGAATTTACAGTTATTATCTGCGATAAAGGTGTCCCTGGAGACTTTATTCTTGATAATTATGAAGATAAGCTTGGCGTCACCATAATGCAAAATAGTTTAGATAGACTTGTCATAAAGAACCTTGGATCACAAGGTAGAGAACAGCATTTAACTAAATATCTCTCTTCACCCATTGTTTTTGAAAAAAGATTTCAAGAGGAAAGAATTGAACTTCCTGATGACATAAAATTTGATATACATAATACCACTCGTGAAGAAGCTATAGAAGTTGCTAGATGTATATATGATGAATTTGGATTTAGTTATATTTCTGAAATAGTATATTATCCTGAGCGTTTTTTTGCAGCTTGTCAGGAAGGAAAAATTTACTCCATAGTTGCTACTGCTCCTAATGGTGAAATCGCAGGTCATCTCGCGCTTACTATGCTGGATGATTTTTCTGGCGTTTCAGAGATGGGAATTGGTGTTGTAAAAAAGAAATATAGAAAATACGCGATTATGAAACATCTTACAGATAAAGTACTTGAATATGCTAAAAATGCACCTCATGTAAGAGCGCTTATGGCTGAACCTGTAGCTTATCACCCTATAACTCAAAAGATATGTGAGGCTTATCAGCTTACCCCCTGCGGCTTTAATTTTCATTATGTAGGAAATGAAATGAAAAATAGTTTTACTGAAACAGATGATAGATACACCGTAGGCTTTGCGTTTAAGTTATTTAATGCTGAACCCATTCATAAAATATATGTCCCAGTAGAAACTCGTGCTCTAGTAGGTCATATATATAATTCCTTAGGGCTTGATTTTGAAGTTTTAGAATCTAGTAATACCGGTATTGAAAAAAGTGTAATAACTACTAAATCCATCCCTAGTATGAAAATCGGAAGAATATTTATAAATAATACAGGCAAAGATATAAATGAACAACTTAAATTATCTATTATGACTTTGAAAAAAGAAAAATGTGAAGTTATATTCTTATATCTTAATATGTTTGATAAGGCTATAGAATTTGCTTACAAAGCGGCTAAAGAACATAATTTTTTCTGTAATGGCTGTTTTCCAATGGCTGAAAATGGAGATTTTTTATGTATGGAGTTTATTGTTAATTCAGTGCTTGACTATAACAAATTAGTTACTACTCCTAATTTTACAAAAGTTTTAGATATGATAAAGGTTTTAGATACTCAAAACTGTTAACTTTATTTTTTAATTTAATAGGAGAATTTTATGAATCTATATATTAGAAATTTAAATGACCCTGATATTAATGTGCCCTCCCCTGATTTAAGTTCTGTACAAAAGCTATGGTCATATAAAGACCCTTTCGATTTTGAAGCTACTGAAAAAAAATTTATAAAATCTATAAAAGAAATAACCTCATACCATTATCACAACAATGGTTTTTACAAAGTATACCTTGATATGAACGATTTCAATTCAGATAGTATTCATTCAATAGATGATATTACAAAAATACCTTTAATTCATGCCAATTTTTATAAAACACATACCGTTAAAACAGCTAAAGAAAAAGATATTATTCTTACACTTACCTCTTCAGGTACTACTGGTCAAAAAAGTCAAATGTTCTATGACCCATTTACTATATTTGCATCTGATAAATCTGCGGATACTCAATTTGAAAAATATGGCTTAATTACAGATGAACCTACAAATTTTCTACTTTATTCCTATGAACCTGCTAAAAATGTAAATGTTGGCACACTTAGAACTAGACAGATGATGAGAAGGTATGCGAAGGAAAATGAACTGGTATATGCTTTAAAATATACTGGAGATGGTCATGAATTTGATTTATTTGGCTGCATTGACGCTTTACTACGCTTTGAAAAACAAGGACTTCCCGTAAGACTTCTTGGATTCCCTGCCTTTTTGTACTTTACATTAGAAAAAATGCATGAGATGGGATATCCCCCATTAAAACTCCATCCCAAATCACTTGTTATGATGGGTGGAGGCTGGAAAGGCTTTGTCGATAAACAACTATCTCCTTATGAATTTAGAACTTATATAAAGGAACGCCTCGGGCTCAGCCACGAATGTTGTCGTGAAAGCTATGGTGCTGTTGAACATGGCGTTGCCTACATCGATTGTCCTAACCATCATTTCCATGTACCTATATATAGCCGAGTTTTTATAAGAGATGTAAAAACACTTGAGGTTCTTCCATATGGTAAACCAGGCTTTCTAAATGTAGTATCTGCTATGAATACATCAGTACCTGTAGTAAGTCTTTTGCTTGGAGATTTAGCTATTTTACATGAGGGAGAATCTTGCGGATGCGGCATTTCTACTCCATGGTTTGAAATAATTGGTAGAGCCGGAACATCTAAAAATAAAAGCTGTGCTATTGCCGCAGCAGAATTATTGAGAAAGTAGGGAGGAATCATGATTAAGCATATATGGAAAGGTGTTGGTATATCTGATTCTCAGCTATATCAAAAAATCGAAATTTTAGAAAATGAAATAAATTCTATTATAAAAGATGATTTGTCCACAGAAGATGTACTTTGTGCTTGTAATACCATTTCTAAAAATATAAAAAAAGGAACTTATCCACAATTTATAGAAGCTTTAAAAAAAGATGGCTGCGAAAATCCAGAAGCTCTTTTAAATGCACTTTCTGAGAATCTTTCAAGAAATGCCCTTGAAAAAAAACTTTTATGCGAGCTTGGCACAACTGCACCTTTTGAAATAAAAAAATCGGATTTTACTACAAATAATTTTGAGTCTTGGAAACCCATGGGCGTACTAGTTCATATAACTGCCGGAAATTCTCCTATAGTTGCTCCTATGGCTACAGTAGAAGGACTTTTAAGTGGCAATATCAATATTATAAAAACTGCCAGCAACACTGGTTATTTTCCACTTGTATTTTTACAAGAATTAAGTAATTTTTATAACCTAAAAAAATTCATATTTCTTTTCGCCATATCTTCAAAAGATACTGAGCTTTTGCAAAAAATGCTTGACTCTGCCGACTGTGTAAGTGCTTGGGGAAGTGAAGATGCGATTGACTCAATAAGAAAAATGGTTCCTAAAGGAATTCCTGTAGTTTCATGGGGACATAGAATAAGTTTTGCCTATATTAGCAAATCTCAAATAACCCAAGATACCGCAGATGAACTTGCTAAATCCATATGCCGAAATAATCAACAATCATGCTCTAGCCCTCAATGTGCTTTTATTGACACTACTGATAAAAAAGATGTTCTAGCATTTGCAAAACTGCTAGCTAAAAGCCTTGAAAACGCTAAAAAACTTTACCTTATTCCAGAGCCTGATCTCCATCAACAAGCCGAGATATCTGCAGTGGTGCTTCAGCATAAAACCGACCTTTGTTTTAACTCAGGAGATATAATTGAAGATACCGAATTTACTTATAGAATTTTGGTAAATTATGACACTAAATTTATGCCTTCTCCACTATTTAGAAGTATATGGCTATCTCCTTTAAGTCATGATAATATTGCACCTATGATAAGAAGAATGCGTGGATATCTTCAAACTGCTGGACTTTCCTGTGATATCTCTGAAATCGAACAAATAAGTAACCTTTTATACAGAGGTGGTGTTACAAGAATTGCTCCAATTGGCTCTATGAGTGAAAGCTACTCTGGAGAACCTCATGATGGAGTGTATGCTCTTCCAAGATTTATGAAAAGAGTTTCCCTTAGAACCACCCTTGAAGTGGATGGTATAAGTAGTTTTTCTATGTTAAAAGATATTCCTCAAATTGATTTTACAACAAAAAAAATTCAGGGTAAATCCGATTATCCACCAATTCCAGAAAATGGAACCCGTATTTTGATGAAAAGCGGAGGTACTACGGGTGAACCTGTATATTGTAGTTATTCTGAAAATGATTATCAAAATTATATTGTAAAAGCAGGTGCAAAAGCCCTTCTAGCCGCTGGCCTTGATCCTCAAAATGATATAACAGCAGATCTTCTAAAGGCTGGTAATCTTTATGGTGGCATGAACTGCTTTATTTCCATATTTGATTATCTTAAAGCCCCTCATTTAAATATAAGTGGCCTCGATGACTATAATCTAGCAGCAGATTATATAATAAAAGGAAAAGCTAATGCCCTTCTTGGTGCCCCTAGTTATATAATAAGAATGCTAAAGGATAATGAAACTAAGTTTTTAGAATATGGAAAACTTAAAAAGATATTTTTTGGAGGAGAATTTTTTTCAAAAGCTCAAATAGAATATTTGAAAACTACCTTTGGAATCACCGATATTCATTCCATGTTATATGGTGCGAATGAAACTGGTACTATGGGTTATAGCTGTAAATATTGCGATTTAAATGAATTCCATCTCTGCTCTGATATCCAAATTTTAGAGATATTAAAACTGGATTCAGATACTCCATGTGAAGATGATGAGATAGGTAGAATGATATTTACTGGCTTCAAACGAGAACACGGTGCTACTGTCCGTTATGAAATTGGAGATTTAGGATGCTTTGTTTCAGAAGAATGTTCCTGTGGTTCAAAAGAACCTAAGTTTAAGCTTCATGGAAGATATGGCGATGTAATAAGAATGGGAGGAACCTTCTTTAATTATCAAAAAATAAGCTCTATATTATCTCAAAAACTTGATTATTCAGGTAGGCTTCAGCTTGTACTAAAAAAAGATTCCGACTTTGAAACTATGATTTTTAGAATGGAAAACACTACTTTAACCACTGAAGATCTTGAAAAAATACTTTTAGAAAGTCATTATGATTCTTTCCTAAAAACTATTCCTACTAGGCTTATCAGGCTGTCTGTTGAAATCGTAAACTCAGATGGATTTATAATGAATTCTACTAGTATGAAGCTTAGAAATATACTGGATCAAAGATAGGAGATTTCAATGGAACTTACTAGAAATTCATATCTCATAAATAAATCTTTTAAAACTTATTTATTTACATCTATCCTGTCCTCTGTCGCAGTTACTTTGGGTGTAGTTGTAGATGCTTCTATAGTTGGCAATCTGGTTGGAGGAGAAGCCCTTTCTGCAATAAATCTTTGCGTTCCCATAATACAATTTATGAATGCTATAAATGCACTTATAAACATTGGAGGCGCTATGATGCTTGCGATGTACCTTGGCAAACTTGAGTTAGAAGAGGGTATGAAATACTATACCCTCTCTATGATTCTTACATTTATAATCTCTTTAGTTTTTATATTTTCAGCGATTTTATTTTTAGACCCCATTGTTAATATGCTCTGCTCAGACAATAGTTTAAAGCCTTTAGTTAAAACCTATGCCAATGTAGTGATGCTAAGTGCACCGCTTTATCTTTTTGTGCCAGGAATATGTATTTTTATAAGAATTGACAGTAATCCAAAACTCGCCTCCTTTGTGCTAATACTTGCAAATGTACTCAATCTTATTTTTGATATAATTTTTGTGAAATATTTTTCTATGGGCGTGTTCGGAGCAGCACTATCTACATCACTTGGATATTTAATAGGCTTTATGTTTGCATTTTCTCATTTTTTTAAGAAAACATCCAGTCTAAAATTTGAATTTAATTTTGAAATTAATAAAATTATGCAAATATTTACAACCGGACTACCTATGGCACTTGCTTCTGCACTGATGACAGTGCGCCTAATATTTGTAAATGATACTATCCTAAACACACTTGGTTCATCTGGAATGCAAATTATGGCAGTTTGCTTTAATATACTTATGATTTCTAGTATATTCATTGGAGGAAGCGCTCAAGCCTTACAGCCCATTGCTGGAGTCCTCATTGGTGCAAAAGACTATGCTGGTGTAAAAATCGCAGTAAATACTGCGCTAAAAATATTGATTAGTTTTATGATTATCTTGATTATAGTTATTATGATGTTCCCATATGAATTCGCAAGTTTATTTGGAGTATCAGGGCTTGAAAACTTGAACCAAAGTATACGCATTTTTTCTCTATGCGTACCACTTTATGCTCTAAATTATATATTTATGGTAAATTATCAAATATTATCAAAAAAAGCACTCTCAATATCAATTTCATGCTTTCAAGCACTTGCGGTAATTCCCATTATAAAACTAATCGCTCCTTATTCTACCTTATATATATGGAGCAGCTTTGCAATTGGAGAAACTGTAGTTTTTTTAGGGATAATAATTTCTGCTAGCATTCTAAGAGATTCCGATAAAACATTATCCCCACTTACTTTGATTCCTGCTGATGTTGAAAATACATCAAGCTTTTCTGTCGGTGGAGATATCAAAGATATCGGAATAATGATTGATAACATATTAAGCTTTCTTTCAAAAAATAATATAGATGAAAAGTTTTCTAAAAAACTTGCTATATGCTGTGAAGAATTAGTTAAAAATATTGCAGTTTATGGGTATAACAATAGCAGTCATAGATATATTGATATGAGCATTAAAATCTTTCCAAATTATATTAGTGCTATGATAAAAGATGATGGACTTCCTTTTAATCCTCTTGAATTTGAAACTTCCGAAAATAATAAGGGGTTAGGACTTACACTTGTTAAAGGCATGTGCGAAGATATAAAATATAGTTTTGTCGCAAATCAAAATATGATTAACATTTCAGTAAAAATTTAAATTTCCACTAAGGTTTTAGACTTAATTGTCGAATATATATTTGTAACTTGGAGGTGAATATCATAAAAAAAATAATACCTATACTAATTACTATTATAATTTGTGCATTTGCTTCACTGTATGCCTTTGCATTTTTAATCTTAGCTTTAGAAGCATCTTTATTAACCGAAACATTAATATCGCTTATGCTCGCAATTATTCCAATTGGGATTATAATAGCTATGATTTTTACTTTAATTGAAAGATTAAAAGAAATTAAGGAGGAAGATAAAAATGATATTAGTAAATACTGATTTTATAACTGGAAAACAATTAGAAACCCTATCTCTAGTAAAAGGCTCTACTATTCAATCTAAGCATATTGGAAAAGATGTAATGAGTGGCCTTAAAACGATTGTCGGTGGTGAGCTTACATCTTACAGCGAAATGATGAATGAAGCTAGAGCTATAGCTACAAAAAGAATGGTAGATGAAGCAACTGAACTTGGTGCTGATGCTGTAATAAATATAAGATATGCCTCAAGTGCTATAATGCAAGGTGCTGCTGAAGTAATAGCCTATGGAACAGCGGTAAAATTTATATAAATTTTATGATATATTTTCAATAATAAAACCAGCTATTTAGCCTAGACACTTTATAACTGGTTTTTTTGTATAATATTATCCTGCCATAACAAGATTTTCTGAGTTGTTTTGAGTATCTTCAGCTTCTTCTAAATTCTGCTTATTGTAAATCTCTATAAGCTCTTTCTCTGAAATACTGCTGCTTCTTACGTCAAGCACTACTTCTCCTTTTTGGAGCATTATTATTCTATCTGAATATTTTATTGCATCCCTAAGGTTGTGTGATATCATAAGCGTAGTAATCTTATCCTTTTTTACAAGTTCCATAGTCTTTTCCATAACTACCTTTGAGGTTTTAGGGTCAAGCGCTGCAGTATGCTCGTCTAAGAGTAATAATTCTGGCTTTTTCATCGTAGCCATTATTAGTGACAGCGATTGTCTTTGTCCTCCTGATAAAAACTTTACCTGTGTTTCTAATTTATTTTCAAGCCCTAAATCCAAAGTTTTAAGCATTGCTTTGTAGTCTTCTACTCTAGCTTTATTTACAAGTTTTTTAAATCCAAATTTTGAGCATTTTTTATCTGCAAGTGCCATATTTTCAAGTATTGTAAGTGATGGAGATACCCCCATAGACGGATTTTGGTGTACTCTAGCTACATAAGCTGCTCTTTGGTGTTCCTTTAATCTATCAAAAGAAACTACTTTATCCTCAGTTTTTAAATCAATGCTTCCTTTTTCGCAAGAAATTACGCCGCTTATTATATTAAAAAGGGTACTCTTTCCACATCCATTGGCTCCAAGTATCGCAGTAGTTTCCCCACTTTTTATATTTAAGCTAAAATCTTCAAATATATTAGTTTCATTTTCCGTTCCTATATTAAAGCTTTTTCTTAAGTTTGATATTCTAAGCATTACGTCTTTCCTTTCTCGAAATTGAAAATTTATTGTTATATGCTAAAAATCCGATTACAATAAGGGCGCTTATAGCTTTTAAATCTGTAGGTGCAAGTCCTGCTTCTATTGCTGCCCCGCCTATAAGTTTATACGCAATGGCTCCTATAATAGCTCTTGTAGTGCCTTTTAAAAAACGACTTTTTTGCATCACCGTATCTCCGATTATTATTGAAGCAAGCGCTACAACTATTATGGAATTTCCCATAGTAATATCTGTAAAGCCTTGAGACTGTGCCATCATAGCTCCACTAAGCGCTACTAAGCCATTTGATATCATAAGTCCAATAAGTTTGTACTTATCTGCATTTTGACCAAGAGATTTAACTAAGGTTTCATTATCTCCTGTAGCAATTAAAAGATATCCTGCTTCTGATTTTAGATATCTATCCATAAGCAGTTTTACAAGCACTACGCATATAACAAGCACTATCATTTTACCAAATTGATCATAAATCGTAGGATATGATGAAAGCCCTATATTAGACCTTCCGTTTATCCTTAGATTAACTGAGTATAACAGTGTCATCGTAAGTATCCCTGCAAGGATTTCTTTTATCTTAAATTTTATATTAAGCGTATAAGTTATAGCGCCTGCAAGTCCTCCTGCTATAAGTGCCATCAAACTTCCCACTAAAGGATCTAATCCCATAAGTGCAAACTTTGAAAATACGAATGCCCCTAGTGGAAAAGTTCCCTCTACCGAAAGATCCGGAAAATCTAATATCTTATATGTTATATATACTCCTATTGCAAGGATTGAAAATATCAATCCCTGTTCAATAGTTACTTGTAATAATCCGCTCATGCTGTCTCCTTTGCAACCTCATATATCTATTTAAAATTTACTCTACTTTTATTCTACTATTTCTGCGCCTTCAAAAGCTTTGTGATTTTCATCAAGTCCAAGCGCTTTAAGAGTTGTCTTATTAACTTTTTTAATGAATACATTTGAACTTTCTACTGGGATTTCATTTATTGGCGTCTTGTCCTTTAAAATCCTAACTGCCATATCTGCCGACTGTCTTCCAAGCTCTTTGTAGCTTATCCCTACTGATACAAGCGCTCCTGAATCCACATGACTCGAATCTCCGGATACCGTTATAAGTCCTTTTTCTTTAGCAATTTTTGAAACAAGTTCCATAGAAGATGCTACCATATTGTCATTTATAAGCATTAATGCCTGTGATTTTTTACTTACTGACTCAAGGGCTTGATTTATATCTGAAATAGCTGCAATTCCTACTTTTTCTATTTTTATATTTTGTTCTAAAGCTATTTTCTCTATTTTTTCTATTTGAACCTGTGAATTTGATTCTCCTGTATTAAATACTATCCCTACAGTATTTATATCAGGCTTAAGCATTTTCAGCATTTCAAATATTTGTTTTAGATTCTCTGGTGAAACCTCATCGGTAACTCCCGTTACATTTGCTTCAGGAGTTTCTTTATTTGCTACAAGTCCTGAAAATACTGGATCTGAAACTGCAGTAAATATAACAGGAGTTTTACTCTCTTTAGTAGCATTTTGAGCCGCCTGAGATGTTGGGGTAGCTATAGAAAGTATTAAATCTGACTTATCACTTACAAATTTTTCTGCTATCATCTGAGCATTTGCTATATCTCCTTGAGCATCTTGAGCTGTTATATCTGCATCTACTCCCAGTTCTTTAAGTCTTTCTGTAAATCCATCTCTTGCCGCATTAAGTGCTGGATGGTCTACTATTTGAGTTATTCCTATTTTAAATTTAGCATTTTCTGCAGAAGATGTTTCATTTGAAGAGTTTTCAGATGCATTTGAGCTGCATCCTGTAAGCATAAGTGCTCCTATTGTAAATATTGCTATGGCTTTTGATAATTTTTTCATTTTATTATTCCTCTCTTTTTCAATTAAATTTTTAAGTTTTTAAATTTGTTTAATTTTACAGAGATTTGATTGATGGGTACTTTTTTCTCTGGCCAGAGCAATAAAAAAGTCCCTATAACAACAAAGTCTGTTGTTATAGGGACGAAAGTTCTTTCGTGGTACCACCCTAATTATAGCATAAGCTATATCTCAATCAAGATCTGACAATCTCTAACCCTGTAACGTGAGTTCACGTGCTTGTCTACTTGAAAATATGGTTTAAATATATTTTCGTTTAACTCGCCTGCTCCGTAGTGTATATTATATATCTCTCTGTTATCGATTCTCACCACCCATCGACTCTCTGGAACGTCTGAAATATTTTTCTCTACTTCTTCGCATTTAGTTTTCATATTCTATGTTTGAAATAATACAGGTATTTTTACTTTTTGTCAACACTATTTTGAAAAATATTTTTATTTTTTAAAAATTAGCTTTTAAATTTTTCTTTCAAAATATCTATCGCATAGCCTTTTAAACCTTTTGGATTTTGTACTTTTACTATCGCATAAGCCATATTCATCGTAAAAGTTTTAGGGTAATATACAATATATCTGCTCTGCCAATCAGTCGGTGCATACTTTTTCTTTGCATGATGAAGTGTTTTAAATCCATAAAGCTGATTTAAATTTTCATAAACATAGTCAAATATTTTTGCAGTAAATGTATCATCACCATCTTCTTTAACATTCGCTAAAGGAACAAGCCCCATACTTCCCCAAATAACTCCATCTTCTTTTAGTGCCATAAACCCATCATAAATAAGTTTTTCCATAACGCCTTGTGGTGCATCTTTTCTTCGTCTTGTCACCTCAGCTAAATACGCTTTTTTCGAATTATATGGATTAAATACTACAAATCCGAGCATTTTCCCATTAGCATTTCTTGCAACAAAATACCTTCTATCTCTTGGCTTATCAAATCCAATACTGCCCATCATAAATGAGAGTTCTCCGCCTTTTTTTTGCTGCAGCCATTCATCAGAAACCTCTTGGATTTCTTTTTCTATATCTTTGTCACGCTTAATGTTAGGTCTATATTCACAAACGGTAATACCATTCTTATTAGCGTGGTTTATAGCTGCTCTTACTTTAGCTACACTTCCCCCAGCTAAATTGTACTCAGAAAGTAAAAAGCAGGCATCTTCTCCATACTTAGTACTTCCAAATCCCATAAGTTTATATATTTCCATAAATCGATTAGTTGTATTTAAAAACAATATACTATAATGATTTTCTCTGCAAAATTCCATAAATTCAGCTAATAACGCCCCACCATCTTCATCGCTACAAATCATGTCTCCACATACTGTAGCTACATCATTCACTACTGCAAATGCAATTACTCCGTCTACGGATTTACCAAAAAAATATTTTTTATCCTCTTCCATAGCTAAGTAAGACATCGGATTTTCTCCATATAAACTAACTAAACGAGCCACTCTTTCTCTGTCTTTTGTTTTTATTATCGGGTCATACACCACAGGTTTTAAAATATAAAATAGTGCGCATACTACAAATATCCAATTAAATAAAATTGTCATATCTAGATATCGTTCTCCAATTTTACTTACAGATACTGTCGTTACATCCATAAAGAAAAGAATTTTTACGGATTGAATAATAGCATCATAAAAGGTTCGTAAGCCTCTATATTCCTTGTTCATCGCAAAAAATCCAATAGATGAAACAATTATCATTAGTAAAATAGACCCTGAACCAATAATAATAGCCTTTTTTACAGAAGTATTGTCAGATTTTCTTCTAAATTCATCCCTATAATAAATTAAAACCAGCATAATAAAAATTTCAATAAACATTATAGGACTAAAAAATTCATGTAATCTTATAAGTTTTAATGCTATAGATACTGAAATTGTAACTATTACAATTATCCATGCTAATTCCATTCTTTTATAAAGACGATATGAAATTAGGATTAAAATAAACCCAACTACCCTGTGAAGTAAGCTATAAATTTGTATACTGTGATGAAATAAATTCCCATAGTAATTACTGAATTTTTGTAAAAATATAGGCACATGTGATATTGATATAATTATATTAGCTACTCCCGATATAACAAGTAACAGTGTTACTAGCGCTATCCAAAAATTTCTATATTTATACTGATTGTCTATTTTTATATTATTCATAAAAAACCTTCTTATATTTAATTTTGTAACAAAAGACTTGTGGTTCTATGAAATCTTCACAGAGCCTCAAGTCTTTTCATTAGCTTTATTTTAAATTTTAATATCTTAATGCATTATTTTTATCTACTCTTGCCATAACCTGAAGTCTCTTTTCAGGTGATTTTTCACCTATTGTTATGGCTTCAAGATATAACTTATCTGCTTCAGCTATAGCCGTTTCATCATTTGTATAAAGTACTGCTAAAGTCTGACCAAGCTCTACTTTATCTCCAATTTTACTTAAAATCTTTATTCCCGCAGAATAATCTATTACAGATTCCATAGTCTTTCTACCTGCGCCAAGTACTACTGCTGACGTTCCACATTTTTCAGTATCCATATGAGTAACATACCCTGCTTTTTGAGCTTTTACTTCATATGCAAATTTTGCTTTTTCAAATTTATTAGTATCAAGCACATATGAAACATCTCCACCTTGAGCTTCTACCATTTCTACAAATTTATCAAAAGCTTTACCTGATTTAATTGCATCTTCTGCAAGTTTATGACACTCTTCTAAATTGCCCATATCTGCTAAATAAAGCATTTCTGCGGCTAGAATTATACATTCATGTCTTAAATCTGCTGGCCCACTACCTTTTAAGACATCTATAGCTTCTGTAACTTCCATTATGTTTCCTACATTTTCGCCAAGAGGTACATCCATATCAGTTACAAGTGCTGTGCATCTTCTTCCTGCATTTTCCGCGATATTAACCATTATTGTTGCAAGTTCTATTGCACTATCTAAATCCTTCATAAAAGCTCCAGAACCACACTTAACATCTAACAGTATACAATCTGAACCCGCTGCGAGTTTTTTACTCATTATACTTGAAGCTATAAGCGGAATAGTATCTACCGTTGCCGTAACATCTCTAAGTGCATAAAGCTTTTTATCTGCTGGCGCTAAATTTCCTGACTGCCCAATAACTGCTATCCCTGATTTATTTACTATTTCAAAAAACTCTTCCATAGTAAATCCAGTTCTAAGATTTGGTATAGATTCCATTTTATCTACAGTTCCACCAGTATGTCCTAGCCCTCTTCCCGACATTTTTGCAATTTTAGGTCCACAAGATGCTACAATTGGAGTTATTACAAGTGTTGTTTTATCACCTACACCCCCAGTTGAGTGCTTATCCACCTTAATACCTTCAATAGGACTAAGGTCTACCATATCTCCCGAATGAGCCATTGCTAGCGTAAGATTAGTAGTTTCCTCTATGCTCATGCCTTTGAAAAATATTGTCATAAGAAGTGCTGACGCTTGATAGTCAGTTATTTCTCCATTAACATACCCTTTTACAAAAAATTCAATTTCTGCTTTTGAAAGATTCTCACCATTTCTTTTTTTATGGATTATATCATACATTCTCATATTATCACCGCTTTCTTGAATTTAAATTCAACTTGATTATCTTGCACCTTTATCATATGGCTGTCCCGATGCTTTTGGTGCTGCTGATTTATGTGATGTAAATGCCAATAACACTAGTGTTGCTATATATGGAATCATTTTATATATATTATCTGGTATTCCTGAATTTGCAAGGAAAGGTACAATTGCGTAAGTTGAGGCTATAGTTTTTGCAGTTCCAAAGAAAAGCGCAGCTACAAGAATTCTCATAGGTCTCCACTGTCCAAATATAAGCACTGCGAGTGCTAAGAATCCGTATCCTGCAACATCGGCATTAAAGTTTATAGATGTAGGTATAACAAATACTAGCCCACCTATACCACCTAATATTCCCGAAATTACAACTCCTGCATAACGCATTCTATAAACGTTTATTCCTACAGAATCTGCTGCACCTGGATGCTCTCCACAAGCTCTAAGTCTAAGTCCAAATTTTGTTTTATAAAGTACAAATGTTGAAAATGCTAATATTGCAAACCCTATATATGTTGTTATATATGAATTTTGAAAAAACATAGGCCCTATAACTGGAATTTTTCCAAGTACTGGAACACTAGCTATTCTAAATTGATTTGAAAACTGAACCTGTTGAAGACCTTGAATCATACGTGCTGTATAAATCGCAAATGCAGGTGCAAACATATTAAGCGCAGTACCACTTATTACTTGATCTGAACTCATATTTATTGCTGCATACGCATGAAGAAGTGAATAAAGTCCACCAGCAAGGGCTGCTACTAATATAGCTGATATTAAAAGTGGCTGTCCGCTCATAACACCCATACCTTGCATTATGTTTATAAAAAATATGCTGGTAAAGGCTCCCATTACCATTATCCCTTCAAGGGCTATATTTACTACGCCTGATCTTTCACTGAACATACCGCCTAATGCTACTATTAAAAGAGGTATTGAGAAAAACATAGTTTGTTGAAATAAAAAATATACTATACTCATTATACGGCTCCCTCCTTATTAGCATTTGGCTTTTCATCACCCGAATATTTCTTTCTTAAATTTCCAATCATTTTTCTAAACACAAGTGCAAAAGCACTGAAATATACTATCGATGATGTTATTATTGTTATTATTTCTGGCACAAAGTTATAAAGCTGAAGGTAGAATCCACCTTGATTTATATGTGCTATAAAAAGTGCTGCAAGAAGTATCCCTATTGGATTAGACATTCCAAGAAGCGCTATAGGAATTCCATTAAAGCCTTCCATTGCTAAAACATCTACTACCTCTAAATGTTTTCCCGCTCCTGCCATAAGAAGAAGCGCTCCTCCAAGACCTGCAAGTGCTCCTGAAATTGCCATAGAAAGTACAATACTTTTCTTTTCATTTATTCCAGCATATCTACTAGCTTCTCTATTATGGCCACATGCCTTAAGCTCAAATCCAAATGTAGTTTTATTTAAAATTACATAAATTACAGCTACCGCAATAAGCGCTACTATTATTCCACCATTAACACTAGAATTTCCAAATATATTATTTAAACCCATTTTAGGAACGATTGCTGTTGGTGCTGGAGTTCTAGATTGATTTTTAAGTGTGTCAAATATTAGCGTATCATTTTTAACAAGCATATTTACTAAATATAATCCTATATAATTCATCATTATAGACGAAATTACTTCATGCACATTTCTATATGCCTTTAAAAGCCCTGGAATAGCTCCCCAAATAGCTCCGCCTACAAGTCCTGCTAATAATGCTACTACCCAGTGAATTGCTCCTAGTGATGCATATTTTATACCTACTGATACTGCAAAATAAGATCCTAGCATAAACTGACCTGAAGCCCCTATATTAAACAGTCCTGTTTTAAATGCAAATCCTACAGAAAGTCCAGTTAATATAAGTGGTGTTGCAAAATAAAGTACATCACCTATCCCTTTTGCCCCTCCAGTAAGTCCTCCAAGTAAAATTGTCATAAAACCTGGAAGTGCTTGACTTGGATGACTTATAAATAAAATCACAAGTCCAAAAAGCAATCCTATACATATTGCTGCAAGTGAAGATGCAAAGCTTTCAAAGGCAGGCCCTAATAATATATTTTTAAATTTTTTATTCATTTAATTCCCTCCTTTTTGAGCCTGACATATAAAGACCCAGTTCTTCTACGGTTACTTCTTTTGGATTGAATTCTCCAACAAGTTCACCTTCGTACATTACAAGTATTCTATCACTTACATTCATTACTTCATCAAGTTCTAGAGAAACCATAAGCACCGCTTTACCTTCATCTCTAACTCTTATTAATTGTTTATGGATATATTCTATAGCTCCTACATCAAGACCTCTTGTAGGCTGAACCGCAATAAGAAGATCTGGATCTCTATCTATTTCTCTTGCGATTATAGCTTTTTGCTGATTTCCTCCAGACATACTTCTTGCTATAGTATTTGAACCCTGTCCACTTCTAACATCATACTCTGCTATTAATCTATCTGAGAATGACATTATTTCATCTTTTTGTAAAAATCCATTTTTTTGGAATGGTGCTTTAAAATAAGTTTGAAGTATCATATTCTCCGCTACTGTATAGTCTAAAACAAGCCCATGCTTATGACGATCTTCTGGAATATGTCCAAGTCCTGTAAGTGTTCTATTTCTTATAGATTCGTTTTCTAAATTCTTACCCTTTAGAATTATTTCTCCTGAACTTGACTTCATAAGTCCACTTAATGCATATACAAGTTCTGATTGTCCATTACCTTCAATACCTGCAATACTTAGTATTTCTCCAGCTCTAACCTTAAAGCTTATATTTTTCAGTATGTCTTTTTGTGAAATTTTTGACTTAACTGAAAGTTCTTTAACTTCAAGAATCACGTCCTTAGGCTGTGCCGGCGTTTTTTCTACTTCAAAATTAACATCTCTTCCAACCATCATTTTAGAAAGTTCTTCTTTTGAAGATGTTGCTACATCAACAGTTCCAATATATTTTCCTTTTCTTAAAACCGTACATCTATCTGCAACTTTTTTAATCTCATTAAGCTTATGCGTTATGAATATTATACTTTTACCCTCTGCTATAAGATTTTTCATTATGCCTAAAAGTTCTTCAATTTCAGCGGCAGTAAGTACTGCTGTCGGTTCATCAAATATAAGGATTTCATTTTCTCTGTAAAGCATCTTTAATATCTCAACTCTTTGCTGCATTCCAACAGTAATATCTTCTATCTTAGCATCTGGATTTACAGAAAGATTATATTTCTCACTAAGCTCGACTACTTTTTTTCTTGCATCATCCATCTTTAGCATGCCTTTTTTAGTAGTTTCCATTCCAAGTACTATATTTTCAAGCACTGTAAAATTCTCTACAAGCTTAAAGTGTTGATGTACCATTCCTATTCCTAAATCATTAGCATCATTAGGGTTTTTTATTTTTACTTCTTCTCCATCTTTTTTGATTATACCTTTTTCTGGTTGATAAAGTCCAAAAAGTACACTCATCAAGGTTGATTTCCCTGCCCCATTTTCTCCAAGAAGTGCATGTATCTCGCCTTTTTCTACTTGAAGAGTTATGTTATCATTGGCTATTATTCCGGGAAATTCTTTGGTTATATTTATCATTTCGATACAATAACTCATACTATCTCCATTCCTTTTCACTTTTATATAATATTAAAAATAAGTATATTATTAAATATTCCCATTTTTTACATTCTTTAATAAGGGTTTTAAAATATTATTCAAGGATATTATTTTCTGAATTTTCTATTTATTTTAGAACATGAAAAAGGTGTGAATATTCCACACCTTTCTCAGTTTATGTTTTTTTACTGCATGAAATTCTTTATTAAAAATATTAAGCTATTTCTTCAACCTTCACAGCTTTAACTGGAACGTCTTTTAGAGCAACTTCTTTGTCGCCATCTTTATCTTTTACTATAGTTATTTCTCCAGCTACAAGTTTAGCAAATATTGCATCGTAATCTTCTTTAGTGAATTTTTCGAATTTACTTGTATCCATTGGTAAACCAACGCCAGCTACATCAGCGCCAAGAACTGCACTTACTCCGCCTGGGAACTCTTCTGCATAGTATGCTGCTATAGCATCATAAACTGATTTTCCAAGCATTTTCATTGCTGAAGTTATTACTGTTGCTGATTCTGGTGATTGGTCAACGTCAACACCTATAACTTTTCCGTTAGATGCTTCTGCTGCTGCCATAACTGAGTTTCCTACAGCTCCACCGCAAGCGAATATAACTTCTGTTCCACCTTGGTACCAAGAAGCTGCTTTTGATTGAACTTCTGGAGTAGCTTTGAAATCTCCTGTGTAGTTGTATTTAAGTTGTAAATCTGTGATTCCCATTTCTTCAGCTGCATATTCTGCACCTTGAACAAATCCATATCCAAATCTAACAACTGCAGGTACTGCCATTCCACCCATAAATCCAAGTTTAGTGTATCCTTCTTTTACTGCTCCGTATCCAGCAAGGAATCCTGCTTGCTCTTCTGCATAGAATACTGAGTATACATTTTCATTTAATTTAAATTCAGTGTAAGTTCCATCTTGTGGAGTTCCATCAAGAAGTATGAACTTTACATCTGGGTAAGTATCTTGAGCTTTAAACACTGCTGGCTCAAAAAGATATCCAGGTGTTACAACTACCTTAGCTCCTGCTTTTACTGCAAGATCTATTGATGATAAGTAAGCATCTGTAGTTTTTTCAGATGGTTGGTAATACTTGTGAGTAATTTTGTTTTCTTCTGCATACTGAACAAGTCCTTCCCAAGCTCCTTGGTTAAAAGATTTGTCATCGATTGTTCCTACGTCTGTTATAAGCGCTAGATCATAAGTATCTGTTCCGCCACCTTCTGATCCTCCGCAACCTGTAAGAACTGAAATTCCAAGTACCATTACTAATAATAAACTTAGTATTTTTTTCATAATATCCTCCCGATTATGTTTGATAATATTTTGTTACCATACAAATATTATCATATTTGTTTTCAAAATAAAAGCCTTTTCAGGATTTTGAAAACATTAAACCAATAAATTATTCAATCTATTTTAATTTTAATAGATTCTTTGGAGAAAAACCTGCAAGAAGAAGCTCGTCTAATTTATAAACTACATATTCCTCTTTACTTTTTCCGACAATAACTTCAAATGTTGTCGGATCACAAAATTCCATCATTACCTGTCTACAAACTCCGCATGGAGATATCAGTTCCACTGGCATTTGTCCCTGTGGGCCTCCTACTACTGCAATTGCTGTAAACTCCATCTTACCTTCACTTACCGCTTTGAAAAAAGCAGTTCTTTCAGCACAATTTGTAGGGCTATAGGCTGCATTTTCGATATTACACCCTGTTACTACACTTCCATCTTCACAAAGAAGTGCTGCACCTACAGCAAATTTTGAATACGGCACATATGCCATTTCTCTAGCTTTTAAAGCTTCTTCCACTAAATAACTATAATCTACCATGGCAATGCCCCCTTAATATTTTTAAGCTATTTCAAGCGCTAATTCCATCATTTGAGTAAATGCATTTTGTCTTTCTTCTGCTGAGCTTGCTTCTCCAGTGAATGGACAATCTGATATTGTGCATATTGCAAGTGCATTTTTTCCAGCTCTTGCAGCATTCATATAAAGTGCTGCTGCTTCCATTTCAACTGCAAGTACTCCCATTTTTTGCCACTCTATTAATCTTGGCTGATCATCATAGAAAGTATCAGATGAATATATATTTCCAACTTTGTAAGTAAGTTTAAGTTCTTCAGCCTTATCAGCAGCTTTCTTTAAAAGTTCATAGCTAGCTAGTGGTACAAAGTGACCTGGAAGTCCATACTGAGCTACAAAGTTTGAATTTGTGCACGCACCCATTCCTATAACTATATCTTTTATTTTTAAATCTGGATGTATAGCTCCTGCTGAACCTATTCTTATTATGTTTTTAACATCATAGAAATTGTATAACTCATAAGAATATATTCCTATCGATGGCATTCCCATTCCACTTGCCATTACTGATACACGTTTACCTTTATAGTATCCTGTATATCCATGGATTCCTCTTATATTATTTACCATCACTGCATTTTCTAAAAAATTCTCTGCTATAAACTTTGCTCTTAATGGATCTCCCGGCATTAAAACAGTTTCTGCAAAATCACCCGCTTTTGCTGTTATGTGTGGAGTTGGTATATTGTTGTTACTCATAATCTTCACCTCTTCTTAAAATTTTTAATAAGTTCCTTTTTCTACTGCTTCATTTTTTATAAGCTTAACTACTTTACTAGTTCCTAGTCTGTCTGCTCCAAGTGCTACAAAGTCTTTTGCGTCTTGAAGAGTACTGATTCCACCAGCGGCTTTTATCTTTACATTACTACCTACATGCTTTTTAAAAAGCGCTATATCTTCTTTGGTTGCGCCACCTGTACTAAATCCTGTTGATGTCTTTATATAATCTGCACCTGATTTTGTAACCAGTTCGCACATTTTTATCTTTTCTTCGTCTGTAAGCAGGCAGGTTTCTATTATAACTTTTAGTACCTTATCTTTACAAGCTTTTTTTATTTGAATTATTTCGTCAACTATCTCATCATATCTTTTGTCTTTTAAATCTCCGATATTTATAACCATATCTATTTCATCTGCACCGTTTTTTATAGCATCTTCTGTTTCAAAAACTTTTACAGCTGAAGTCATATAGCCGTTTGGAAAACCTATAACTGTACATATAGCTAGTTTTCCCTCTACATATTCTTTTGCTCTTTTCACAAAACTTGGTGGTATACATGCACTTGCTACTCCATATTGCATTGCATCATCACAGATTTCTTTTATCTGATTCCAAGTAGAAGTCTGTGCTAATAAAGTATGGTCCACTTTGCTTAAAATATCATTAAATTCCATGTTTAATGCTCCTTTTTAGTTAAATCAAACGTTTCACAAGTTTATGATAACGTTTTTTCGCTTGTCGCTTCGATCACCTTATAATATTACCAAAAAGCCCGTATTTTATCAAGTTAAAATAATTCTCAATGTTCGAATTAAATATAACAACTTTTTATTAAACTCAAACATTTATTAAGCCTAATTATTATATATGATATAATAATATTATAAAACATTTATGAGGTTAATCATATGAAAAATAATTTAAAACCCGATACCAAAGCAAATCATATCAATTTGAGTAAAAAAAGTATCTTTATTTTTTTATCAATAATAATACTCTTCCTTTCATCATTTTACTACGTTTACATATATACCCCTAAATTCAATACAAGTTTACATTTTTCTGACTTAGAAGTTGAATATCTAAAAAATACCGATAAGATTCTCTATACCGCTGACCAAAATGCCCCACCGCTTAGATTTGTAGATAAATCTGACGGACAATACAAAGGCGTTGTTATAGACTATATTTCTCAACTTTCACTTGAAATTGGTCTTAATATAGATACAAAACCAATGTTGTGGGAAAATGCACTAAGTAGCTTAAAATCATCCCAAAGTCAAATGTGTGATGTATTTATAAATGAAGAAAGAGCAGAGTATTTTATTTTTACAAAACCTATATATAATCTAAGAGGTGCGGTTGCTGTAAACAACTCATATAGTGGCAGTTTAAAAGAATTGTTCTCAAAAGATATACGCTTAGCTACCCAAAAAGGCGATTATCTTAATTTTTATATGATAAAAAATCATCCTAATGTAAAGCTTGTGTATACTCCAGATGTAGAAACTGCAATGGAACTTCTTAATAAGGGAATTGTTGATGCTGCCGCTGGTGACGAGCCTGTTGTATCTTATTTTCACGATCCTGTAAAATACCCAAATATAAAAATATTAGATGATGCGCTTTATGAAAATCCAGTAGTATTTGCACTTCCAAAAAATGAAACTGTACTGCTTTCAATTTTAAACAAAGGCATAGATGCTATTAATGCTAAAAATCAGCTCGAAAAAATCCAACAAAAGTGGTTTGGAATATCAACTCCTATAACTTACGTTTCTGATGAAAATCAGCTAAGTACATATGCGCTGTTAGCCCTAATACCATTTATAATCCTTTCAATTGCAGTAATGTATATGAATGCTTCTTTAAAAAAGCAAGTTGTTAACTATGCAAAAAAAGAACAATTTCACGAGAGGCTTTCACTTCAATCCAACAAAATGGCTGCTATAGGAGAACTTGCTTCAGGTATAGCTCACGAAATAAGAAATCCTTTAGGTATAATAAGAACCCAGAGCTTTATAATTAAAAACAGTTCTGAGGTTTGCGAAAACACCTTGAAATCACTTGAATATATAGATAGTTCCGTAGAAAGAGCAAGCAACATAATAGATAATCTACTCAATTTTTCTAAAATTTCAGGAGAAGAAAGAGAAAATACCAATATAAAAACCTTCATAGAAAATATACTTTCACTTGAAAACAAACTGATTACTCAAAGAAATATCTCACTTGAGCTTAATTGTAACCCATATACAATAGTTTCTATAAATCAAGAAGCTATGAAACATATAATCATAAATTTACTTTCAAATGCTATAGATGCTCTAGCCTTATACGATAATGCTGGAAATTATATAAAAAATATAAATGAAAACCCTAAAATTACTATAGATATATTTATAGATAAAGAAGATAAATCCTTGCGAATCGACTTTACTGATAATGGTGTTGGCATAAAAAAAGAAAATTTTGAACAAATATTTAATCCTTTTTTTACTACCAAAGGCCCTAATAAAGGCACTGGACTTGGACTTTATATAATATACAATGAAATAAATAAATTAAATGGAAAAATATGGGTTGAAAGTGAATTAGAAAAATACACCAAATTCGCTTTAAGTATTCCTTTAAATCAAACCAATTTATAATAAAAATAATTAGGATGTGATAATATGAGCAAAATGAAAATTCTTGTCGTAGATGATGAAAAAGACTATAGAGAAACCTTTAAGATGCTTCTTGAAAGCAAAAACTTCATAGTAGCAACCGCTGAAAGTGCTGATATAGCCTTAGAAAAAATGCATAATGAATACTTTCCACTTGTACTTTCCGATGTTATAATGCCCGGTACTGATGGTATTGAATTTCTTATAAAAGCCAAACAAGAAATATTAAAACCCTTTGAACTCATTTTAGTTACAGGTTATGGGAATGTTCAAACAGCTATTTCCGCAATCAAAAATGGTGCGTTTGGATTTTTTATAAAAAGCCATAATCCAGAAGAACTTATAATTGAAATCGAAAAAGCCCGTCGCTCAATAGAGATGAAAAATAAACTCTCTATATATGAACAAAAAAACAATACTGAATCATATCTTAGTAGTAGTAAAAATCTAAAGATGAATAGATTATTAGAACTTGCTAAAACCATAGCTCCTTCAGATTCAAATATCCTTATAACTGGTGAATCTGGAGTCGGCAAAGAAATCATCGCAAAGCTTATTCATGAAAACAGTAATCGCTCAAATATGCCATTTATAACTATAAACTGTCAAGCATTTTCAGATAACATGATTGAATCTGAGCTTTTTGGGCATGAAAAAGGAGCTTTCACAGGTGCCCTTGATAAACGTATAGGAAGATTTGAAGAAGCTAATGGTGGTACAATTTTTCTCGATGAGATAGGTGAGCTTTCTGCAAATACTCAAGTAAAACTTCTTCGTGTACTTGAAAATCGAACTATCGAAAGAATCGGTTCAAATAAAAGTATATCAGTAAATTTTAGACTTATTTCTGCTACAAATAAGGATATTTATCCAGAAACTCAGGATTTTTTTAGAGAAGATTTATTTTATAGAATAAACACTATAGAACTAAAAGTGCCTCCACTTAGAGAACGAAAAGAAGACCTTGAGGATTTGATATTTTTCTTTTTAAATCACTTCAAAGAAAATACAAAAAAGCATATTGACTCCATAGCCCCTACTACAATGGATTTTCTAAAAACTTACGATTATCCAGGAAATATAAGAGAACTTAAAAATATAATAGAAAGACTCGTAGTTACTTCAAAAAACAACATTTTAAGTATAGAAAAAAATGAGTTTTTTGAAAATCTGTCTTTTTCAAATCAAGCTGAAAATCTAGGAGCTTCTTTTGAAAGCTTTGTATTTAAAAATGAAAATCTTATGACTTATGCTGAGGCAAAATCTACTTTTGAAAAATATTATTTTGAAAAAGCACTTGAGACTTTTGATGGCAATATTACTAAAGCAGCTGAATATATTGGACTAAGTCGCAGACAACTCTTTAATAAAATTACTGAATTTGAGTTAAAGAAATAAAAAAATAATTGAAAAAAATTTAAAAAAGGCGGCAGCCTAACGCAGGGAGAAAAAATATATCATAAAATCAATTCAAAAGAATATATAATAAAATATGTAATAATTTAAATTTTAGGCATATATTTCCCCTCATTAGGGCTTCGCCTAGATATTCCATTCTGGAACTATCTCGGCTGCAGAATTCATTCGGGTAAATATATGCACTACAATTTATTTATACTTTTTGCTGTTTTTGATACTGTTTTATTAATTTAAGGCGATAAGCCTAAAATGAAACTACATTTCTTCACTTTTGTTTATTCTATCTAGATGCCAAAGTAAACTTTGCCTATAACCTTTAGCATATCCTTTATTTACTTTTTCATGTTCTGAAATTAAGTTTTGTAACTCATCAATCTGTTTTTTATTTATATAGATTCTACTGTCCAATTTAATTCTATCGTAAAAGTCTCTTATTTCTAAAGGTGTAATTTGCTTGTTTCTACACTTGTTTATAAAGTTCTGAACTAAATTATTATTATTAATTTCTATTTTCTTAGATTTTGAAAGAAGTTTTTTTGATATTTTCAAAAAATATTCTATATCTTCTATTGAATCTATACTTAATTTCAAATCATCTTTAACATCTTTATATTTTAATATATCCTTATTTTTTAAATATAACTCTACGGCATCTAATAAACTATATAGTTTTTCAAATTCATTTTCAATCTTATTGTTAATTTTCAACACATCTATATCTTCAATATTTTTTAATATCGTATTTACCCAATCTCCTACAATACATTCTATATCTTTAAAATCTGATTTTGATTCAAGAAAATTCATATCATCTAAAATTTTTCTTTTGCAATCCCCTTCTATACTTGGTATATAAAATATAACTGAACTAGCAATTCTTAATCTATATGAAATAAAATATATTGCAAATACTTTCATTTTATTTTCAATAGTTTCACTATTGATAGACAGTTTATTAACAATAAAATCATCTTCGAAAAATATATTATATATAGATTTCATAATATAGATATTGGTTCCTAAATTCAATATAAAATTTGTATTGTAGAATTCTTTTGAATTTCTATTAAAATCATTATATGAATTATTAAATAGTTCTTTTTCGATTTCCTCTAAAATTTTATCCAACTTAAAAGGCTCACGTTCTATATTATTTTTTAAACATTTAAAAATATCTTCTATATAATTTGAATACTTTTCATTTTCTTCTAAATTAAATCCTTTACTATTTTTAATAATATTATTTACTATATCAAACCATACATCTTCTTTAATAATTTTTTCCCATTCTTTATTTTCGACATAATCTAATAACTTCTGTTCTTTATTCGTAAAAGTATCAGGAGTTATCTCTTCATTTTTTATTAAATTATCTATAAATTTTTTCTTTTTGCTTAAAAAGTATTCATTAGCATAAACAATATATGAACGTTTAAGGTTGGGGTCTATATTTACTCCATCAAGCTCTTCTATCATCTCTTTTAATAATTTTTTTTTAGTATTATTACCATGTTCAAACTTTTCCAAAAAATAATCAATACCAAACAATTCAATCAAATATGATTTTTCCGAAATATACTCAAATATATATGCTAAAGAAAATATTAATTTTGAAGCATTTATTTGTTCTAGATATTCTCTATTTTTATTATCTTTATCGTTTCCAAATTTTTCAAAATTAAGAATCAAGTCATTTTGATAATTTAAATATGAATTATATAGTTTAATAAGTTTTCTCGGATTATTTATAGAAGCTTTAAATTCATGCTTAACTTCCTTTAAGTTCTCTACCACATTTTCTTCATGTTCTCTTTTTTGAGCTTCTTTTATTTTTTCATCCCAATTTTTTATAATTTTGTTTATTACTTCGTTTAATGTTAAAAATCCCAATTCATTGTTAAGAATTTTTTCTGTTTTTTCCATTGCTTCTAAAATACCTTCATACTCTGTTGTATTTACACTCACTGTATAATTAAAAAATTTATCTAAAAAATCATCCATAGTACTATTATTATCATTTAAAATACATTCTTTAAGAGCTTCTTCATCTGAAATAAATATAGTTATGCAGTTGTTCATAGTTGCTATTTCTTTTATAAAAAATATAAACTGCTTTACTTTTTCTTTTTCGCAGCGTTCTATATCATCAACAACAATAATTATTTTATCCTTACCTAAAACATCTTTTATTGATTTTTCTAATTCTTCTTTTTTTCCTCTATAATCTTTGTTTTCTGAGTAGAAAAACCTTGTAAATAAATTCCCAAATGATTCAGTTGTAACTATCCCTAATGCTGATGAAACAAATTCTCTATATTCGCTTGCAATTCCAGTATATGAGCCTCTTTCTTTTAAACATCTTCTTATAAAATCGAAAAAATAGTTGAATAGCGATTCTAAAGAATCTATTTCTAGTGCATTTATTCTAAGTTCTTCATATTTTGAATCTTTTTTTAGTTTCTGAATAGCGCCATTTACAACTGAAGTTTTACCTATTCCCCAATCTCCTTTTACTAAAATTGAAATTCCTCCACAATTACTATTTCTTTCAATAATATTTTTTAATGCATCAGCTTTTCCCTGATGACTTTTACATAAGTCATCATAATTTTTAATAGGGTTATATTGATTACGCTTTTCTACTTGTTCATTTTCTATAATTTTATCTTTTATATCAACTAAAAAAATTAGCATCGAAAATACGGCTAATAATATATATCCTACCCAATTATACTTATATCCCAGTTCAATTTGATGTGTTACTGCATATGAAAATGCTGATATATATACCAGTAGTACAATTGGTTTTTTCAAAAATTCAAAGTAAGCATTTTTATTTTTGTTAACCAAAAATATATACATGAATGCAAAAAACATAATCAATACTACTAATAATTCTATCTTTAGATAAGCATTTGCTAGTTTTACAATTATATTTGCTCTGTCGCCTAAGTATTTTTCGCCTTTAAGAAAATATGATAATAAGAAAATCATTCCATAGGATGTTACACTTAAAAATGTATATCTCCATATATTCCTATTTTCAAAAAACGACAATATCTTTTTTATAAATTTAAAATTTTTTATTGATATTTTAAAGTCCTCTACCGATTTTTCTATATATCCAGAAATAGTAATATTTTGTTTTATAAGATTGCGTAGTACTCTTAAAATAAAACGTATGAGTAAAATTACTAAAAAAATAAAAAATACAATCAGTGATGGCATTATTTGATAGTTATTAATATGTAAAAATGGAAATTCAAAATATATCTGATTCATAAGTACCCCCTTAAAATATAACTCAGTGATATTATATCATATTTCCAAAATATTTATTATAGAGCAAAAAAATATACTTTAAGCTTCGTTTCGCCTAAAGTATATTTTAAGTGGGGGTAAATATAATTTTATATTGTGTTATGCTTGTTTTTTAAGTCGGTTTACGCCTTTATCTTTTTCTTCCATACCATCATATCTTCCTATTCCAAGGAATATACTTACTAGCATTATTGCCATCATTACATATGCGTATACTACAAATGGTGTTACATTAAGTGCGGTAAGTGGTGCTATGCTATCTTTTGCAAAGCCTATTGTATATATTACTGCTGGAGTCCATGGAAGTGAGTACACAAGGGTACATGATGTTGCATCCATCAAGTTTGCAGCTCTATATGGACTTATTCCAAATTTCTGACTAAGTGGTCTAGCAAATGATGCTCCTACTGCAAGTATCGCTGGGGCATTTAATCCCATCATCGCTGAAAGTGCTACTATCATAAATGTTATTGTAAGTTCTGCACCAACTGGTCCTTTTGCTACATTCCCAAGCACTGAAAGAAGCTTTTTATCCCCTTCGCCGGCTCTCATTATTGCAATTGAACCAAATAATAAAAGTGCTAATATACTTACTTGAAGCATTGAATTTATTCCTACATAGATTATTCCATCTACTGTTCTATCTAGTCCTTCTCCAGATACTCTAAAAAGAGCTTCTTTTGTAATTTCTCCCGTTGGGTCAATCTGTGCAAAATCCATAAGTCCAAGTCCTACTGCTGTAAGGCCTGATATAACTATTCCTATTGTAGTTGCAATTATGATATCTCCTGTTTTTATAGCAATTGCAATGGTTATAGCAACTGGAATCAGCATTAAAAGTGTTTTCTTGTCATATTCAACAATTGCTGCCGATGATGCAGTTCCTTTATATATAAAACTCATTATTACAAAGATTATAATACTCAAAACGCCTGCTGTTATTGCATATTTAAGTCTTGATTTAACAACGCCAGGTACATCTACGCCCTGAGATGTAGCTGAACATATAGTAGTATCTGAAACTGGTGCAAGGTTATCCCCAAATGCTGCGCCTGAAACTATAGCTCCCGCCAAAAGTCCTGGATGAAGTCCAAGTGCAACTCCTGCTGGATATATAACTCCCATTCCTGCTGCAATTGTTCCAAAACCTGTGCCTGATGCCGTAGCAAATAAAGCTGATGCTATAAATGATATTACTAAAAATATCGTTGGACTAACTCCCATACTTGCGGCTAGTCCTGCAATCCCCCCAGCAAGCCCTGATGTTCTAAGTATTCTTGAGAAAACCCCTGCAAATATCCAACACACTATCGGTATTATTGCTTCTCTACTTGACATTCCGTCTATTATTACATCTGCATATCTTTTCTTGTCTTTCGCAAAAAAGAATGCTACTATAAGAGCCATGAAGGCTGGTACCCAAAGTGCACCATCGGATATAGATGCATAGTGAAATGTCGTGACTACTATAAGTGAAATAAATACTATAAACGGGACAAATGACATCCATTCGCCACCGTAAAATTCTAACTTCTTATTCTCCATAAATCCTCCTGATTTTAATTACTTTAATCCAGCTAAAGTATTTTTTACAAACTCTACATTTGCCTTAGTTTCTTCTGCTAAGAACGCTATATCTTCTTCTGTTGGAATTTTTCCTGTCATTTCTAATGAATTCTTGATTAGTGATTTTCTAAGTTTTGTCATATCCATATCTTTTATTTTTATCATTGATGGATGTGCTGGAAGTACTATATTTTTACCTGGAATCTCATCTTGTGGATTTCCAAATACAATCTCTATTCCGTTTTCTTTTGCAAATGCAAGTTGTGGTTGGATATGTTT
>JBGSPX010000042.1:0-27232 GCA_041738345.1 Proteocatella sp.
AAGCCTGACAGATAGTCGGTACATGCTTTTATTTTTTCTTCAACAGTATAACTTGATTTTCTAGACATAATAAAATCCCACCTCCATAGATAAATGAAATTTAATTATTTCATATGTCTACTTAAGTGGGATTATATCAGAAATACACACTCATTTATAATTTAACCTTAAAGCCATAACCTCTTACCGTTTCAATTATTATATCAGATCCTGCATCAGATAATTTTTTTCTAAGGCGTTTAATACAGTCATCTATAGCTCTTGTTTCAACAGAATTATTTTCAAATCCCCAGATTTTCATAAGAAGGTCATCACGATGCACTAATTCATTTTTATTTTCCAAAAGATAAATAAGAACTTCATACTCTTTAGTAGTAAGATAAACCGAAGTAGCGTTTATTAGAACTTCATGTTTTTTTAAATTTATTAAAACATTACCATAATTATAAGAGCAGTTCATATTGCATTTTCTACCTTCAAATTCTATTCTTCTAAAAAGTGCAGAAAGTTTTGCTAAAAATTCATCTTTACAGATAGGTCTTATAAGATAATCGTCACAACATAGATTCATAGCAGTTATTTTTTGTTCCTCGGAAGCAGCATCTGAAATTACAATAAAAGGAATTGTACTTTTAGCCCTAACTTTTGAACAAATTGAAAAAATATCGACATTAAAACTATCTATATTTAAAAGTATCAAATCAGGGAGAATCAAGTCAAAGCTTTCAAAAAATGTAGCTTTATCAGTAAACATTGAAACCTTGTAGTTATTATTATTTAGAAGTTCAACAAGTTCAAGTTCAAAATTTCCTAAAAGGTCTATTATGTTTATGAATTTAGTTTCAGAACCATCCATACGATTCACCTCCCATACAATTTAGTTATAATTAATATCTACCCAAATGGATACGATAATACAAATTTTATAGCATATAATTTTAGAAAATTAATTATTTTGTAAACAAATAATATTAGTTATGGGGTATAATAAGCAGGATGATTAGAAAATTAATTTAATAAAATACATTAAATAAATAATAAAAGGAGGAGGACATCATAGAAAATCAAAATATTTCAGAAAAACCATTAATCGAAGTGAAAAATGTTAGAAAAGTTTATAAAATGGGAGATGAAAAAGTAGTAGCACTTGATGATATAAGCCTAGATATATACAGAGGAGAAGTTGTATGTTTTTTAGGAAAATCAGGTTCAGGAAAATCTACATTTTTAAATATGGTTGCAGGTCTGGAAAAACCTACTAAAGGTGAAATTCTAATAGGCTCAGTACCACTGCATAGATTAAATGAGGAGCAAGTTACCTTATTTAGACAAAAAAATATAGGATTCATATTTCAAGCTTATAATCTGCTTCCAATGCTTACTACTTTAGAAAACGTATCCTATCCACTAATTCTTAGGGGAATGGATAAAAAACAAAGAATAAAACGAGCATTAAAATCTATAGAAGAAGTAGGGCTTAAGGGTTACGAAAATCGTAAACCAAGTCAAATGAGTGGAGGGCAACAGCAAAGGGTTGGTATTGCAAGAGCTTTGGTGGTAGAGCCGAAGATAATATTTGCAGATGAACCAACTGGAAACCTTGACACTAGAACTACAGAGATAATAATGAAAATAATACTAGATAAAGTAAAAGAACAACGACAGACACTTATATTAGTAACGCATGATAAATCTATAGCGGAATACGCAGATAAAATAGTGACAATTCAAGATGGAAATATAATAAGTGTAGAAAAAAATCAGAATATAAGAATTCCTCAAACCGAAGAAGTTTTGGGAGACACTAAAAAAGTTGAAAAATAAAATATATAAATGAAAGGGAATAATTTATGAGTAAAAGAATATTATCTATAGTTATGATTGCACTTTTGTGTGTATTTAGCATGAGTGGTTTTGTATATGCAGATACAAAGGTAAGTGTGAAGCAAGTAAAAGGTTCAGTGGCCGCAGAAGGGGATACTAAACTCAAAGTAGTAGTGGATATTGAAAATACATCAAGTGATAAACTTATAGGCGTAAAAGCTACAATTGGAACAGGAGAGCTTACATATTCAGCTTACAGTGACGAAGAAGTTACGGTTGGAGATCTTGATCCAGGAGTAAAGAAGAGTGCAGAATGGACTGTAAATGTTACAGGGCTTACGTTAGAAAAAATCTATAAGATGCCTGTAACCGTAACAGATGCAAGTGGAACAATTGGAAGTACAGATGCAAGTCTTTATGTGGCCAAGATGAATGAAAACTTTGAGCCAGATCCAAACAAGACTTACAATCCACAATTAGCGCTTACAGTTAAATCTGAAAATGGAAATATGGCAAGTGGGTCAACTAATAATGTAAAACTTATAATAACAAATATAGGAAATTCTCCGCTAGTAGACTTAACGGCTTCAATAGGACCGCTAGGAGAACATATGAGTCTTAAAAATGCACCTACAGAAGTGAGACTTGGTTCAGTAGGTACTAGTAAAGGTGAAAAATCAGCAAATTTCCCAATTTATGTAGATGATAAACATGAAGGTGGAAACATTCCGTTTACATTTACAGTAAAAGGAAAAGACCCGAATGGAAAAGAAGCAGTATTTACAAAAACTGAGTATATAACAGTAATAGGTGGAAGTTCAAAGACAGACAATTTAAATATAACAAATGTAAACTGTCCAGCAGAAGCTGAACCAGGAAAAGATTTTAAAATTTCATTTAAAGTAGAAAATTTAGGTGGAACAGAACTTAAAAATATAAAAGTAAGTGTTGAACCTACAGCACCAGTTGTAAATAAATCAAAAAATATATTTGTTTCATCATTTGCGCCAGGAGAAGCAAAAAGTTATAATGTAACTTTATTTTCGGCTTCAAATACAGAAGCAAAAAATTATCCTATCAAAATAACTGTAGAAACTGCAGATAAAGAACCAAAAAGTATAAGTCAGTATGCAGGAATTTTTGTAAAGGGTGATACGAGTACAAAAACTGTACCACAACTTATGATAGTAAATTATAAATATGGTGGACAGGTTGTAGAAGCAAACAAACCTTTTGATTTAGGAATAACTCTAAAAAATACAAATACAAAACAAACTATAAAAAATATAAAGGTATCACTTAGTGCAGAAGAAGGTACATTTATACCACAAAATTCAAGTAATTCATTTTATATAGAAAAAATTGGACCAGGAGGAGTAGCTACAAAAGCGATTACACTTGTAAGTAAGCCCGATGCTCCACAAAAGACAGTACCAATAACCGTAGATATGACATATGAGGACAAGGATGGTAATCCAGTAGCAACAAAAGATACAATTACGATACCACTTGTTCAAGATATGAGACTTGTAATAGATGACATAACACCACCTACAGAGCTTTTTGCAGGACAGCAGGCATCAGTGTCTGTTCAGTTTTACAATATGGGAAAAACTCAGTTAAATAATCTTAGAGTTACAGCGGAGGGAACTAATTTAGAATTTTCACAGTCTCCAAATACCTTTGTTGGAAAATTTGATACTGGGAAAAATGAATATTATGATTTAAGTATAATACCTTTAGAAGAAGGTCCTGTTGAAGGAAAAGTAATCTTTACTTATGAGGATACTACAGGAGCAGAAACCAAAGTAGAAAAAGAATTCAACTTTACTGCACAAAAAATGCCAGAGCCAGAAGTTCCAGAGGGTGAAATTCCAGTAGAAGACAATTCAGGAAAGAAGAAAATGTATATAATTGCAGGGGGAATAGTTGCAGCTATACTAGGATTTATTTTTTATAAGAAACATAAGAAGAAAAAAATGGATAAAAGCCTAGATATAGATATATAAGGCAGGTGTAGATATGAATTTTACAGACCTAATGATAATGGGTGTAAGAAACCTATTTAGGAGAAAGACACGGAGTATACTTGCTATAACAGGAGTTATAATAGGAACTTGCGCTATAACTGTAATGGTTTCACTTGGAATAGGACTTAGCTCAGGTTTTGAAGAACAGATGAAAAGCTGGGGAAATCTTCATATGATAGATGTATCGCCAGGTGGAGGAATGGTTACTTCTGCAAATGGCAAGAAAAAAGTAGCTAAACTTGACGACAAAGCCCTAAAAGATATTGAAAAATTAAATGATGTTACCGCAGTTACTCCTGTAGAAACCGCATATTTAAAGATAACTCATGGAAAATTTGTAACAGGTGTTAATGTAAAAGGTGTGAAGCCAGAGGTATTTGAAAAGTTTGGATATAAGTTAAAAGACGGAAGAACACTGAAAGCAAATGATAAGTTTGCAATTGTGTTTGGACGAAATATACCTATGTGGTTTTATAATCCATACTCCAATTCAGGTGGTGGAGGCTGGGGTGAAGGTTCAGAAGACCCTCCAGTTAACGTAATAAGCAATCGTCTAAAGATGTCAGCAGATCAAAATTTTGGAGAACGAAATAAATCTGAAGCGACAGCAGGCGATGGTAAAAAAATTGACTATACGACATATGATGCTCAAGGTGTAGGAATTCTTGAAAATGAGAATGACGAAACTGCATATAGTATATATATGAATATAGATACCGTAAAAAAGATAAACGAAGAAACTGCAAAAGCGGAAGGAAACTATAGAAATAATAAAAAAGAGTATCAAAACGCTCAAGTTTATGTTGAAAATATGGATTCCGTAAAAATTGTATCTCAAGCGATAAAAGATATGGGCTTTCAAACGTTTGGGCTTATAGATATGCTTGATGAACTTAAGAAAACTTCAAATATGATACAGGCAGTGCTTGGAGGAATTGGTGCAATATCAATGCTTGTAGCAGCACTTGGAATTTCAAATACTATGATTATGTCAATATATGAAAGAACCAAAGAAATTGGTATAATGAAAGTTATTGGTGCCAATATAAGAGATATAAAATATCTATTTCTTTTTGAAGCAGCCTTCATAGGTTTTGTAGGTGGCATGGTAGGATTAGGTCTTAGTTACTTTTTATCCTCCATATTAAATACAGTCCTAGGTGCTTCATTTGGGGCATCTATGGGAATGGAAGGTAGCACAATTTCAATAATACCATGGTGGCTATCACTTTCAACACTTGCATTTTCAACTGTAATTGGAGTTTTAGCAGGATATATTCCAGCAAAAAGAGCTATGACTCTAAGTGCGCTTGAAAGTTTAAGAAACGAGTAAAATATACACGATATTAAACAATGTAAAAATTTAACAGTATAAAAAATGGTAAAAAAATAACAAATATATTTACAAAATATGTGAAATGTAGTATAATTTGATTATAGAAATATGTCTTCGGGGCGGGGCGAAATTCCCCACCGGCGGTAAAAGTCCGCGAGCTTAATGAGCTGAACTTGTGAAATTCAAGTACCGACAGTAAAGTCTGGATGAGAGAAGATTGAATAGCGTATTATTTAGGTTTGGCGTAATTATATTAAATTACCAATCCTAGTAATTAAAGCAATCAATTAGCCCCAAGTGATAATTCACTTGGGCTTTTTTATTACTCAGCCGAAATCCCAGACATTATTAAAATTAAATTTTAATAATAAAGGAGAAAAAAATGGAAAGCAGATTAGATTTAAGAAGTAGTAAAAGAATGGAAACAAAGTCAATTGTTAAGGTGGGTATGCTTTCGGCAATAGCATATATTGCAATGTTTTTAGAATTCCCAATACCTATATTCCCTGCATTTTTAAAACTGGATATATCAGATATCCCAGCACTTATAGGTGGGTTTGCAATATCGCCACTAGCAGGAGTTTTAATTCAATTTATAAAAAATCTTATTCACTTTATAACCAAAACTTCAACTGGAGGTGTGGGGGAATTAGGTAATTTTATAGTAGGTGCAGCATATGTTTTTGTAGCGAGTTATATTTACAAAAAACACCATAATAAAAAAGGAGCACTTATAGGTTGTATAGTTGGAACACTAGCTATGACAATCGCAGGAGGAATATTTAATTTATACGTACTTCTGCCATTTTACTCAAAAATAATGCCTGTAGAAGCAATTGTAGCTATGGGAAGTGCAATAACTAGTCTTATTCATGATTTACCAACATTAGTACTTTATGGAATAGTACCATTTAATATATTTAAAGGTATTGTAGTAAGTGTACTAACGATGGGAATATATAAAAAAGTTTCAGTTATTTTAAAAAAGTAGAAATAGAATTAAAAAGATAAATATAAACAAAGTGCGCTCTCTTAGAATAATCAGATAGCGCACTTTTTAGTTATTAACTATTACTTATTTCCTGAGCCATTTCAAGGATGTCAGCTTTACTTATTTGAGAGATATCTAAGATTTTATTATATTGAGAAAGCTGATAGGTAACATTGTCTTGTTCCCAAAATATAATTATATATTCTGTATTATATATATATGCACCGGGAATACTATCTGAAATAGCTACATTTTCAAGCGTCTCATCTTTACTAGGGTTAGAAATAAAATCTTTTAAGCTAGTTTCACCTTTTATTGATTTGATTGCATGATAGTTTACTATACTGTCATCTTTTATATAACGCATTTCAAGGTCATTACTTCCATCACTTATACTCCAGTCCTTATTAACTCCGCCTTCTAAAAATTCATAGCCATTTTTAAATTCTTTTATATACTTAGGATTAAAACCTACTTCACTAGCAACGGATTTACTTGAAGGTAAGCTAGTATAAAGTATAAATCTTGCAGCTGCAAAACAAGTAGCAGTAGTTAAAATTAAGATAGCACAGGCTATAAGTACAGTTTTTATTTTTTTCGATTTATTTATTTTCATATAATTTTCTCCTCTGGTTTCAAGTTCAATTTTTTTAGTTATTTCCGTAAACATATCTTTTGAAGGAGTTATTGCTTTAGCAGTTTGTGAAACTGCAATTTCTAACTCATTATCGAGATTTATAAATGATTTCATCTTCTATAACCTCCTTTATATAATCTTCATTTTCTAGATTAAGCTTTTTTTTCAAATTTTTTCTTGCACAATATAGTCTTGATTTGACAGTACCTTCAAAACATCCCATAATAGTTGCAATTTCAGAAATAGAAAATTCTTTATAGTAATATAGAAGCACTGCTGTTTTCTGTTTTTTTTCAAGTTGATTTATTGCAGCCATTATTTTTTCAGAGGTTTCTTTATTTATGAAGCTATCTTCTATACTGCTACTATCAGTAGCATTATAAATCTCGAAAATATTTTCTACAGGGACAGACTCCTTTTCCTTTGCATTTACTTTCCATGCAATTCTAGTTAGTATCTTAAAAAACCAAGTTTTAAATTGTGCAGGATTTTTTAAAGTTTTTATTTTTAAATAGCACTGAACAAAAGCTTCTTGGGTAATATCTTCAGCCAAAGCTTTATTATTGGTCAAAAGATAGGCAGTTCGAATTGCACTTACTTTATATATTTCAAAAATTTTTTCAAAAGCGGTATTTTCGCCATTTTGAATTTGTATAACAAGATCTGTTATATTTTCATTCATAGATATCTCCTTTCTGTGTACACATATATAAGAGTCAGTTTTTGATATTTTGGTTCATATATTTTTAAATTTATTTTTCTATATTGGTATTTAAATTTTAACATATAAGTAATTTAAAAAGAAAGAAGTTGAATTTTATTGACAGCAAGATCCCAAAAGAATATAATAATATTATACTATTATAAAATTATCATATAAATATTTATATTAAGAATAATAACTAATAACTAATAACTAATAACTAATAACTAATAACTAATAACTAATAACTAATAACTAATAACTAATAACATGGAGGGTTTATGTCATTATCACATGGAATTTTAGGATTTTTATCTTATGGAAGTATGACAGGCTATGATTTAGCAAAAGCTTTTGGGTCATCTATAAAATTTTTTTGGTACGCACAGACAAGTCATATATATTTGGAACTTAATAAACTTGAAAAAAATGAATTTGTAACATGTGAAGTCATTTTACAAACGGATAAGCCAAATAAAAAACTCTACTCTATAACAGAAAGGGGGAAAAAAGAATTTTTAGATTGGTTGGCATCGGATAATAATGAATTTGAAAAAGGAAATAAAAATGCTTTTTTAATGAGAGTATTTTTTTCGGGAAATAGAACACCTAAGGAAAGTATAGATATGCTTAAAAAGTATGTTGAAGATTGTAGTGAATATCTGGATTCGATGGAAATTGTACCTGAAAGTATATCAAAATATGAAAAATTTACAGAGTCATATCAGAGCTTGTATTGGAGTTTTACCGCAGATTTTGGATATAGCTATGTAAAAATGTCTATGGAATGGGCAGAAAGATGTATAAAGCGATTGGAGGAATTATAATGAAAGTCCTTGTTCTAAACGGAAGTCCTAAGTTAGAAAATAGCAACACTATCAAGCTTACAAATGCCTTTATAGAAGGCATCAAAGAGGAATATAGTAAAACAGTTTATAATAAAGCAATTGAGAATATAGAGAAAAACAACGGTTTAGAGATGGAAACTTTAAATGTATATAAACTAGATATAAAACCATGTAAAGGTTGTTTTGTATGTTGGAAAAATACTCCTGGAAAATGTTTTATAAAAGATGATATGGAAAGTGTTATAGATAAAATATTAAGTGCAGATGTAATTATATGGAGTTTTCCATTATATTATTTTGGAATGCCATCTCAATTAAAAGCACTTATGGATAGACAGCTACCTATGAATCTTCCTTTTATGACAAGTAGAGAGGATGGTAATTCAGATACAGGTTCTCATATTCCAAGATATGATATTTCCTCTAAAAGAACAGTAATTATTTCTACTTGTGGATTCTATACTTCAGAAGGAAATTATGATTCATTAAATTTACAGTTTGATAGATGTTTTGGAAAAAACAATTATGAAAAACTATATTGTGGACAAGGAGAATTGTTTAGGGTAGAGGAATTAAAAAAACGTACGAATCAGTATTTAGAAATAGTAAAAAATGCAGGTAAGGACTTTATAGAAGGTAAAATTACAATAGATACAAAAAATAAGCTATCTGAACTTTTATATCCAAGAGATGTTTTTGAAGCCATGGCTGATGCAAGTTGGGGAATAGAATATGCAGCTAAAGAAAATAAAGCTGATGAAAAAAAACAAATTGATGAAAAAGATAATTATAATAAAAAAGATCAATCGTATTTTTTTACAAAACAAATGGCCGCTTTATACAACAAAAAATCTTGGAATGGTTCTGATAAAGTTCTTGAGATGAACTATACTGATATAAATAAAACTTACCAAATTATATTATCTAAAGATGGTGCAGAGGTTATTGATGATAACTTCAAAAAATATACTACAAAAATCAAAACTCCAATTTCGGTATGGATGGATATCGCAAAGGGTGTAATTGATGGAAAGCAAGCCGTAATGCAGCATATGTATACCGTTTCTGGAGATTTTGAGTTAATGATGAATTGGGATGAGATATTTGGTGTTGATATTAATGACGGAAATCAGACCCAAAATGGACAAGTTGATTTAAACGATAATAACGTAGATATGAAAAAAAGCAATATGAATTTTATGCTTATACCTTGGATTGTAATATGGATAAGTTTATCCATAGATAGTTTTTGGGGAGGTATTTTAGGAATCACTGCAAGTTCCATAATCCCACTGATAGCTTTAAACTCTAGATTAACAATATTTGATGCACTATCATTTATAATGGTTTCAATAATAAGTATTTTAGCGATTTTAGGCGTAACTCCAATAATATTAATGCCTACATCATATTTATTATTTGGTATAATGTGGACATTTACAGTTTTTAGGAAAATACCACTTACTGCATATTATTCTATGAATGACTTTGGAGAGAAAAAAGCTTTAGAAAATCCTTTGTTTTTAAGAACAAATAGAATATTAACTGCAGCATGGGGGATATTATATCTGATTACACCTATATGGACTTATTTTCTTATGAATACAAAAATAGCATATACTACAGGAATAATTAACTCTATACTTCCAGTATTTTTAGGGATTTTTACAAAATGGTTTATAGGTTGGTATCCACCGTATTATTTAAGCGAAAAAAATTAAGTTGAAATAGAATATAATAAAACGAACAAAAAAGTGGACGTCATGTCCACTTTTTTGTTAAATTGGTTAAACTGAAAATAATAATTCACTATAGCTAGGATAAGGCATCATATTTCTAGGAAGTAAAGATTCTATTTCATCAGATATGGTTCTAATTTCATTCATCTTTTGAACAATATCTAAACTCAAATATGCTAAATTTTCTTCGATATTAAAATTTTTGGATAAAATCAGCATATTTGATAATTCTTCTGATTTTTCATAGAGTATAGATGATAATTTTGATAGTCGTAAAAATAAGATTTCACTGAAGTTAGCAGTTTCAAAAGCCGTATTATTTTTAGAACTACTGAGTACTTGTAATGTAGATATAGTTTTAGAAAGCTCATTCATATAGGAGATTATTACTGGAAGAATATCTTTATTTACCATTTCTATCATAGTAAGCGCTTCTATATTTATAATTTTAGAATAATTCTCAATCATAACTTCACATCTAGACTCGATTTCGGATTTTGTAAAGATAGAGTGTTTTTCAAATAAAGCAATATTCTTTTCGGCTTTAAATTGTAAAAAAGCTTCAGATGATAGTTTTATATTTGATAAACCTCTGTGCTTTGCTTCTGTAACCCATTCTTTTGAATAACAGTTTCCGTCAAAAATAATTCTAGAATGTTTAAGCAATTTAGTTTTCATAAGTTGAAATAATTTTTCTTCAAATTCAAAATTATTTTCAAAATTATAAGTTTCAAGTTCATCTGCAAATATAGATAGTGATTCTGCAATTGCAGTGTTTATTACTATATTTATTCCTGATAATGACATATTTGAACCAGGCATTCTAAATTCAAATTTATTTCCAGTGAAGGCTATTGGAGCAGTACGATTTCTATCAGAGGTATCTTTTTTGAAATCATGGAGTACATTTAAACCTGATTTCATATAAAAAGATTCTACTTTTTCATAGGAGGCTTCATTTTTTATAGCATCAACGATAGCAGAAAGTTCATCACCTAAGTACATAGATACTATAGCAGGAGGAGCCTCGTGTCCACCCAATCTGTGGTCATTTCCTGCGCTTGAAACAGCTACTCTTATAAGATCGGCATATTGGTCAATCGCTTGTATAAGTGCAGTGAGAAAAACTAAAAAAACTATATTTTTTTCAGGTTCTGTGCCACAATCAAAAATATTAATACCCGTATCAGTTAATATAGACCAATTGTTGTGTTTTCCACTTCCATTTAATCCAGCAAAAGGTTTTTCGTGCAATAGACAGGCCAAATTATGTTTATCAGCAATTTTTTTCATAAGTTCCATTATTATTTGATTATGGTCAATTGCAACATTAGCATCTGTAAAAATTGGAGCTAATTCATGCTGTGAAGGCGCAACTTCATTATGTTTAGTTTTTGAAGGAATTCCGAGTTTCCACAATTCCATATCAAGTTCTTTCATAAATTCATGAATTCTAGGTTTTATAGAACCAAAGTAATGATCTTCAAGTTCCTGCCCTTTAGGTGATTTTGCGCCAAAGAGAGTTCGGCCACAAAAAATCAGGTCTTTTCTTTTTTCATAAAGTGTTTTATCTATAAGAAAATATTCTTGCTCAGCACCTATAGTTACACTGATTTTTTTAACATCTTCAAATCCTAATAGGTTTAATATTCTAATAGCTTGCTTATTAAGTGCATTTAAAGATTTTAAAAGAGGTGTTTTTTTATCTAAAACTTCTCCGCCATAAGAGCAAAATGCAGTTGGAATATAAAGAGTAGAGTCTTTTACAAAAGCAGGAGATGTTGGATCCCAAGATGTATAACCTCTAGCTTCAAAAGTAGCACGTAGGCCTCCAGAAGGAAAACTGGAAGCATCTGGTTCACCTTTAACAAGTTCTTTACCTGAAAAATCCATTAAAACTTCGTTATTATCATCTATATTTATAAAGCTTTCATGTTTTCCAGCAGTTATTCCGGTAAGCGGTTGAAACCAATGAGTAAAATGAGTGGCTCCTTTTTCTAGGGCCCATTCCTTCATAGCTGTAGCCATATGATTTGCTAAATCTATACTTAAGGGCTTATTTTCTTCAACGGTCTTTAGATATTCTTTATATACAGCTTTTGGAAGTTTCTTTTTCATTTCATTGTTATTAAAAACCATGCTTGAAAATATTTGAGAAATATTATTCATTGTGTCTCCTTTATCTTATATTAGAGAAGAGGAATTCCAGCTTCTTCACAAATTTTTATAGTAGAGCTGTCCCATATTGAAGATTGTACTTCGCCTATATGAAGCTTTTCTAAAAGGAGCATACATAATCTAGATTGTCCAATTCCTCCACCAACTGTAAGTGGAAGTATATCTTCCAATATCATTTTATGAAAAGGAAGAGTTCTTCTATCATCACAATTTTCTTTGTTTAATTGGTAGTCCATAGATTTTGAATCTACACGAATACCCATTGAAGAAACTTCAAATGCAGTTCCTAACATAGCATTCCAAAAGACAATATCTCCATTTAAAGTCCAATCATCATAATCAGGAGCTCTTCCATCATGTTTTTCTCCAGAAGCAAGAACCTCACCAACTTTCATTATAAAAGCAGTTTTATGTGTTTCAAGATATTTGTGTTCTCTTTCTTTAGGAGTGATGTTTGGGTACATATCCTCTAACTCTTGAGTTGTTATAAAGCTTACATTTTTTGATAACTTTATAGAAATTTTAGGATAGTGATTTTTTATTTCATCTAAAGTATCTACGATAGCATCTACAATATTTTGAACAGTAGTTTTTAAAAAAGCTTCAGTTCTTTGTTCTCTAGATATAACTCTTTCCCAATCCCATTGATCTACATATATAGAATGGATATTATCCATTTCTTCATCTCGTCTTATGGCGTTCATATCAGTGTACAAACCTTCACCAATATTAAATTTATATCTGTAAAGAGCCATTCTTTTCCATTTTGCTAAGGAGTGAACTACTTCTGCAAAAGTATTAGTTTCTTTTATATCAAAACTTACAGCTCTTTCAAAGCCATTTAAGTTATCATTCAAGCCTGTTGTTGGATCTACAAATAAAGGTGCAGATACTCTTTTTAGATTTAAATTTTTAGCAAGTCTTTGTTCAAATGTAGTTTTCAAAATACCTATAGCGGTTTGAGTGTCATATAGCTCAAGCATAGGTTTATAATCAGGTTTTACATAAGTTTTGCTCATAATGATTCCTCCGTGTATTAAAAAATAAAAAAAGACGCTGCAGAATTATCTTATCAGAATTATTCTACAGCGCCTTTGCTGATGTTATGATTATAGATACTAAATAAATGATTGTCAATAATAATTTTTTGAAAATTTTTTAAATTATTTTTAAACTATGCAAAAAAACGTTTTTTTAAACTTAAAATATTTGAATGAAATGTAAATTAGAATAATACTTATTTTATATAAAAATAAAATAAGTATTATTACTTGACAGGGAGATAAATAATATTATATAATTTTTTAAGAAGAACAAAGGCGTTCATCAAATGTGCAGCTACATCCAAGTGTCTGTAGATTTGATGGACGCTTTTTTTAGAAAGGAAAAGGTATGGATACAACTATTAATGAAGTACTTCAGCTTGTAGAAGAAAATAATATAAAATTTGTACGACTTTCTTTTTGTGACATATTTGGAACAGAAAAAAATATAACAATAATGGCAGAGGAGCTTCCAAGAGCTTTTAAATATGGAATATCATTTGATGCTTCTGCCGTTAAAGGGTTTATGAATGTAAATGAGTCAGATTTATTTCTTTTTCCTGATGCTTCAACCATATCAATTCTTCCGTGGAGTCCTTCGAGTGGAAGAACATTAAAGTTATATTGCAATATATGTTATCCTGACAAAACTTGTTTTGAAGCAGATGGAAGAGTAATCCTAAAATCAGCAGTAGAAAAAGCTAAGCGTGAAGGATATATAGTAAAAGTAGGTGCAGAAACTGAGTTTTATCTTTTTAAATTAGATGAAAATGGAGAACCTACAAATTTACCTCATGATAATGCAGGATATATGGATATATCACCAAAGGATAAAGGTGATCATGTAAGAAGAGAAATTTGTCTTACGCTTGAAGAATTCAATATAATTCCGGTATCTGCACATCATGAACAGGGGCCGGGACAAAATGAAATAGATTTTAGATATGCAGAAGCCCTTGAAACTGCCGATAATTTAGTAACCTTTAAATCTGTAGTTGAGATGGTAGCTGGAAGAAATGGCTTATATGCAGATTTTAGACCAAAACCATTAAACGATGTAAGTGGAAGCGGTTTTCATATAAATATATCTTTATTTAGAGAAAATGAAAATATATTTTCAGATGAAAGTGTTCATAAAAAAGATGCAGAGCATTTTATTGCAGGAATTTTAGATAAAATAGAAGAAATAACTGCTTTTTTAAATCCAAGTCATAATTCATATGAAAGATTCGGAGCTTTTGAAGCTCCTAAATATATTAGTTGGTCACATCAAAACAGATCACAGCTGATAAGGATACCAGCGCAAACTGGAGAGTATTCAAGAATGGAGTTAAGATCCCCAGATTGTATGTGTAATCCATATATTGCATTTGCACTTGTAATCCATGCAGGAATTCAGGGGATAAAGGAAAAAAAAACACTTCCAAAGCCAGTGGATGAAAATTTATTTGAAAGCTGTGATATTAGAAATTCACTTAAAATGTTACCACAAAATTTATATGAGGCTATTGAAGATATGAAGAAAAGTGAGTTTGTAAAAAATATAATTCCAGAAAAAACTATTTTAAAATTTGTAGAACATGCTATAAAATCTTAAAATTGAGAGGTACAAAATGTTGGAAAAGGTAATGATTATATCAAGTTCATCAAAAGGACATGAAATGCTTACGAGCATTTTAAAATCGACCCCTTATTCTAACATAATAACAGCAGATAATGCATCTGAGGCAAAGAGAAAGCTTGCTGAGGATGCATTTGACATAGTAATTATAAATTGTCCACTTTCAGATGAATTTGGAATAAATTTAGCAGAAGAAATCGTAGAAGAAAGTTCAAGTGCAGTGGCATTGATAGTAAAAACTGAACTATCAGCTCAAGTTGAGCATAGAGCTTCTACCTTTGGCGCACTTGTAATAGAAAAGCCTATATCAAAGCAATTGCTTATGCAGTCTATTAAGATGCTAGCTACAACATCTAAAAGGATTCATAATTTACAAAAAGAAAATTTAAAACTTAAAGAAAAGATTGAAGATATAAGAATAATAGACAGAGCTAAACATGTACTTGTGCAGTATCTAGGAATGAATGAAGCACAAGCACATAAATATATAGAAAAACAAGCTATGGATATGAGAAAAACAAGGCGAGAAGTGGCACAAAATATTTTAAAAATGTATGAAATTTAAGGAGAAAAAAATTGTCAAAATTTATATTTGTAACAGGTGGAGTAGTTTCAGGATTAGGCAAAGGAATAACCGCAGCATCTTTAGGAAGACTTTTAAAATCAAGAGGGTATAAAATAGCTGCACAAAAATTAGACCCATATATAAATATAGACCCAGGAACCATGAATCCATGTCAACATGGAGAAGTATTTGTCACTGAAGATGGGGCAGAGACTGATTTAGATTTAGGACATTATGAAAGATTCATAGATGAAAATTTGAATAAATTTTCGAATCTTACTACAGGAAAAGTATATTGGAATGTTTTAAATAGAGAAAGAAGAGGCGATTATTTAGGAGAAACAATACAAGTGATTCCTCATATTACAAATGAAATAAAAGATTTTATATATAATGCAGCAAATAAAGCAGAGCTTTTGATTACAGAAATAGGAGGCACTATAGGAGATATTGAGAGTCAACCTTTCCTAGAAGCTATAAGACAGATATCACTTGAAGTTGGAAAAGAAAACTGCCTATTTATACATGTAACTCTAGTACCGTATCTGAGAGCTTCAAATGAACACAAATCGAAACCAACACAGCATTCCGTTAAAGAGATGAGGTCATTAGGTTTAAATCCAGATATAATTGTTATGAGAAGTGATGAGCCAATTGAAAAGAGTATAATCCAAAAAATATCATTGTTTTGCAATGTAAAAGAGGATTGCGTAATAGAAAATCAAACTATAGCTAATTTATACGAAGCACCACTAATGCTTGAAGAACAAAATTTTTCTGAAATAGTATGTAGAGAATTAAAGCTTCCACTAAATAATATAGATATTGAACAGTGGAAAAATATGTGTAAAAGTGCGAAAAATCCGTCAAATAAAGTGAAAATAGGACTTGTGGGTAAATATATAAAGCTTCAAGATTCATATATTTCAGTAGTAGAATCATTAAAACACGCAGGGGTTGAAAATGATGCAGAAGTAGAAATAAATTGGATTGAAGCAGAAGAAATTACTGAAGATAATTTAAATATACTATCAGATTTAGATGGAATTCTTGTACCAGGAGGTTTTGGAGATAGAGGGATAGAAGGGAAAATTATAGCATGTAAATATGCAAGAGAAAATAATATCCCATACTTTGGAATATGCCTTGGAATGCAAATTGCAGCTATAGAATATGCTAGAAATGTATTGGGATATAGTGAGGCAAATTCTACAGAATTTGATTCAAATACTAAATATCCGATAATAGATTTTATGCCAGAGCAAAATGATAGTTTAGAAAAAGGTGGAACTATGAGACTAGGCGCATATCCATGCAAAATAAAACGTGGAACCATAATGGAAAACGCATATAAAACTATAAGCGTAGATGAAAGACATAGACATAGATATGAATTTAATAATTTATTTAGAAAAGATTTTGAAGCAAAGGGAATTGTATTTTCAGGAACTTCTCCAGATGAAAGGTTAGTGGAAGCAATTGAAATTCCTAAAAATAAATTTTTTATAGGCGTACAATATCATCCTGAATTTAAATCAAGACCAAACAAAGCTCATCCAATATTTAGGGAGTTTATAAAAGCAAGTTTGAATTAGTTAATATAAAAAAGTGGACATGACGTCCACTTTTTTAGTTGAAAAATTTAGTTAAATATTAAAATTTAAATTTCGAAGTAAGCTCTTGAAGCACGTCAGCTTGACTTGAAAGCTCCTCGCTAGCGGCTGAACTTTCCTCAGCAGTAGCAGAATTTGAGTGAACGACTGCACTTATTTGTTCTAAGCCATTTAAAGTTTCTTCAAGTGATTTTGCTTGCACATTTGAAGCTTGAGAAATATCATCTATTAAATTTACACTTTGGTTTACACCATTAATAACTTCTGAAAGTACAGCACTCGTATGTTCAGCTAAAGAAGTACCATTTTTTATAGAACGAATAGAATCTTCTATTAATACAGTAGTATTTTTTGCAGCTTCAGAAGATTTTGTGGCAAGATTCCTAACTTCATCGGCAACTACTGCAAAACCTTTACCAGCAGCACCAGCTCTTGCGGCTTCTACAGCTGCATTAAGTGCAAGAATATTTGTTTGGAAAGCTATATCATCTATAGTTTTTACTATTTTTCCAATTTCAGAGGACTTAGCATTAATTTCTTCTATTGCTATCATCATCTCATTCATCTTCCCGCTACTCATATTTGCAGATTCGCCAACGGTTTTTACGTATCTAGAAGCCTCCAATGAACTTTGAGCATTTTGATTAACGTGATTAGAAATTTCATTTATAGTAGCTGTAAGTTGCTCTAATGAACTTGCTTGTTCAGTAGTTCCCTGAGCAAGCATCTGAGCTCCACTGGATACTTGATCAGAACCATTAGCCACTTGAGAAGCTATTTGGGATATATCGCTTATAGTATTTTTAAAGTTTTCAGTGGTTTTTAAAAGAGCTTCTTTTATTACAGCAAATTCACCATCATATTCATGGGCAAGCTCTATATTTAAGTTTCCATCTCCAAGTTTATTTAAATTAAATGATATTTCGTCAATATAATCAATGTATTTAACTAATCGTTCGGTTAGTGATTTCATCGAAATTGCAAGATGACCAATTTCATCATTTGAGTGAACATCAATATCTACATTTAAATTACCCTCAGCAAGTTCATCAGTAATGTCCTGAAGACGTTTTATAGGACGGACAATATTGTTAGAAATTATATAGAGAATAAGGAATACAATAAGTATCGCACCACTAAAGAATAATATACTAAAGTTTTTGGTATCTACTACAGCTTTTGTATATTCAGATTTAGGGATTACTGATACTATTTTAAAATTAGAATAAGGTTCTTGCGAAACTATTCCAAAAGATTCTATATCACCATCTTTGAATTTAATTATTTCGCCATTTGGGTTTATTATATTTTCTACCATGTTATTGCTGAAGCCTATTTCTTCAATAGGAAGTAGTACTTTGGATTCATCTTTATGTGCAAGTACTACATTTTGTGAAGATATAAGCACTTGATATGCAGATTCGTGTGTACTCTTAGCTTCGGTAACCATTTTATTAACTACAGTTATTTGAATATCTACGGCAACAACTCCCACAATTTTAGATGAAGTAGGAGAATATACAGGCGCTGATATGGTTATTACCATCGAGCCAGTATCTAAATCCTTATACGGTTCTGAAATAAGATAACCTTTTTTGGCATCAGCATCACTTTTGAACCAATACCCTCTAGTTTTTAAATCAAAATCTTCATCTGCTACCCAACCAGTACCATCAAAGGCTAAATTTGTTGAGGAACTAGCTATAAAAAATGAGAGAATATTTTCTGTATCTGAGGCAGAAGATGAACTCAACATAGCTAGTGTATTTTGGTAATACGGAGATTTTTCTCTATTATTTCTATCAACACCAGAGGCCAGTAGATTAATTAAATTTTGATCTCTAGAGGCTTGTTGTATCATAGATATGTAATCCACGAAATAACCACTTACATCCTTGGTTATATTTTGAGTGGAAGCTGTGGCTAGGTGGCTTTCGGATGTCATTATTACATCTTCATTTTTATTTACCACAAAGGTGCCGGTTATTATCATAGATATGATAACAAGACTTCCAATTCCGGCAATTAATTTAGTTTTTATGCTTTTCAATTTGAACCTCCTCATGTATTTTAATTTGGATATAAAAATATAATAGCTGTACAAACAATATTATATCTCAATTTTCAAAAAACTTCAAATGGTATGAGTATAAATTTATATATTAAAGCCCTCAAAGGAAATTTTATCAACTAAAGTGAACTCATTTTTTTTAAAAACAAGAATACCTTCATTCATAAGTTTACTTAATTCATGGGATAGTGCACTGCGGTCAACTGAAAGATAGTCAGCAAGCTCCTGTCTATTAAAAGGGATTTTAAACGAAGGATTATTATTTTTTTGAGATTCATTAGAAAGATAAGAGAGTAATTTTTCCCTGATAGTTTTTTTGGACATATGTTCAATTTTTTTAGTGAGAATAATATTTTTCTTTGCGACATCGGATAGAAGATTTTGTATCAATTGATTATGGAAAGTGCATGAAGCAAAGCAGGTTTTAATGATTTTTTGAACATCTAAAAATAAAATTGTGCAATCGGTAGAAGCAATTACACTCATTTCTAAAGGAACGGTAGATATAAAGGCGTATGTTTCTGCAAATGTAAAACCTTCAGAAACCTCTGAAATGATAGAGCGATTACCCCAAAAATCTTCTTTTTGTATAAGTACCTTTCCTTTTATAATCATACCTAATGAATGTATATTTTCTCCAGAGTGAAGGATAAATTCATCTTTTTTATAGTAAGCTACTTTAGCAGAAAGACAATTTAACATAAATTCAATATCTGAAGAATCTATATTAGAAAAAAGTGAAGTCTTTTCTAATGCTGGAATAAATTTTTTCATAATTCCTCCTAAATTTATTTATTATGTTGTAAAAACAACGAAAACTATAGATGTATTGTAGTATAATTTCAATTACAAAGTCAATACAAAATATTTTTTACACTAAGTTAATGAAATTTAAAAATAATAATTTATTATGGAGGATGAGATATGATAACGAAAGAGATGATTTTAGGTGATTTATTAAAGCAATACCCACAAGCAGGAGATATATTAAGAGAAAGTGGAATGCACTGCTTAGGCTGTCCGTCATCACAAGTAGAAACTTTAGAGGATGCATGTGGAGTACATGGTATGGATATAAATAGTCTTTTAGAAAAGTTAAATAAGATATAAGAAAGAGGTTATTATGAGTGCATTTATTGGACCTATACACAGTTGGCTTTACAATAAAATAATATTCCAAGATAAATTAGCAGATATTGTTTTAAATATAGCGAAAGATAAAGGTTATGATTTAAAACAATCTACAGATAGTATTTACGGGCAGCTTGAAAAAGATGAACTTGAAAATATAATAGATAAAAGTAATATTCATGGTTGGCTACAAGAAAAAGTGAATTTAGTTGAAAATAGATTAGCATATACAGTAACAAATCTTACAAAGCTTGAGCAAGATAGCATGAAAATTATTTTGGATCAGATAAAAGCTTTTGGAAAAACTAATGCAGAAATAAGTGATAAAAATGCAGAAGAAATATATGTTCTTTTAGATGAAGTGCTTTTAAATGGTATGCCATGTGATAGAGTCAATAGTATTGAGGAAAAGTCTGAAGATGTAGTTATTTGGAAACAAAATGTAGATATTCACGATAAATATTGGATACAAGTAGGTGGAGACAGCCAAAATTACTATGATATAAGATATGCTTTTGTAGAGGGAATGCTTAGTGGATCAGAATTTGAATTTGTAAAACTAGAGGACTGTGTATACAGTATAAGGAGAAAATAATGTACGGAGTAGAACTGCTTGTGGAAGAACACAAAAATATATTGTTATTTATAGATATAGCTAGAGCTGAATGTGAAAAACTAATTTCTGGAGAAGATGTTGATATAAAGCTTTTTAGAGAGTTTATTGAGTTTGGACGAAATTATGCGGATAAGCTTCATCATGGGAAAGAAGAACAAATTTTGTTCAAAGTGATGCTTGATGAATTAGGTACTGTAGCCAATAAACTAATAAAAAATGGAATGTATGTAGAGCATGATTTAGGAAGACTTTATCTTGCAGAGCTTGAAGAGGCGCTAAATAAATATGAAAAAGAAAATTCTTTAGGATATAAGCTGGATATAATTGGAAATATACTAGGTTATGGAGCTTTACTAAGACGCCATATTGAAAAGGAAGATAGCGTGGTTTACACTTATGCAGAGCGAGAATTATCAGAAATTCTACTAAAAAAAATTGATGAAGATACAATGGGATTTGAACTTGAGAAAGATAATAGTATTTTAAGAGAAAAATATATGAGCTGGTTAGAAATCCAAAAAGCTAAGTATAGTCTATAATAATACAAATAGAACGATTCATAATTTATATTTAAAAATTAGAAGCAAATAGAAATAGTTTAATTTAAACTGTTTTTATTTGCTTTTTTACGGTAATATAAAAAGGCATAATAGAAATTTTATGAGGAGGTTCGAGAGCATGATTAATATAGTTGGAAAAGATACAACATCAGAAATTCATATAGGAAATCAGATGTTTAGAAGAACGGCACAGATGTGTTTTGAAAAGTTTAAAATGAAAAAGCTTCATATAATTACAGATGAAAATTTGGAGGCGCTTTATTTGGAAACCCTTATTTCTGATTTTTCAGAGATGGTATATGAGGAAGACAGCCCTGTATTTAATGAAGATTTTGAGATGAGCTATTCAGTAATTCCAGTTGGAGAAAATAGCAAGGCGCTGAATACAGTAGCTGATATATATGACTCTTTAGCAGAAATGAATTTTTCAAGAGAGGATTTAATCGTGGCGTTTGGCGGTGGAGTAGTCGGAGATATATCAGGGTTTGTGGCTTCGACCTATCTTAGAGGGGTTAAACTATGTCAAATACCAACCTCACTACTTGCACAGGTAGATTCTTCTGTAGGGGGGAAAAATGGCTTAAATATAGGAAGAGGAAAGAACTTAGTAGGGACATTTTATCAGCCACACCTTGTGATTGTAGACCCATTTTTATTGCAGAGTCTTCACGCAAAAGATTTTTCAGATGGAGTAGCAGAAATTATAAAATATGGACTTATAAAAGACAGCTCTTTATTTCAAAAGCTCAGAGAATATAAAGCAGCTTCAAACAAAACTGAGCAAAATTTTGACTTATTAGCAGATATAATATCTAAGTGTATTGAAATAAAAAAAGGTTTTGTGGAAGCGGATGAAAAAGATAATGGCATTAGAAATATATTGAACTTTGGGCATACAATAGGACATGCGATAGAAGCTTTGGGAAATTATAAGACGCATACACATGGTCAAGCAGTTGCTATAGGTATGGTATATGCGTTAAAGCTGTTTAAGCCCGAAAATGAAGCCGTATATGAGAAGCTCATAGAATTATTGAGTCTTTACAATTTACCTTCTGAAAATCCTTATGAACCAGAAGAGCTTTTTGAAGCGATAAAGTCAGATAAGAAAGCTTTTGGAGATACTATAAATTTCATAACAGTTAAAGATTTTGGAGAAACAGAAATAATAACACTTGAACTTAAATCCTTTTTTAAAAAACTTTTAGAATTATAATATTTAGCACTATAAGATAAATATAAAAGAGAGCCATCGGCTCTCTTTTAATATACAATCGAATTAAATTTTAAATTTAGAAGTTAATCTTTGTAGAGTTTCTGATTGAGCATATAACTCTTCACTTGAAGCTGAACTTTCTTCAGCAGTGGCAGAGTTAGTATGAACTACAGAGCTTATTTGTTCTAGGCCTTGCATAGCTTGCTCGATAGCATTAGCTTGACTATTTGAGGCTTCGGAAATACCTTCAATAAGTTCTACAGTTTTGTTTACTCCCTCGATAACTTCACTTAAAACTTCGCCAGTATCACGCGCTATAGAAGTTCCGTTTTGCACTGCTTTTACAGAATCCTCGATAAGGATAGTTGTGTTTTTAGCTGCTTCAGAAGATTTGTTAGCTAGGTTTCTAACCTCGTCTGCAACTACGGCAAAACCTTTACCCGCAGAACCTGCTCTTGCGGCTTCTACTGCAGCGTTAAGTGCAAGTATATTTGTTTGGAATGCAATATCATCAATAGTTTTAATAATTTTGCCGATTTCTGATGATTTGTAATTTATTTCATCGATAGCACTCATCATAAGCTGCATACGATCTTGACTTGTATTAGCTGCCTGACCAACAGTTTTTACATATTGAGTAGCATTTAGTGCATCGGCTGCATTTTGACCTACTTGATCAGAAATTTGGTCAATAGTAGCAGAAAGTTCTTCAAGTGAACTTGCTTGTTCAGTAGTAGCTTGAGCTAACATCTGAGAAGCACTAGAAACTTGGTCAGAGCCACTTGCAACTTGATTTGCAATATGAACTATATCAGTCAAAGTATCTTTGAAATTAGAAGAGGCTTTGAGTAGAGATTCTTTAATTATTGCAAATTCTCCGTCATAATCTAAACTTAAATCAATATTTAAATTACCATGTCCAAGCTCGTCAAGAGCCGATGAAATTTCTTGAATATAGTCAATATAACTAGAAAGTCGTGCGGTTAAAGCCTGCATAGACTTAGCTAGATGACCAACTTCATCTTCAGATTTTATATCAATATCAATATTTAAATTACCTGCTGCTAGTTCATCAGTCAAAGCAGTAAGTTTTCTTATAGGAGCAACTATGCCTCTAGATGTAACTGCGTAGAATATAAATACTAAAAGTATGGTTGCGATAACAAAAATACCTATAATTAAAGATAAGAAGCTAGTTACGGCAGCAGTAGTTTCTGATTTATCAATCATTACGCCTATTGACCATCCATTTGAAGCGATTGGAACGAAGGCCATATATTTGTCAGTGCCTTCAAAGGAATATTCAGCTATACCAGTTTCACCAGCTACCATACGTTTTCCAATTTCACCTAATTCGCCTTCCATAGTAGTCATATTCTCTTTCATTATGCGCTCTTCATCAGGGTGATAAACTATAGTACCCTCGGCAGAAATTAACACACAGTTTCCTGTTTCACCTACTTTAAATGAAGAAAGGTATTCTTTTATATAACCTATTGTTAGGTCCATAGCAGAGTTTCCTATTATCTTGCCATTATTTTTTATAGGATAGGCAATTGTGATTACAAGATCATTTGTAATAGAATCTAGATAAGGATCAGTAAAAGTCAGACCATCTGTTTTTTCCATTTGTAAAAACCAAGGTCTTTGAGTTACAGGAAAATCTGGTGCTGCTTGGTAAGTGTAGTCATTTAAAAGTAAATCAGAACTTCCAACTATTCCATACCAAGCAAGCCCGATATTGCTATCAGTAGCCATAATAGCTTTCATCTGATCCACAAGATTTTTAAAATGAGGGTGCTTAAATTTATCCTCACGAACTTTTACATCCTTTAGAAGTTCAAAAGCATATGGATTTGTAGCCATTTGCTCTACAACCGTTCCATTTTTTTCAAAAAACAGATTTAAATTGTCCGCTATAAGCGTTGCCTCATATGATAGTTCTGACTTAGCTTGTTCAGTCATCATAGTATTGATTCTAGTTCCTATAATACTCCCTAGTATTGTAAATAATACCAGTGAGATTACGATTGAAATTGCAAGCAATTTTCGAGACATACTTTTGTTAATCCATCCCATGGTAATCCTCCTCTACAGCCTATAAAAATTTAATAATTCCGTTGACTGTCTGTTTTATTTGTAAAGCAATAAAGTATTTTATAGATATATACCCTCTTTTTTATATTTTACATTTTTTATGTAAAATTTGTGTAAAAAAAAAGCGCCTTTTTGGCAACTTTTTTTTGAGTACCATATGTACTCTTTAATATAACATAATCAGGGGGGTGAATCTATAGTAAATTTAGCTCTAAATCTATAAATTTACTCTGCAGTGGTTTAAGGTATTCCAAAGTGTTGTGCTTCATTTCGTTAAGAATACCCTCCACATGACAATTTCCAGGCTCAAATCCCATCACATAATCACCACTTGCCATAGATTTCCACTGCGTAAAAAATGGGAGCTGCGATTTTTTGAATTTTAATTCAAATGTCATAGAATCATTTCTTATATTTGCAAAGCAGTGTTCGCTATCAAGAATATGATAAAACACCTCTTCTTTTTTATTATCAACTGGTAAGGTTATATTTAGATAATCGGAAATTCCAATGTTTGACTGTTCATCTCGAGGGACGATGTTTTCGCTATTTATACTTATTTTGGAATCTTCATTAAGTAGAGGATAACCTATATTAAAATGATATAAAAGCATAAGTGGCTGCGTTTTAAAGCTTTCATTTATGATTTCATCGTGAATTGTTATACAGTTTTTGCCATAGATTGTTTCTATAGTTCGTTTTAATAAGAAGTTTTCACCAAAAAGCATAGCTTGACGCATTTCGCCTTGAATAGTTATTATGTACTCATCCTCAAACCAGCGACAGTTTACAGCAATATTTTCAGCAGGAGTGCTTCTTATTCTTCCGTGCATAGGATAGGAATCTATATTGGGTCCTACATTGTCAAGACCACAGGTAAAGAACAAGCCGCCCATAATACTTCGCTGAGCTTCAGCATCGTGAGTATCATAGTGAGCAAGACCTTGAAGTCCAGCTTTAGATAAAAAGTTGATATTTTCACCTTTATAGCTAAGTTCAATTATATCCATGCACTTATCTTTGGCAATTACAAATTGCAGAGGGCCATTTTTCACCAAAATAGCGGCTAAGTTTTTAGCACGACCATCACAGTAAAGTATATTACGGGCATAGGCAAGCTGTGACATATGCCCGACTTTTCTCAAAATATTTTCCTTCTTTGACATTAGGTTCTCCTATATTAAAACTTAAAGCTTAATTTCATCAAGCGAAGGCATAGCTGGAATAGCACCACGTCTTTGGACGCATATACCTGCAACTGAATTTGAAAATTCAGCAAAAGTTTTTATTTCAGAAAGGGTAAGCTCCATCGGGTTTTTAGAAGACTCTAGAAGTTTATACAAAAATCCACCCCAAAAAGCATCTCCAGCACCAGTCGTATCTATTGCGGATACTTTTTGTGAAGGAACTTCTAAAAATCCTTCGAGATTTGCAACTATTGCCCCTTTTTCGCCAAGCGTTATAGCGACTATAGAAATGCCTTGGGAAAGTAGTTTTTTTGTAGCTATTTCAAAATCATGCTCACCTGTTAACAGAAATACTTCTTCGTCTGAAAGTTTCATAACATTTACATAGGGAAGTACAGAACGCATTTTTTTTATCGCATCAGCTTCAGATTTCCAAAGAAGCGGGCGATAATTAGGGTCATAAGATATTATGCTACCTGATTTTTTGGCATGCTCAAGTGCAAAAAATGTAGCTTCTCTAGCGGGATTATCAGTAAGAGATAAAGAACCAAAATGAAAAATTCTGCTGTTTTCAATTAAACCAAGGTTTACATCTTCGAAGGTAAGCTGTGTATCAGCACCAGGTTTTCTTGCAAAGGCAAAACTTCTATCGCCATGTTCATCTAAGCTTACAAAAGCAAGCGTGGTAAAAAATTTATCGTCAAGTATAAAGCCACAGGTTTCAATTTGGGCATCCATAAGTGTCTGTTGTAGAAATTTGCCCTGCATATCATTTCCAGCCTTACCAATAAAAGCCGTGTGTTTACCTAATTTTGAAAGGCAGGCTAATACATTGGCAGGAGCGCCCCCAGGGTTTTGCTCAAACACCATCATTCCAGTTTCGGATTTTGGAAGAGGGGTATAGTCTATAAGAATTTCACCAAGTGCAGTTACATCATATTTCTTCATAAAAACTCCTTTATTTAGCCTTAGGATATTCATTACAAAGCAGATATTCAGCAGGTTCATCTTCATCTATAGTGCTGAATCTATCTTGTTTTTCATAAAATCTATTATCGATATTGTCATCATTTACCATAGAAACCTCCGATACGAAAAATATATACATTTCTAACAAAATGTAGACATTTATACTGTGGCAAACTTATATCTTTCGACTTTCGTAGTTGCCTTCCTGCTTCAGCGAGTCTGGTTTTGCATAAGCTACTTCCATTTGATATGACTCT
>JBGSPX010000043.1:0-48591 GCA_041738345.1 Proteocatella sp.
AAGCCTGACAGATAGTCGGTACATGCTTTTATTTTTTCTTCAACAGTATAACTTGATTTTCTAGACATAATAAAATCCCACCTCCATAGATAAATGAAATTTAATTATTTCATATGTCTACTTAAGTGGGATTATATCAAACATACGGAGACTTCTTTTCTTTTTATATAAAATAAAAATTATCTTTTAAAAAAGTTATTGACATATGCCAAAAACGAGAGTATCATAAAAATTGTAAATGGCATAAGCTATAAACTTTAAATCGAATTTAAATATGATAGGAGAAGAATATGAAAATAGCAATACCAGTAGATTCAACTAACATGGAAAGTCCTGTGTGCATATCTTTTGGAAGAACTCCATATTTTCTTATATATGATACAGAAAGCAAAAAGAGTATTTTTATAGAAAATACGGCAGCACAAAGTCCTGGTGGAGCAGGAATAAAAGCAGCACAATCAATTGTAGATAACAAGGTTGATGTACTTCTTACTCCAAGATGCGGAGAAAATGCAGCTATGGTAATAAATGCAGCAAATATAAAAATATACAAAACCTTAGGAACTTCTATTAATGAAAACATAAATTCTTTTAATGAAGGAAAGTTAAATTTACTTGAAGAAATTCATGAAGGATTTCATGGTAATGGAGGAAAGTAACATGGATATAGCGGTGCTGAGTGGTAAAGGTGGAACAGGAAAAACGCTTTTGTCAGTAAACCTTGCGGCAGCTGCAGAAAAATCAGTCTATATTGATTGTGATGTTGAAGAACCAAATGGACATCTTTTTTTCAAACCAGAAAATATTGAAATAGAGGAAGTTACAGTAAAAATTCCTTATGTGGATAAGGAACTATGTGATGGATGCAGAAAATGTATAGATTTTTGTAATTTTAATGCCCTGGCTTTAGTTGGTGAAAAGCCGTTTATATTTGAAGACGTATGTCATTCTTGTGGAGGCTGTATACTGGTATGTCCTAAGGGTGCAATGTTTGAGAAGAATAAAGTCACAGGAGAAATACAAAGAGGGACTTCTGTAAATGTAGAGGTTGTAACAGGGATACTAAATACAGGTGAGGCTTCAGGTATTCCTATAATAAAAAAAATATTGCCAGAAAAAACTGGAAAAGATATTATTAATGTAATTGATTGTCCTCCTGGAAGTGCATGTATCGTAATGGAGAGCATAAAAGATGCGGATTATTGTATTTTAGTTGCAGAACCTACTATATTTGGAACGCATAATCTGAAGATGGTTTATGATCTTGTAAAATTGTTTGATAAGCCATTTGGGGTTGTACTTAACAAATGTCTTGAGGGAGAAAATCCTTCAGAAAAATTTTGCATAGAAAATGGAATCAAAATATTAGAAAAAATTCCATTTGATGCTGAAATAGGAAAGCTAAATTCAAATGCAGAAATTTTAGTAAGGAAAAATGATAAATATAAGGAGCTTTTTGCAAAACTGCTTCAAACTGTAATTTTGGAGGTGCGCAATGAAACAGCTATTAATTCTTAGTGGAAAAGGTGGCACTGGAAAAACTACGGTTGCAGGAGCTTTTATAAAATTATTAAATGCTAAAGCATATGCAGATTGTGACGTAGATGCTCCAAATCTTCATTTAATAATGAATGAAACTGAGGAGCCAATAAAAAAAGATTATTATGGGCTTCCAAAAGCAGAAATAAATGAAGATATCTGTATTGATTGTGATTTGTGTAGGAAAAATTGTAGATTTGATTCAATATTAGTAGTAAATGAAAAACATCAAATAGATTATTATGCTTGTGAAGGTTGCGGGGCTTGTGAATTAGTATGCCCAGTAGGTGCAATAACTTTAAAACCTGCAGTAGCAGGAGATTTGATGCTGTATTCTAATAGCGAAAGAGTGTTTTCTACTGCACAACTCAAGATGGGGAGTGGAACTTCAGGAATGCTTGTTACTGAAGTTAAAAAGCAAATGATTTCTACTAATATGGATACTGATATATCAATCATTGATGGCTCGCCAGGAATTGGGTGCCCAGTTATAGCTTCAATAAGTGGAGTAGATATGGTACTTGTTGTTGCAGAACCATCAATATCGGGTATTAGTGATATGAAACGAGTTATAAAGACTGCAGAAGCATTTCAAACAAAGCTTGCAGTTTGTATAAATAAATATGATACAAATCTTGAAAACTCAAAGAGCATAGAGGATTTTTGTTTAGAAAAAAATATAGCTTTTACAGGAAAAATTCCATTTGATGCTGAGGCAGTAAAAGCTATAAATAAAGGACTTACAGTAATTGATGTAGAATGTGCAGCTGGAAATGCTGTAAAAGAAGTTTATAAAAATACTTTGGAAATTCTTATTTAAACGGAGGAGAAAATAATGAAAATAGCAGTAGCAAGTGAAAATAAAATAGTAACAGAGCATTTTGGACATTGTATAAATTTTAATATATTTGAAACAGAAAACAGTGAAATAGTAAAAGTAGAGTCTATACCAAATCCAGGACATAAGCCTGGATTTCTTCCTAACTTTCTTAATGATATGGGTGTAAATGTAGTAATATCAGGTGGAATGGGAGCTGGTGCAATAGAAATTTTCAACGAAAAGGGAATAGAAGTAATTGTCGGAGCAAGAGGACAAGCAGAAGAAGCTGCAATAGCATATCTTCAAGGAAATCTTAAATCAACTGGTTCGGTTTGTCATGATCATAAACACAGTGATGAATGTGGAAATTAAAGCTTAATAAATTTGTAAAGATTATTGTATTTTATTTGTGTAGAATGATTACAGCGAAGATTGTCACATAATATATAGTATTGGAGGCTGTAATGAAATCTATCAAAAAACAAAAAATAAAAAATTTCCATAGAATTTCAATAGTTTTTATAATGATATTTATATTAATTATTCCAGTGTCTTATGCAAACCCAGCGGTTATAAATAGAGGAAATCCAAATGTTAAACAGATGAGTCTTACTTTTGATGATGGTGGGTCAGCAAAAAATGTACGTTCAGTAATAAATACTTTGGATAAATACAATGTAAAGGCAACCTTTTTCTTTGTGGGTTCGTTTATTGAAAAGAATCCTGAACTTATGAAGGATATAGTATCAAGAGGACATGATGTTGCGAATCATTCATATTCTCATCCGGAGCTCACAAAGTTGTCCTATGCTAAAGTTAAGAATGAATTATTAAAAAGTCAAACTCTATTAAAAAATATTACAGGACAGGAAATGAAACCATATCTTCGTCCACCATATGGTTCTCATAATTCAACAGTCTTAAAGGCCGCAGCGGATACGGGACATTCACATATAGTTATGTGGAATGTAGATACCGAGGATTGGAAAGGCAAAACACCTATGCAGCTTACAAAGCATGTGGTTTCAAATTCAGGAAATGGGAACATCGTGCTTATGCATACAGCTAGTAGTTCTAATTCATATAAAGCCCTTCCTGATATTATAAAAGGTTTACAAAATAAAGGGTATGAGTTAGTTACTATATCAGAACTTTTAGGAAAATCTCAAGATATACAAAAAGAAAATATAAAATCAGGAACTGCAAAGACCACTGAAACTACAACTCCATCAGTAAGTATCTTAAAATATGAAGATGAGAGTATGTTGCAAACTGAATTTTTGAGTAATCTTCTTTATGTAAAAACAGGAATACTTTTTTCTACAAATTCAGAAATAGAAATGATGGCAAATAAATTAGGAATTTTAAATGGGAATTTAACTGAAAATAAAAATCTTTCTAGAAAAGATATGCTAGAATATATAAAACTTGCATATTCAGGCACAAAGGATATAGAAAAAAAATTTGAAAATATAAAATTTAATAAATCAAATTTGCAAACAATAATAGAAATTTTACAAAATATGTAAATATAAAAATATGGGGCTGTCATTTTTGACAGCCTTGTTGTATATAAAAAAGGGGTGTTGAATATTAGGATTCTAGTTGTTGAAGATGAATTGGATATGCTTAAAATAATTCGCTTATATTTAGAAAAAGCAGGACATGAAGTTGGGATTGCGACTGATGGAGAGCAGGCTTTAGAAGAACTTTACAATCAAAATTATGATTTAATTATAAGTGATTGGATGATGCCTCATATGAGTGGGGTAGAGTTATGTAGGCGGGTTAGAGCTTTAGAAATACCTGTGAAAATAATTATGCTTACAGCGAAAAGTCAAGTTTCTGATGAGATAATCGGCTTAAAAGAAGGGGCAGATGATTATATAAAAAAACCATTTGAACCACAGCTTCTTTTATTACGCATTGAAAAAATGTTTAACCTTGAAAATGAATTAAAATGCAAAGACATTTCACTTAATTTTAAAACAAGTACAGTATTTGTAAGAGGAAAGGAACTTAAGCTTACTAACAAAGAGTGGCTTTTACTTGAGTATCTTATGAAAAATAAAGGCACTACTCTATCAAGAAATAAACTTATAGAAACTGTATGGGGATTAGAATATGATGGGGATGAGAGGACGCTGGACACTCATATAAAACGCCTTAGAGATAAAATTGGAAAAGAATACATCACTACATTTGTGGGAATAGGTTATAGATTGGATGAACCAAATGAGCAAATTAAATAGAAAATTTTTGATAAGCATAGGAACAATCCTTTTTATTGTAGGGTCAGTTTCCCTTTATGTAAATTTAAATTTTATTGAAAGATATTTTTTATATAATGAGAAAAAACAGCTTCAACATATAAGCGATATTTTGTTAGAGGAGCATTCTGATATTGATAAAAATATTAGAGCTATTGAAAATTCAGAAGATGTGATTATTGTTAGAGTCAAGGATTCTGAGGATAATGATGTCTTAAATGGAATGCTGATTGAAGAATTCCGTAAACGAGGGATAAGTCTAAAAAAATACTGGCTTTGGGATAAAGACTACGAAGACGTTGTTGATAAAGCGCGGAAAATCAAAATTTATAATCAGGAAAATTTAAATTATAGTTTGCTGGTAGAGTATATTTTAATAGGAGACGAATTTATTGCTATAGCCAAAATAATACCATCATTAGAAAAAACTTTGATTTTAATAAATAAGGTAAATATTATCGTATTTATTGGAACTGGCTTTATTCTATTTCTATGTATATCTTTTTTAGTAAGCAAAATAACATATCCTATTCAAAAAATAAGAAAAACTTCAAAAGCAATTTCAGAACTTAATTTTGAAACAATTGAAATCCGTACCCACGATGAGCTTGAACTATTGGCAGATGATATAAACACGATGAGCAAAAAGCTTCAAGAATCTCATGTCTTGTTAAATCAAAAAAATAAGCAGATGGAAGAACTCTTAGCAAATGTTTCTCATGATTTAAAAACTCCAATATCGCTTATAAAAATATATGCTTGTGGTCTAAAGGATGGACTTGATGATGGGACTTTTCTTGATACAATTATAGTTCAAAATACTAAAATGGAGCATATGGTGGAGCGTTTACTCAAACTGGAAAAATTAAAACATCAAGAATGTGAGTGGCATTCTATAGATATAAGCATGAAATTAAAGACTATTTTAGAGGAATATCGTTTACAAAATGAAAGCGTTGGAAATTCTGATACTCATGAAATACAAGATGGAATTGTAGTAAATTTAAATGCGGAAGCTATAGATATAATATATTCAAATATAATTTCAAATGCAATTAAATATGCTAAAGATGGAAATTTCAAACTAAAGCTTTATAAAAATGAAACTGAGTGCGTATTTATAGCACAAAATTATATAAATGATGAAGTAAAAATAGATATTAATCAAATATGGGAGCCTTTTTATGTTGCCGAAAAATCGAGAAATAAAAATATGTCGGGAACAGGATTAGGACTATCTATAGTAAAGAATGTATGCGAAAAATACAAAATAGCATATAGTTGTGATATAAAAAATAATATTATCTCTTTTAAATTTTACTTTTAAATATTTTTGTCAAACGGATGTAACATCAAGAATATATACTTAGGTAAAATTGAAAAAGGAGATTATTAAAAATGAAATTTAGTTTATTAAAAAGAGCGTGCACGCTGTTACTTTCTTTGACATTGTTTTCAGGATGTTATGCAGATGATACCAAAAAGAAAGACCTTGTAAAATATGAGGTCAATCCAGAAACTTTTGCTATAAGTGTTATAAACGAAGATAAGTCTGTTCTGGTATCAAATCCTACAAAGCATAGAAAAGTAGAAGATTTTTCTCAAAATGGAGCAGAAACCAAATGGACATATCCAGAAGATGATGTTGAGGTATCAGTGAAATCTCAAGCGGGATATGTTGAAGTAAACATTACCTCAAATACAGACGCTGACAATGAATTTGAGTGGCCTAAAATATCTGGAGAAACTTATTTTTTACCATTTGGAGAAGGTAAGCGTGTCCCATCCAAAGACTCAGTTTGGGCAAACTATCTGAGTGGGCAGGAATTTGAGGTGATAGAACAACTTTCAATGCCATTTTGGGCTTCAGTGCAAAATGATTATTCGGTAATGTTTATTTTGGAAAATTCATTTAGAAATACGCTTAAATTTGATAATGCTGATGAGATTTCATTTTCGTTAAATCACAGTTATCCTCAAATGGATAAAAATAAGCAGAATAAATTTAGAATTTATGTGACTGAAAACAATCCTACATCAGTAGCAAAAATCTACAGGGATTATGTTATTGAAAAAGGGGATTTTGTAACTTTAGAAGAAAAGGCGAAGAAGAATTCTAATATAAAAAAATTGTATGGAGCGCCACATATTTACTTGGCAGGAGAACTTCTTATTTCACCAGAAGATATTAATTGGAAAGACTTTAGAATTGCATTAAAAAAACAGGAGTTTCGCAGTATTTTATTATCGGATTTAAACGTAGAAAATAATGCAGAAATAGAAAATATTATAAATGGAATTTCTACACAGGATTATGTAAGTCAATATCAAAAAAATAGCATATGTAAATATTTAAGTGAAGTTTTTAAAACAGAAGATAAAAATGAAATTGTAAAAAAATTTCCAAAAGTATTTAGCCCTGTTAAAAGTTGGATAGATAATGAAACGGTAGGACTTATAAAAAATTTAAAAAAATCGGGAATCGATAAAGCTTGGATTGGACTTCATAGTTGGGAACAGGCATTTGCAAAACCAGAACTTACAAAAACTGCAATAGATAGTGGCTACTTGGCAGCAACTTATGATTCATATCATTCTATTCATAAAAATGGTGAGTCCAAGTGGATTACAGCAGATTTTAAAGATACTTCTTTATATGAGAACGCTACAGTTACAAATAAAAATGGTGAGAAAGTTTCAGGCTTTAAAGATGTAGGCAGAAAACTTAATCCTACATTATCATTACCATCTGTAAAAGAAAGAATGGAAAGTATATTATCTCCTGAAATTAAGTTTAATTCATGGTTTATTGACTGTGATGCAACTGGTGAAATTTATGATGATTATTCCAAAGAACATATCACTACTCAGCAGCAGGATTTAGCAGCACGTTTAGATAGGATGAATTATATAAAAGATAAATATAATATGGTTATAGGTTCCGAAGGAGGTCATGATTTTGCAGCATCTTCTATTGCCTTTGCACATGGAATAGAACTTAGAACTTTTTCTTGGATGGACGAGGATATGAGCAAAAATAAAGATAGTAAATACTATATGGGTAAATACTATAGTGCAACAGGTGGGGTACCTGAGCATTTTTCAAAAAGAGTGCCGATAAAAGAAGATTTATACAAAATATTTGTAGATACTAAGTATGATATACCTCTGTATAAGCTTGTGTATAATGACTCTGTTATAACGACATATCATTGGGACTGGTCTACTTTTAAAATTATCGGAGCTGAAAAAAATAGAATGCTTAGGGAAGTCCTTTACAATGTGCCACCGCTATATCATTTAGATAAAGAACAATGGAAACTTTACAAAGAAGATATAGTTAAACATAATGAATTTTGGTCAAAATTTAGTAAAGATGTTATTACAAAAGAAATGACAGATTTTAAAAATCTTTTAGAGGATGGAACAGTTCAAATGTGTAAATATGGAGATGATATTTTTGTAGTAGCTAATTTTGGAGAAACAACATATAATTACGAAGGGCAAGATATTATGCCTCAGACATTACTTTTAAAAAACAAAGGCAAGTTTATAAGCTATAGTCCGGTAGTGCATTAGAATTATTTATTTTCATAAAGCTGCTTATATTGTTTTATATATCTAGTATCAATCCATTTTTTTATATGCCAAGCAGTTTTTCCAGAAAATACAAATGGGCCGTAGTGAAATATAGCTATGTGATTTCCCATATTATATATTGCTAGTTGCCATTTGCGAGCTTTGTATTTTTTTATCGAAATACAGGGATATTTTTTTAGATTTTTTTCTATAGAATGTTTTAAATTTAATTGGGAATAGGGCATAAGTCCTAAGTCTTTAGTTATTAAGTCGAGTTTGGCACCATTTCCAATTGAAGCTGCAATAGCGCCTGATATTTCAATACTAGAAACACCAGCGCCAATTATACAATAATTACCATAAGGCTTTTCTTTAAAGATTTTTTTGATTTCAGAAGCATTATTAAAAGGTTTTATGGTATATGAGTTCTTTATTAAATCACTATAAGTATCGGTTAATGAGAGTGATCCTAAGTCATAGCTTACGATTCTATATTCTAATTGTGTGCCATTGGACAAAAAAACTTTATTAGTGCCAGGAGCGGCTTTCGTAACTTCTCCTAAGATAAACTTAACACCAAGCGTATTACAAAGTTTAAATACATCTATAGTTATATCTTCTTTTGAATAAATATCTTCAAACCATGAAGATATCATACAAAGTCTTTGTCATCCTTAGCCAAGTATAGAAGTTTTAGGTGACTATGCCCGCCGCCTATAAGTAGAATTTCAGAATACTGATTATTCATTGTTACCTCCAATTAGATATTTTTAGGAAATATAACTATATTATATCAATATAAAAGCATATTTAGAAGTGTATTTTCAAATGGGTTTATTGTGATAAAATAAAGGGTATAACATATAAAAGACTGAGAGCGGGGGATTTGAAAATTTTATAAGGGGGTGTTTAGAGTGTTGAAATTAAAAAAAATTGGAAAAGCAGTAATTTCTCTTTTACTAATTATTTCATTAACTATTTCACAAATATCGTTTGCACAAGAGCCTACAAAGAGTGCGTATTTTTTACCTCCTATAGCAGCACAGCCTCGCACTATGTCAAATGCCAAGACTATATATGAAAATGAATTTGATGATTTATTATCAGATATAATTGAACTTGAAATTAGTTCGCTTTCAGATTCTTCAAAAACAGTTATGATAGACGCTTTTGATGTAAAAAATGGAATGTATGTTTATTTATTTAAAGATTTTAAAATCGAAAAAAATGAAAGTGTTAAATTTTCACTCTATATAAAAGGTGATGAAGAACAAGATATGCCTAGAATGCTTATTTCTGAGGAAGTATACACTCCAACAGAAATAATAAGTACAATACCTGTAAAATTTATTGTATTTAAAGATTTAAACATAAGAGTAAGACAGCTTCATCTTCAAGGAAAAAGTGCAGAAGAAATATCTTCGGATTTGATTGAGGAGTTTGGTACAACTGCTGAAGAAACTGCTACAGCGCTTAAAGAAGATGGTTTTAGTGCAGTCGATATAAACTGGGCTTTAAAAAATGTATTTGAACTTGAGTATGCAGTTGCAGCACCAATTTTGAAGCTTGTAGGTTTTGATGCTCCAGTTATAGCAAATGCGCTTCAACAAGTTAATGAACTAGGGGTATTTGTAGCAATAAATGCTATAGAAGGTTTATATTCTGATTTTGAATTTGCAGCGGCAGCTGTAAAAATAGGGTATAATATATCTTCGATGGAGCTAGCACTAATTCTTAAAGAGCAAGATATTGCAGCAAGTGTAATAACAAATATTTTGGCAGGAGAACTTGGGGAAGCAGGACTGGATACTATAGGAATATTATTAAGAGTAGGTTTTAATGAAGACGTTATTGCAGCAGCTGTAGATGGGGTGTATGTACTTGGTTATATGGAATTATCAAACAAGATAGGTGATTTAGGATATAAACTTGAAGTTGTTGTAAAACTTACAAAGCTTGTATGTACAGTATCTAATAATGATTTATTTAAGTATCTTGATCAAAAATACGGCGTTGGTGATGTAGCTGAAGCTATGCATGATTATGCAAATATGAGTTATGATGCGATAGGTAGTGTAATAGAAGATCTTGACTATGGGGCATCAACTTGTGCGAATACACTAAGAGACATTGGTTGTGACAAAGACAAAGTTATGGAAATACTTGATGATAATAATTATGGATATGATGCATTATTATCAGTACTTCAAGATGTATATAACTATAGTTATTTAGACGCAGTAAGTTATCTTGCAGATGTACTAGGATTCTAATTTTTAAAATATTTTATTCAAATTAAAAATTAAAACCAAGCTTAGTTTTATGTTAAGCTTGGTTTTAGTTATTATTAAGCAAGACCTCTAGTTATAGGAGCAAGCCATACTTTTCCAGTTCCACGATATACATTTACAAGCCCTTCTCCAGAAGCAGCCGAACCAATTAATGATTTTCCAGAACGTTCTACAGTAAATTCTAAACTTCCACTCCAAGCAATTGCAAAATTACCATCTACTTTAAGCGTGTCATTATCTAAAGTTACTTCGATAAGCTCTTCTCTTGGAGCAGGCGATTCTAAACAAAGTATGCCATTTCCTGTGATTCCTAGATTAAACAAGCCTTCTCCCCCAAGTGCTGCTGATGAAAGGTTAGAGCGCATAACTGCCTTATGCTGAAGACTCGCTTCACATGCAAGAAATAGCCCATCATCTAATACTATAGAGCCGTTCCAGTCAGCAACATCTATAAGAAGTATATGTTTGTAGGTAGGTTCTAATACAAGAGTACCAGATCCTGTATATTCAGGCTTAATAGCAGATTCTCCTGAAACTTTACCTCTTATAGCCTTACCAAAAAAATCTCCAACGCCTTTTATTCCTGTCGTTGCATTAACATCTCCAACAGTCCACTGCATTGCACCAGCTTGTAGTGTTATGTTTGAATGTTGAAGTTCACACACTACTTGACGTTTACGTACGTTCATAGCATTACAAAAGTATGCATTCATAGCATTTTCAGGCATAACACTTAAATCTCTCTGGTATTCAATTACCGAAAAAGCACCTAAGGTATCTAGTGTTTTGATATCATCATTGTCTTTAAAGTTTGAAATTTGATACATAAATTTTCTCCTTTTTTAAAAAACATAAACTTGTTTTATAGGAATTTCATAATACTAAGCTTATATTAACATACAAAATTAATTGATTCAAGAAAACAAAAATTATTAGGTCAGTTTAAAATAGCTTAAGTTTATATAAATATGTTATAATAATTACAAATAGGATATTTAAGGAGCGCATAGATGGGATTTAATCAGATTTCTGAAAGAGTTTATTTCATGGATTATGAAAGAGAAAGTGATAGACCAGTTTTAGGGTTTATAAAAGGAGATAAATACTGTTTAGCAGTAGATGCAGGGAATTCAAAAGCACATAATGATTTATTTTGTAAGCATATAAATGAGAATGGTTTACCAATGCCAGATTATACGGTTATAACCCACTATCATTGGGACCACACCTTTGCTATGGCTAGTATTCCGGGGAAGAGTTTAGTTTTGGAAGCTTGTAATAAGAAGCTTGAAGAAATGAGGACTTGGACTTGGACAAATGAAGAAATGTACAAGCGAATAGAGCAGGGGCTTGATATAGAATTTTGTAGAGAACATATTGTAAAAGAATATGAAAATCTTTCTGATATTATAGTTAAAACAGGGGATATTATATTTAAAGATGAGTTAATCGTAGACTTAGGTGGAATTGAATGTATATTAAAACATATTCTATCGCCACATACAGATGATGCGGTTATTGTTCATATTCCAAGCGAGAAAATTTTATTTGTAGGAGATGCTGGATATGGGGATTTTAATTATCTTGATGGAGCATACGATAAGTTAAAACTAAAAGCTTATATTGAGGTGATAGAATCACTTGATTTTGAAAAATATATAATAAGTCATGATGAAATAGAAACAAAAGAGAGTATACTTGAAAGTTTAAAAAGTGAATTATATAGTTTATAATAAGAAAAGAGATATTGTATATGAATGGTAAAAAAAGAAATGACATTAAAATTGGAGCAACGGTTTTAGTAGTGCAAAAACAGGATCAAAGAAGTGGAAAATTAACACAGGGGATAGTAGGGAAAATACTTACAAATTCTTCTAATCATCCTCATGGAATTAAAGTAATGCTAGAAAATGGTATTGTGGGAAGGGTTCAAGAAATTATTTAACTAGATAAATGCAACTACTATAAAGGAAAGGAATATTTATGAACAAGGGAATTTCATTTTTATTATCAGGCTATGAGGTTGTAGACAAGGATTATTGGAATGGAAGAATAGATAGTGAGGATAATTATGATGCGTTTAGATGGCATCAATGGATTGAATCAATAGATTTAAGAACTATAAAAAAAGAAGATTTAGACCATCAATTTGGAGTAGCACTAATAGGCTTTTGTAGCGATATTGGAGTAAACAGAAATAAAGGCAGAATAGGTACAGCTAAAGGTCCAAATAGTATTCGAAAGGAACTCATGAATAGACCTTGTGCCTTTTCAGAAGGGCTCAAAATATACGATGCGGGAAATCTTATTCCAGAAGATGATTCTTTGGAAACTGTGCAAAAAAATTTAGAGGATGCAGTAAATAAAATATTAGAATTAGGACTTTTTCCTATAGTGCTTGGTGGTGGTCACGCAGTAGCTCTTGGAAATTTTCATGGAACGCATAAATATTTTCTTAAAAATGAGAATAAACCTAATTTAGGAATTATAAATTTTGATGCGCATTTTGATATAAGACCTTATTGTGAACAAGGTACATCAGGTACTATGTTTAGACAGATAGCAGATTATTGTAGTGAAAATAATTATTCATATAATTATCTTTGTTTAGGCATCCAAAAAAGTGGAAATACGGTAGATTTATTTAAAACAGCGCATCGATTAGGAGTAGAGTATTTATTGGCAAAAGATATAGAACTTGCAGATATTTGGAGCATTACGGAGAAGCTTGATAGCTTTATAAAAAAGAATGATGCACTGTATTTGACTATTTGTGCAGATGTATTTTCTTCGGCACATGCTCCAGGCGTAAGCGCGCCGCAACCTCTTGGGTTATATCCTGAAAAAGTTTTAAAGCTTATAAAATATATTTTAAAATCTAAAAAAGTATGTAGTTTTGATATTGCAGAAGTATCTCCGAGGTTTGATTTGGATAATACAACGGCAAGTTTGGCTGCAATAATAATATTTACCGTAGTAAAAACTCTTGCTGAAGAAAATGGACTTGAAGCATCTTATGAATAAGAAAGGAGATTTTATCATGGAGAACTTTTACGCAGAATTTAAAAAAGGTTTTGGATTAATTGCTATAATATCAATCGTTTCAGGATTGTTACTGTTATTTTATCCTCAAGCTACAAGTAGGTTAGCGTGTTATTTGCTTGGAGGGATAATACTAGTACAGGGGCTACTCAGCTTGATGAATACCTTGAAATTAATGAAAACATCCCAAGGTGGGAAATTTTTACTTGTATGGAGCATCATACTTATTGGGGTAGGTATATTTTTTATAATACGCACAGATATTATTATATCGATAATTCCTTTGATTTTTGGAATTTTTATTCTAGCAAGTGGTTTAGCGGATATTACGAAGGCTAGGCAGCTCAAGGTTTTGGGATATCAAAATTGGTTAGTAACGTTTATAATGGCTTTTGTAAAATCTACACTTGGAATAGTTATGCTATTTAACCCATTTAGTGTAGCAGTTACGATGCTTATGTTTATTGGAGCATGCCTAATTTATGGAGGAGTATCGTCTTTATGGATAATATATAGTCTTACTAAATGTGTAGTTGTTGAAATAGCTGAGGATAATATACTAAAATAAAATATAAAAAAATATAAAAAAAGCAAATATATCTATCTAAGAAATAAGCTTAGAGCTAGGGATAGTCGATATTTGCTTTTTTCGCTTGTGAATGTTGTATATTTCTAGGAATTAGATAAAGTTTTGAGTTTTTTTCAAAACGAAACCCAGTTTGTCTAAATGTAAAAGCTGTATTTTTTTGGATACATTGACGGCGTATATCTAGAATCCATTCATAGCGACATATACGTGCATAATTTCCAGATTCACCACCTACAATAACTTCTTCTATTTCAGGCGTTAGATAAGATAGAATGTCTAGTTTTTCTAAAAGGGGCTCACAAATTATTTGCTTATGTCTAATCGGTGTATTTAAAAATATAGGTAGTCTAAAATCAGCAAATTCTTGATTTTCTGTAGTACAACAAATCGTAACATTTTCATAACCATCATTCCAATCACTAGGAAGATTTACCTCAAACCGATGTATACGTTTAGTTATTATATAAAAATGCAGATCTTTTCTAAGCTTGATTATTTGCCAAGCATCATTTCTCCAATTATCAGCTTCTTCAAGAAAAAAATCAGAAGAAAGACAGGTATAGACAATTTCTCCAGATGGTATTTTATATTTTTTTTGGCGGGTTTGTTTTAATGGAAGATTGAAATTATTTGTTTTATATACGATGGAACTGTCTTTTTTGTGTTTTTTATCAATACTATATACATAACAGTTCTGACAACCAGGACTTATTTTTTTACATCCATGCCAAGGATTCCATATAATCATTTTAATACTCCTTGCGTTATTAGTTAAATTATTTATAAATATTTTACTTTAAATTAATAACAAATACAACCTTTAGAAAATGGTTAAGAGAATAAAGGATAATATTTACGGGTATAAATCATCATATAATCAAATTAAAAGAGAAAGGAGTCAAAACATGAAAAAAATAAATATAAGTCTTAGAAGCGAAATGACTCTTATTCTTACAGTACAATTTATTTGTTTGATGTTAGCAGTTGTAGTAATTGTAAATTTTATTATGCTCGGAAGTATTAAGGATCTTGAAAAAACATATGTTGAAGAACAATCTAAACTTGCAGTTAACGGGTTTGAAAATCAATTTAGAAAATTGGAAAGAATTGCATACGATTGGTCTGCTTGGAATGAGACTTACTATTTTATGAATAATCCTACTAAAAAATATATAGATGCAAATTTGAATTATGAAAGTTTATACAATATAGAAGTTGATAATATGATATATGTAGATAAAAATGAAGAAATTTTTTACAATGTAAATTTGATGGATAATTATATAGAGCATAATAAAAACAGCATTATAGACAAAAAACAGATTGAAGAACTAAAAAAACTAAGTATTTCTAATAAAACAGAAAATAAGTTTATAAGTGGGATTATAGATTCTTATGAGGGGCCTATTATTTTTGCAATGCATCCAATAACACTTTCAAATGGAACTGGGGATACTATGGGGAGTTTAATAGTATGTGAAAAATTAGATGATGATTTGATTAGGCAAATGTCAGAAAAGTATATGCTAAATCTTGAAATTAAGCCATATAATTATGGAGATGCATTTAATCATGGCTCAGAATTATTATGCTGTGACTCAATTTTAATAGTATCTAATGAAAAATTAATTAGCGAAATAATTTTAAAAGATGTGTTTTTTAATCCTATACTGAAACTTCAAGTAACGCTTGATCGGGACATGTATCTTATTGGAAATATGGGAGTTAATACACTTTTATTTTGGACAGTGGTGCTTGTAATAGGGATTGGGATATTGATTTATAGATTTTGGGATAAGCTTTTGTTAAAGCGTATACTTTTATTAAGTAGAGATGTTCATGCTGCAGCAGAAGGCGGGAGTGAAAGATTAATATGTTCTTTAGAAAATAGAAATGATGAGATTTCTTTATTGAGAAAAGAAATTATAGGTATGGTAAAACTTATAAAATCTCAAGGAAAAGACATCTTAGAAAAACAAAAGGTTCTTGAAAATATAAATGTTACGCTTGAAAAGAAAGTAGAAGAGCGCAGTGCAGAAATTTTAGATAAAAATAAATTGTTGCAAGAAAGTGAACTTAAATACAAAACTATTGTGAGTTTATTTCCAGATGCAATATTTAAAGTGAGTTCTGAAGGTGTTTTCCTAGAATGGGAAGGTGGAAATCACGATGAACTTATAGATTTTCCTGAGAACTTTGTTGGAAAAAGTATGGATGAAGTTTTTCCACCACATTTTTTTGAAATCACTATAGAAAAATTGCATATGGTTATAAACAGCAAAAAAACAGAATCATTTAAATATCAATTAATATATAACGATGAAAGTATAGATTATGAAGCTAGAATGGTGTATTTGTCGGAATATGAAATTTATTTAATTCTAAGAAATATAACGGATTCTCAAAAGGTGATAAGAGAGATAGAGTATCTAAGTTATCATGATCAGCTTACAGGACTTTATAATAGACGATTTTTTGAGGAAGAGTATGCAAGGTTAAGTAATGAAAGGAATCTACCACTATCCATTTTACTACTTGATATTAATGGGCTAAAACTTGTTAATGATGTTTTTGGACATCAAGCTGGAGATAAACTATTAATAGAATCTTCAGAGGCAATGAGAGTTTGCGTTAGAGCAGATGATATTGTCGCAAGAATTGGAGGAGATGAGTTTTCTATTTTACTGCCTAAAACACCTGAAGAGGATGCAATTATACTTGCTGACAGAATAAAGAAAAGAATTTCAGATATAGAAATCCAAGGGGCAGTAGGTTCAATATCTATTGGCTGCGCTACGATGGTGACAGAACATATGAGTTTAGACTATCTTTTTAAAAAAGCAGATGAGATGATGTATAAAGAAAAATTGCATGAGAGCCAATTGATGAGAGAGAAAACCTTAGATTCTATTTTTTTAAATCTTATAGAAGGTAATAAAATAGAAAAAATGCATATTGAATTTATTCATGATTTAGCTGTGAAAATAGGAGAGGCATTGAACTTGACAGCTGATGATTTAAGAAAGCTTAGTTTAGCATCTCATTTCCATGATGTTGGAAAAATTGGTGTTAAGTATGAAGTTTTGAATAAAAAATCACCGCTTACAGAAGATGAGTATGAAGAAGTAAAACGGCATTCTGAACTTGGATATCAAATAATAAAATCAATAAATAATATGGGAAATATATCAGAAATAATTCTTCATCACCATGAAGCATGGGATGGAAGTGGATATCCAGATGGACTAAAAGGAGAAGCTATTCCATTACTGTCTAGGATTATATGTGTAGTAGATGCCTATGAAGCTATGGTTCATGATAGACCATATAGAAAAACTAAAACTCACAAAGAAGCCGTAGAAGAACTTCTAAAATTTGCTGGAATTCAATTTGATCCTAAAATTGTCGAAAGTTTAATCAAAGTTATAGCAAATAACCAAGCCGATTAATATTATCAGCTTGGTTATTATTATATTAGTTTAAATTAATAAGATATTGTATTCCACCAATTATTAATAGATGGGCTGGATAGAAAATATAAAAAAGCCACTTATTCCATGCACTAGAAGATCCACGTTCTCCATTATAGAATTTCAATAAATATATTGGCAAGAACATACCAGCGGTTTCTATATTGTAAAAATAATAATCCATATTAAAATCCCATTCGCCTGAATATATTATAGAATATAGAGGATTAATAAGGCTTATAAGACCTGCAGCAAATATTACTATAAGCGTATAGGCAAAAGCTTGACTTTTAAAATTACCATAATAAAAATCAAAAGTCATTATGATGAATATACCTAAATAGCCCCAGTCTGAGGTGAGACTCATACACACAATTAATGAGAGTAATAATATTTTTAGAATGAAATTATTTATATTTCTACGAACATAAATAGCTATTACACCAAGCATTATAGTATAAATTACATTAAAATCATAGAAACGCATTTCAGAGATAACTCCATGAGCTTTAAATAGCATAAAGGGAAAATAACTTAGTATGGCGAATATAAATAGTCTAAAAATATATTTTTTTATATTCCTAGTATGATGGTATCCCTCTACAGCAGCATAAAACATGATTGGACCAGTAATGCGTCCTACAAAATGCATCATTATAGATAACGGTGTGTCATAAGGTACAAATGCAAAAGCCATATGGTCTATTACCATTGCAAAAATTGCTATTAGCTTAAGCGTACTTAGATTAAAAGCTTTTTGTTCAATACTTTCATTTGATTTAATTTCCATTTTTAATCCTCCCCCAAATTTGTTATTAATTAGATTATACCAAAAAAATTAAATAAAAAACTAAATAATAGATATTAATTGTAACTTTATTTAGAAAAGCGTATAATATTAAAATAATGCATTTTTATAAAATATATTTTAGGTAGGAATTCGTATGAATACTAGATATTTTTTGTCAGATGAAGACAAAAATTTTGAAGATACAAGAATCGTAGAAATAAAAAAAGCCCATGAAAGAATAGATGTTAGGTGGCTTTTGTTACATTACAAAACTACTGTGGGATTGGTGTTATTTGCATTTATAGTTGAATTTTTTATGGGAAATATATTAATTAATTCAGATATGATGACTACCACAAAAGGTATGTTTGTTTTAAAGTTTATAGTTGCGCCAAGTATTATAAATTTATTTTTAATTATAATTGATTTTATAATAGTTAAATCACAAAAACTTTCAAATAAATCCAAAATTTATTCAGTATCTCTAATATTTGTAGCAATATGTTTTGTTCTTTTTACAGTACACATAACTTTTTCGGCAATGTATTATGTATTTATCGTAGCAATTATGATGACTACTATTTATACAGACTATCGGCTTACAAGTGTGACTGCAATTGCAAGTGTTATTAGTATTTTTGTATCAGAGGTTTTTATAGTTTGGGATTTAGATAAAGTTAGTATTTTTGAGAGTACACATAAATTTAGCAATTTTTGTATATCATTATTTTTTATAGCGGCATTTTTTATAGCATGTATGGTGGCGATTCATTTTGAAAAAGAGAAAAATATAGCGAGTGTAGAATTTGAAGTTGAAAGGAATCATTTGAAGAAGCTGATTCTTTTAGATGAGCTAACAGGGATTGCAAATAGAAAAGCATTGCATGAAGCATTGAGAAATTTAGAAGAAGAAAAATTATTTGAAAGATATATTCTAGCTGTAGTAGATATAGATAAATTTAAAGATATAAATGATAGTTTAGGGCATCATGTTGGCGATAACTGTATAATTGAATTTGCAAAAATCTTAAAAGAATACAATCATCTTTTTTCGGTATTCAGATATGGTGGGGATGAATTTTGTATTTTATTTCGAGATTTTGATATTGTAGAAACTACTAATCTTTGCAAACAAATTCAAGGGAAATTAGAGCAGCTACAATTTAATGAATACCCTTTGTTAAAAATTACTGCAAGTTTTGGGTTAGCAGTATATAAAGAGTCTATGGATGGCGTGAGATTGTTTATACAAGCTGATTATGCGCTTTATGAGGCTAAAAAAATTAGGAATTCAGTATGTGTATTTGATTCAACTGAAAAAATTTTAAATGAAAGAAAGGAAGCATAATAATGAAATTATTAAATTTTTATGTAGATGGAAAAGTTCATTTAGGAATAAAGTATGATTCGGGGATTTTAGATTTAACGGAGCTAGCGTTATCAACAATTACAGATATCCCAACAAATATTCATGAGTTTATTTGTGTAGAAGAAGATAAATTTAAGAGACTAATGAATTTAGAAAAAGAATATAATAAATTTATAAAAAGTGATGAAGTCGTTTATGCTCCCTGTATTACTAATCCTGAAAAAATAATTTGTGTAGGATTAAACTATAGGAGCCATAGTAAAGAGTGTAAAATGGAAATCCCAGAGTATCCAGTATTATTTAATAAATTCAATAATGCACTTTCGGCTCATAATCAGACTATAAAACTTCCAGAAAAAGCAGAGAAATTTGATTATGAAGCAGAATTAGTCATTGTAATCGGCAAGAAAGCTACAAATATCTCAAAGGAAGAAGCTAAGGATTATATTTTTGGATACACAGCAGGCAATGATTTTAGCGCAAGAGACCTTCAGATGAGAACAGGACAGTGGCTTCTTGGAAAAACCTGTGATGGATTTGCCCCAATAGGTCCGTTTTTAGTTACCGCAGATGAAATTAATCCAAATGATTTAGAAATAAAATGTATTGTAAATGGGGAAGTGAGGCAGTATGCAAATACATCAGATATGATATTTGATTGTGAGGAAATCGTAAGCTATATATCACAGCACATGACTCTTATGCCAGGCGATATCATTTTTACAGGAACCCCAAGTGGAGTTATTTTAGGGTATCCTAAAGGAGAGCGTAAGTGGCTTAAAAAGGGAGATAGAGTAGATGTAGTTATTCAAAATATAGGAACATTAACAACGTTTATGTAAAGCATAAAAGGGGGTTTCTAATTTGAAAATGATATTTGTTCCAGATTCTTTTAAAGGAACGTTAGCATCTATTCGTGTTATAGAAATACTTGAAATTGCTGCAAAGAAAATATTTCCAGAAAGTCAGATTGTTTCAATTCCTATGGCTGATGGGGGGGAAGGTACTTTAGATGCTATTTTAAAACATATTTCAGGGAAAATCGAATATTTAGAAGTAAATAATCCTTTATTTGAAAAAGTTTTAGCAAAATATGGAATAATTAATAATGATACCGCTATAATAGAAATGGCACAGGCATCTGGAATTATGCTTGTTGAGGATAAGAAAAGAAATCCTATGTTAACTACTACCTATGGAACTGGTGAACTTATAGCTCATGTTTTAAATCAAGGCTATAGAAAAATCATTATAGGGATAGGGGGTAGTGCAACGAATGATGGTGGTATGGGCGCGATGGAAGCTCTTGGGGTTAGATTTTTTGACAAAAATGGGAATTTGCTTAGAGGAACAGGTGAAAATCTTATAAATATATCAAAAATTGATATATCAAATTTAAATAAACGCATATTTGATACAGAATTTAAGGTTATTTGTGATGTTAAGAATCCTTTTACAGGAGAAAATGGAGCAGCTAATATTTACGGGCGCCAAAAAGGGGCAAGTGATATACAGCTTGAATATTTAGAAAAAGGGATGATGCATTACGAAGCTTTGCTCAAAAAACAATTTGGAGTAAATTTATCAAAAGTTGAAGGCTCTGGAGCTGCAGGGGGGCTAGGGGGAGCACTATATATTTTTTTAAAAGCAAAGTTACAATCTGGAATAGATATCATGCTTGATATTTCTAAGTTTGATGAATTAGCTAAAGGTGCAGATGTTATAATAACAGGAGAAGGAAAACTTGATAAACAATCCAGTTTTGGAAAAGTTGTTGCTGGAATAGGTGAAAAGTGTAAAGGTGAAAATATACCGGTAATAGCAATAGTTGGAGCTATGGATAAAGAGGCTGAATTAATTTATGAACATGGAATTGAATCAATAATAACCTGTGTTAATGATATAATGACTTTGGAATATGCTAGCAAAAATGCTGAAGAATTGTTATTATCTGCAGCCGAAAGATTATTTCGAATACTGAAAATTGGGATTAATATTAGAGAAAAAAATATATAATTATAATAGAAAAAATAGTATATTTGAAGGAGAAAATTATGCCACATTTAAGATTTAGAGGGATGGAAAAAGAAAAACTTATAGAAATCAGTACACAGTTATTAGATAACTTAGAAGCTATAATTGGTTGTCCTAGAGATTATTTTACACTAGAACATATAGAGTCAACTTATGTTTTTGATGGGGTTAAAAATGCAGGGAAATGTCCTTATGTAGAAGTACTTTGGTTTGATAGAGGGGCAACGGTAATGAACGAAACCGCAAAAATGATTACGAATATACTAAAAAAAGATTCAGACGTTGATGTAACGGTACATTTTACAAACCTAGATGAAAAACACTATTTTGAAAATGGAAATCATTTTTAGTAATAAAAATTTAAATTATAAAAACTCATCGGCTTTATCGGCACTGATGAGTTTTTACTTTGAATATTATTTAAAAGTATCAGGATAGAAAGTTTTAGATAAGGATTCTACGGTATAAGCCATTCTGTCACCTGGGAGAACACTTTCAAGTGTTATTACTGCAAAATTTTCATTTTTTACACATTCAAGCTGAGATAGTGCAGGATCTTTTTTTATAGCTGCGATTTTTTCTTCTACTGAAGGTGAGTCATAATCATGTATTAGAATTATACCAGGATTTCGCTTTAAGACTTCTTCATAGCTTACAGTTGTCCACTGCTTATCTGTTATATCATCAAATACATTTTTTCCACCAGCTTTTTCAATCAGTAAAGTTTCAAAATTTGTACCACCGCATGTAAATACTCCATCACCACCACTATCATATACTAAAACTTTAATTGGAGTTTTTTCTTTGATTTTTTCCTCAACTGCAGCTATTCTAGTTTTTTGGTCTTCTATGAATGTTTTAGCGTTTGATTCTACTTTAAATATCTTACCGATGTCCTCAATTTCTTTATAAATTTGCTCTAAGGTAGTAGCACTATTCATGTAAGTAGTAATTCCATAAGTATTAAGTTCTTCTATATCAAGACTTTCTTTTCCAAATTCCCAATCAATTCCATAGATAAAATCAGCGCCGCTACTTATTACCGCTTCTCTTGTAGCAGAAGTATAATTAAGCTCAGGGATTTTTGAATAGGCTTCTTCATATTCAGGAAGAGGGCCTCTACTGTGGTTATCAAGTGAATTACCTACTATTTTATCGCTTAATCCGAGAGCAACAAAGAGTTCACTGCAATTTGGACCAAGCGTAAGTACTTTTTGAGGAATAGCATTTACAGTGATTTCTCTACCATAATTATCTAAAGTTATGGCTTCGTAAGATAAATCGGTTTGAGCGGGTTCACTGCTTTGCGAAGTTTCAGTTTTACTGCATCCACTTAGGATTGGTGTTATCGCAAGCGTTGCTGCCAAAAAAAGTAATAATGTTTTTTTTCTTAAATTCATAAAATATCTCCTTTTATTAATTTAGCTAATATTTCTTGGAAGGAAGGTAATAGCTATTTTTTGGGTTATGGGATGAACTCTGACATCTGATTGAATTCCGTAAGTATCATATATAATATCAGGAGTTAGGATTTCTTCGGGCGTTCCATATCGAACAACCTTGCCATCTTTTAGAACGTAAAGAAAATCACAATAAAGCGCAGCTATATTTAAATCGTGAATAGCCGAGAGTACGGTAACTCCAAGATTTTTTACTAAGTCAAAAATCTGCAATTGATAATATATATCGAGGTGGTTTGTAGGTTCATCTAAAATAAGAAAATCCGTTTGTTGAGCAAGCACTCGAGCTAGAAGCACTCTTTGTTTTTCTCCGCCAGAAAGTTGAAGATAGTTTCTTTTTGCCATATCCTTCATACCTATTTTTTCTAATGATTCTAGAATTATTTTTTTATCTTCAGCCGTATCGGAATCAAAAAACTTTTTGTAAGGGTTTCTACCCATTGCTACAATTTCTTCTACACTAAAATCAAAAGGCACAAAATTTTCTTGACCAACTACACCCATTTTTGTAGCAGATTTTTTATAACTCATTTTATTTAAATTTTCACCGTCGAGTTCAATTTCTCCACTATTTGGGTCTAGAGCTCTATATATATTTTTGAGCAAGGTAGATTTTCCGCTTCCGTTTGGACCTATAATGCCAATAAAATCACCCTTTCTAACATTAAGGCATATGTTTTCTATTATGTTTTTATCATAATAATTAAAACTCAAATTATCTACTTTTAATCTCAATAAAATCACCTCTTTAAATTTTCGAATTCTTTTTTAATAGCCATATAAAAAATGGACCACCAACGACAGCTGTAAGTACTCCAAGTGGAAGTTCTTCTGGAGCGATTATCATTCTTGCCGCCACATCCACCCAGATAACTAGAATACCTCCAAGCATAGCACATACGGGTAATACTCTTTTATGGTCTGAGCCTACTAATATTCTTGAAATATGAGGCACCATTAAGCCAACAAATCCTATAGAACCACTCACTGCAATTGTAGTTCCAGCCATTAGAGAGGATACTAAAACAAGCATTTTTTGCATACGTCCAACATTTATTCCAAGTGTTCCAGCAGTTTCATCTCCCAAAAGAAGTGTGTTTAAACTTCTGTAGTTTATTAATAAGATTATCATGCAAAATATAATCGCTATCAGTGGCAGTGTAAGGTAAGCCCATTTTGCACCTGCTAAACTTCCGGCCATCCAAAAAGCAGCATTATGAAGTCCGAGTGCATTAGGAGCGCTCAAAGTGATTATTTTTGTAATAGCTTCCATAATCATAGATATTGCAACTCCAGATAGGAGGAGCTGTGTTATATTTATTCGACCCCTTACTTTTGATATAGTGTATACTAATATTATAGTAAGCGCCGCTCCGATAAAGGCACTTATAGAAAGCGCATAGGTTCCTAAAAAAGAAAACACTCCAAACAACATTCCTAAAGTAGCAGTAGCCGCAGCGCCAGAAGATACTCCAAGGATGAATGGGTCAGCAAGGTGGTTTCTTACAAGGGTTTGCATAGCAGTTCCAGTCATAGCAAGGGAGGCACCTACAATCATTCCAAGAAGCACTCTTGGAAGTCTTAGTCCCCACACAATATTTTCTTCAAGTTGTGTCCAACTAGGAGAAATATATTGAGAAATAAGTGGAATTTTACTTAATATTATTTTTAAAACATTTGAAGGTTGAACACTTACAGGTCCTAAACCTATAGCAAATATAATTGATATTATAGATAATAAAGTTAAGATAAGTATAATTAAGGGCATATTATGTTCAGTTATGTCAGCATTATATGTAAATTTGAACTTTTTATTTTGCAATCTTATAACTTCCTTTCAGTTTTAGTAAAATAGTATTTAGGTCACACTAAACATTAATTATAGGGGGAAAGCAGAATGCATACAAGCCCATAGGGGGGTTAAATCTATGAATTTTTATATTTTTGTAAAAAATATTTTTTTTTGATAAAATTTATGTTAGAATTATATTGATATTTAAAAATTATATAGATTTGGAGAATATTATGATTGAATCAGATTTAAATCATATTCATAGTGATGATGAAGAAGAACATACTCACGATTGTGAACACAGTCATTCTCATGGAAGCCATACTCACACTCATCAACATACAAAAGCAGTGTTAAATCGATTATCTAAATCAATAGGGCATCTGCAGGCGATAAAGCGAATGATAGAAAATGGAAGAGATTGTAGTGAAGTGCTTATTCAAATTGCAGCAGTTCGGTCGGCAATAAATAAGACGGGACAACTTATCTTAAAAGATCATATAGAACACTGTATTGTAGATGCAGTAGAAAAACAAGACCATGAAGCAATTGAGGAACTCAATAAAGCTATCGACTATTTTATGAAATAAAGCCCATAATTTTAGATTTTCTAGAATTATGGGCTTTATTTTTAGATTATTTATAAATTAGTGATGACATTCATGACCATGTTCATGGGACTTGCATGAATCTCCCGAATCATCAAGCTTTCCAGCAAGATATTTAAGGGCTATTTCTTTTACATCGCCAGAACATCCTCTAACAACCGCTATTCCAGCATGTTTTAGAACATTTACAGCACCATCTCCCATATTTCCAGCTAACATTACACTAACACCTATTTCTGAAAGTGTAGAAGCAATGTTTGATTTACATCCACAGCCGGCAGGTGATTCTACGATTTCTTTTTCTATTATTTCCTTATCTTCTATAGTAAATACCGTAAAGTATTCACAGTGACCAAAGTGATCATCGATATTGTTTTGTCTTGATGGTAAAGCTATTTTCATGATTGAATCCTCCTTTTAATAATGTATAGCTATATTATAGCGTAAATCAATAAATTTGTCATTTATAGGGATATATTAATTCTAGTTGGGTATATACGCTAAATAAGGAGGTGTATTAAAAAATGATGAAATTTAGAAAGCTTAATGCCATTTTTATGGTAATAGTGATGGTATTTGTTATGAGTGGATTTATTTACTTGGGACCAGAAACAAAAGGCTTTGAAGAAGAATATGCAGAAGGAAGAATAATTGTACAATTTGAAAAGAGTATGCCAGAAAGTGCTAAAGTTGAAAATATTAAAGCTATAGAAGCACTTAGAGTAAAACGTTTTGAAAAAGAGGGTTTAGAATTAATTAAACTTGAAAAAACTAAGGATGTAAAAGGCGCTATTGAAAAGCTAAAAAAGATGAAAGGGATTGAGTTTGCAGAACCTGATTATATTGTGAGAGCTAATTACATTCCAGATGACACTTATTTTTATCTTATGTGGGGTTTAAATAATACTAGTAATATAGACATTGATGCACCAGAGGCTTGGGATATTGAAAGAGGAGAAAGTTCAGTTACTGTAGCAGTTATTGATACTGGAGTTCAGACAAATCATCCAGATCTTGCAGGGCAATTTGTAACAGGATATGATTTTTATTTTGATGATACAAGTGTTTATGATGGCCTAGATGATGATCATGGAACGCATGTAGCAGGAACGATTGCGGCTATTGATAACTCTATAGGAGTTATTGGGGTTGCTCCAAATATAAAGATTATGCCTTTAAAATTTTTAGGACCAGATGGAGGATATATTTCAGATGCTATAGATGCGATTAACTATGCAAAACAAAATGGTGCAGACATAATAAATGCATCATGGGGTGGAGGCGGTTATAGCGAATCGCTTAAAAATGCGATTGAATCATTTGGAGGAGTTTTTGTGGTAGCGGCTGGAAATAATAAAACAGATACAGATAAAAATCCTTATTATCCAGCATCATATACAAGTTCAAATATTATTTCGGTAGCTGCTATTGATAAATATGGAGCTTTAGCAAGTTTTTCTAACTATGGATTAAATTCTGTTGATATAGCAGCCCCAGGAGTTGACATAGCTAGCACATATCCTGATAGCTATGCATACATGAGTGGGACTTCGATGGCAGCGCCTCATGTATCTGGAATAATAGCACTTCTTAAAAGCTATAACAATTCCTTAACTACGCAAGAGCTTATAAATAAACTATACAGCACGGCAAAACCATATAATAGTTTGAATGGTAAAGTGAAAACTGGAGGAATGGCAAATGCCAAGGCTGCGCTTTTAGCATCAGCGCCACCTATAGTTGACACTATATCGCCGTTATTAGTAAGTACTATGCCTACTGATGCATCAGAAAATATAAGTATAAATTCTGAAGTGGCTGTAAATTTTGATGAAAATATTAAATGGAACAATAAAAAGGCAGTAGTTAATGGAAGTGAGTTTAACATAAACGTAGATGGGAAAAAAGCTATAGTTATGCTTTCTTATCCACTTTCATATAATACTGAGTATACAGTTACACTCCCATCAGGAGCAATCTCTGACTTAGCTGGAAATGTTTATAGTAATGAAGTTATATTTAAATTTAAAACAGAATTGGAACCAATAGTTCAAGCTGACCCTATAAAAATAACCAGAACAAAACCAACTCAGGGGCAAACTGGAATAAAATTATCTACAGATGTATTTTTTTATTTAAATATGCCTATTACAGCTATAAATTCAGATATGATTGAAATGAAAGATAGTCAAGGGAACACCGTTGCATTTAAATCATATGGGTTAAATGACACAAAACTTACTATTGATCCAACTTCGAATTTGATAAAACAGACTAAATACAGTATAATTTTAGAAGCAGGAGCTTTAAAATCAGGAAATTCAGTCAATAGCGATTATACACTTGAATTCACTACTGGGAGTAGATAAAAAATTACCCGGCTTAGGCCGGGTTTTCTTTGATATATAAGGATATAGGAGGTGAGCTTAATGATAAAAATAGTTATTTGTGAGGATGATAAAAATGATAGAACAGAATTGAAAGAAAAGTTAAATTTAATTATGAAATCAAACTATTTAGAAACTATGATTTTTGAATATGAAGATGGAAGCGAATTTCTCAAAGCTTCTTTGGAAAAAATAGCAAGTATAGATTTGATATTTATGGACATTTATATGGGGACAGATAATGGAGTGGATGTAGTTAAAGAACTTAGAAATCAAGGGATTCATATCCCTATAATATTTTTGACTGCTTCATCAGAGTTTTTGTTAGAGAGTTATGATGTTGCAGCATTATTTTATATTGTAAAACCAATTAAAGATGAAAAATTATCACTAGCAATTAAACGCTTTTTGAGTACATATCATTCAAAACAAATTCTTATTGGAAGTGAAATTATATCAACGGAGGATATAGTCTTTGCAGAGAGTATACTTAAGAATATTAATATATATTTAAGAAACGGAAATTTTATAAACATTAGAGAAAAACTAGATAATCTAGAAAAAAATTTAATAGGGGATAATTTCCTAAGATGTCACCAAAGCTATATTGTCAATTTAGATTATGTAAAAAAAATAGAAAAAGATATATTTTTTACAGTAATAGAAAAAGCGGTATTAATTCGAAAAAGGGATGCAGCGAGTATTCGAAAAAAGTACTATGATTATTTGAAATTAATTTCTGGTATAGGAGATAATTTATGAGCTTAATGTTTGCAGATGTATTAAGATCGATTACTTCAGATATAATGTTTACTTTTCTATTATTTACATTGGCAACTCCCAAATGCAATAAAAAGACTATTTGGACGATATTGTTTTTTATTTGGACAATTGTGATTATAACTAATCTTCAATTCTATAAAATTGATGATTATACGAATTTAGCAAAATTTGATATAAAGTTATATATATTGATTTTCGTATGTGCAAAACCTTTGTTTAAGGATAATGTAATGCAGTGGTTGTTTAGTATTACGACGGCAATGAATTTTTATATAGCAATCTTTATAATGAGCTTTATTATTTCAAGGTATATGTTTTATCCAATATATACAAATATATTGTTGAGAGTATTGATGTTTCTGGCAGTTATAATATTATTTAAAAAATATTTAAGACCTATATATATTCAAGTTTTAAAAAGATGGAATATGTATTTAATATTAAATATAGGAATATTTATAAACTTTCTTTATTATATAATAACAGCTCCTGATATAAGGAAAATGATGCTTGAAAATACAATGAAGCTTAGTTTACTTACTGGACTAATGATAATTATATACGTTTTTATTTTTTATTCATTGAAAGTAGTATTAATGGAAAATAATTTGAGAGAAGAAAAGCAAAAAATTCAATCGCAAATTGAAATTACAGAAAATGAATATAGGTTAAAGCTCAAAAGTATGGAGCAAGTGAAGCTGATAAAACATGATATGAGACATCATTTTTCAGTGTTACTGTTGTTAATGAAAAAAAATAAAATAGATGAAGCTGTTAAGTATATAAAAAATATAGACAATGATTTGGTAGAGGGCGAGTTATCTGAAAAAAATCTTATTTCAGAAGGAATCATAAGTAAATATAAAAATTTATGTAAAAAATCGAATATATTATTTAAATCTGACATAGGTTTTGATGAGGAAAAATTGCCAGATAAAACCCATTTAGGAGTAATTCTAGGAAATGCACTTCAAAATGCATATGAAGCAGTTATAAAAGATGATGATAAGAATAGATATATTTCAATAGCCGGACGTCAAGTGAAAAGTACTATAGTTATTGTAGTTAAAAACAGCATTAATGGAGAACTCCCTAATGGATACAAAACTACAAAAATTGGAGAATTTCACGGCTATGGTTTAAAAAGTATTCAAACCTTAGTAGAAAAAAATAATGGATATGTAGGTATTGAGCATACAGATAAAGAATTTGTAATTACAATCGGTTTAATTATATAAATTGTATAGCTTTAATTTTTTAATATTGTCAATTATGGCATAATACATGTAAATTATGCCAAGCTAGTTGTTAGTTAGAATGAAAAGGAATATTATAAAGGTAAAAAATATAATATTTTGGAGGCGATGAGTTTGATAACAATTAGTATTTGTATGATTGTAAAAAATAAAGAATCAATTATTAAAGAATCACTTATAAGAGCAAAGAAAATAGCAGATGAACTTATTGTAATCGATCTTGGCTCTAATGACAAAACTGTGGAAATTGCTAAACAATATGCAGATAGATTAGAAACCTTTTCATGGATTGAAGTTTATTCATCTGCAAAAAAACATGCAGCATCGATAGCTAACTCTCAATATATAATGTGGATGGAAGCAGAAGATTCTTGGGATAAAGAAACTGAAAAACAATTATTAAGACTTAAAAATGATTTGATAGAAAATGTAGATATTATATATTGTACTTATAGAAACAATTCGCAGTATATCTGGGCAGATCAAGCAATAAGAGCTAGGATTATAAAAAAAGAAAATATAATTTCTGAAAAAGATAATTTAGCTAAACTTTTATTTCCGGAAATTATAATAGAGTACAAGAAAGAAATGAAGCATGATTTTGAACTTGAATCGAAGATATATGATTTAAGGTTAGAAGCAGGCGGAAATGTTTGTGATAGAGAACACTATTACTGTGCACGTTCATTATACAATCATGGGTGTTATAAAGAAGCGGAAGAGTATTTAAGTTATTATCAAGAGAAGTTTGAACCAGAACTTATTCCAGAGATAACTATGATAAAATGTTTATCTCTAAACGCATTAAACAGAAGTCAAGAAGCTATGGAAATTGCATACAATTCTTTGAAACATGATGTTTTAAGAGCACATACATGTTGTTTTATAGGAGATGGATTGCTTTCAAATAAAGAATATGATAAAGCGATTGGATGGTATAAACATGCTATGCTTATATCCGATTTACCAGAGGATTTTCACATAGACCTCTACCATTACCACACTTTTTATCCTATGAAAAAATTAGCAGAATGCTACTATGATTTAGGAGATATTGAAAAATTTGATATATTAAATAACCAAATTAATCAAATTTCCCTAAAGAAAACTTACTAGTTAAAATAGGAGATTATTATGGATGTAGAACAAGACTTAAATATAAACTTTAAAGGAATTGATAATATGGAATCATTTATGGATTTTTTAGAAGCTCATGGAGTAATTCTAACTGAAGAACATTTAAGAGAATGTTTTAAAGAATTGATTGAAAATACTGAGAAAAGATAAGATAAAAAAATACAAGTATTATTAAAATTTTTGTAGTTTTAATAACACTTGTATTTTTTTATGTTAAAATCATATAAATAATATTTAGTTAAGAGGTATAAATATGGAAAATAATCAATTAAATCGATTTGAGTTTTTAAAAGGGATTCCAGAAAGTACATTAGAGCGAATAAATCATATATCCAAATGTCATGATTATAAAAAAGAAACTATAATATTTTCAGAAAAAGATATTGTGAAAAATATCTATGGTGTACTTTCAGGCCAAGTTGCGCTTTTTAAATTATCATCAGAAGGGCATAAAAGAGTTATATTTTTATTGGATGAGGGAATGCTTATAAATGAAGTTATATTTGATGATTTACCTGCATCAATATCTTGCGAAGCATTTAAAGACACAAAAATTATCGTTTTTGATAAATCTAAACTAATTGAGATTATGAAAGATGATTTTGAATTAACTATGAATATATTGAATTCTTTAGGAAAAAAGCAAAGAAGATTATATAGGCAACTTAAAAATACCCTTCCAATAGGAGTTGAAAAAAAGCTAGCAGCGAAGCTTTGGAAGATGTCAAAAGATTATGGTGTCAAAATGGATGATTGGAGTCTTATAAAAATGGATATATCTTTAACATACATAGCGTATATGTTAGGGGTATCTAGAGAAACTGTATCAAGAGCTATGAAAACACTAAAAGAATTAGGTTTGATTAAATTAGAAAACAAGTGTTTATATGTTAGAGAAGAATCTCTTAGAATTTATTACCGAGAATAAGTAAATGTGTGATAAAAATCACAGCATATAAAAGAATCATATGGTAGAATTTATATATGTTAAACAAATAATAAACAAGGAGGTGGAATTTTGTTTACAGAAACTAAAAATGCATTATCAGAAATAGCTGTAAATAAGGTGAATTTTTTTAAAAAAAGTATATCTAGATATCTTGTCGCATCAATGTGGGCAGGAGCTTATGTTGGATTTGGAATTTTTCTTATAATGACAATTGGTGGAATTGGAGAAGCTAACTCACTGCCATTTACAAAAGTTTTTATGGGAATATCTTTTGGAATTGCACTTAGCTTAGTTATAATGGTAGGTTCGGAGTTATTTACTGGAAATAATTTAATTCTTACAGTAGGAGCACTAGACAAGAAGATTACTTGGAAACAAACTATGAATTTATGGTTTTTTAGTTTCATAGGGAATTTCATAGGTTCATTTATTGTAGGATATCTATTTGTTAAGACAAACATATATGGTTCAGAAACAGGCGCATTTGTTTTGTCGGTAGCCTCTAAAAAAATGAGTGCAGATATAAGTGTACTTTTTGTTAAAGGGATTCTTTGTAACATATTAGTATGCTTAGCAGTATTATGCTCTGTAAAATTGAAAAGCGAATCAGCAAAACTAATAATGATATTTTGGTGTCTTTTTGCATTTATTACAAGTGGATTTGAACATAGTATAGCTAATATGAGTATTTTTGCAATGGCACTATTTATGCCTCATTCAGATCCAGTATCTCTTTATGGAATGATGTATAATTTAATACCCGTCACGTTAGGAAATATCGTTGGAGGAGCGCTACTTTTAGGAGCATCATATTATTACTTAGGGAAAGAACGTTCTTAATAAATTTTAAAAATATAAATTCAAGGAGGTTGCTATGGCATATATATTAAGTGATGAATTATTTAATAAATATATAAAACAACTAAAAAAACAATATAGAGTATTTGCACCGATAAAAGAAAGTGGAAAAGGTAAATTTGCAGAGACGGATGTTATAGGGTATGGAGAAATCAATGAAGGGGAAGATATTGTTTTTGATCAAAAATCATATTTTTCGCCGAAGGAAGTTTTTTACCCTGTAAGAGAGACTTTGTTTTATTTTTTGAAAAATAAGACAAGTGTGCCTGAAATTGAAGAAACACCTATAATAATATTTTTAAGACCATGCGATATAAACGGAATAAAGCGTTTGGACAAAATATTTTTAGAAAATGGAAAGTTTGTAGATTTCTATTATCAAAGAAGAAGAAATAATATTAAATTTTTTATGATAGAGTGTGTAGAAGGGTTTGAAAATTGTTTTTGTACATCTATGGGAACTAATTCTACCGAAGATTATGATGCTGTGATTCGAAAAAATTCAAAAAATATAGAAATTTTATTAAAAGATGAAGCTTTATTTCAAGATTGTCTAGATAATATTGAAGAAATAGATATGAAAGTTGAATTTATAAAAGAAAATAAGGTTTCAGTAAAAATTCCTCCGGTTGAAGCTATTAATGATAAATTATTCGAAAATCCATTATGGACTGAATATACTCAAAGATGTATAGCTTGTGGAAGGTGTAATACGTCTTGTGTTACTTGTTCTTGTTTTACTATGCAAGATGTTATGCTAAGCGATGATAGTTTAGTAGCGGAGCGTCGCCGTGTATGGGCAAGTTGTCATATAGATGGGTTTACAGATATGGCTGGAGGGCATAGCTTTAGAAAACCTCATGGAGATAAAATGAGATTTAAAACCATGCATAAGATAAATGACTTTTACAAGAGATTTAATGAGCATATGTGTGTAGGGTGCGGAAGATGTGATGATGTATGTCCAGAATATATATCGTTTTCAAAATGTATAAATAAATTAAATACAATTGTAGAGGAGGAAAATAAAGATGTATAATCCGTATGAATTTTCAGCCCATAAAATAATAAGTATTAAGCAAGAAACCAAAATAGATTATACCTTTAGAATAGAATTTCATAAAGAGGTTATAGGTGGCCAATTTTTAGAAATTTCACTTCCAGGAGTAGGAGAAGCCCCAATATCTATATGTAATTTTTCTGACACTTGGGTTGAAATGACGATTAGAAAAGTAGGAAAACTTACTGAACAAATTTTTAAACTAAAAAGTGGTGACTATCTTTACTTAAGAGGACCGTATGGAAATGGATTTGATACAAATGTATTAAAAGAAAAAGATTTGGTATTCATAACAGGAGGGACAGGACTAGCTCCAGTTAGAAATACTATAGATTTTTTTATGAAAAATCTAAGCTACTGTAAATCCATAGAATTAATATCTGGATTTAAATCTCCTCAAGATTGTTTGTTTTTAGAAGATATAGATAGTTGGTCAAAAAAAGCGCCAGTGTTTGTAACTGTCGATACTCCTGATGAAAACTGGAATGGATATGAAGGACTTGTCACAGAACATATAGATAAACTTGAACTTTCAAATGTTAGAGAAAAAACTGCTGTGGTAGTTGGACCTCCAATTATGATGAAATTTGCAACACTGGAATTGATTAAAAGAGGTTTTTTGGAGAGTAATATTTGGGTTTCCTTTGAACGAAAGATGAGCTGCGGAATAGGAAAATGTGGACATTGCAAAATAGATGAAACGTATGTCTGTTTAGAAGGACCAGTATTTAATTATATAAAAGCCAAAAAATTGATTGATTAGGAGGGTGTTATGAGTATTAATAGAAAAATTTTAACAAAAAATGCATATAGAATAACTAAAGTGCGTGATAAAACAGCATTAAGAATAAGAGTCCCCGGTGGGCATTTAGAATCAAAATACTTTTCTATTATTCAAGAGATTGCTGAATTATATGGGAATGGAACAGTTCACATTACAACAAGACAAGGGTTTGAGATACCAGAAATCAGTTTCAATGATATAGATGAGATAAACAAAAAAATAAAACCACTTCTAGAATCATTAAATCTTAGTATTGAAGCTGATGAGAAAGGTTATCCAGCAGCAGGAACTAGGAATGTATCAGCATGTATAGGAGATAAAGTATGTCCTTTTGCAAATGATAATACTACAAGAATTGCAAAACGCATAGAACGAGAAGTTTTTCCACATGATTTTCATTTTAAAATTGCAGTAACAGGATGTCCAAATGACTGCATCAAAGCTCATATGCAAGATTTTGGTGTAATATGTACAACTGAACCTCAATATGATGCTTCAAGATGTATAAGTTGTGAAGCTTGTGTTAAAAACTGCAGAAAAAGAGTTACTGGAGCTTTGGAAGTAGAACAATATAATATAAAAAGAGATGTAGATAAATGTATTGGTTGTGGAGAATGTATTCTAAAATGTCCAACTGGAGCTTGGACTAGAAGCGAGAAGCCTTATTATAGGTTAGTAATAATGGGTAGAACGGGAAAGAAAAACCCTAGAATTGCAATGCCATTTTTGAAGTGGGCATCTGAAGATGTCGTAGTTCAAGTAATAAAAAACACATACACTTATGTTGAAAGATATATAGATAAAACTCTAGCAAAAGAGCATGTTGGATATATAGTAGATAGAACAGGATATCAAGTTTTTAAAAATGAGGTTCTTGAAGGAATCGAATTAAATAAAGAAATCCAAATTGCTCAGAATATAAATTGGGGCGGATATTTTTACAATAACGATAATGAATATATAAAATAATAAATTTGGGAGCGAAAGCTCTCTTTTTTATGTTAAAATTGAAATATAAACTAGTGAGGAGATAAATATGATTTATTTAAAAACATTTGAATTTCCAGATGGAGATATGGAGTTTGAGTTTTTTAGAACCATTAAACGAACCTGTTATAATTCATTTTATCCATTCAAAATATTATCTGGAATAAATTTCAAAAGAATTGATTTTGAACCAATTACAATTTTATATGGTGGAAATGGATGCGGAAAAACGACAGCACTAAATATAATAACTGAAAAACTTGGAATAAATAGAGATACTATATTTAACAAATCTAATTTTTATCCAGATTATCTTAGCTTATGTGAGGCAGAATTAAATAGTAGTATTCCATTTAACAGCAGAATAATTACAAGTGATGATGTGTTTGATTATATGATTAATATTAGAAATTTGAATGAAGGAATTGATAACAAAAGAGAAGATTTATTCCAAGAATATTTGGAAGCAAAGTATTCTGATTTTAAATTAAAAAGTTTATCAGATTATGAAGAACTTTGTAAAATTAATGAAGCAAAGACAAGGACACAATCGGAGTTTATACGAAAAAATTTGATAAAAAATATACGTGGTTATTCAAATGGGGAAAGTGGTTTTTTATATTTTACTGAAAAACTTAAATCAAATGGTTTTTATATATTAGATGAGCCCGAAAATAGCCTTTCAATAGAAAGACAAATAGAACTTTCAGAAATAATAGAAGATTTTTCAAGATTTAATAATTGTCAGTTTATAATTTCTACACATTCACCATTTATGCTTGCAATAAAAGGTGCAAAAATATATGATTTGGATGAAAATCCAGTTGATGTGAAGCGTTGGACAGATATTGAAAGCATAAGGAAATACTATAATTTTTTCAAAAAATATGAATCACAATTTTAAAAAATATTGGAGGAATTCTTATGAGCAAAGATAATTTGATTTTAAGCACTGAAAAGCTTAATGTTTTTGAGGCAACTGAAAATGATATTAATTTTATAACTAGTATGGAGGAAGATGCAGAAAATAGAAAGTTCATATGGCAGGGGACATATGAAGAGCATATGAATGAAATTAAAGATGAAAATTATTTTTTGTGGATATTTAAAAGTATGGATAATAAACCTATAGGATATTCTTTGTCAAAATTTGATCCAAAATCAGAGGTTTTTGAGCTCAGAAGAATTGCAATAAATGAAAAAGGAAAAGGGTATGGAACGGAAGCGTTAAATACTATACTAAAATTTGCATTTGAGAAGTGCTGTGCAAATAGGTTTTGGCTAGATGTGTATCCGGATAATAATATAGGGATTAAACTATATGAGAGTTTTGGAATGCATAGGGATGGAGTATTAAGGCAAAGCTACAAATCGGAAAGGGGTTATCTTGATCAAATTATATATTCTTTATTAAAAAAGGAGTATTTTGATGGCAATTTGAATTTGATAGATAGCAATTTAATATGAGAAAATTTTTATTTTTATTAATTGTAGCATGTATTATTTTAGTTATAGGAATTACGCGTTGGAGTGAAAATTCTGAGGAATTTAAAAATGAATATGGTGTTTTTTTGAGTTTAGATAATCATAATTTAGATGTATTTAAAGATTATAAAGTTATAGTAATAGATGCTGCGTATTTTGAAAAAGAAGATATAATAAAGTTAAAGAAGCAAGGGCATGTAGTATATACTTATCTTAATATAGGTTCAATAGAAACTTTTAGAGAATATTATGATGATTTTAAGGATATTACAATAGGTGATTATGAAAACTGGGACGAAGAAAAATGGATTGATGTCTCCAACAAAAAATGGCAGAAGTTTATAATAGAGGATTTAGCTTTAAAGTATAAGGAAAAGGGAGTAGATGGTTTTTTTATAGACAATGTAGATGTATATTATAATTTTCCGACTGAAGATATTTATACAGGAATTGAAAATATTTTAAAAGAACTTAAAATGACCAATAAGGCGGTAATTATAAATGGCGGAGATGTTTTTTTAAAGGAATATATAAAAGCTAATAATAGATTAAATAATTTAATAACTGGAGTTAACCAAGAAAGTGTTATTACCTCTATTGATTTTGGGTCTAATAGTTTTGGAGTTCAAGATAAAGAAACTAAATTATATTATGAAAGTTACTTAGAGGAATTAAAAGTCTTGGGAATGGATATTTATTTATTAGAGTACACAAGCGATTTACAAGTATCAAAACGCATTGAAAACTATTGTAATTCAAATGAATATATATATTATATTTCAGACAGCATGGAATTAGATTAGAAAATTATTTAGTTTTTTATTTAATTTTTTGATTTTTTTGTCAATTGATATTGAAACAAATACAAAAGTATGATACAATTCTTTTCGATATAACATTTAAATAACATCGAAAAGGAGAGTAAAACATGAAGAAATTAAATTTTAAATTACTTGCAGTAGCTATGGTAGCAGTATTGCTATTTGCAGGGTGTTCTAAGCAGGAAGTAAAAGAGGAGAAAGTACTAACTGTAGCAGCGGCAGCGAGCCTTGAGTACTCGTATGTTGAAAAGCTGATACCTATGTTTGAGGGAAAAAATCCAGGAATTAAAATAGAAGGGGTTTTTGATTCATCAGGAAAGCTTCAGACTCAAATAGAAGAAGGCCTTAATGCAGATATATTTATGTCAGCTGCAAACAAGCAAATGAATGCACTTTTAGAAAAAAAACTCATTGATGAGGATTCTGTCATAGAACTTTTAGAAAATAAGATTGTGGTTATAGTTCCAGAAAGTTCTAGCTTAGAAATACATAATTTTGAAGATATAAAAAATGCAGCTACTATAGCTATAGGAGATCCGGAAAGTGTTCCAGCGGGTCAATATGCGAAAGAAGCACTTACAAGTCTTGGCGTTTGGAGTGATATAGAATCAAAATTGAGCTTAGGTACAAATGTGACTGAAGTTTTGAATTGGGTTTCGGAAAATAGTGCGGAAGCAGGCATTGTATATGCTACAGATGCCGCTACAAGTGATAAAGTAAAAATTATGGCAGAAGCACCAGAAGGTAGCTTAAAGAAAAAGGTTGTATATCCTATAGGCATAATATCAGCTTCTGAAAATAAAGAAGCAGCAAAGCTTTTTGTAGAATTTTTAGCTTCTGAAGAAGCAACTGCGGTATTTGAAGAATATGGATTTACACCTAATAAATAATAACTGGAGGGTTTATGGATATTTCGCCTATTTTGATTTCAATCAAAACGGCTACTTGTGCTATTATTATTACGTTTTTTTTAGGTATTATAGTTGCCAAATGTGTTATAGATATTAAAAGTAAAAAATTAAAGCTTATAATAGATAGTATACTAACTCTACCCATGGTACTACCTCCAACAGTAGCAGGATTTTTTCTGCTACTGATTTTTGGCGTAAAGAGACCGCTTGGAATGTTTTTTTTAGAATACTTTAGTATGAAAATAGCGTTTTCGTGGGAAGCTACAGTACTTGCAGCGGTAGTAATTTCATTTCCGCTTATGTATCGTTCGGCAAGAGGGGCATTTGAACAAGTGGATAGAGAGTATATAAATGCAGCAAGAACTTTAGGGATGTCAGAGCTTACTATTTTTTGGAAGGTACTTATTCCTTTAGCACTTCCAGGAATTGCTTCTGGCGGAGTACTTTCTTTTGCAAGAGGGCTTGGAGAGTTTGGAGCTACGGCTATGATTGCAGGCAATATTGCAGGAAAAACTAGAACACTTCCACTTGCAATATATTCAAATGTAGCTTCAGGAAAAATGGAAGAAGCGTATAGCTATGTGTTTATATTAGTGGCAATATCGTTTTTTGTAGTAGGGCTTATGAACCTATTTACGATTTGGGGAGAAAAGTATAAGGGTGAAAGTAGGTAATATGAGTCTAGAAGTATGTATAAAAAAGAAGCTAAAAGGTTTTAGTCTAGATATCGAATTTAATACATCAAAAGAAATTTTAGGGATTTTAGGTTCATCAGGAAGTGGGAAAAGTATGACCTTAAGGTGTATTGCTGGTATAGACAAGCCTGATGAAGGACGAATTGTGTTAAATGGAAGGGTACTTTTTGACTCCTTGAAAAATATAAATCTTAAACCACAGGAAAGAAATGTAGGATATTTATTTCAAAATTATGCGCTATTTCCCCATATGACAGTCGAACAAAATATCAGGTGTGGGCTTTATAAGGAAAAATATAAAGATGATATTTCAAGTATACTAGAGCTAGTTCACTTGTCTGGAATGGAAAAACGCTACCCAAGACAGCTTTCTGGAGGACAACAACAAAGAGCGGCACTTGCTAGAATTTTAGCTAGTAAACCAGAAGTATTACTTCTTGATGAGCCTTTTTCGGCATTGGACTCTTATCTAAAAGAAGAAATTCAACTCGATTTATTGGAATTACTGGAAAACTATAATGGACAGGTTGCTATGGTTACTCATAATAGAGATGAAGCGTATCGAATGTGTAAAAATATAATGGTAGTAGATAAGGGGCGCGTAAAGGAAATTGGAAGTAAACATCAGATTTTTAATAAACCTCAAAATGTTGTTTCAGCGAGACTAACTGGTTGTAAAAATATATCTAGAGCGAACAAAATTGATGAAGATCATGTTTATTCGCCTGATTGGAATGTAACCTTTAAAGTAACTTCTAAAATACCGGAGAACCTTACATACATTGGAATAAGAGCTCATAATTTCTTAAGTTATTGCGATTTCTCAGAAGAGACAAATTGTCAAAGAATATATCTAAAAAAATATATAGAGAATATGTTTGATGTAGATGTTTTGTTTAGCTTTGCGAAGGATTCAGATATGCATATCTGGTGGAAATTTCCTAAAAATACAAATTTATCAGAAATTCCAAACTATATAGGGGTTCGTCCTGAGGATATTATGCTTTTAGAAAGTTAATATACGTTTTTTCAGGATACTTTTAGGGTAAATCTTAAGTATAAAAAATATTTTAAGGGGGGCCTATGAAAAAATATATTAGCTTAGGATGTATAGGTTTGATATTATCAATTGCGATGTTTTCTGGTTGTGGAGCAAAAAGTCAGAATTATGAGGGATCAGTATCAGAATCAAAATCTACTGAACAAGCAGAAATTATGCCAGAGGAAGCAATATCTGGAGCAGTTACTGCTGATGTGGCAGATGGGGCAAATCAACCGAATAAAACAAATATAAATACTGTTTTAGAAAATAGAAAATTAGTATACAATGTGCAGATGCTTATTCAAACAACATCTTTTGAAGATACCATGACTATGGTTGATAAAGCTGTAGAAGAATTAGATGGTTATATTCAGAATTCTCAAATCAGCGGTAATGACTATGGATATTCAGGAAACAAGTCAGGGTATATAGTTGCTAGAATTCCATCTGAGAAACTCAATAAATTTTTAAATGCAAGTAAGTCTTTTGGGAATATAAGCAATCAATCTCAAAGCATTGAAGATATAACGATGAGATATACTGATGTAGAAGCTAGACAAAAATCACTTCAAGTAGAATTTGATAGACTTCTTGTGCTTGTAAAAAAAGCAGAGAAACTTGAAGATATAATAAGACTGGAAGAACGCTTATCTCAGATTAGATATGAATTAGACTCTTTGAAATCGCAGCTTAAGGGAATGGATAATGAGGTGAGTTATTCCACCATAAATATGGATATTCAAGAGGTTGTACTTTTAGATTCTGCAGGAGATAGCAAACTAGGAGATAGAATATCAAGTGCCTTTTCAAAATCTTTATACAACTTAGGTCAAGATATTCAAAACTTAATAGTAGGATTTTTTGGAGCGATACCATATCTTTTCATAATTGGAATTATAATAGTTATAGCTATTTGGATAAGTAGGAAATTTGGGAAAAACCATAATTTAAAAATAAATGCGTATTTTCAAAAACATGATAAATTAGAAAATAAAGAAAAGAAATAAGAAATAATAAATATAAAAATGCTGATTTTGATTTAAATCCAAATTCAGCATTTTTATATTTAACCATATATTCCTTGAACATAATTTTGGGTATCGATTTGAGATGGATTATTAAAAATTTCAGAAGTTTTATCATATTCTACTATTTTGCCATCCAAAAGAAAGGCAGTATAATCTGAAATTCGTTTAGCTTGATTTAAATTGTGAGTCACTATAATTATAGTGTAATCATAAGAAAGTTTGACTAAGAGTTCTTCTATAATTTTAGTATTATTTACATCTAAAGCAGAGCAAGGTTCATCAAGCAGTAAAATTTTAGGTTTTATAGCTAAAGCTCTAGCTATACACAATCTCTGTTGTTGACCTCCCGATAATTTTAAGGCAGAAGCATTTAGATTTTCACATATTTCATTATATAATCCAGTTAGCTTTAGATTTTCTATTATTAAGTTTTCAATTTCTTTTTTATCAAAGTCAGTATGATAATTTAAAGCATAAGATATATTTTTATAAATAGAAAATGGAAAGCAAGTAGGTTGTTGAAAAACAAGCCCTACTTGTTTTCTTAGGTTCTCCTTAGATATAGATTCTATAGGTATATTTTCTATAGCTATTTCTCCTTGATAGGTAAAATCGTCCTCTTCTAAAGTAAGTAAATTTAAGGTTTTTAAAAAAGTTGATTTTCCGCAGCCAGAAGGGCCTATTATAGCAGTGATTTTATTTTTTTTAATAGATAAATCAATATTATTAAGAACTTGTTTGTGGCCGTAAAAGGCAGAAAGTTTCTTTATTTCTATAATTGAACTCAAGCGAAAACCTCCAATATTATTTAATTCTAGAAAATAGCTTAACAATTGAAATTGCTGCAAAATTAATAAAAATCAGCAAAAGTAGAAGTATAAGTGCAGTTCCATATGCATTTTGAAGAGATATTCCTTCTCCAATTAATATGTAAAGATGATAAGGAAGAGCCATTACTGGAGAGAGAATACTTTTAGGAACAGGAGCATTTATTACAGCAGCAGTCATTATTATTGGAGCAGCAGCCCCCATTGCAAAGCCACCAGATAGAATTACTGTAGAGAATAGTTCTCCAATGCAAAGCGGGAGAATAAGTTTATACAGAGTATAGCTTTTACTAACGCCAAGTGCATAGGAGCTTTTTACATATTCAGGTGCAATTTCGTTGAATATTTTTTCCGTTTGTACTTGAATATATGGAAGTATCATAATTCCAAGCGTTATTCCACCTGATAGTAGACTTCTCCCCAATTTTAGATGGTACACTAAAAAGGTATATCCGAAAAGCCCTAAAATGATTGATGGAATTCCAGAAATACTACTTATTACTAAATTGAATATATACTTGAGTTTGCTATTTTTACAATAAAATACTAAATATATTGAAGTAGAAATTCCAAGAATAGTAGCAACTAAGCATGAAATAATCAGTAGATATATACTTCCTATAATTGCAGGGAATATACCGCCTTCAGCACCAAGTGGAGTTCCTTTAGGGGTACCAAAAATGAAATCAAAGCTTAAGGAAGATAGTCCTTTACTTAAGATATATATAAATATAGTTGAAATTATAAACGCTAATATTATAATACTAGTTATACACCATAATTTAATAAGTTTATATAAAATAGATTTTTTCATAGATTTCCTCATCAATATAGTTTAGACACATAATTTTTTAAAATATAAAATATAATATTTATTACAAATAGCAAAAGCATTAAAATTAAACCAGAGGCAAATAAAGCGTAATAATGCATACTATCAATTTGAGCGGTACCCATCTCTAAGGCTATCAAAGAAGGAATTGTTTGAGCTTTGCCTAAAATATGTGGATAGATAGGGGCATTTCCTATAACCATCATAACTGCCATTGTTTCACCCATAGCTCTTCCTAGTGCCAATATAGAAGCTACTAAAATTGATTTCAATGATGAAGGGATAATAAGTGCAAGAATCATATATTCTTCAGAGACTCCAAGTGATATAGAAGTGTTAATATTATTTATTCGAATTTTACTAATGGATTCTTCGCAAGTATTTATAATATAAGGCACAATCATTATCGCAAGGATGATACTTCCCGCGAGAACACTTTCGCCAGCAGACATATGCAGTAGCCTTTCAAAAATTGGAATTAGTACAACCAGACCTAAAAAACCATATATTACTGAGGGGATTCCTGCAAGTATATTTATAACAGCCTTTACTTTTCTTTTTAAATCTGATTTCATAAAACACGAGATATAAAGTGCGGTGCCGACACCTAATGGAAGTGCTATTATTAGAGATAGAATAGATGTATAAATGGTAGCTTTAAGTATATTTGCTATCCCATAGCTAGGATTACAAGCAAGTGGTTTCCACTCATCATTTAACAACAGGGGTTTTATACCGGCAGTTTTAAAAAAAGTAGAACTTTCTTTAAAAATAAAAAATATAACTAAAAATAATATAGAAACTGATATCAAAGAAATAAATTTTATAAAATATTTGAATAAAGTATCTTTACTTAATTTCATCAAAACATCCTTTCAATGTAATCAAATAAAGTCCTCAAATAGAGGACTCAATTTTTTATTTGAACTATTGAGCAGGTACAAATCCCATTTCTTTTATTATTTCAGCAGATTCAGGAGATGTAAGATAAGTCATAAATTTATCTTGTGCTGGAGAAAGCTCTCCACTTCTAACAACTACTAAAGGACGACTAATTTTGTAACTTCCATTAAGAATATTTTCCTCTGTTGGTTCAATAGAATCTACTTTTAAAGGAGTAAGAGCACCTTTATTTTGATTTACTATTCCAAATGAAGCATATCCAATAGCATTTTTATTTTCGATGATTTTAGCAACAAGTGCGCCCATAGAAGGAGCTTGGATAGCATCTTCTCTAACATCTGTATCGCCCATTATTGATTTTTGGAATACTTCATGAGCTCCACCACCTAAATCACGAGTAACTACTACTATTTCTTCAGCAGGAAGTGTAGCATCTATGTCGCTCCAAAGTTTATACTCACCTGAAAATATTTTTTTAAGTTCGTCACTAGTCAAATCATTCTTAACTTTAGTTATTGGATTTTCTGGATTAACTGAAATTGTCAAAGCATCAATTCCTAATACATATTCCTTGTAATTTTCGATTTTTTCTTTTTCTTCATCTTTCACGCTTCTTGCAGCCATACCAAAATCACTAGTAGCTTCAATTACCGATTTTATACCAGCACTTGACCCACCTGAAGCTACATAGATTGCAATGTTTTTTTCAGGGAAGGTGCTATCAACCTTATCCCAAGTAGTAAATTCTTCTGTAAATTCTGTAGCTATTTTTGAAACTACAGGTGCAAGTGTAGATGAACCATTAAAGGTTATATCTGATTTAAAATCATCCGATGCTCCAGTATTTGTTGCTCCACCGCATCCTGTAAAAAATGTCATTGACATAACTGCCAAACATAGTAAAAAACTTAATTTTCTTTTCACAATAATCCTCCTAGATTGTTTTATGTATATCAAATATAGTATACATTATTTAATTGATCGCACACAAATAAATATTTTTTATAAACGTTATAAATAAATACTATAAGAAAACATCGTCATAACTAAATCAATAGTATTATGAAATGAAAGTTATTGTAGTGTAGTAGAATTGATTTCAAATTGTAATGTATTTTACACTATTTTGAATTATATTATGTGTATACTAGTATAGTAAAAAGAAATATTTTAGGAGATGTTTTATTTTTTAGGAGGATATTATGAAAAAAAATTTAAAAATAATTACAGCTATGGCACTTTCAATTTCTATACTTTCATTACCAGTTTATGCAGTTCCAGTTCAAACAAACTCTCAAGCAACTGTAAATACAATGAATGTGAATACTTCAGAAACGCTTATTGCAAATAAAACTGTAGAAAACTTAAATCTTATAAATGAACTTAAAGTAAATGGAAAGATTAGTACTGAGGTGTATGATAACCCAACTACTGGTTATACTTGGGTATTTGAAGTGACTGGCGATAAAGGTGTTATAGATTATACATTTTTAAATAAGCCAGTAGAAATAAAGCCTGAAGAAAAGAATACTAAGGAGCCTATGATATGTGGAGAAGGTACGAATAAGATACTTACGATAAAAGGATTAAAAGCTGGAAAAGCAAAATTAAAAATGAGCTTAGTTAGACCTTGGGAAAAAAATGTGGAACCTGCTAAAATCATGGAATTTGAAGTACTTGTAAAATAAAAATATATTTTTAAAAATTTTCATATAATGCTCATAAATTCATCACAACTCATGGTTATAATCATAATATAAATAGAATATCAGAAAAGGAGATGAGTTGTATGTTGAGAAATTATATGAGTAAAATATTTTTAGGGTTATTTTTGGGAGCGTTTATATTTAGTAATTTATCATTTGCTGAAGAGGTTGATTATGGTGCAAGTGGAGCATTACAAAAGGATTCTTTTTCCATTGAGAATATGTTAACATATGCGTTACAGGATGAGTATTTAGCTAAAGCTGAATATGATGCGGTAATTGAAAACTATGGAAAAATAAGACCTTTCACTAATATAGTTCTTTCAGAAGAACAGCATATATCTTTATTAAAACCATTTTTTGAAAAATATAATGTAAAACTTCCAGAAGATAATTCTAATAAGTATATTTTTGTTCCTGATAATTTGACAGATACATTCAAGCTTGAAGTTAAGACTGAAGTGAATAATATAGCTATGTATGAAAAATTTTTAAGTCAAAATGATGTGCCAGAAGATTTAAAATTAGTTTTTGAAGCTTTAAAGAATGCATCGGAAAATCATCTTAGAGCTTTTGAAAGAGGAGTTTTGAGAAATCAATAACTAGAAAGAGATTGCTGTAAAATTTGCAGCAGTCTTTTTTATTTCCAAATTAGTTGGTATAATGGAAAAGTTATATATTTTAACAATTAAAAAATTAAAATGGAGAATATAAAAATGAAGTTTATAAATACAGACATGAAAACACATAAGGCAGAGATATTGGAACTGATGGTAAATAATTTTTACGATGATCCACTATATATTTATATTTTTGAAGATGAAACAAAAAGAAAAGCCTGTTTAAAAATATTTTTTGAAAGTTATATAAGATATCTGGGCGATTCATCACTTATAAGCATCTCATACGATATGCAAGGAGTAGGGGTGGCATTTGATTCTGAAAAAGCACCTTCAAAAATCAAAACGTGTTTGCTTTTATTACGTTTTGTTCTTGAATCATCCAGATTGATAAAGGTTGTTGGTATGTCAGGATATATAAAATGCCTTAAAACTATAAGTGTAATGAGTTCAGTATGGATAGATGAACTTGATATAGAGCCTTATCTACACTTAGATTTAATGGTAGTTAATAGAGATTATAGAGGCAGAGGTTATTTTAAGTTTTGGTTAGATGAGATGCAGATATATGCAAAACAAAAAAATGCTACATTGACTTTGGAAACTCAAAATATAGCTAATGTAAAATTGTACAAAAAATATGGATTTAAATTGATTAGAGAAATTAAACTTAAGAACACAAGTTTAATTCAGTATTGCATGATAAAAAAGGGATAGATATTTATACAAAATCGACATATTAATTGTTTTTTGAGTTATTAAGTTTGTATATAATTTATATTGAATCTTAATATGATATATGATATGCTTATTCCGATGTTAATTTATATTAATATCGGAATAAGCATATTTAATTACATAAAACAAGGAGGTATATCTATGAAATTTAGAAAGTACATAGCAAGTATATTAATTGGGGGCATAATGCTTATGTCATTTATAGGGTGCAGTAGTTCAGCGGAAATTATGCCTGAGAAAACAGAAAATCTAAGTGGCCATGAATTATTTGTATATTGCGGGGCTGGAATGAAAGTTCCTTTTCAAGAGATTGCAGATAAATTTCAAGAGGTTTCTGGGTGTGAGATGATAGTTAATTTTGCAAATGCAGCTCAGATTCAAAACCAAATAAATACTACCAAGGAGGGAGATTTTTTTATTGCAGGTTCTAAAGAAGAGTTAAAGCCTGTAGAAGAATTAGTAACGGAAAGTATTGATTTGGTGAAACATATTCCTGTATTGGCAGTTCAAAAAGGAAATCCTAAAAATATATTAAGTTTAAAAGATTTAACGAACGAAGGTGTGCGATTGGTGTTAGGAGATGGAGATTCCACACCAATAGGCAAGGTTGCTAATAAAGCGCTTAAAGATATGAGTATTCTTGAAAAAGTTAATATTGTGTCAAGAACTTTAACGGCAGCTCCCATGGCTATAGCTTTGGAAAATGATGAGTGTGACGCAGCCATAATTTGGAAAGAAAATGTAAATGAGGAAAAACTTGAGATTACAGCTAAGGATGATCTAGAAAAATATATTAAAGTAGTACCATCAGCAAGTCTATCGAGTTCAGTAGATTCAAAAGCAAGTGAAGCCTTTATAGAATTTTTAAAAACGGATGAGGCAAAAAATATTTGGCAGGAAAATGGATATGAGATTGCCGAATAAGCGTTATGAATTTAGTATATTTGAAATTATATCTGTAATATTATTATTAGCGGTTATATTTTGGGAGTGTGTGAAAAAAAGTCTGTAAATAGGCTTTCTATGATAAGATTTTAAATGTGAGGCAGCTCGAAGAGCTGTCTCTAACTATTTAGAATATATTAGATATTTTTAAACATGTCAATATCATCCTTTGATAAGATGTCAA
>JBGSPX010000044.1:0-10575 GCA_041738345.1 Proteocatella sp.
AAGCCTGACAGATAGTCGGTACATGCTTTTATTTTTTCTTCAACAGTATAACTTGATTTTCTAGACATAATAAAATCCCACCTCCATAGATAAATGAAATTTAATTATTTCATATGTCTACTTAAGTGGGATTATATCAAAAAATTCGTCTGACTCTTTTAGTGTTATTAATGCCGCAACACTCAATTTATCTTAATTTTGCATTGCATTCAATTTCAAGCTGTAATAAAATTTTATCTATTATAGGGTTAATTTCATCATCTGTAAGTGTTCTATCTGCTGCTCTAAATTTAAGTGAATAAGCCACAGATTTTTTATCACTACCTATCTGTTCTCCTTCAAAGATATCAAATAGTTTCACTTCTTCAAGTAATTTTTTACCATATTTTCTGATTACCTTTTCAAGTTCACTTACATAAACTTCTTTATCCACAACAAGCGCTATATCTCTAAGCACTGATGGGAATTTAGGAATTGAGCTATATATTATATCTGTATTTGAAACAGCCTTAACTTCTTCTATAAGGATCTCGAATAGATATACTCTTTTCTTTATTCCATAATTTTCAAGTACAGATGGATGCACCTCTCCAATTACCGCAATTACCGCTTCATTCGCCTTAACTACAGCACATCTTCCTGGATGGAAAGTCTTATTTTCTTTTTCTGGTAGATATTCATGAGCTTTGATTCCAAGGCCTTTTAAAATTCCTTCAAGTCTTGATTTCATAACAAAGAAATCTTCATCTTTTCCATAAGCTGCTGCTACCATAGCTTTTACCTCTGTTGGTGCACTTCCGCCTTCATTTACAAAGAAAGTATTTCCAAATTCAAAAGCTGCAAATTCTTCATTTTTTCTAGAAGTATTTGTATACATAACATCAAGCATTTCAGGAATAAGACTAGTTCTCATAACTGAAGTTTCTTCACCTAGCGGATTTATAAGCTTAAGCATATTAGTATACTTAGGATTTGTAATTCCTGCTTTTTCAACTCCACTTGGACTCACAAATGAATATGTCGAAATTTCAGTAAGGCCATTGTTCATCGCAAGTGACTTAACTAAATCTTCAAATAATCTATCTGGATTTTTTCTAGCTTGAGTGACTTCTGCATCAATTGCTTTTGACTCAATATTGTTGTAACCATATATTCTAGCAATTTCCTCTACTACATCCTCTTCTATCTTCATGTCTAGTCTGAAGTGAGGTGCGGTAACAGTTAGCGCATCTCCTTCTAGAGTACATTCAAAAAGAAGACTTTCAAGTATATCTGTAATTTCTTTTTCACTTAACTTAGTTCCAAGTATAGCATTTATTTTAGATATGCTAGTTTCAATCTTATCTGGCGTAAATACGCCATCAAACGTATCCACAACTCCAGTACAAACCTTACCATATCCAAGCTCCTCTATAAGCTGACACGCTCTATCTACTGCAAGCTTTGGTCTTAAAACATCAATGCCTTTTTCGAATTTTGAAGAAGCTTCTGATCTTAAACCAAGTCTTCTTGAAGTAAGTCTTATATTGTCTGCATCAAAATTTGCACTCTCTATAACAATATTTTTCGTATTGCCATCTATTTCTGTATTGAATCCACCCATAACTCCAGCTATACCTATAGCTTCTTGTCCATCTGTTATAAGCAGCATTTCCTCATCTAATTCTCTTTCAATATCATCTAAAGTCACTATTTTTTCGCCTGCTTTAGCATTTTTAACCACAATTTTTCCAGTTTCTATCTTATTTGCATCAAATGCATGAAGTGGTTGGCCGTATTCTATCATAACATAGTTTGTTATATCCACTATGTTATTTATAGGTCTCATTCCATACTCTATAAGTCTTCTTTGCATCCAATAAGGCGATGGGCATATTTTTATATCCCTTACCTCTCTAAGCATATATCTTGGGCATAATTCCTTATTTTCAACTTCTACATTTAAACTTACTTCTGAATCTATTTTTGCATCAACTTTAGGCTCTTTTATATCCGCTTTAACGCCAAGTGTAGCCGCCGCTTCATATGCGATACCCATCATAGATTGGCAATCTGGTCTATTTGAAGTTAATTCAAATTCTATAACTGCATCATTTAGAAGTAGTATGTCTCTTATATCTTTTCCAAGTTCTACTTCCTCAAGCAGAAGTATTCCATCTTTTGAACGTTCTTCTATATATTTTGAATCTATGCCTAGTTCCTCATTTGAACACAGCATTCCATTTGAATCCACGCCTCTAAGTTTTCCGTTTTTTATCTTTATTCCACCTGGAAGCTTTGCCCCATGAAGCGCTACTGGTACATAGTCTCCTTCTGAAACATTTTTAGCACCTGTAACTATCTGTATTGGTTCATCTTTACCTATATCAATTTTAGTTACTACAAGTTTTTCAGCATCAGGATGTTTTTCTATAGAAAGAATTTTTCCTGTAACGACATTATCAAGCTCTGTGCCAAGATACTCAATAGCTTCTGATTTTGTACCTGACATTGTCATCATATCTGCAAATTCATCAATTTCTTTATTTATTTCAACATAATCTCTAAGCCATTTTAATGATACTTTCAACTCTGCACCTCCAATTAAAATTGTGACAAGAATCTGCTATCATTTTCATAAAGCAGTCTTATATCTTCTATTCCATATTTAAGCATGGCAATTCTTTCAACACCCATACCAAATGCAAAGCCAGTATATTTTTTTGAATCTATACCACAGTTTTCAAGCACATTAGGATGTACCATTCCTGCTCCAAGTATCTCTATCCAGCCTTCACCCTTACAAATATTACACCCTTTTCCACCACATTTAAAGCAAGTTACATCAACCTCTGCACTTGGCTCTGTAAATGGAAAGTTATGCGGTCTAAATTTAGTTTTTATTTCAGGTCCAAAAAATGTAGCTACAAAAATCTCAAGCGTAGACTTTAGATTTGCAAATGTTATGTTTGGCGCTACTACAAGCCCTTCGATTTGGTGAAACATTGGTGAATGGGTAGCATCTGGAGTATCATATCTAAAACATCTTCCAGGAGATATCATTCTTATTGGAGGTTCTTGACTCATCATCGTTCTTGCTTGAACTGTTGATGTCTGTGTTCTTAAAAGTAAATCATCTGTAAAATAAAATGTATCACTTATTTCTCTAGATGGATGATATTTAGGTGCATTAAGTCTATCAAAGTTATTTGCTATTGTATCTACCTCAGGCCCTTCCTCTATTGAAAAGCCCATAGACATAAATATCTTTTCTATTTCAGATATTACAAGTGTAATAGGATGCATTTTCCCTACAAATCTATTTTCTACTGGAATTGTTACATCTATCGTTTCCTTCTCAAGTTTTTCGTTAAGCAGATGTTCTTTAAACTCTATCTTTTTGCTTTCTATAAAGTTTTCTATTTCCGTTCTAACTTCATTAGCTACTTTTCCCATTTCTGGTCTTATATCAGATGGAAGTTTTCCCATTTCTTTCATCAAATTTGCAAGTTCATTTTTCTTTCCTAGAAAATTAATTCTTATCTCTTCAACTACATCAAGACTTCTAGCCTCTTTTAGTTGCTCAATAGCCGCTTTTCTAAGATTTTCTAATCTCTCTTTCAACTGCGTCACCTCTTTAAGTTATTATTTGTCACACTGCAATACGCCGCCATGTGCGTAGTTTTCTTTTTCCATTTCTCTTATTATTATGCTTACTGCATCTTTAGGGCAATTTACTGTTTCACATACAGCCTCTGTAACCTTCTCTATCATTGCTCGTTTTTGTTCTACACTTCTTCCTTTTATAAGTTCAATCTGTAATATAGGCATATTTTTCCTCCTCAATTAAATTAATCTGATTAAATTTTAGCAGGAGTTAAAAACTCCTGCTTTCAACTTATTGTTTTAAATATAATTATATCATTAAATTTAATTTTTAGTGATAAATTTGACAAATTTTTCTAGTTTTTCTATTTTTTATTTAGTTGTACTAATCTATCTTTTACATTTTGAAGCATCTCTTCATATTTATCTTTTTTAGCAGTTTCTTCATCTACAAGACTTTGTGGTGCTTTTGCAAGGAAACCTTGATTGTTAAGCTTTCCTACCGCACGCTTTATTTCGCCTTCAAGTTTAGCTTGTTCTTTTTCTAAACGCTCTATCTCTTTAGCAAAATCTATAAGTTCTGCTAATGGAAGGAATATTTTAGCTCCGTCTATAACTATACTTACTGCATCTTCTGGTACAGCTGTCTCTTTTATAAATTCTACGTCTGAGGCAGATGCTAGAGTTTTTATATACATGCTTGCTATACTTAAGGCTTCTTTTGTGTCTCCTTCTGAAACTATCATAACTGTTGCTTTTTTAGAAGGTGGTACATTCATCTCAGCTCTTGAGTTTCTAATAGCTCTAACAGCTTCCATTACTTTTTCCATCTGCATTTCTTCTTTTGCAAAATTTTCAGCTTCATCATAATGAGGCCACTGCGCTACTATGATTTTTTCTTCTTTTCCAAGATATGAATAAATTTCTTCTGTTATAAATGGCATGAATGGGTGAAGAAGCTTTAATATTTTTTCAAGTACATAAGTCAATGTATAAAGCGCCGTATTTTTAGCTACTTCATCATCTCCATAAAGTCTTGGTTTTACCATTTCAATATACCAGTCACAGAATTGAGACCATGCAAAATCATATATCTTTTCTGCGGCAAGCCCTAATTCAAACTTATCTATATTTTCTGTAATCTCTTTTGCTACACTATTAGCTTTTGAAATTATCCACTTATCTGAAAGCTCAAGATTCTTAAGCGCATCTTCTTTTGATATTTCTTTATCTCCAAAACTCTCAAGGTTCATAAATATAAATCTTGAAGCATTCCATATTTTATTAGCAAAGTTTCTAGAAGCTTCAACTCTTTCGATATAGAATCTCATATCATTTCCTGGAGAATTTCCTGTTGCAAGTGTGAATCTAAGCGCATCTGCACCATATTCTTCAATTATTTCAAGTGGATCTATTCCGTTACCTAGAGATTTACTCATTTTTCTTCCTTGAGAATCTCTTACAAGACCATGTATAAGCACATGTTTAAACGGTACTTCATCCATAGTATAAAGTGCTGCAAACACCATTCTTATTACCCAGAAAAATATTATATCATAGCCTGTAACAAGTACACTTGTTGGATAGAAATGTCTAAGCATCGCTGTATCATCTGGCCATCCCTGAGTACTAAAAGGCCAAAGTGCAGAAGAAAACCATGTATCAAGTACATCTTCATCTTGAACGAGATGCGTAGATTTACATTTTGGACATATGCTTGGCATATTTCTTGAAACTATTATTTCATCACATTCTTGACAGTAATAAGCTGGAATTCTATGTCCCCACCATAACTGTCTAGAGATACACCAATCTCTTATATTATTAAGCCAGTTGTAATATGTTTTATCAAATCTTTCTGGCACAAGTTCTAAATCCTTATTTTCAAGTGCTGAAATTGCAGGTTTTGCAAGCCCTTCCATTTTTACAAACCACTGTTTTGAAAGTCTTGGCTCTACTACAGTATTACATCTATAGCAATGACCTACATTATGAACATGATCTTTTATCGCAGCAATAAGCCCATCATTTTGCATATCTTCAATTATGGCTTTTCTACATTCGTATCTACTCATGCCCTCATATTTTCCAGCATTTTCATTCATTATTCCTAATTCATCCATAACTATAATCTGCTTAAGCATATGTCTTTGACCAACTTCAAAGTCATTTGGGTCATGGGCTGGAGTTATTTTAACTACCCCTGTTCCAAAGTCTATATCTACATAATCGTCTGCAATTACTTCGATTTCTCTGTTTACATATGGTACAATAAGTGTTTTTCCAATAAGGTGCTTGTATCTATCATCTTCAGGATTAACTGCTACTGCGGTATCTCCAAGAATTGTTTCTGGTCTTGTAGTTGCAACTTCCAATTTTTCGTCTGAATCCTTTATAGGATAGTAGAAGTGATAAAATTTACCATCTACTTCACCATGGTCTACTTCAGCATCTGAAAGTGATGTTTTGCAGTCTATACACCAGTTTATTATTCTATTACCTCTGTAAATATAGCCTTCTTCATAAAGCTTCACAAAGAATTCTGTAACGGCTTTATTGCAACCTTCATCCATTGTGAATCGTTCTTTTTCCCAATCACATGAATCTCCAAGTTTTTTCATCTGATCAACTATTCTTCCGCCAAACTCTTCTTTCCAAGCCCAAGCTCTTTTTAAGAATTCATCTCTTCCGATTTCTTCTTTAGATTTTCCTTCTTGTTCTCTAATTCTCTCTACTACCTTCACTTCTGTTGCTATAGAAGCATGGTCTGTTCCTGGTTGCCAAAGCGTATTGTAACCATCCATTCGCTTGTGTCTTATAAGTATATCTTGAAGCGTATGGTCAAGAGCATGTCCCATGTGAAGCTGTCCTGTAATGTTAGGTGGAGGAAGCATTATGCTGTACGGTTCTTTAGTTGCATCTGGTTTTGCACTAAAATAATTCCCGTCTTCCCACATTTTGTAAATTTTCTCTTCAAAATCCTTTGGATTGTAAGTTGTTGACAAATTAGCCATTTTATAACCTCCAATAAATGTTTTTTTGTATAAAAAATCCCCCATCCAAGTTAAGGACGAGGGAGACATCGCGGTACCACCTTAATTCCGAATAATATTCGGCACTCAAATTCTTTTAACGCTGAACAGGCGCTCTTACTACTTATTTCATAAAAGAACTCCAAAGCTACACCATTTACTTCCAATAAGAAGGTCTCTCAGCCGCTGAACCCTCATCTCTTGTATCTTTCATAAATAGCCTCTTTTTCATAGTCTATTTTTTATATTCTATTGATGAAATATTATACCATATAAATAGTTTATTGTTAAGCGTATTTTCTATATTTCATATTATTTATTTTTGCGAATTTATTAGACGTTTTAATTGCATTAAACTTAGTAAAATGATATCATCTATATTGCAATCTATTTTATCATATTAAAGGGAGGATTTAACTTGAAAAAAAATATTAATCATTCATTACGCATTGGAATCATTTCCGTACTTACTCTGATTCTATTAACAAATGCACTTATTACTTATTATGTTACTCAAAAAAATGTTCAAACCGTGCTTATGGAAAAAGCTATTGCTCGCTCTGAAATGCTTTCTAGAGAAGCTGCAAATCTTATATCTATGGGAAATTATGAACAAAAACTTCAGGACCTTGTAGACCGAGAAGTTGAACAAGAAGATATAATTTATGCTATAGTAATAGATAAAAATGCGACTGCTATCGCTCATAGCGATCATCAAAAAATAGGTAAATCCTATGATGATGAATATACAGTTGATGGTGCCAAAAATGGTAATACAAAAACTAGTATGTGGTATGCAGAAGTACAAAAAATGTGGGCAAGAGATATAATTGTACCAATATATGTAAATGGAGAACTATTCGGGGGAATAGACCTTGGAATAATTCCAGAAATGGGCGTATCTCAAATACTTTTAAAGATAGTATTAAATCAGATAGCTATATGTGTAATAGGAATTCTTATAATGGTAGTATTTATTAATTTACTTCTAAAAAAATTATTAAAACCACTATTCGATATAAGTGATTACGTTTATTCTAAATCTGATTTAGTATTTTCAGATGACCATTCTAATCAGCTTATTGAAGAATATGCTACACGTTCTGATGTAATCGGAATAATAGTTAATAGCGTAAATACAATAATATCTAATATGGCATCCAACATAACTCAAACTTCAAAATATATTGAACTTATGGCTGATGGAAACTTTGGATTTGATTTGGATTTTGAATTTAAAGGCGAATTTGCGAAAATAAAAGAATCTTTAATAGATATAAATGATTCTATGAACGAAACCTTATCTAGAATAAAATTAGCCGCTGAAGATGTATCAAATGGCTCTCAACAGGTTTCTGATGGTTCTCAATTACTTTCACAGGGTGCTATGGAGCAATCTAGCAGTATTGATGAATTATCTTCTACTATCCTTGACATTTCAGACCATGTTCAAACCACTGCTCAAAGCGCTTTAAAAGTAAATGATGATGCTATAAATGTAGGTTTAAAAATAGAAACTAGTAATCTTCAAATGCAAGATATGGTATCTGCTATGAATGATATAAATTCTAAATCCCAAGAAATAAGCAAAATAATAAAAGCTATTGATGATATAGCCTTCCAAACAAATATCCTAGCCCTTAACGCTGCGGTAGAGGCTGCAAGAGCAGGCCAAGCGGGTAAAGGCTTTGCCGTTGTAGCTGACGAGGTTAGAAATTTGGCTCAAAAATCAGCTGAAGCTGCAAAAAATACAAATATTCTAATTCAAGATTCTATTTTCGCAGTTGAAAGTGGTACTAAAATTGCAGATGACACTGCCAAAGCCCTTAATATCGTAGTGGAAGATTCTAAAAATATGATTTCTACAATAAACGAAATTTCTGAAGCTTCTGCTCAGCAATCCGAATCTATCTCACAAGTAACTATGGGTATAGAACAAATTTCAAATGTTGTTCAAACTAATGCTGCAACTGCAGAAGAAAGTGCCTCTGTAAGTGAAGAACTTTCACATCAAGCTCAAATCCTTATGGATTTAATTGAAAAATTTAACTTAAAAAAATAGACTATAGATTTTACAGAGACTGTGAAAAAAAGACAAAAGGACATTTCCGGAATAAATCAGAAAATAATTGCTATGCATGCAAAATGATTAACAAAGATGGATGCAAAGCAGTAATAAGACTCCAAGTAGGAAAAAATGAAAGCAGCAAATACTGGCTTGGGGTATTTAACGAACTGAAAAAATGTGGAGTATACGTTTTTTCAATAATTGATAAATAAAAAAATAGACCTTTAGTTTTTTCGTGAAGGTCTATTTTTATCACTTATAGGTTACTTTAAAAATTCATTCAAACGGATAAGTATCGCCATTAATTCTGCTCTAGTAAGTATTTTTTCTGGTGAAATAGTATTTTCACTTGTACCGACTAAAAGCCCCGTTTTTACACAGTAATCAATTCCTTTTTTATAAGGTGATTCTTGTGTATCTGTAAAGATAATACTCTCTCTTGTCTCTTCTATCTTACTATCAGTTATTTCATATAATACTTGTGCAAGTAATCCTCTTGTTATAGGTTGTTTTTCTAGATTACTAACTATTTTCAATGTATCCTCTGATAGTTTAGATCCTATAGATGCAACATTTGCAAATGACCAATGCTCTTTATTAGTAATGTACTTTTCAACAGTACTTCTTGGTAATTTCATTTCTGTAATACCATTGAGTAGTAACACTCTATCTAGAAATGTAAAGGTATCTGCTACTTGTAGTGAAGCACTTGGTGTAAATGTACCATCTGGCATACCTGCTACTAATCCTAATTCAGCAGCTAGCTTAATAGAACCACTTGCCCAATGTCTTTTTGATACATCTGTAAAGGTAACATTCTCAACAGGTTTTAACACAATATGACCACTTAACATAGACTTATCAATACCTAATTTTTCAAGAAGCTCTGGCTTATCTAACATTTCTTGAAGTTGCTTATCTGTAAATTTATTATTTGTAAGTTTCTTTAATTGCTCTAATGTTAATTCTGCAGTTAAACTTGTGTAAGGCATCTCTTCCTTAAAGTTATTGATGATTGCTTCTTTATCTTTCTTAGGTAACTTTTCGATAACTTGTTCTGTTGAAGGTGGCTTAGATGTGCTAGAGCTACCTCCTGAACTATTGCTTCCTCCACTACTTGAGCCTCCACTTGAAGAATCCTTTACTTCTCCCTTCGTAACCAAAAAATCACTGTTATGATATATCTCAAACTCTACATATCCATCATAAGATACATTCACATTATTTTTAATAGAAACAAGTTCACCTTTTCTTGCATCAAAGTAATAAATACATAAATCTTTTTTCCCCAAATGTTCAATAAATGCAAAGTCTACCTTCAATCTAATAGTAGCTTTGCCTGGTAGTTGCCCATTATTTGGAAAAGACAAAACGTATGTGGGTTTATCTTTTACGATTTCTTTTATATTACTTGCATTATTACCATTAAACTGGTTAAAATCAGATATACTTACGTTTAAATCAATATCTTTAATATTTTTTGAGTCAATGTCTTTACCATTAAAAACCCACTGAATTTCTCCACCTTCTAAAATGATTTCTTTGTTTTCTCCTGCAATTGATTTAAATACATTTCCTGACAGTTTTGATCCTGTTTCATAATTAATACCTATTTTAGCTGGTGGCTCATTTTCTGAAGGGACTTGAATGTTTTTAATATCTTCAGCTAAGTTAGGATTAGAGGTATTAGTTGTAAAATCAAACCCTGCTCCCTCATTAATAACTTTAATTTTCTTTTCTATAACTAAAGCTTTGTATCCATTTTGTAATTCTCGTTCACTGGGATTTTTTATATAGCATTGATTATTTTTGGCTCTATCACTTATCTCTGCACGTACTAACTCATATTCTCCCGGAAATTGATATTGATCTAAGGTTTTGTTTCCTTTA
>JBGSPX010000035.1:0-69434 GCA_041738345.1 Proteocatella sp.
CATAAGACAGTGGCTAAATAGTTCTGAAAATGCAGGCGAAATAAAATGGATACAAAATCCACCAAATAAAGAAAATACTTTTGCTTTTACAGATGGAGAAAAGAATTTTGCTTATGATAAGGAACAAGGCTTTTTAGCTGATGGTAATTTTATAGAGGATGAAAGAAATATTATAAAGCCTGTACTTCATAAAACATTATTATCTGAAACTGATGAGGATAAAAAAGAAGGTGGAAAAAGTATACTTTATCCTAACAATGATATTGAACTAGCTGTAAGTAATTATAACGATGCATATTATCAAAATTTAGAAGATAAGGCATTCCTTTTAGATGTAAATGAGATTCATGATTATGTTTGGGAGAATAGAGAAATATTAGGGGAAGAGTATTATATTGGCAAACCAACAGAAGTATTAGAAAAAAAGGTAAATAATTACGACTTGAAACAATATATAGGAACATTTAGCAAAAATACACCATTTAGCTACTATTTGAGAACTCCTTTTGCACATACTTCATCTAGTCTGCGTACTATCTCTGATAACGGTGCAGTTAGTGATGCTTCAGCAACATCTGTTATATTTGGAGGAGGTATTCGACCAGCTTTATTTTTAGACAAATCAAACACAAGTATTTTTTCTGGAAAAGGAACTGAATCAAAACCATTTATAGTAACAAAAAAATAAACATATATTGAATATCGATAAACTTAGTGCTATAATCTGAGATAAATAGGTATTAATAATTTTGATAATTTGTGTAGAGTTTAAGGGGGAACTAATGAAAAAAATACTGATTAAATCATCTAAAGTCTTTTTGTATTTAGTAAAGCTAGGGGCTATTTTGTATATTATAAATAGTATATTTGTATTCTTTAAACCAGATTTAAATGCTATAGAGCTTCCAAAATCATTTATGATAGCAAGTTTAGTATTTTCAATTATTCAAGCAGTGCTTTATTATTTAATAGCAGACAAAGTGATTAAAGTTATTGAGAACTCAGAAAAAAATCCATTTACTCTGGAAAATAGAAGCAGATTTACAAAAATAGGGGGGTATTTGTTAATTGTATCAGTAATGAATTATATTAGCAATCATAGTAATGTACTTAGAACAGATTTGGAAAAAACAAATAGTGTGGGATTTGTATTTATTGGAGGCGTTATGTGTTTTGTTATTTCCAATATGATATATAAGGCAGTTAAAATAAAAGAGGATAATGAACTTACTATATAATTAATTTGGGGGTATTTATGAAATTTCTAAGAAAATATTTAAAAAAAATTATATTTTTCATATTATGGTTTTTGATAATTTGTAATGTACTTAATGCTTCGTTTGAGTTTTCAGAAACTGTAGATATTAGCAAGGATTTGCTTTTGAAAATGATAATAGATAGAGGGATATTAGTAGTTATATACAGTATCTTTACTTTCTTGTTTAGAAAAACTATGTCTGAAAGCTTTTTAGTTGCTAATGCAATGTTATGGTTTATTTTAAGCATTGGGCCTATTTTAAATTTAGATTTAATATATCCCAATATTGTTATTTTTGAAAAAGTGATATTGATTTTTAATGCGTTTATGATAGTTTATGTTTTTGCGGTGTACATTAAAACCTTTCACAGCAAAACTGAAAACACAACAATATGCATTTAGTTTTAAGGAATAATATATTTGAATAAAAAAACCGGCTCTTATTAATTAGATTTTTGGTCTAACTTTTGGGAGTCGGTTTTATAATTATTTTGTTATTTAACTTGTGCAGCTATATTAAATAGAAGTTCTACGCCGTAACCCGTAGCTCCTTTTCGACAGTAGGACTGGTCTTTTTCTGCAAAAGATGTACCTGCAATATCGATATGAACCCAAGGCGTTTCTCCTGCAAATTCACCTATAAAAGCACCAGCAGTACTAGAACCTGCATATTTTCCGCCTGAATTTTTAAGGTCAGCAATTTCAGATTTATTTTTTTCTTTTATGCCTTCGTCAAAAGGAAGTCTCCAAATTTTTTCATTAGATATTTTAGAAGCCTTGTCCACTATATTAAATAAAGCTTCATTATTTGAGACTACTCCGCTGTAATCAAGTCCTAAAGCAACTAATACAGCACCTGTAAGCGTAGCTACGTCAACGACCTTTGTAGCTTCTTCATTTTCGATTGCAAAGGTTACTGCATCGGCTAAGGTAAGTCTGCCTTCTGCATCTGTATTTACAATTTCTACAAATTTGCCGCCCATTGTAGGGATAAGGTCACCTGGAAGATATGATTCGCCTGAAATCATGTTTTCACAAGCCGCTACGATAGCAACTACATTTACTTTTAGTTTAGCTTCAGCGATTGATTTTATAGCACCAATAACCGCAGCCGCGCCTGCCATATCACTTTTCATAGTCATCATGCTATCAGTAGGCTTTATAGAGTATCCACCACTATCATAGGTAAGTCCCTTACCTACAAGCGCAAGTTTTTCTTCTGATTTTTTATTTCCTTTATAGTTCATAACAATAAGTTTTGGTTCAGCGGCAGAGCCTTTAGCTACAGATAAAAATGCAGTCATTCCAAGTTTTTCTATTTCAGATTTATTATAAATATTAATATCTATATTTAATCCATCAAGTGCATCTTCAGCTTTTTTTGCAAGGTCTGCTGGTTTAAGCATATTTGCAGGCTCATTTACTAAATCTCTTACAAGTAAGGTGTTTTCTGCAAACATAACGGCTCTTTTTGCACAACGGTTTGCTTCTGAGCATTGTGTAAATATATCTAGAAAATCTATTCTCTGGGTTTTATCTTCCTTAGTTTGATAATTTTCAAAGGTATATTCTGCTAAGTACATAGCTTTGAAAGTTTTTAAAAGATAATCTATCTTATCTACGCAAGGAGATATATTTTCTAAAAATACAATAGGTTTTTTAGCTTTTAAAGTTTGTAAAGTAGTAACTGCTTTTCCAAAGCCATTCATAAGAATTTCAGAAGAAATATCTTTTTCATCACCAAGCCCAGCAAGGATTATATGGATATGTTTATTTGTGCCACTGAAAAAAGTGGTAAAACTGTAAACTTCACCTTTTTTAGCTTTAAATAGCTCAGATTTAAGATAAGGTTTTATTAAATTGCAAAAATCCTCTTCAAAAAAATCAGCCATTTTCTTAGAACTAAAAAAAGGAATTACATAAGAATCATAGTCTTGCATTACTTCAAGGGTATTTAAAATACAAAGCTTCATAAAAGTAATCCTCCTTGTTTTTTGTAGTTTTATTACCCATTATTGTAACTCAAATATTATCAGCTGTACATAGCTTTTTGTATTGACAAAATCATTGTGCAAAGATAGACTTATATAGTAGAATTAGTTTTTGTAGATGGAGGGACTTATGGATATAAAGGATATTGAAGATATTGTTTCAAAGATGAAACAAGAAAATGAAAATCGGGAATTAAGACCGAAACCTCTGACTTCATTTAGGAATAATCAGAAAAATTTTCAGTATGATTATGAAGAAGATTTTTATGAACCACGAGATTTTTTTAATGACTACGAATAAAAAGCTATTGCAATTATAAGGTGGTTGTGATAAAATTTATTGGTATGAGATTTACGCAATGATTGCGAGGAAATTTATTTCTGTTCTCATCTTTCTGCTCGTTATGAGCCGTATAGTCCAAAGGGAGGTGAAAAGTAATGAAAAATTATGAATTAATTTATGTATTAAGACCAAATCTTGATGATGAGTCAAAAACAGCTGTACTTGACAAAGTAAAAGCAATAATCGAAACATCTGGAGAAGTTGAAAAGGTTGATGTATGGGGAGTAAGAAAACTTGCTTACGAAATACAAAAGCTTAACGACGGTTTCTACGTACTAGTAAACTTTAAGGCAAGCACAGACTTACCAAAAGAGCTAGACAGAAACTTAAAAATCAGTGACAGCGTAATCCGTCACATGATAGTAAACCTAGATGAGAAATAAGAGGTAAAAACTATGAACGTTGCAATACTTATAGGAAGACTAACAAAGGATCCAGAGCTAAGGTATATCCCTTCAACTGGAAAAGCCGTAGCTACGTTTGCAATAGCAGTAGATAGACCTTTTACTACTAAGGATGGTCAAAAGCAAGCCGATTTTTTCAACATAGTAGTTTGGGGGAAAATTGCGGAAAACTGCGCTAACTATCTTGCTAAAGGCAGATTGGTTGGAATAAAAGGACAAATCCAAAATAGGAGTTACGATACGCAAGCAGGTGAAAAGCGATACGTAACTGAAATAATTGCTGATACAGTTCAGTTCTTGGAAAAAGCTCAACAAGCTTCAGCTCCAAGAAATGATTTTAGTCAAGGATTTTCAAGCAATGATTCTAATGTATTTGAGCCAGCTGGTTTTGGAAACGCTGAGTCGTTTTCGCCAAAAGGGTTAGATGATGAAGGATATAGAGCGCTTGAGGATGATGACGTACCGTTTTAAGAAGGAGGTTAAGTCATGGCAGCACAAAGAGGCATGAAAAGAAGAAGAAAAAAAGTTGACCCATTTGCAGGGGACAAAATAAACATGATAGATTATAAAGATGTAGCACTTCTTAAGAAGTATATCTCTGAAAGAGGAAAAATACTTCCAAGAAGAGTATCTGGAACATCTGCAAAGGCTCAAAGAAAACTTACAGTAGCTATTAAGAGAGCTAGAAACCTAGCACTTTTACCATACTCAGTAGAATAATATTTAAATTTTTAGGCACAATGTTTACATTGTGCCTTTTGATTATTCACATCAAAAGTAGGGTATAAAATATATTGCTATTTAATTTTGTATTTTGACCAAAAAAAGAAGAGAGGTAAATTCCTATGAAAATTAGAACTTTTACTTTCGGGAAATTCGACATTAAAAAAATAGGGACAATTATAGTACTTGCGGCTGTACTTTTAATAGTAGGTTTTTTTGGAACTGCTATAAATTTTATGGTGGATTTAAGTTGGTTTAAAGAAGTCGGATATACAGATACTTTCATAAAAATGATTTTTTCAAAATTGACTGTAGGAATACCGATATTTTTTATATTTTATATTTTTCTTACAGTTTATTTGAAACTATTAAGAAAAAAATATTTTGACACTATAGAGACTGTAATAGACGAAGAAACTGAAAAATTTTCGAATAGAATGAAAAATATTGCGGTAATAATAGTATCTATAATATTTGCATTTTCTATATCGAGTGTGTTTTGGATGGATATACTAAAATTTGTTAACAGTACATCTTTTGGAGTAAAAGACCCTATTTTTAATAAGGATATATCATATTATGTATTTAAATTGCCACTTATAAATAATCTGTTTGCAATGGCACTTAATGCGATGATATCACTTATTATAATAACTGCAGTATATCTGGCGATACTTCTAGGGCAAAGTCCACCTGTAAACGATGAGTATACAGGGAATCACGATAATATAAGAGATATGTATCCGGGGCTTAGAACTCAAGCTTCAAGAAATAAACTTGTAGATTTAGGGCTCTCTATTATATTAAAAATAGGAGTTATATTTTTTGTAATTCTTGCCCTTAAAAATGTACTTTCAACATATCAGCTTCTTTATTCAAGCAGAGGAGCGATTTTTGGAGCCGGTTATACTGATGTAAAAGTAACGCTTTGGTTATACCGAATAAAGGCTATAGCATCTTTAGTAGTAGCGGTAGTACTTTTATTTGGCAAAAAAAGTATCGATAAGAAAAAACTTGCACTTGGTGGAATTTCGGTGCTAGTAATTGTTACATTAATTGGTTCTGGTATAGAAATGGCAGTTCAGAGCTTTGTTGTAACTCCTGACGAACTTTCTAAAGAAAGACCATATATTGAAAATACAATAAAATATACAAATATGGCATATGGTCTTGATGATGTTGAAATCAAAGATTATCCAGTGGATCAAAATCTTACAGTAGATGATATCATTAAGAATAAAGAAACTATATCTAATATAAGTCTTAACGACTATAGACCTACTAAAGAAGCTTTTACTCAGCTTCAAGGATTAAGAGGTTACTATAGCTTTAATGATGTAGATATAGATAGATATGTGCTTGATGGAAAACTTACACAAGTATTTTTATCAATAAGAGAAATCGATAAGAGTAAATTAGAATCAAATGCGCAGACTTGGATAAACACTAAGCTTAAGTATACTCATGGTTATGGCGCAGCTATGGCACCTGTAAATCAGCTGAATCCTTCAGGTCAGCCAAATATGATAGTTAAAAATGTACCTGTAGTTTCTGAGTTTAAAGAACTTGAACTTAAAAAACCACAAGTATATTTTGGAGAACTAGCTAATGATTATGTAATAGTTAATACAAGTGAAATGGAATTTGACTATCCAAAGGGAGAGTCAAATGAAATGACTACGTATGATGGGGAAGCGGGAATAAAACTTAACTTTATGAATAGAGTTATGTTTGCTATAAAACAACGTGATTTAAAACTTATTATTGCAAGTGGTATAAATTCAGATTCGAAAATATTGATAAATCGTAATGTTAAAGCGAGAGTGAAAAAGATAGCACCGTTTATAACATTTGATGAGAATCCATATGCGATAATAGAAAATGGAAAAGTTTATTACATCATAGATGGATATACAAATACAGAATATTATCCATATTCAGAACCTATAAGTGCAGAAAGTAGAGTTAACTATGTAAGAAACTCTGTTAAAGCAGTAGTCGATGCATATGATGGAACAACGCTGTTTTATATAGCGGATGACCAAGATCCGATAATAAAAACTTATTCAAAAGTATTTCCTAAGCTGCTTCAGCCTATGGATGAGATGCCAGATTTCATAAAAAAACATATTAGGTATCCACAGTTTTTATTTGATATTCAGTCAAAGATGTATGCGACATATCATATGAAAAATCCAGATGTGTTTTATAACAGAGAAGATAAATGGGATATCCCTATAGAGACTTATGGTGGCGAAGCAGTACAGATGGAATCTCTATACTTCACATTCAAACTTCCGGGAGAAAAGGATGCGGAGTTTGTACTAAGTGTACCATATACGCCAAAGCAAAGACAAAATATGACGGCGTTTATGGTAGCTAGAAATGATGGCGAAAATTATGGAAAAATTGTACTCTATAGATTCCCTAAGGATAAGACTATAATAGGTCCACAACAGATGGAAGCTAAAATAAATAATAATGATGTGATTTCAAAAGATCTTTCATTATGGGATAGTAGAGGTTCTCAGGTAGTAAGGGGTCATATTCTAACAATTCCTATAGAAAGTTCGATTCTTTATGTAGAGCCACTTTATATAAGAGCGGAAGCTGAAAATGCAATTCCAGAGGTTAAAAGGATTATAGTAGGATACAAAGATCAAGTGGTTATGGAAGAAAGTCTTGATAAGGCGCTTGAAAAAATATTTGGAAGACCAGACAACACTGATGAAGCACTTGTTGGAAGTGTAGTGGATGAAAATGGAAAACCAGTAGATTTGAATGGCCAAGTTGGAGAGAAGGCGGATTCAAGTAAAAATACGATAGCCTATGCTAATCAGTTATATGAAGAAGCGCAAGCGGCACTTAAAAAAGGATCGCTTAGTGAATATGAAGCTAAGATAAACAAATTAGGAAATGTTTTAAAACAGTTGAACTAATCTAAAAAAGAGAAAGCATGGAAACTTGCTTTCTCTATTTACTTTAAAACTATTTTTAAAATAGACAATATATAGTATAATAGTTTAGTAAAAATAGATATATAGGATTTTATGAATTTGAGAATTCAAAATCCTGGAGGGAAAATGAAAAAAATTGCAGTAATAACTGATACGAGCTGTGACATTCCAGATGATATAGCGCAGAAATATGGAATCCACTTTCTTCCAATGCAGGTGGTGTATAGTTATAGAACTTTTAAGGATAGAGTAGATATAGCCCCTGATTATGTGTATGAGCATATTGAAGAAGAAGTGCCAAGATCATCGCTACCATTAACCTCAGATATAGTAGAGGTATTGGAAGTTTTAAAGCAAGATGGGGTTACGCACATAATTGCGATAACTTTATCGGCGTGTTTGAGCGGTACGTATAATGCACTTAGAAATATTTTGGATGAATATACAGATATATTTAAATTTGAAATAATAGATTCAAAGCTAATATCTATGGCAATGGGTTTTTCAGTTATAGAAGCTGCAAAAATCGCGATGAGTGGAAACTTTGAAGATGCGGTTAAAAGAGCTAAATATGTGCTTGAAAGAAGTCGAGGGTACTTTACGGTAGATAATATAAAGTATTTAGTAAAAGGTGGTAGGATAAGTAATTTTGAAGCCGCACTTGGCAAAATTCTAGATATAAGACCGATAATAGGGGTTGATGAGGAAGGCAAATATTATGCCGCAGGAAAAATAAGGGGCAGAAAGAAATCGCTTCAAACTATGTTGGAGCTAGCATTAAAAGATGTTGAAAATAAAAAAAATATTAAATTTGCATCTATGCATGGGAAAGCGATAGACGATGCTAAGCGTCAGTATAATATTTTTGCATCACTAGAAAACTCGTCAAAAGAAGATGCCTATATTATAAATGTAGGACCGATGATGGCAGGGCATTCTGGGCCCGGAACAGTAGGAATTTGCGTAAGTTGGGAGGATTAGAATGCAAAAAATAGGGATATTAACAGATACTACAAGTGATTTGGACTTAAGTATTCAAGAATCTGGAAATATAAAAATAATACCATTACAGGTGATATTTAACGATGGAAGGACTTTTAGAGATAAATATGATATAAGCTATAGTGAATGTATGAATTCACTTGATGAATTTGATACAAAAACTTCACTTCCAGTAGCAGTAGAAGCGGTTAAGGCATTAGATTATTTTGTGGAAAATGGGTACACGCATGTTATGGTAATGACAATTTCACAGAATTTAAGCGGAACTTACAATATGATTAAGACGGTTTCAGCGGACTATAAAGAAAAGCTTGTTGTAGAAAATATAGATACAAAATCAGTAGCATATGGAATTGGACATACGGTATTGGAATCGCAGAAGCAAATTATAGAAGGTAAAGATTTTCAAGAAATAGTGGAGTTTGCCAAAAATACATTCTTAAATCAAGAAATAAATTTTGCGGTAGAAACACTGAAGTATCTTATAAAAGGTGGACGTGTAAGTAAAATATCTGGAACCATAGGAGAAGCCTTAGACATAAAACCAATAATTAATATGAATAAAGAAGGCCGTCTTATAAATACGGATAAAGTAAGAGGTAGAAAAAAATCAATACTAAAAATCGAAGCTATAACAAGAAATATTGCAAAAGCGCATGATGTAAAAACAATATATATAGCACATGGAAATAGAATAGAAGACGCTGAAAGATTAAGATCAAAAATCGCGGATGTAGTTCAAAGTGAAATCGAAATAGTAGACTTAGGAACACTGGTATCTGTGCATGCAGGGCCTGGAGTATTAGGAACTATATGTATTTGGGAATAATTTTGTGAATAGGAGATTTTTATGAATGAATTTGCAATTATACTAATGAAAAAAGACAAAGAAAATGTTATAATAGAAGAAGTTTCCACTTTAGATATGGGTACGGATGCCGAATATATAAACAGTATATTTATAAAAGACAATGAAGGTAAAGAAAATCTTAGTGTGCAGCTTAGTACTAAAGCAGGCGTAGAAGATTGGGAATATACTGCTATATATGATTACTATGAAGATGAAAAAATTATAAATTATTTAAAATCTAAAGGAAAAATAGATGCAATAGTATCTATTTGCGAAGAAGAATTTAATCCTACATGGGAGTATACTTTTGAACTGACTGAAGATATTCCTGAATTAGAGACCTTTTTAAAAGAAATGATAGAGGTTCATAAAGCTGAATTACAAGATGTACTGCTTGAAATAAAAGATAAAGAAGCAGAATATCTGTAATATATAAAAATTAGTGTTTACTTGGTCCCACTAATAAAAAAACAAGAAAGGTAGAAGAAAAAAATGAAAAACCAAAAAACAAAATGGCTTGTCTATACGGCGGTCGTAGCTGCAATTTATGCAGCATTAACAATTTCTATGGCACCAATAAGTTACGGTGCTATTCAGTTTAGAATACCAGAAGTGTTAACTCTTTTGGCATTTGTAAATCCACATTTTGCACCAGGACTTATAATTGGATGCTTTATAGCGAATTTATTTAGTCCATTTGGAATGATTGATGCATTGATAGGAACCCTTGCTACGGCAATAGCAGTCTATGCGATGAGATATGCTAAAAATATGTGGATGGCTTCACTTGCTCCAACTATATCAAATGGGATAATAGTGGGGATAGAGGTAGCTATATTATGTAGTCTTCCAATTCCAGAAACTATGATGTATGTTGCCCTTGGCGAATTTGTAGTAGTTACAGTTATTGGAGTTCCAGTATTTAAAGCTATATCAAAAAGAATTCAAAAGTATGTAGAGGGCGTTCCGGCACAAAACATATAAGAAAACAAAATGTTCAGCTAGAATTTAATCGAGCTGAACATTTTTACATATATTTACTTTATCTCATCAAGCATAGCAGTTATTTCTTCTTTGCTTTTTGGATATATTTGTTCTTTAACAAGATTCCCGCCATTAAAAAGAATGATTGTAGGAATAGTCATTACGCGATATTTTCTAGCAAGGGGTTTGTTTCCATCTACGTTGACTTTGCATACCTTAACTTTTCCATCTAATTCATCAAACAATTCGTCTATCATAGGAACAACTTCTTGGCAAGGACCGCACCAAGGTGCCCAAAAATCAACTATAACAGGCAGGTCTGATTTTAAAACCTCTTCTTCGAAATTATCTACATTTAATTCAATTGCTGCCATAATATTCTCCTTTCAAAAATAAATATAAAATATTAAGCTTTTATACCATCGACAAGTAAACAAATTGAGTCGAAATATTTTTTGTTGTCTCTACTTGTATCTATATATGTGTGAAGGATAATAGATTGAGCAAGTCCGAAAATTGCAATAGACATAGATTCAGGATCGCATTTTTTTATCTCCCCATTATATATACCACTTTCTACTACTTGAAAAAACATATCTTGAACACTTAAATAGAAAAATTTAAATTTATTTTCAAATACAGAATTATTTTCTTTTAGAAACATAAGCACTTTTGCTAATTGAAAAAATCTTTGAGAATCTGCTCTAGAATCAAATACGAATACAGAAAGCATAGTTTTTAATTTTTCTGTAGAAGTTAACTCATCTTTTGTCATTATAGAATCCAAACGAGAAACGAGTTCTGAAAAAAACGAAATAGAAACCTCGTAGAAAATTTCCTCTTTATTTTTAAAATATTGATAGATAGTACTTCTTCCCATATTACATAGTTTAGCTATATCTAAAAGTGTGGTGTTACTGTAGCCTTTATCTAAAAAAACCTGAGTTGCAGATCTGTATATTTCTTGCTTTTTTTGATGAACATCAACTATCTTTGGCATTCAAACCTCCTATATAAACAATGTTTTTAATAAACAACATATATACTATAATATAATTTTTTTTTAATTATGTCAAACTTTACTAAAACAGATTTTATTGCAGATAAAAAAATAAGTTTTAGCGTATACTCCGTATTTATACCACAATTATGGTGTAAAATATGATATAATTAAAAAAGTGAATTAATTCTGAAAGGAGAATAGGATGTCTAAAAGAAAAGCTCAAAAAGCTAATCCTAATCAAATTATAAATGAAAGTAAGCAAAATAACAATATAGTGAGGACAGAAATAAATAAGAATGTCAATAAAAACAAAAATAATATGCTAGAAAAAATAAAAAAATTTAATTTTAGTAACTTTTTTCAATCTCATAAGAAAAACGTATTTATATCAATTGCGGTATTAGTGATTGCGATAGGAGCATATATTGTTTATTACTCAAATATGCCAGTACTAAAAGAAACGCACAATAAAGAAATAAAAGGTGTGTTAGCTTCTTATGACGGGGAACTTCATCCATTTGAAATTTTGTCATCTAATAGAGAGCGTATGACCGATGTAAAAGGTGACCCAAGTTCAAAAGGTGATGGAAAGACTGCGGAAACTAAGTTTGTAGTATATACTTTTGAATGGTTTGGAAAACCTAGAGAAACGATACTTTATTATGACAAACAGCATCGTTTTACAAGAATAAAGTTAAAAATAGGAAATGAAAGTGGAAAAGAGTTAAATGAAAAGCTTATAAAATTATTAGGAACTCCAATTGAGGATAATAATGCAGCTGTAAAAGGTGGGCATGCGATTTGGATTAAGGATTCTGTGCAATATAAACTGATTCATCACGGAGGCTATGCTACTGTTGAAATGAAACTTGCAAGATATAAAAATACAGCAAATCTTAAAGTAGGGAAAAATCCACTTGTGGTTCAAAAGTTATATAAGCAAGATACCAATAAAGATGGAAAACTTGAAAGTATAATGCTTTTAGGAAGTAAGGCGAATGCATATTCTACGAACTACGATAATCTCTATTTAGTTATATGGGATGGAAAAACATATTCAAAAGGAATGGCTAAAGAAATGGATGGAGGCTCATATCCTCAAATTGAAATGTTAGATATAGATGCAGATGGAAAAGAAGAAATAATTGTGTCTAGTGAAAATAATGACGTGGTTAAGAACTACAATGTGTTTAAATTTGAAGGAAGTAAGATAATGCCAGTATATAACGGGCATGATGAGCCAGATGTAAAAACTGAGGAGAAAGAAAAGTAATGGAAAAAAATACAATATCAAAATTGAAACTATTCTTAAGTGGTTTAGAAAATAGATATGACACGCAAAATGAATTTTTTAAAGAATGCATTATTAATTTTAAATCAGGTACAAAGCTATTTAGTGGAAAATATAGCGCTGGAGAACTCTACTGGAATAAAGAAAATAGCAACTTGACTTTTAGTCAGGTTGTTGAAGTTATATTAGAAGAAGCTAAAAAATTTGAAGCCTTAGAGTTAATATATAAAGAGCGTGGAACAGATGTAATAATTAATGCAGATAAAAAAAATGTAACTATTAAATATGAAGAACCAAAAGTAGAAGCGGAAACTACGGTTTCAAGTAAACGAAACTATTTTATAAAGGCTTCCAAAGCGCCAGAACTTTTAAAAGAAATTGGGATAATGACTCAAGATGGCAAAATAAAGAATGATATGATAAGAAAGTATAATCAAATAGACCACTTTATTGAAGTTGTAGAACCTATATTAAACGGATTGGAAAATAAAGAAAATATAACTATAATGGATTGTGCTTGTGGAAAGAGTTATCTTACTTTTGTATTGAATTACTATATAAAAGAAGTTATGAAAAAAAACTGCTATTTCATAGGAATTGATTATTCTGAAAGTGTAATTCAAAGTTCAATCGAAAGAGCAAAACGTCTTGGATATAAAAATATGGAATTTATAAAAGAAGATTTAAGAACTTATGTACCGAGCAGAAAAATAGATATGGTAGTAAGCCTACATGCCTGTGATATTGCGACAGATTATGCTATTTCAGCAGCAATAAGAGCTAAATCAGAGAGTATGGTGGTAGTACCATGCTGTCACAAAGAACTACTTGAACAACTTGATTGTGAAGACTTAAAACCACTATATAAACAAAATATTTTTAAAGCGAGATTAAATGATTTACTTACAGATTCGCTTAGAAGTCTTTTTATAGAGGCGCATGGTTACGAAGTATCCGCGCTAGAATATATATCACCGCTTGATACACCAAAGAATCTTATGATAAGAGCAATTAAGAAATCAGATGAAAATTATGAAGCAAGAGCAGAATACGAAAAGATAAAAAAACAATTTAATGTAAAACCGACGATGGAATATTATGTGTATTAAGGATGGAAAATTAGATGAAGAAATATAATATAGGAATAGACATAGATGGAACGCTTACGTATTCAGGCTATTTTCTACCATATCTAAATGAGTATTTTGGAAAAGATGTAGGATATGAGGATTTAAGAAAATATGATTTTACTGAAATTTATGAAGTTACGGATGAAGAGGTGACGACTTTTTTCAGAGGAGAAGGTCGAAATTTAATATTTAAAGTAGATATTTTAGAGGGAGCAAGAGAAACTGTACAAGAGCTAGCTAAAAAACATAATGTATGGATAATAACGGCTAGAAGGCCAGAAACTTATGAAAAAACCAAATTATGGCTTATAGAAAATGGTTTGGGAGATATAGAGCTTATAACACTTGGAACTCCTAATAAATTAGAGAAAGCCAAAGAACTTGGGTGTGAAATATTCATAGAAGATCATCCAGAAGCCTCTATAGAAATTGCAGAAGCGGGAATAAAACTTTATTTAGTAGACGCCCCGTATAATAAAGAGTCAAATCATGAAAATATAGTAAGAGTTAGGAATTGGGAGGAAATAAGGACCATTTTTAAGGAAGAAGGAATATTATAATGTGCTTTAAGCTGTTTAGAATATTTTTTAAAATAGGAATGTTTACATTAGGAGGGGGCTATGCAATGCTCCCTCTTATTGAAAAAGAGATTGTAGAAAAAGAAGGTATGATAACAAGTGAGGAATATTACGATATTATAGCCATAGCAAGCAGTCTGCCAGGAGCAGTAGCTATAAATTGTAGTATATTTGTGGGGTATAAGCTAAAAAAGTTTTTTGGGGCAATTGCCGCAGCTTTAGGAGCGATTCTTCCAGCATTTCTTGCGATAGTTATTGTAGCTTCATTTTTTTATAAAATTTCAGATACAAGTTTAGTAAAAGCGATTTTTAAGGGAATAAGACCAACAATCGTCGTATTAATTGCGTTTAGTCTTTTAAAAATAATAAAAAATACAGATTTTTCGGGGATGAGAAAAATTATTGCGTTTACGGCATTCTTGCTTTTATTACTAAACATATCGAGTTTTTTTGTAGTTATTGGTGCTGGGATAATAGGTTTTATTCTGAAAAAAGGAGAAAAGAATGCTACTTAAATTATTTTTAAGTTTCCTAAAGATAGGTGCAGTGAGCTTTGGGGGAGGATATGCTGTAATTGCTATGATACAGCAGGAAGTAGTTGAAAAATATAATATTATAACCAATCAAGAATTCGTAGATATGGTAGCATTATCAGAAATGACACCGGGACCTCTTGCAATAAACTCATCTACATTTGTTGGGATTAAAAAATATGGATTAGCGGGGGCTTTAGTTGCAACGGTAGGAGTGGTATTAATCCCATCGCTATTATCGCTTATAATGGCATATTATTATCAAAAGCAATCCAAAAAAGATTTAATGGGAAAACTTTTGTTTGGCATAAGACCTTGCATTGTACCAATAATATTTATAGCAGTAATAAAATTACTGCCCATGTCTTTTGTGGACGCAGGCAGTTTTATAATTGCCGCTATAGTAGCGAGTTTATATTATTTTAAAAAAATATCACCGATATATCTTATAATACTAGGGGGAGGGCTGGGATATCTTTACTATGGCGTAATATTAGTCTAGCTAATATCTAAATAATTTTTTGACTGATAAAGTTCATTTTCTCTCATATACTTTTGTATTCCATTTAGCACATATCTTTTATTAAGTATCCATTTTGGAGCGATAAGACTTTCTTTTTTACCATCACCAGTTATTCTATGGATAACTACATTTGGAGGGAGATATGTCAGAAGATTGCTTACAAGTTCAATGTATTCGTCTGCAGTTCTTAGATAGAACGAATCAGAAAGATATGTTTTAGCTAAGTCTGTAGAATGAAGTACATTTAGCATTTGAAGCTTTAACCCCCAAATTCCATGATTTGATACATACTCAATACTGTTACGCATATCCTCGAAATTTTCTCCAGGAAGATTTAGGATTAGATGCGCTACAGTCTTTATTCTTTTTTGATTTAAACTTTCCATAGCTTTATCAAATGTTTTTAAAGGGTAACCTCGTCTTATGAATTCTGCGGTTTTTTCATGAATAGATTGAAGGCCTAGTTCTACCCACAAAAAGGTTTTGGAATTATATTCTTGCAAAAGTTTTAGAATATCTTCATTTAAACAGTCTGGTCTAGTAGCTATGGCAAGACCCACAACATTGGGGAAGGACAGGGCTTCGTCGTATTTTTTACGGAGATTTTCAACAGAATCATAAGTATTGGTAAAATTTTGAAAATATGCAATGTATTTACTATTAGGCCATTTAGTCTCAAGTAGCGCTATTTGATCATTCATTTGTTTTGTAATACTTAAAATTCTACTACCGGCAAATTCTCCAGAACCATTTTCTGAACAAAATATACACCCTCCATAAGCGATGCTGCCATCTCTGTTTGGACAGTTAAAGCCTCCATCTATAGAAAGTTTTACAACTTTACACTCAAACTTGTGTTTAAGATAAGAGTTTAAAGAAAAATACAAATCGCCATTAGTCATAATGCCATCCTTTCTAAACTATATTTCTAATAATATACCCATTATATAACTAAAAATATATATGCACAAGAAAACACTATTTCCATTAAATAGAAAAAAATACTTAAAAAGCTTGAAAGAAACTCAAAAATTTGGTATAATTTCTATAGAACAATAGATTAAACGGCGAAAAGAGTGGGAAAAAACCCACTCTTTCGTTTTAGGTGTTTAATACGAGGAGGCGCTTAAGTGGCAAATAAAACAGAGGAATTAGTTGAATCTCTGATATTGGAAATGATTCCAAGTGAATATGAATTAGTAGATACTGAATATGTAAAAGAAGGTTCTCATTACTACCTGAGAGTATTAGTGGATAGAAAAGCAGAAGATGAAAAAATAAGTCTTGAAGATTGTCAAAAATTATCTAGATTATTAAGTGAGATACTTGATGAAAAAGACCCTATAGAAGATCAATACATGCTTGAAATATCATCACCAGGAATTGATAGAGCTTTGAAAAAAGAGCGAGATTTTTCAAGAGAACAGGGAAAAGATGTAGAACTTAAATTATATAAAGCTGTGAACGGACAAAAAGAATTTGAAGGTAAGTTAATAGGACTTACTAAAGAAGATGTAGTGCAGATTGAATATAATAGCCAAACTATTGAATTTAAAAGAAAAGATATAGCAATAATAAAACTAAAAGTAGTATTTTAATTTAGGAGGAGAAATTTAGATGAACGCTGATTTCATAACAGCACTAAACCAAATAGAAGCAGAAAAAGGAATAAGTAAAGACATATTGATAGAGGCTGTTGAAAATGCACTAGTAAATGCTTATAAAAAGAATTTTGGAGCTACTAACAATGCTAGAGTAGTTGTAAATAGAGAAACTGGAGATATAAAAGTATATACTGCAAAAACAGTAGTAAATAAAAGAGAGATAGACCTTCTAGATGGAGAAATATCATTAGAGGGTGCGCAAGAAATAAATATGGCGTATGAAATAGGAGATATTGTAGAAGAAGAAGTTACTCCTAGAAATTTTGGGCGTGTAGCAGCTCAAACTGCAAGACAAATGGTAGTTCAAAAAATAAAAGAAGCAAGTAGAGATATAGTTTTTGAAGAATTTGCGTTAAAAGAAACTGAGATAATGGTTGGAGAGGTTGTAAGAAAAGTAAACGGACCTCAAAGATCAAATGTACTTGTAAATCTAAGCATAAGAGGGAAAAATAATCTGCTTGTTGTTACTGAGGCCATGTTGCCATCACAAGAACAGATGCCTACGGAAGAATATGAGCTTAATGACAGAATAACTGTATATCTTATGGAAGTTAAAAAGCAAAATGGCGTGCCACAGCTTCAAGTATCAAGAAGTAATCCTGGGCTTGTAAAAAGACTATTTGAAAGAGAAGTTCCGGAAATAAGCGAAGGCATTGTTCAAATTAAATCTATTTCAAGAGAAGCAGGTTCAAGAACTAAAATGGCAGTTTGGTCATCTGATTCAGGAATAGACCCGATTGGAGCATGTGTAGGAACAAAGGGGCAAAGAGTAGCAAATATTGTAGATGAACTAAAGGGTGAAAAAATAGATATAATTGTATACAGTGAAGACCCAGTAGAATATATTTCAAGTGCACTTAGTCCAGCAAAAGTAGTTTCTGTAGAAGCTAACTTAGAAGAAAAAACGGCTAAGGTAGTAGTTCCAGATTACCAATTGTCACTTGCAATAGGAAAAGAAGGCCAAAATGCTAGACTTGCTGCAAAGCTTACCGGTTGGAAGATTGATATAAAGAGTGAAAGTCAATCAGCATTAGCACAAGAAAGTGCACAGCTTCTTGAAGTAGAAGATTTAGAAGAAACGCAAGAGATTTTACAAGAGACTTTAGTTGAGCAAGAATAGTAATAAGGAGGTGTAGCGTGTCAAAACCAGTAAAACCTAAGAAAATACCTCAAAGAAAATGTATAGTATGTACAGATAGAAGTGATAAGAAAAAATTAATAAGAATAGTAAAAAATAAGGAAGGTCAGATATTTGTAGACCCTACAGGAAAAGCTAATGGTAGAGGCGCATATATATGCCAAAGTATGGAGTGTATGGAAAAAGCAATAAAAACACATGCACTGGAGAAAAGCTTCAAAGTAGCTATTCCTAGCGAAGTATATGATCGTCTAAAAGAGGAGCTGATAAAAGCTTGAAACAAAAAATAATGACAATGCTTGGATTTGCAAAAAAATCAGGCAAAATAACTTCAGGAGAGGGAATAACTCTAGAAAACCTGAAAAATGGTAGAGTGAGATTAGTTGTGCTTGCAACTGATGCTTCATTAAACACTGCCAAGAGGATAAAAGATAAATCAAGCTATAGAAATATCCAAGTAGTAGAATGCCTGGACAGATATGAAATAGGCAAAGCTATAGGAATTGATGAAAGAGTAGTAGTAGGGATAACCGATAAAGGCTTTGCAGACAGTATCAAAAAAATAGTTGGAGGTGAGCAACATGGAAAAGATACGAATACACAAATTGGCTAAAGATTTGGGACTGCCAACAAAAGAATTGATAGATATGCTAAGCAAGGTAGGATTTAAGATAGATAGTCATATGGCGGCGGTTACAGAACAAGAAGCGCAGCAGATGATGAAAAAATTATCTACGATAAAGGTGAAACCTAGTGAGTCGAAAAAAGAAGAAGTAGTAGCAGGAAAAGCTTCAAGTGGTATTGTAGAATCGAAAAAGGAAGAAGAGACCAAAAAGGACGATATGGATAATAAAACAAACACACAAATAAATAATGATACTCCGAAAACGGAAAATGAGCAACCAAGTAGTGATAGTGCAAAAACAGAAAAAGCACCTAATGCGCCAATAGAAAAAGCACCTAATGCACCAAGTAATAGCGAAGAAAGAAAGCCGTACCAAGGCAATAACACAGGCGAAAGAAAACCATACCAAGGTAATAACACAGGTGAGAGAAAACCGTACCAAGGTAATAACACAGGCGAAAGAAAACCGTACCAAGGTAATAACACAGGCGAAAGAAAGCCATACCAAGGTAGCAATACGGGCGAAAGAAAGCCATACCAAGGAACTAATACAGGTGAGAGAAAACCATACCAAGGTAGTAATACGGGCGAAAGAAAGCCATACCAAGGTAGCAATACAGGCGAAAGAAAACCATACCAAGGTAGTAATACAGGTGAAAGAAAACCATACCAAGGTAGCAATACGGGCGAGAGAAAACCGTATCAAGGTAATAACACGGGCGAGAGAAAACCGTATCAAGGTAATAACACAGGCGAAAGAAAAGATTTTAGAAAAGACTCAAAACGTGAAGGTAAGGAAGATTTAACAAAAGAAGAACTACTAATTGAGATCAAAAAAGAAGAAAAAAGAAAAGAACTTAAAAAGATAGAGGAACTAAAAAAAGTAAAAGATAAAACTAAAAAAGAAAACAAATTTGCTACAGGTGAAATAAAATATGAGAAGCGTGATTTAACAAAGAAAACTCATGGAAAGAAAAAAAGAAGAGAAAAAACAGATAGCGTAGTAGAAGAAGTTGAAATAGTACCAGTAGAGGGAAGTGCGGCAGATGGCATAATTTCAATGGGAGAAACTATTGTTGTAGGCGAATTTGCTAAAGCTCTAAACGTACAAGCATCAGATGTAATTATGAAACTGGTAAAACTTGGACTAATGGCTAGTATAAACCAAGAAATAAAGTTTGAAACTGCAGAAAAAGTAGCAGAAGAATACGATGTAATCCTTATGAAGCAAGAAGTTGAGGAAGAGCCTCAAGACCTTGTAGATATAGAAATTGCAGAAGACAAAGAAGAAGATTTAAAACCGAGAGCACCTATTGTAACTGTTATGGGACACGTTGACCATGGTAAAACTACACTTCTAGATACGATAAGAAACACAGGCGTAGCAGAAAGAGAAGCCGGCGGAATAACTCAGCATATAGGAGCATCAGAAGTAATTGTAAAAGGGCAAAAAATAGTGTTCTTAGATACTCCAGGCCATGAGGCGTTTACTGAAATGAGAGCCAGAGGAGCTAAAGTTACAGACATTGCAATAATAGTTGTTGCAGCAGATGATGGAATAATGCCTCAAACAGTAGAAGCAATAAATCACGTAAAGGCAGCTGGAGTACCACTTATAATTGCTATCAATAAAGTAGATAAGCCAACAGCAAACATAGAAAAAGTAAGACAAGAACTTTCAGGACATGGACTACTTGTAGAAGCTTGGGGTGGGGAAGTAATAGATTGTCCAGTTTCAGCAAAATCAGGAGAAGGAATAGAAAATCTACTTCAAATGGTATTACTTGTATCAGAACTAGAAGAACTAAAAGCAAATCCTAATAGAGAAGCTGTGGGTTGGGTAATAGAATCTAACCTTGATAAAGGAAGAGGAGCTGTAGCTACAGTACTTGTACTAAATGGAACTCTAAAAGTTGGAGATTCAGTAGTAGCAGGTTCTTCGTATGGTAGAGTAAGAGCTATGATAAACTCTAAGGGAAATCGTACTGGAAAAGTAGGCCCATCAACAGCAGTGGAAATTTTAGGACTGAATGAAGTGCCAAATGCAGGAGATCAGTTTGTTGTAGTGGATAACGAAAAGCAAGCAAGAGTAATAGCTGAAAAACGTAGAGATAAGATAAGAGAAGATTATATGAAAGCTACTTCAAAAATCCATCTTGAAGATTTATTCTCTCAAATGCAACAAGGCTCAATGAAAGAACTTAACCTTATAGTTAAAGCGGACGTACAAGGTTCAATAGAAGCACTTAGAGGCTCATTAGAGAAAATAAGTAATGAAGAAGTATTAGTAAGCGTAATTCACTCTGGCGTAGGAGCTATAACAGAATCAGATGTTATGCTAGCTACGGCTTCAAACGGAATAATAATAGGTTTCAATGTTAGACCGTCACCTGGAGCTACTATTATTGCATCAAGAGAGCAAGTAGATATAAGAACATACTCTATAATCTATCAAGCTATAGAAGAAATAGAAACTGCTATGAAGGGAATGCTTGATCCTGAATTTGTAGAAGAACAACAAGGGCTTGCTGAAGTTAGAGAAGTATTCAAAGTTCCAGGAGCTGGAATGGCAGCAGGTTGTTATGTTACTAAAGGTAAGATAGAAAGAAAATCAAAAGTAAGACTTATAAGAGACGGAATCGTTATATACGATGGAGAAATAAACTCTCTTAGAAGATTTAGAGATGAAGTTAAAGAAGTGGCAACTGGATATGAATGTGGAGTAAGCTTGGAAAAATATAGCGATATAAAACAAGGCGATGTAATAGAAGCTTATTTCATGAAAGAAGTTAAGAGAAAATAAGAAACTTAGGTGATAATATGTCATACGCAAGAACAAGAAGAATCGGCGAAGAAATAAAAAAAATAATTGGAAAAATGCTATTTGAAGGGCAGATAAAAGACACTAAAATAAGTCAGTCGAGATCGCTTATATCAGTTACAGGTGTAGAGGTAGTAAGAGATTTAAGATATGCATATGTGTATATAAGTGTGCTTGGAAACGATAAAGATAGCGTAATGGAAGGTCTTAAGCGTTCAGCTGGATTTGTAAGAAGAGAAGTTGGTAAACAAGTCGACATCCGTTACATTCCAGAGATTGTGTTTAAAGTAGATGATTCCATCGAAAGAGGAGCGTATATGAATAAACTCATAAACGACTTATCTCCACGAAAAGAAGAAAAAGAAATTGATGATGAAATTGATGATGAAGAATAAAAATTAACTCAAAGCTCCCCTATGAAAATAAGGGAGCTTTGATAGAATAGAGAGCTAAAATATGGATAATATAAACCAATTTGAATTTTTAAAAGAGATATTTGAAAATGAGAAATATTTTATAGTTACTTCCCATACAGCTCCGGATGGGGACAATGTGGGTTCGTCGGTAGCGGTAACACAATATCTTAGGGAAATGCATAAAAAAGCATATCATGTAATAGATGATAGCATTCCAGATAATCTATATTTCTTACTTGAAGGGCATAAGCTTTTTACAAGTGAGCAATTCTTAGAAATTGAAAAATATGATTGCTTAATTAAAAGTAAAGATTATGTATTAATTGTATTAGATACAGCGGATCGTGATAGAATTTGTATATCAAATGAGTTTATAGAAAATGCTAAGTATATAGTTAATATAGATCATCATGTATCAAATACTAGATATGGAAAAATAAATCATATAGAGCCTGAGATAAGTTCAACTTGTGAACTTGTGTGTAAAATACTTAGAAATATTGATGAGAAAAAAGTAACTGCAAAAATATCAACTGCTCTTTATACAGGGATATCAACTGATACAGGGAATTTTTTGTTTGATTCTGTAGATGCGTATACTTTTGAGTGCGCAAGTTTTCTTACAAAACAGGGAGCAGATAGAGATAGAGTCGCAAATAGAATATATCAAAGTACAACATATAACTATTTGAAATTGACTAAAGAATCTTTAGAAACGCTAGAACTTCATGATAACATAGGCCTAATGCTTCTTAGCGTAGAAATGCTTGAAAAAAACGGTGTAGATTACAAAGACACAGACCCATTAGTTCAAAATGTTATAAATATAGATGGCGTAAGAGTTGGAATTTTGATAAAAGAGCGTAGTGAAAACCTATATAAAATTTCATTTAGATCAAAAGATAGCACTAATGTATGTGAAATAGCTCAAAAATTTGGTGGCGGAGGTCACAAAAGAGCAGCAGGATGCACGATATATGCAGACTTAGAAACAGTTAAAAAGAAGGTATTAGAAGCTACAAAGGAGCAGATATGTATAACGGATTTATAAATGTGCTTAAACCTACAGGAATGACATCGAATGATATAGTTGGAAAACTAAAATACTTTGCTAAAAAATATAGTGGTGAAAAACTTAAGTTCGGTCATACTGGAACGCTAGATCCAAATGCAGCGGGCGTTATGCTTGTATGTGTAGGGAGAGGCACTAAATTTAGCCAATATGTAACTGAAAAAAAGAAAACGTATATAGGGATTATAAATCTTGGGCAAACGACAGATACTGTAGACACTTACGGAATTGTAGAAGAGGCAAGAGAAACATCACTAAAAACAGAAGAAGAAATAGAAGCTATCTTTAAAACCTATCTAGGAAAATCAAAACAGATTCCACCTAAATATAGCGCTATAAAAATAAATGGACAAAAATTATATGACCTTGCAAGACAGGGAAAAGAAATACCTGAAATAAAATCAAGAGATATAGAAATTTTTGGAATAAGTCTTTTGGAATATAATCATCCTAATATAACCTTTGAAGTAGAATGTTCATCAGGTACTTATATCAGAAGTTTAGCAAAGGATATAGGCTCTGATTTAGGAGAATTAGCTCATCTGGGATTACTTATTCGAAATAAAGTCGATAATTTTAGTATAGATGAAAGCTATACTTTAGAGCAGTTAGAGTGTTTGATGAAAGAAGGAATTTTCAAAGAGGCAGTTATGGAGATTGATTATGTATTAGATAGATTTCCAAAGCTTATAATAATAAATAGTGCAGAAAAAGCGTATCTTAATGGATTAGCTTTAGCTCAAGATAGAATACAGACAAAAATAAAAAAAGATATATCAAATTTAAAGCAAAAGGTATATAATGAGAATGGACAATTTTTAGGAATAGGCACTTTAAGCCTTGATGAAAATCAAAATTATATTTTAAAATCAGAAACACAAAGATAAAGGAATATGGATAAAATGACATTCTTAGAATATATAGAAACGATAAGGACAAATGGACAAACAGTAGTAACCATTGGGAATTTTGACGGCCTTCATTTAGGACATATGGAACTCATAAATAAAGCGGTATCAATTGGTAGAACATATAATCTTGAAAGTATTGCGTTCACTTATGATATTCATCCACTTAGTTATCTCTATTCAAAATCAGTTCATCTTTTAATGAGTAATGAAGACAAAGAAGAAATTTTATTATCTAAAGGAATAGATAGAGTGCTACATGTACCATTTGATGAAGAAATAAGAAATATGACAAGTCAAGAATTTTGCGATGTAGTGCTTATAGAAAAATTAAAAACAAAACACCTAGTTATGGGTGCAGATGCGAAATTTGGAAAAGAAAAGCAAGATATATATCATATAAAAGAATACTGCGAACAAAAAGGAATTGAAGTGCATATAATTCCACTACTTGTTATGGATGAAAAACGAATTTCAAGCTCAACTATAAGAAAACTTGTGGAACATGGAGATATAGAAAAAGCTAATAAATATTTAGGTAGATATTTTTCTGTAGAAGGCATTGTAGTGCACGGAAAAAAACTGGGAAGAAAAATCGGATATCCTACTGCAAATCTAATGATAGAAGGCGATAAAGCAGTGCCAGCTAAAGGGGTTTATGAAACCATTGTAGATATAGACGGAAAAACTTATAGAGGAGCTACAAATGTAGGTACAAATCCAACGGTAGGAGACAAATCACTTAGGGTGGAGACCTATGTAATAGATTTCAACGAAGAGTTGTATGGGAAACATATAAAGGTGAGTTTTACTAGAAAACTAAGAGATGAAATTAAGTTCAGCAGCATAGAAAAACTTATAGCACAGATGCAAAAAGATGTCGAAAACATTTTAGAAAATACGATTTAAAATAGTTTACGAAAATACGGTGATGTGGTATAATTATAAAGGTTGATTTTGCCTGAAACTAGGACTAACGACACTCCGACGTCAGCCTTGGTCAAGGACATGATTAATAATATAAAAAATAAGAGGAGAAAAGAAAATGACTAAAGTACAAAAAGAACAAATAATCAAAGAATATGCAATTCATGAAGGAGATACAGGATCTCCAGAGGTTCAAATCGCTATATTAACTTACAGAATAAATGAGTTAAACGAGCATCTTGGCATACACAAAAAAGACCACCACTCAAGAAGAGGTCTTTTAAAGATGGTAGGAAGCAGAAGAAACCTTCAAAAATATCTAAAAGAAAAAGATCTTACTAGATACAATACACTAATTGCAAAATTAGGATTAAGAAAGTAATAAGAAATAAAGAGCGGGAGAAAACCGCTCTTTTTCTATAAATAAAAGTGAAACAAATATCACAGAAGTGTAAGTTATAAAACGGAGGTATCAATGATACAAAAATTTGAAATGCCATTAGGCAATGGAAACGTAGAAATAGAAATAGGAAAAGTTGCAGAACTTGCAAATGGAGCCTGCCTAGTAAGAAGCGGAGATACAGTAGTACTTGTAGTAGCTACAAACTCTAAAAATCCAAGAGAAGGAATAGATTTTTTCCCACTAAGTGTAGACTTTGAAGAAAAACTTTATTCAGTAGGTAAAATACCTGGAGGATTTATAAAGAGAGAAGGAAGACCTTCAGAAAAAGCTGTACTTACATCAAGACTTATAGATAGACCAATAAGACCATTATTCCCAAAAGGATATAGAAATGATGTACAAGTAGTAGCTACAGTACTTTCTATAGATCCAGATTTCAACCCAGATACATTGGCTATGATTGGATCATCAATAGCACTTTCGATATCATCAATACCATTTAATGGACCAACTGGTTCAGTAGCAGTGGGGCTTATAGATGGAGAGTTCATAATAAATCCAAATCTTGAGCAAAGAGCTATATCACAAATGTATCTAGTAGTTTCAGGTACTAAAGATGCTATAATGATGGTAGAAGCAGGCGCAAATGAAATATCTGAAGAAGTTATGCTTAAAGCTATACTTTTTGCACATGAGCAAATTAAGAAAATAGTTGCTTTTGTAGAAGAAATAGTTTCAAAAGTAGGAAAAGAAAAAGACGAATATGCAGTATTTGCAGCACCAGAAGAAATTGAAGCGGCTGTAATAGCGTATGCAAAAGATAAAATGAAAACTGCTATTCTTACAAAAGATAAATTGGAAAGAATGGAAAATATGGATAAAGTTAAGCAAGAGACATTAGCTCATTTTGCAGAAATCTATCCAGAAAATATGAAAGCCGTAGATGAAGTAATCTACAAAATAACAAAACAAGGCGTAAGAGAGCTTATTCTTGTTGATAGAATCCGCCCAGACAACAGAACTATGGAAGAAATAAGACCTATCTGGTGTGAAGTTGGAACACTTCCAAGAACTCACGGAAGCGGACTATTTACAAGAGGACAAACTCAAGTATTAAGTATAACAACACTTGGTTCTTTAAGAGATGTTCAGTCAATAGACGGACTTGGCGAAGAAGAAGAAAAAAGATATATGCATCACTACAACTTCCCAGCATATAGCGTAGGAGAAGCAAGACCATCAAGAGGTCCAGGTAGAAGAGAAATTGGACACGGTGCACTAGCAGAAAGAGCGTTAGAGCCGATGATACCATCAAAAGAAGATTTCCCATATGCAATAAGAGTAGTATCAGAAGTACTTTCTTCAAACGGTTCTACATCTCAGGCAAGTGTATGCGGAAGTACACTATCACTTCTAGATGCAGGAGTTCCGCTTAAAGATATGGTAGCAGGAATTGCAATGGGACTTATAAAAGAAGATGAAAAGCTAGCGATACTTTCAGATATTCAAGGAATGGAAGATTTCCTAGGAGATATGGACTTTAAAGTAGCTGGAACTAAAAATGGAATAACAGCTATTCAGATGGATATAAAGATATCAGGAATAGATGAAGAAGTTCTTACAAAAGCGCTTTCTCAAGCAAGAGCAGGAAGAATGCATATACTTTCAGAAATGCAAAAAGCAATCACAGCGCCAAGAGAAGAAGTTTCTAAATATGCGCCAATGGTTATAAATATGCAGATAAACCCTGATAAAATAAGAGATGTTATAGGTTCAGGCGGAAAAGTAATCAATAAGATAATCGAAGAAACAGGCGTTAAAATAGATATCGAAGATGATGGAAAAATATTCATACTTGCAGTAGAAAGAGATATGGGTAAAAAAGCAAAAGCTATAATAGAAGGTATTGTAGCAGATCCAATTCCAGGAACAATTTACAAAGGAAAAGTTACTAGATTAATGCAATTTGGAGCTTTTGTAGAGATATTACCAGGAAAAGAAGGCCTTCTTCATGTATCGCAAATAGATATAAAACGTGTTGAAAAAGTAGAAGATGTTTTAAAACCAGGAGATGAAGTAGAAGTACTTCTTCAAGAAATTGATGGTCAAGGAAGATTAAATCTTTCAAGAAAAGCAATCCTTCTAAAACAAGAAAAAGAAAAAGAAAATAATTAGTAAAACAAAAACTAGCAAGAGACACAGAGTCTTAGGCTAGTTTTTTTAGTTTTTCACAAATAATGTTTTTAGAAACCCTAATATATGGTAAAATGAATGAGAATATGTAAAAAATTGTTATATGTAGGAAGGACAACGCAATATGACAAGTGCAGTAATAGTTGCAGCGGGAAAAGGAACGCGGATGAACCATAGTTCCAATCTAAGTAAGCAGTATATAGAGATATTGGGAAAAACCGTAGTACTTAGAACACTCGAAAAATTTATAGAATCTGAAGTTATCGATGAGATAGTTATAGTCATAATGAAGGATGAAGAGGCTTATTTTAGAGAAAATGTATTAAGTAAAATAGATACTAAAAAGCCAATAAAACTTGTTCATGGAGGAAGCGAAAGGTTTGAATCTAGTTACAATGGAATAATTGCAACCTCTGAAAATGCTGATATAGTAATTATTCACGATGGCGTAAGACCGTTTATAAAACTAGAAGAAATAAGCGCAGTTGTAGAAACAGTTAGCAAATTTGAGGCGGCGGTGCTTGCGGTAAAATCAAAAGATACAATAAAAATTGCAATAGATAATATAATAGAAGAAACTCCAAATAGAGACAATGTATATATGATACAAACACCACAGGGCTTCAAACGAAAACTGCTGATAGAGGCATATGAACATATGAGGAGTAATAAAGATGATTTTATGCCCACAGACGACGCTTCAGTAGTGGAACGATATGGTAAGAAGGTACATATCGTAGAAGGCAGCTATGAGAATATAAAGCTAACTACAGCTTCGGATTTATATTTTGCAGAATCTATATTAAAAATGGAGAACTAAGATGAGAATAGGAATAGGATATGATGTTCATGCTTTTGAAGAAGGCAGAAAGCTTATACTTGGCGGAGTAGATGTGCCTCATACAAAAGGCCTAAAAGGACATTCTGATGCAGATGTACTGCTGCATGCGATAACAGATGCGCTTATAGGTGCACTTGCACTTGGTGATATCGGCAAGCTTTATCCAGATACAGATAATAAATATAAAAATATAGATTCACGCATACTTTTAAGAGGCGCTTATGAAGAGATAAAAAAACGTGGCTACACAATCGGCAATATAGATGCGGTGATAGCGGCGCAAAAACCGAAATTAGCAACTTATATAGAAGCAATGAGAATTAATATTGCAAAAGATTTAGAAACTGAAATAGAAAATGTAAGCGTAAAAGCAACTACTACCGAAAAGCTAGGCTTTGAGGGCAGAGAAGAAGGCATATCTTCACAAGCAGTAGTACTTTTAGTTAAAAAACAATAAGGAGGCAATTATGAGTTTTAAAATAATCCACAACAATTTCAATGTATTAGATTTAGAAAAGAGTATAGCTTTTTATAAGGAAGCACTTGATATGGAAATTCAAAGAGAATTTGAGCCAGAAGATAAAAGTTTTAAGCTTGTATATCTTGGCACTGGAAAAGATAATCATCAACTTGAACTTACATGGCTTAAAGACAGAAAAGAGTCGTATAACCTAGGCGAAAATGAATTTCATTTAGCATTTGAAGCAGATGATTTTGAGGCAGCTTATCAAAAGCATAAAGCAATGGGATGCATATGTTTTGAAAATAAAGATATGGGAATTTACTTTATCGTAGATCCAGATGGCTATTGGCTTGAAGTACTTCCTAAAAAATAGCGTTTAAAAATTAAAAATAACTTGCTTTTTTGACGAAAATAGTATAATATATTATGGGTATAAAATTTTAATAATACACACGCTGTGCGGTTTGTAAAATGGTGCCGAAAGGTCTTTTACAGAGATAAACATAGCGGAGGAAAAACCGGAGGAAAAAAACATGAGCGTAGTAAGTATGAAGCAGCTTTTAGAGGCTGGAGTACACTTTGGACACCAAACAAGAAGATGGAATCCAAAAATGGCAAGATTTATCTTTACAGAAAGAAACGGAATCTATATAATAGATCTTCAAAAAACTGTTAAGAAAATAGAAGAAGCATATGATTTTGTAAGAGAAGTTGCAGAAACAGGAAAACCAATCCTATTTGTAGGAACTAAAAAACAAGCTCAAGACTCAATCAAAGAAGAAGCTGAAAGATCAGGAATGTACTTTGTAAACGAGAGATGGTTAGGTGGAATGCTTACAAACCACAAAACTATCAAAACTAGAATAGACAGATTAAGAAAACTTGAAAAAATGCAAGGAGATGGAACATTTGATGTACTTCCAAAGAAAGAAGTAATCAAATTAATGGCAGAAAAAGAGAAGCTTGAGAAATACCTAGGCGGAATCAAAGATATGCCAGAACTTCCAGGAGCACTATTTGTAGTTGATCCAAGAAAAGAAAGAATAGCTATCAAAGAAGCACAAAAACTAGGAATACCAGTAGTAGGAATAGTTGATACAAACTGTGATCCAGATGAGCTAGATTTCCCAATTCCAGGAAATGATGATGCTATAAGAGCAGTGAAACTTATTGCAGGAGCTATATCTCAAGCGATAATCGAAGCTAAGCAAGGTGCTATAGAAGTTACATCTGCAGAAGCAGCAGAAGAAGTAGCTCAAACAGAAGAAGCATAATAAAAAGTTGAACTTACAGTAAGGTATCCTCATAAATTACTCACCCACCAAGGCAAGTGAGGTGGGTTGGGTACCTTACTTTTAATATGTATAGGAGGAAGTTTACGATGGAAATTACAGCTAGTATGGTAAAAGTGCTTAGAGAAAAAACTCAAGCAGGAATGATGGATTGCAAAAAAGCATTAGGTGAAGCAGAAGGTGATATGGATAGAGCAATAGATATCCTAAGAGAAAAAGGACTTTCTAAAGCAGCTAAAAAAGCAGATAGAGTAGCAGCAGAAGGCTTAGTAAAATTAGTTATATCAGCAGATAAAAAATCAGGTGCAGCAGTAGAAGTTAACTCTGAGACAGATTTCGTTGCTAAAAATGAAGAATTTATAGGATTCGTAGAGGATCTTGCTAAGATGGTACTTGAAACTGCTCCAGCTTCAGTAGAAGCACTAAAAGCAGCAAAATACATGGGTACAGCAGAAACTGTAGAAGAAGTACTTAACGGTAAAATTGCTAAAATAGGTGAGAACATGAACCTAAGAAGAATAGCAAGAGAAGAAGCTACAGGCGCAGTTATTGGATACGTTCACGGAGCTGGTAAAATAGCAGTTCTTGTAAACCTTACATCTGATGCAGCAGCAGAAGAGTTAGAAGAATTAGGAAGAGACGTAGCAATGCAAATCGCAGCTATGAACCCTATGTATATCTCAAGAGATGACGTAGATCAAAACTACATCGACCATGAAAGAGAAATCCTTACAGCTCAAGCTGTGAACGAAGGCAAGTCAGAAGAGATAGCTAAGAAAATGGTTGAAGGAAGACTTAATAAACAACTTAAAGAAGTTTGTTTACTAGAGCAAGTATTTGTAAAAGATTCAGATTTCACAGTAAAACAAATCATAGAGAACAAAGCAAAAGCCCTTGGAAAAGAAATCAAGGTTGCAGGAGTTCAAAGATTTGAAGTTGGAGAAGGAATCGAGAAAAAAGAAGAAAACTTTGCAGAAGAAGTAGCAAAACAATTAGGAAACTAAATTGAATTAGTAGAGAACACCTTGTGATGCAGTGAAATATCATCTGTTAGCTAAAAGCGTGTTCTCTTTTTATAAGTGGAGGGAAAAATCAATGAGTGAGTTAGCATATAAAAGAGTCCTATTAAAACTGAGTGGAGAAGCATTAGCCGGAGAAAAAGGATTTGGAATAGATAATGATACCGTATTACAAATTGTTACTTCAGTTAAAAAAATCATGGAAATGGGCGTTGAAGTGGCTATAGTAGTAGGTGGAGGAAATATATTCCGAGGCAGAAGCGGCGAGAATATGGATAGAACCACAGCAGATCATATGGGCATGCTTGCTACGGTTATAAATGCACTAGCATTACAATCAGCACTTGAAAATATTGGAGTAGACACAAGAGCACAGACTGCAATTGAGATGAAAGAAATTGCAGAGCCATATATAAGAAGAAGAGCAATGCGTCACCTTGAAAAAGGCAGAGTCGTTATATTTGGAGCTGGAAGTGGAAATCCTTATTTTTCAACTGATACAGCAGCAGCGCTTAGAGCGGCTGAAGTAGATGCGGAAGTAATACTTTTAGCAAAAAAAGTAGATGGAGTTTACGATAGTGATCCAGCAACTAATCCAAATGCAGTTAAGTTTGATAAGCTAACATATCTAGATGTTTTGAATAGAGATTTAAAAGTTATGGACTCTACAGCTACATCGTTATGCAAAGATAACCAAATACCAATAAGAGTATTCTCATTAGAAGATCCCGATAACATAATAAAAGTAATAAAAGGCGAAAATATAGGAACAATAGTAGAATAGATATGATATAATAGTATCAAAAAGCAAAGGAGTATTCCCATGAAAACTGAGGTACATGCAAAACTAGAAGCGAAAATGGAAAAAACTATATCTGTCCTTAAAGAAGATTTGGCAGTAATAAGAGCAGGGAGAGCAAATCCAGCAATGCTAGATAAGGTGGTAGTAGACTATTATGGAACTCCTACTCCATTAAAACAAATGGCAGGAGTATCAGCACCAGAACCAAGAGTAATACTTATCCAGCCTTGGGATAAAAGTTCGCTTAGAGACATAGAAAAAGCAATCCAGATATCAGACTTAGGATTCAATCCTACAAATGATGGAATTCAAATAAGAATAGCTATACCACAGCTTACAGAAGAAAGAAGAAAAGAACTTTCAAAATTAGTTTCTAAAACAGGCGAGCAAGCAAAAGTAGCCCTTAGAAATGAAAGAAGAGAAGCTAATGATAAAATAAAGAAATTAGAAAAAGATAGTGAACTTACTGAAGATGATGCAAAAAAAGCAACAGATGAAGTTCAAAAGATAATAGATAAATATACAAAAACTGTAGATGAAATGGTTGCTAAAAAAGAAAAAGAAATATTGGAAGTATAATGGATATTAAAAGTTTAATATCAAAAACTATAGAAGAAACAGAAGCTATACTTTTAAAAGCAAATATAGCATATGAAATAGAAGAAATAAAAGGTTATAAAGACCAAGAAATTCTTTGTGAAAGACGTGTGATAAGAGCAAGAGAAGTTGAAGGGAAGTTAATTATTACAGTTACAAACTTCAAAACACACATATAGATACTTAATAAACTCAGCGGAATTCCGCTGAGTTTATTAAAACAAAAATAAATATGAAAATAAGTAAATTGACATATATTAAAATGAATCTGAGAGGGATAGATATGATAGAGCTTAGTAAGGATAAGATGCCACAGCATATAGGCGTTATAATGGATGGAAATGGAAGATGGGCTAAAGCGAGAGGCTTAAAACGAACTATGGGGCATAAGCAAGGTGTAGAAAACTTGAAAACCATAGTAAGAGAATGTAAAAGACTTGAGATTCCATATATTACAGTATATGCTTTTTCTACAGAAAACTGGAAACGCTCAGAGGAAGAAGTATCATCACTAATGTGGCTATTAGAGCAGTATATGGCTAAAGAAATGAAAGCCCTTCATAAAGAAGGCGTAAGAATAAAGACTATAGGGGATATAACTGCCCTTCCAGCATCAACTTACAAAAAACTTCAAGAAGGTATCGATTATACTGCTGAAAATACTAAACTTACACTTACACTAGCACTAAATTATGGTTCAAGATCAGATATAAAAGAAGCAACTAAGAAAATTGCACAAAAAGTAAAACTTGGAGAGCTTTCTTTAGAAGATATAACTGAAGAGACCATATCACAGCATTTAAGTACAAGTTTTATGCCAGACCCGGATTTAATAATAAGGCCAAGTGGGGAATACCGACTTTCAAACTTTATGATGTGGGAGGCTTCATATAGCGAGTTTTGGTTTTCAAATATAAACTGGCCAGATTTTGGAGTAGAAGAATTTCAAAAAGCAATAGCAGATTACCAAAATAGAGATAGAAGATTTGGCAACGCCAAATAGAGGGGGATCTATGTTAAAAAGAATTATTTCCGGCTTATTACTGCTACCTGTGTTTTTTTTCGTTATAATAAAAGGTGGAATATATATTTTTTTAGGGGGATTAATCTGTTCACTTATAGGACTTAAAGAATTTTTTAAAGTATTTGAAGACAATGGATACAAACCACTTAAAATCACAACATATATCTGTACTATTTTGATGTACACAGCAATGACCTATGTAGGAATGTCCTTTTCGCATATAATAATAAATATAGCATATGTATTAGTGGCTATAGGAGCAATTTATATAATCAATAAACGCATAAGAGTAGAGGATTTGATGGTTACTTTAATGGGATACATATATATTCCTGTATTTTTATCGCATATAAATCTTTTAAGCCTTGAAAATTCAATATTTATATGGTTACTATTTATATTTGCATGGGGAAGTGACACTTGTGCATATTTTGCAGGAATGTTCTTTGGAAAACATAAACTTATACCCGAAATAAGCCCTAAAAAAACAATAGAGGGAGCTATTGGAGGAGTTATAGGAACGGTAATAATAACTCTAATATTTGCAAAATATTTTCATGAGGAAAACTTACTTTACTTCATACCACTTGCTATGATTGGTAGTATTGTTTCTCAAATAGGAGATTTGTTTGCATCGGCAATAAAGCGTGAATTTGGAATAAAGGATTATGGAAACTTAATTCCAGGACATGGTGGAATATTAGATAGATTTGACAGTATATTATTTACGGCACCACTTACTTATTATGGAATGACACTTATATACTTTCTTCAAACTTTTTAGCTTTTTTAAATAAGGAGAAATAAATGGCGATAATAGTAGCAATATTGATGTTTACTTTTTTAGTGCTAATTCATGAATTAGGACATTTTTTGACTGCCAAAAAGCTTAAGGTTAGAGCCTATGAGTTAGCTATAGGTATGGGGCCTAAAATATTTGGGAAAACATACAAAGATACAGACTATACACTTAGAGCAATTCCCTTTTTAGCATATGTAAGATTTGGAGATGAAGAAGACTCACTATTTGAAGATGGCGACAATTTTATGAACCAGAGTCCAATAGATAGAATGAAGATTATTATAATGGGGCCGCTTGTAAATATAGTTGCTGCTTTCTTAATAATGATTTTAGTAGTATTTATGACAGGACTTCCAGTAAATAAAATCGGAGAGCTTACACCTAATATGCCGGCGATAGAAGCAGGGATGAAGGTTGGAGATGTAATTGTTGAGATAGATAAAACACCCGTAAAAGATTGGCAGGATGTTGTGGAAACTATAACGGTTCACAAAGAAGGTCCAATCGAATTTGTAGTAGAGAACAAGGCTGAACAAGCACAAAGAACACTAGAAATAATGCCTGTAGAAAAAGATGGGCGAATGGTTATAGGAATTGCCCCAGCATTTGAAAAAGATTTGGGACAGTCCATTGTTATAGGAAGCAAAACAACTGTCAGAATGAGTACGATGATGCTAGATATGGTAAAACAGCTGTTTACAGGAAAAGCAGATATCAATCAATTTTCAGGCCCTGTAGGGATTGTATCAATAGTAAATGATGCGGCTAAAACAGGCTTTGTAAATGTGCTTTATATAACTGCGATGCTAAGCTTAAACTTAGGAATACTAAATCTACTTCCAATTCCAGCACTGGATGGAAGTAAGATACTGATATATGGATTTGAAGCCATTACAGGAAAAGCTATGAATAGAGAACTAGAGATGAAGATAACCTTGATGGGCTTTGCAGTTCTGATGGCATTTACCGTATTTATAACATATAAGGATTTTTTGAAGCTTTTAGGCTAATAGGAGCAAATAATGATAGATAGAAGAAAAACCAAGACCGTAACCTTAGGGAATTTAAAAATTGGAAGTGGGAATAAAATAACTGTGCAATCGATGACCAATACCAAAACTTCAGATGTGGAAGCTACGGTAAGTCAGATAAAACGCTTAGAAGAAGCGGGGTGTGAAATTGTAAGAGCGTCTGTACCTGATTTAGAATCCGCAGAAGCAATAAAAGCTATTGTAAACAAGATTAACATACCACTTGTAGCAGACATTCACTTTGACCACAGATTAGCGTTAAAAGCTATAGAAAATGGCGTAGAAGGCCTTAGAATAAACCCAGGCAATATAGGTGGAGAAGAAAAAGTAAGAGAAGTAATAAAAAAAGCCAAGGAACGCAATATAAAGATAAGAATAGGCGTAAATGGAGGCTCACTTGAAAAAGAGATAGTAGCCGCTTATGGTAAGGGTTCAGATGCTATGGTTCAAAGCGCCCTAAGCCATATCAAAATTCTTGAAGATTTAGAGTTTTACAATACTGTAGTATCTTTAAAATCGAGCGATATATTTAAAACTATAGAGGCCTACCAAAAATTTGCTAAACTTACAGATTATCCACTTCACTTAGGAATAACTGAGTCAGGTACAATAAAAAAAGGTACAATAAAATCAGCTATAGGAATAGGCCATTTACTGCTAAACGGAATAGGAGATACTATAAGAGTATCCCTTACCGCAGATCCTGTAGAAGAAATTTATGTAGCCAAAGATATACTTTCGTCTTTAGAACTTGAAAGAGATGGGATAAAGATAATATCTTGCCCTACGTGTGCAAGAACTCAGATAAATCTTATAGAATTAGCTCAGAGAATCGAAGCTAAGACTAAAGATATAAAAAAACCAATCACCGTAGCTATAATGGGTTGTGCAGTAAACGGACCAGGAGAAGCAAGTGAAGCCGATATTGGAATAGCAGGTGGAAATAAGGAAGCCATACTATTCAAAAAAGGCAAAATTATAAAGAAATTCAAAGAAGAAGATATAGAAGAAGTACTGTTAAAAGAGATAGAAGATTATAAACTATAATTAGAGAAAGTATAATAATGCAAAATATAAAAGAATATTTTAAATCACAAAATATTTTAGTAGAAAACATATATCTTTACAAAGAAGAAAAAAAGCTGGAGTTTGTAGGATGCTCTTCAGCTATAGTTAATTATAGAGAAATAAGAGATGTTGAAGCTCAGTTTTTAAAATCAAATTCTCAAATCAAAGGAGCATCTATAAAAGTCAAATACACAGGCTCTAAAGACATTAAAGAAGTGCTTCAAGCATATATTCCAAATATAGAATGTATGCTTGAGGCTTTTTGTCCTGTAATAAAATCAAATTCAAATTATGTAGAGATAAAACACTGTGAGGATAAGCTAGAACTTCAAATTAAAGATAAGATTATATACGAAAGTTTCAAAAAGAAAAAAATAGAACTTCATCTAAAAAACTCATTGGCATATGAACTGGGTATAGATTTAGACATAGAACTTACAGACCTTAGTGAAAGTATAAATCTGATAGATTATATTAAAGAGAGTGAAAAGGTACTTGAAAAAGAAATTCAAAAAATTGGAACAGACCTTGAAAAATCAAAAAAGGCAGCTCCAGTAAAAAAAGTAGTTTCGGATGAAGATGTACTCCATGGCAAAAAGATAACTCAAGAAATTATAAAATTAGAGACAATAAGAGATGTAACGCCAAACATAGCCTTTGAAGGTGAAGTATTTGGAGTGGAACAGCGAATTTTAAATTCAGGAAAAGTAATCCACACATTTTTAATCACAGACCTCACTAATTCTATAATGTGTAAATTCTTTTCAGCTAGTGACGAAAGTGTACTAAAAAAAGGCGATTATGTAAGAGTTAAAGGCGATGCTCAGTATGATACCTATGCAAAAGAACTGATTGTTATGGTAAAAGATATAAATAAAGCAGATAAGTTTATAAGACGAGATTTAGCTAAGGAAAAACGAGTAGAACTTCACCTGCATACTTCAATGTCTATGATGGATGCGGTAACTAATGTAAGTGATTTAGTTAAAAAAGCGAAAGAATTTGGACATAAGGCAGTAGCTATAACAGACCATGGCGTAGTACAGGCTTTTCCTGATGCAATGAGTGCAGGGAAAAAACACGAAATAAAAATCCTATATGGAGTAGAAGGCTATCTTATAGATGATTTAAGCAGAGTACTAAAAGACTACAATGAACTCCCACTATCTCAGAGTTTTGTCGTATTTGATATAGAGACTACAGGACTATCTCCAACTTCAGAAAAAATTACAGAAATTGGGGCAGTTAAAATCGAAAACTATGAGATTGTAGATAGATTTAGTGAACTTGTGAATCCTCAAAAACCAATACCTTCAAAGATAACTGAACTTACAGGTATTAGTAACGACATGGTAAGAGATAAACGTACTATAAATGAGGTACTTCCAGAATTCTTAGATTTTATAGGCGATAGTATGTTAGTCGCTCACAACAGTGACTTTGATACAGGTTTTATAAGAGAAGCTTGCAGGCTTCAAAATATAGAATATAAGCTTAAAGCAATTGATACTGTAACGATATCGAGGGCACTATTACCAGAACTCAAAAGACATAAACTTAATGTTATAGCCAAACATTTAAATATAAAATTAGAAAATCACCATAGAGCCGTAGATGATGCAGAGGCAACTGCACAGATATTTTTGAAATTTATAGAAATGTTTCAAGCAAACGGAGTAGAAAAACTTTCACAAGTAAATGAACTTTATACCGATAAGGATTTTAAAAGTAAACGTCCAAACCATGTAACGATACTGGTTCAAAATATGGTAGGGCTAAAAAATCTTTATAAACTTATTTCAATAGCACATATAGAAAACTTTCATAAAAATCCAAGAACGCTTAAAAGCGTGTTAAATAGACATAAAGAAGGACTCTTGATTGGAAGCGCGTGTGAAGCTGGGGAAGTATATCAAGCAATCCAGAAGAATTTGCCAGAAAAAGATATAGATAGAATAATTAGTTACTACGATTATATAGAGATAATGCCTTGGGAAAATAATGAATTTATGATTCAAAAAGGTATTGTAAAAGATGTAGAGGCGCTTAGAGAGCTAAATAGACAGATATATAATCATGCTAAGCGAAATAACAAACTTGTAGTAGCGACAGGCGATGTTCACTATAAGGAAAAACATGATGGAATATTTAGAAATATTTTAAAAATTGCTCAAAAATTTCCAAATGAAGGCGAAGACAAAGCGCTTTATTTTAGAACTACAGATGAGATGATAGAAGAATTCAGCTATCTTGGTTCAGAAATTGCACATGAAGTGGTTGTGGAAAATACAAATAAAATTGCAGATATGATAGAGGATATAAAGCCGATTCCAGACGGTACTTTCCCACCATTTATAGAAGGCTCAGATGTAGAACTTAGAGAAATGTGTAACAAAAAAGCAGAATCTATATATGGTAGCCCAATTCCGCAGATAGTAAAAGATAGACTAGATAGAGAACTAAATTCCATAATTGGAAATGGATATGCAGTTATGTATATAATTGCCCAAAAACTTGTAACAAAATCAATTGCAGACGGATATCTAGTAGGTTCAAGGGGTTCGGTAGGGTCTTCCTTTGCAGCTACGATGAGTGATATAACAGAAGTAAATCCGCTGTGTCCGCACTATATATGCGGGGAATGTAAACATAGTGAATTTATAACAGATGGAAGTTATGGTTCAGGAGCAGACCTTCCAGATAAAATATGTCCAAATTGCGGGGTAGAGCTTATAAAAGAAGGGCATGATATCCCGTTTGAAGTATTCTTGGGATTTGAAGGCGATAAGGAGCCCGATATAGATCTTAACTTTGCAGGAGAATATCAGCCCTGCGCACATAAATATACAGAGGAACTTTTCGGAGAAGAATATGTATTTAGAGCGGGGACAATAGGTACAATTGCAGACAAGACTGCTTATGGATATGTAATGAAATACCTAGAAGAAACTCAAAATATTGCTAATTCCGCAGAAATAAGCCGCTTAAGAGATGGTTGTACAGGTATAAAAAGAACCTCAGGACAGCATCCAGGGGGCGTAATGGTAGTCCCGGATTATAAAGACGTATATGATTTTTCACCTATACAGTATCCAGCGAATGATTCCTCAAGCGGAGTAAAAACTACTCACTTTGACTATCACTCTATAAGTGGTAGAATTCTAAAACTAGATATACTGGGTCACGACGTACCGACAATAATAAAAATGTTAGAAGACTTTACAGGAGTTATTGCGACTACGATAAAGCTAGACGACCCTGAGACTATGTCGATTTTTACAAGTTCAGAGGTGCTAGGCTGCGATTTAAGTGAAATAAAGTGTGATACAGGGTCTCTTGGAATTCCTGAATTTGGAACCAAATTTGTAAGACAGATGTTAATGGATACTACACCAAGTACTTTTGCAGAGCTTGTACGTATATCAGGATTATCGCATGGAACAGACGTATGGCTTAACAATGCACAGGAGCTTGTGCGAAATAAGGTAACTACCCTTAAAGAAGTAATTTCTACAAGAGATGACATAATGAATTATCTTATGCTAAAGGGTTTAAAACCTAAAACCGCATTTAAGATAATGGAAAATGTTAGAAAAGGAAAGGGACTTACAGAAGAGCATATAGAAGATATGAAAGCTCAAAATGTACCACAGTGGTATATAGAATCATGTCAGAAAATAAAATATATGTTCCCAAAAGCCCATGCCGCAGCATATGTAATGATGTCCTTTAGAGTAGCTTATTACAAGGTTCACCATAAGGAAGCTTTTTACGCAACCTTCTTTACTACAAAGGTCGATGATTTTGATGCAGATGTAGTATGCAGAGGAAAAGATTATGTATTTGAAAAAATAAAGGAATTAGAATCGCTAGGAAACAATATAAGTACCAAAGAAAAAGGCCTGCTCATAGTGCTTGAGGTAGCTTATGAAATGTTCTCAAGAGGGGTAGAAATAGATAAGGTAGATATCTACAAGTCCGATGCGACTAAATTCAAAATTCAAGATGGAAAATTGCTGCCACCCCTTGTAGCAATACAGGGACTAGGCGAAACCGTAGCCAAAAATATACAGGTCGAAGCCAAAATGGGAAGAGAATTTATATCACTTGAAGACTTTAGAAACAGAACCAAAGCGAACAAATCAGTAATAGAAATTCTAGTAAATCACGGATGTCTTTCAGACCTTCCAGAAAATAATCAATTGACACTATTTTAAATATATGGAGAGAAAAAATGGAAAAATTAAGAGTAAAACTTATTGCACATACCCCAGAACCAGACAAAGTAGTTACAATGGCAGCCAAACTATGCTACTCATCAATTGGCGTAGAAGAAATGTCGCAAAAAATAACAGATGATGAAGTAGAACGCTTTTTATCAATGCTTATAGGACTTGGACACGAAAGTCCAGTAGAGCATACTACGTTTACTTTTGCAATAGAAGGGATATCAAGAGCTTGCTCACATCAACTTGTAAGACATAGATTAGCTTCTTATTCACAACAGTCACAAAGATATGTAAAACTTGAGCAATTTGGATATATAATCCCTAAGGCGATTGAAGAAAATGAAAAGACCAAAGAATTATTTATAAACTCAATGAATAGAGCGCAGGAAGACTATAATGCTTTAGTAAAGCAGCTTGTAGAATCAGGAAGAACAGAAAAAGAAGCAATAGAAGATGCGAGATATGTATTTCCAAATGCCTGCGAAACTAAAATCGTAGTGACTATGAATGCGAGAAGCTTATTTAACTTCTTTGAGCATAGATGTTGCGAAAGAGCGCAGTATGAAATAAGAGAACTTGCGTATGAGATGCTTCATGAATGCAAAAAGGTAGCGCCAATACTATTTAAAAAATGTGGTCCAAGCTGTTATAAGGGAGCATGTAAAGAAGGTAAGATGAGCTGTAAAAAACCAGAAATAGCAAAATTAAGAATAGAAGCTATGGAAGCTTAGAAGGAGAACTAATGCAGATAGAGGGAAGAAATGCCGTAATGGAAGCCTTAAAAAATGATAGAGAGATAGACTATATCTACATTAAAAAAGGCGAGATGGAAGGTTCTATAAATAAAATTATAGGCAAGGCGAAGGATAAAAAAATCCTTATAAAGATTGTAGATAAAAATAAATTAGATGAAATGTCAGAGAGTAAAAATCATCAAGGAATAATTGCCATAGCAAATGAATATAAATATTGTGATATAGAAGATATATTAGAGCAAACTCGTGACAAACAAGGATTCTTTTTGATATTAGATGAGATAGAAGATCCACATAATCTAGGAGCGATAATAAGAAGCGCCGAAGCAAGTGGCGTAGATGCAATAATAATCCCAAAAAGAAGAGCTTGTCAGGTAAATGCTACAGTTGAAAAAACAGCAGCAGGGGCAACAAGTCATATGAAGATAGCAAGAGTTACAAATCTTGTACAGACTATAGAAAAGATGAAAGAACAAGGAATCTGGATATATAGCGTAGATATGGCAGGTAGCGACTATACACGTATAGATTTAAAAGGAAAAGTGGCACTTGTTATAGGAAACGAGGGCAAGGGCATATCGAGACTTATAAAAGAAAAAAGTGATTTTACAATAAGTATACCTATGAAGGGAAGTATAAATTCACTTAATGCTTCGGTAGCAGCTTCTGTAATAATGTTTGAAGCTGTAAGACAAAGAGGCTAACACTTAAAGGTGGGATGAAAATGACTGACAAAGAAAAGCGGGAGTTTGCCAGCGAAAAAGATGATGAAAAAGTTATAGAAGCGCAAGATGGGGATAAAGATGCGCAAGAATTTATCCTTAAAAAATATAAGAATCTTGTAAAAAGTCATGCTAAACAATATCATATAAACGGTGCAGACAAAGAAGACCTTATACAAGAGGGCATGATAGGCCTTTATAAAGCGATAAGAGATTATAATCCTGAAAAAAACACATATTTTCATGTATTTGCACAACTTTGTATAGCAAGACAGATAATGACCGCAGTAAAAAGTGCTAATAGAAAAAAGCATACTCCACTAAATGACTATATTTCACTTGACATAAATGTAGAAGACATAAGTGAAAATATAGTAGATCAATTTAGTGCAGTAGTCAAAGGTCCAGAACAGCTACTTATAGAAAAAGAAGATAGCGAAAATATGAGAAAAAAGCTTCAAAAAACTTTAACTGAAAAAGAAATAAAAATTGTAGATTTGTATCTCAAAGGCTATAGCTATTCAGAAATGGCAGATATTGTAGGTATAAGTGATAAGGGCATAAGTAGTGCTCTTCATAGAGTGAAGAAAAAACTAAATGCCAAAGTACAGCCGCAAACCGATTTAGGAGCAAAGGATGAGTAATTATCTATTTAGCATACAAGAAACCGTAATCAAATATGCCAAAGTATTGTCGCAGGTGACAGGCATAAATGTAGAAGTGGTGGACAATAAACTTTTTAGAATAGCCGGGACTGGCATTTTTGAAAATAAAATAAATAGAGATATGTCAGAAGAAGGCTATGTCTACAATCATGTAATACGAACCGGTGAGAGAAGTATAGTCTATAATCCCGGAAAAGAAGCAATATGCTTAGACTGTCCCACGAGAAGTATATGTAAAGAAACCTTTGAAATATCAACCCCTATTAAATTTAAAGAAAATATAATAGGGGTAATTGGTATGGTTGGTACCGATTTGAGTCAAAAAGAAAAACTAGAAAATAATTTAGAAGTATACCTTCAGTTTATAGACCAGATTGCAGATTTTATATCAGCTAAAGTCGCAGAACTTCAAGAATCACGACATATAAAAGCAGTTATAGATGCACTTAATATGGTTATAGATTCAAGCAAACAGGGTGTAATTTTAATTAATGAGCAGTCAGAGATAGTATCTATAAATAAGACAGGAAAAAAAGAACTAAAATTAAACTCAAATATTACAGGCAAAAAACTAATAATCAATGAAACTGGAGATAGTCTAAATAAACTCAACGAATATCTTTTAGAAATAAACCAAAAAGAATACAAGGTAATGGGCGAAATCCATACGCTGAAAGACTATACTGAGCAGTTTTCCAAAATTTTAATATTCCAAAATATAAGCAATGTACAGTCTGATATGTATGAACTAATATCTACTATAAATCAGATGGATACTTCGAATATTATCGGAAATAGCGAAAAGACGATGAAACTCAAAAACAATATACTTAGAGTGGCAAAATCTACTTCTACAATACTTATTACAGGAGAAAGTGGAACGGGAAAAGAAATGGTAGCTACGGCTATTTGGAAAGCTAGTGACAGAAGTGAAAATAAATTTGTGGCGATAAACTGTGGTGCAATTCCAGAACCGCTTCTTGAAAGTGAATTATTTGGATATGTAAAAGGAGCCTTTACAGGCGCAGATCCTAATGGAAGACTTGGTAAATTTGAACTTGCAAACAATGGCATAATATTTCTAGATGAAATTGGTGATATGCCGCTTTATCTGCAAGTAAAGCTACTTAGAGTACTTCAGGAAAAGAAAATTTCAAGAATTGGTTCAAACCAGATAATTCCTATAGATGTAAGAGTTATAGCCGCGACCAATAAAGATTTGAAAAAGATGATTGAAGAAAATACCTTTAGAGAAGATTTATATTATAGACTAAATGTAATTCCGATGGAAATAGAACCGCTAAGAAATAGAAAAGAAGATATTGAAAGTCTTACATATTATTTCATAGATAAATATTCAAAGCATTTTAACAAACAGTTTTTAAACATACATCAAGAAGCAATGGAAAAACTAAAATCAGCATATTGGAAAGGGAATGTAAGAGAACTCGAAAATGTGATTGAATTTATGATAAACATGATGGGTGAAAATGGTATCTTAGACCTTGAGACTATGCCAACTTATTTTTTAAAAACTATAGGAATTTCAGCTAATCAAGAAATAAAATCACTAGCACAGCTTGAAAAAGAAGCCTTAGAGCAAGCGTTAAATAAATTTGGCAATACGGTGCAAGGCAAACAGCTTGCGGCCAAAGCACTTGGTATAGGGATTGCAACCCTATATAGAAAAGTAGAAAAATATAATATTTAAAAAAATTTATTTCAAAAAATAGTTTAAATTTAAAAAATTATCAAAATGATAAAAATGACAACTATAACGAAAAAATAATTATCAAAATGATAAATTTCTAATAAAATTTAATAAAATCAGCTTATGATTCAAAACCAAGCCTGTCTATTTCAATAGATAGGCTTTATTTATGCGAAAATATAAAAATTATCAAAATGATAAATGTATATTATAAAAATACATTATTTTTAATTAACTTTGATTATTTTCGTTAAAAAATATACTTTTAATACAGTAAAAATCCTAAAAAAATACATTAATTGTGATTTTTGGCTAGAAAACGTTGGCATGATAATTGCTTTTATATAGAGCATAAGAAAATATAAGCATACTTACGAAAATTATAACTATTTATAACCAACATTATAACTACTTATAAGAGTAAATTATCCATGTTATAACCAACAATTGTTTTAAGAAAGGAATTATTTATGGAAACCAAAATAAGAATAGTAACTACTCCAGAAAATGAGGTAAAAACATCACTAGAGTTTTTAAATGAGCAAACTGCAAAAAATGTAAGAAACTTTCACAAGAGTTTTCCAGTATACTCACAGACTCCACTAGCACATATGCCAAATACGGCTAAAGTGCTTGGATTAGGAGATGTGTATGTAAAGGATGAATCATACAGATTTGGCCTTAATGCATTCAAAGTACTTGGTGGAAGCTATTCTATGGGTAAATATATAGCACAGCGTTTAGGTAGAGATATAGCAGAAATGGACTATAACTCACTTATATCAGAAGATGTAAAAAAAGAATTAGGCGAGCTTACTTTTGTAACTGCAACAGATGGAAATCACGGAAGAGGCGTGGCTTGGACAGCTAATGTGCTAAAGCAAAAATCAGTAGTTTATATGCCAAAAGGAAGTGCAATTGAAAGACTGGAGAATATAAAAGCAGAAGGCGCAGATGCTTCGATTACAGATATGAACTACGATGAAGCCGTAAGACTTGCAAACTCAAAAGCGGAAGAATTAGGCTGGGTAATGGTGCAAGATACTGCATGGGATGGTTATGAAGAAATCCCAACTTGGATAATGCAAGGCTACATGACTATGGGACTTGAGGCTTATGAGCAACTAGGCGAAAAAAGACCAACCCATATATTCCTACAAGCAGGAGTTGGTTCATTAGCCGGCGCAATCTGTGGCTTCTTCTCAGAAGTATATAAAGATAATAAGCCAACTATAGTAATTGTAGAGCCGGATAAGGCAGACTGTATATTTCAAACAGCAGAAGCTGCGGATGGCAAACTAAGATTTGTAACAGGAGATATGAACACTATAATGGCAGGGCTTGCGTGTGGAGAACCAAATACAATAGGCTGGGAAGTATTAAGAGACCATGCTGATTACTATATTTCATGCCCAGATTACACTGCGGCAAAAGGTATGAGAATATTAGGAAACCCAGTAAAAGGCGATGATAGAGTTATTTCAGGAGAAAGTGGAGCATCTACTTTTGGATGTGTTTCAGAAATAATGATGAACCCAGAATACAAAGCTATAAAAGAGCAGCTTAAGCTTGATGAGAACTCAACCGTATTATTCTTTAGTACAGAGGGCGATACAGATAAACAAAATTATTTAGATATAGTATGGGACGGAAAATACAATAGCGAAATATAATTTGAGGAGGATAATATGTTAACAAAAGATAGAGAACAAGAAGTTATAGGACTTTGCCAAAACTTAATAAAAGCCAAAAGCTACTCAGGAGGAGAAAACCTTGTAGTAGATGAACTTATAAAATATTTTGAAGCAAATAATTTTGATGAAGTGGTAGTAGATGAGTATGGTAATATTATTGGAAAAATAAAAGGAAATAAAGCTGGAAAAACTATTTTATTTGACGGTCATATAGATACAGTTCCAGTTACAGACCCAAGTGCATGGAACTTTGATCCATTTGGCGCAATAATTTCAGATGGCAAAATCTATGGAAGAGGGACTACAGATATGAAAGGTGCAGTATCTGCAATGGCAGTAGCGGCATCAAACTTTGCAAAAGATACAAATAGAGATTTTGCAGGAGAAATCTGTGTAGCAGGTGTAGTTCATGAAGAATGTTTCGAAGGGGTAGCGGCAAGACTTATAAGCGAGAGAATAAAGCCTGATTATGTAATAATTGGAGAAGCTTCACAGCTAAATGTAAAAATTGGACAAAGAGGAAGAGGCGAAATAAAGCTAGAAGTTTTTGGAAAGCCAGCACACTCTGCAAACCCAGAAAAAGGAATAAATGCAGTATATAAAATCTCAAAAATTATAGATGAGATAAGAAAATTAGAGCCTACAGAGCATCCAGTGCTTGGAAAAGGAATTCTAGAACTTACAGATATAAAATCAGGGCCATATCCAGGCGCTTCAGTAGTACCAGAATACTGTATGGCAACATATGATAGAAGACTTTTAGTAGGCGAAACTAAAGAAAGCGTAATCAAGCCACTTCAAGACCTAGTAGATAGAATGATGGCAGAAGATGATGAACTTAAGGCAAAGGTATCATATGCAGTAGGTGAAGAACTGTGCTACACAGGAAACGAAATAAAAGGCGAAAGATTTTTCCCAGGCTGGTTATTTGAAGAAGATGAAGCCTTTGTAAAAGATACAGTAGCAGAATTAAAAGCTATGGGCTTTAATCCAGAAGTTACACAGTACAACTTCTGCACAAACGGAAGTCACTATGCAGGCGAGAAAAATATAAAGACACTTGGAATTGGGCCTTCTAGAGAAAATTTAGCACACACAATAGACGAATATATAGAAATTGACCAGCTTACAAAAGTTACACAGTGCTACTATGGTGTAATGAAAGCCCTTTTAAAATAAAGTTATAAAATAGAGTTAATCGCAAGGAGAATATGATGGATAGTCCTGAAAAAATAATAATAAAAAATGGAAAAATCATTACAGAAAAAGCCAGTTTTTTTGCAGATATTTTGATAGAGGGAGAAAAAATTTCAAAAATAGATGCAAATATAAATGAAGACTTTGCAAAGATAATCGATGCCAGTGGAAAGTATATATTTCCAGGAGGGATTGATGTGCATACCCATTTAGAATTAGATACAGGACAATCAGAATCTGTAGATGATTTTTTCAGCGGGACTATAGCTTCAGTCTGCGGTGGAACTACTACAATAATAGACCATATAGCCTTTGGGCCAAAGGACTGCAACTTAAGACATCAGCTAGATAAATATCACAAAAAAGCAGCAGGCAAGGCAGTTATAGATTATAGCTTTCATGGAGTAGTGCAGCATATAAATGAAGCGATATTAGACGAAATAGATGCTGTTGCAAAATCAGGAATAACAAGCCTAAAAGCCTATATGACTTATGACTTTAAACTTTCAGATCAGGAAATTTTACAGCTTCTCAAAAAAACAGAAAAGCTGGGCGTTATAATGGCATTTCATGCAGAAGACCATCAAAAAATAGAAGCATTAAAAGCTAAATATGTAGCAGAAGGCAAACTAACGCCGGAGTTTCATGCCAAGAGCCGTCCAGATTATTGTGAAGCAGAAGCTGTAGAAAGACTCATAAAGCTTGCAGCTATAGCAAATGATGCACCGATATATATAGTACATCTTTCCAGTAAAAAAGCCTTAGAAATAGCAAAAGAAGCCATTTCAAAAGGGCAGAAAAATATAATACTTGAAACCTGTCCCCAGTATCTAACGCTTACAGAGGAAGCCTATCTAAGAGAGGATGGACTAAAATATATAATGTCCCCACCTCTAAGAAAAAAAGAAGATGTAGATGCACTTTGGAAAGCCCTAAATGATGACATCATAAAGGTTATAGCTACAGACCACTGTCCATTTAACTATAATAAAGAAAAACAGTTTGGAAAAGATGATTTTACAAAATGTCCAAATGGCGCACCGGGAATAGAAGAACGCTTTTCACTTATTTATTCAGAAGGTGTTAGTAAAAATAGAATAAATATAAATAAATTTGTAGAACTTATATCAGTAAATCCAGCAAAAATATTTGGACTATACCCACAAAAAGGGGCAATACTTCCAAATTCAGATGCAGACCTTGTGATATTTGATCCATCTCAAAATAATATATTAAAACAAGAAAACCTTCATAGCAAAGCTGATTACTCTCCTTATGAAGATATCGAAGTTACAGGGAAAATTGAAATGGTGATACAAAGAGGAAAGCTTTTAGTAAAAGACAGGGCTTTTTTAGGACAAAAGGGAGACGGAAAATTTTTGGCTAGAAATTATGGAAATTATGAGGTGTAACATGAGCATATTAATAAAAAATGGACTTATAGTAGATGGTAGTGGAAAAGATGCATATACTGGGGATTTGCTCATAGAGGGTGAACATATAACCGCAATTGGAAATGTTGAGCCTAAAGCAGAATACCAAATAATAGATGCAACAGATATGGTAGTAGCACCAGGCTTCATAGATACGCATAGTCACAGCGATTTAGAAGTCCTTATAAACCCAAAAGTAATGCCTAAAATAATGCAGGGAATCACGACAGAATTTTTAGGGCAGGATGGAATTTCGATGGCACCACTACCTAAAGCATATATAAGCCCTTGGAGAAAAAACTTAGCAGGGCTTGATGGCGTAAGCGATCAGATAGATTGGAACTATGAAACTACAGAAAATTATCTTAAGATGATTGAAGCTGTAAAACCGGGACTTAATGAATGCTATCTAGTACCACATGGAAATATAAGAATGGAAGCGATTGGACTAGATAATCGTCTTCCAAATGCACAAGAAATCGAAAAGATGAAGCTTATAACAAGACGAGAAATGGAAGCAGGCGCTATGGGGCTTTCGACAGGGCTTATATATATGCCATGCGCATACTCTGAATCTATCGAAATCATAGAGATGTGCAAGGTCGTAGCAGAGTATGATGGAGCCTTTGTAGTTCATCAAAGAAGTGAGGCCGATACAATACTTGATTCTATGGAAGAAGTTATAGAAATAGGAAGACGTTCAGGGGTTAGAGTTCATTGGTCACATTTTAAAGTGTGTGGTAAGAAAAATTGGGACAAAATAGACGAGGTAATAGCACTGCTTGAAAGTGCAGAAAAAGAAGGCATAAGAGTATCGTTTGACCAATATCCATATGTAGCAGGTTCGACAATGCTTGGTGTAATACTGCCACCTTGGGTACATGATGGGGGTACAGATAATGTAATCAAAAGACTTAAGGACAAGACCCTTAGAGAAAAAATGATACATGATATGGAAAACGGAATTCCAGGTTGGGATAATTTTGTAGATTTTGCAGGATTAGACCAAATATTTGTAACCTCAGTAAATACTGAAAAAAATAAAGATGCTGTAGGATTAAGCCTCATAGAGCTGGGGGAGCTTAGAGGAACTGACCCATACAATGCAACCTTTGACCTTTTGGAGCAGGAAGAAAACGCAGTAGGTATGGTAGATTTTTATGGTACAGAAGAGCATGTCAAAAACTTTATGAAACGTAAAGAGATGAATGCGTGCACCGATGGTCTACTTTGCCCAGGAAAACCACATCCACGACTATATGGTTCATTTCCTAGAATTTTAGGAAAATATGTGAGAGAAGAAAAAGCACTTACTTTAGAAGAAGCTATTTACAAAATGACCAAAAAACCAGCACAGACCTTTGGTGTGAAAAAAAGAGGAGAGCTGAAAGAAGGTTACTATGCAGACATTACAATATTTGACCCAAAAACTGTAAAAGATAAAGGAACTTTTGTAGAGCCAGTACAATATCCAGAGGGAATAGAATATGTAATTGTAAATGGAATGCTTACAGTAAGCGGGGGGAAACATACGGACAGCCGTTTTGGAAAAGTTATAAGAAAAAATAATCAAATATAGTTAGACTTAAACCTAAAAATTAAATTAGTTTTATATAGAAGGAGCATAAAATGAAAGAAATAGTAAATGTAAATACAGACAAAGCACCAGCAGCAATAGGCCCATATTCACAAGCAAAAATTGTAGGGGACGTACTTTATACATCAGGTCAAATTCCACTAGATGCACAAACAGGTGAAGTAGTAGGAAGTAATATTTCAGAGCAGACAGAGCAAGTAATAAAAAATGCAAAAGCGATTCTTGAAGAAGCTGGCACTAATTTTGAGAATGTATTCAAAACTACATGCTTCCTATCAGATATGGCAAACTTTGCAGAATTTAACAGCGTATACGCAAAATACTTTTCTACAAACCCAGCGCGTTCATGCTTTGCAGTAAAAGAACTGCCAAAAGGGGTATTAGTTGAAATCGAAATGATTGCAGTAATCTAAGCTATTTTTAAAATAATAGGGGCTGTGGGGAATAAAAGTTTATCTAATATATGCTTTTATTTCCCCATCACTATGACAAGAAAGAGGTAGTTATGTATTTAGTAGGAAATGGGCGATTGTTTACAAGAGATGAAAACAATACCTATATAGAAAATGGAGCGTTATTAATAAAAGACAATATAATATTAGAACTTGGAGAAACCGAAGCTTTAAGCGCAAAATATAAGGATGTAGAATTTATAGACGCAAAAAATCAGCTTATAATGCCAGCATTTATAAACGTACATAACCATATTTACTCAGCTTTTGCAAGAGGGTTAAGTCTTAAAAATCATAATCCAGAAAACTTTCTAGAAATATTGGAAGGACTTTGGTGGAAAGTAGACAATGAACTTACAGTATTAGATAGTAAATATAGTGCATATGCAACCTATATAAACTGTATCGAAAATGGAGTTACCACAGTATTTGACCATCACGCAAGCTACAAGCAGACAAAGGGAAGCTTAGAAGCAATTGCAAATGTAAGCAAAGAATTGGGGCTTAGATCATGTCTTTGTTATGAAGTAAGTGACCGTAATGGTAAGGAAAAGATGCAAGAAGCAGTCTTTGAAAACCTAGATTTCATTAACTATGCAAATAACGATGAATCAGGACTGCTAAAAGGTATGATGGGGCTTCACGCAAGCTTTACGCTTTCAGATGAAACCCTAGATTATATAAACTCAAAAATGCCAGCAGATACAGGGTATCATGTGCATGTAGCAGAGGGAATAGATGATGTTGTAGATAGCAGAGAAAAATATGCACTTGGGGTAGTGGAGAGATTACATAAAAAGGGCATACTTGGGAAAAATACAATAGCAGGTCACTGCATTCATCTTAGCGATGAAGAAATGGATATTTTAAAAACTACAGATACTATGGTAGTGCACAATCCAGAGAGCAATATGGGAAACGCAGTTGGATGCCCAGAAGTACTTAAGATGTTTGAAAAAGGCATTCTTATAGGACTTGGAACTGACGGATACACAAATGATATGATGGAAAGCTACAAAGCGGCAAACTGTCTACACAAACATCAGCAGCAGAAGCCAAACGTAGCTTGGGGCGAAATTCCAACTATGCTATTTGAAAATAATAGAAAAATAGCGCAGAGAGTTTTTGAAAAACCACTGGGAATGCTAAAAGAAAATTATTTAGCAGATGTAATATTCGTAGATTACGACCCATTTACCCTGCTTAATGCAGATAACTTAAATTCACATCTGCTATTTGGAATAAATGGAAAAGATGTAACTACTACAATCGCAAATGGAAAAGTGTTGATGAGAGATAGAAATCTAGTAAATATAGATAAAGCTGAGATTATGAATGAGTGCAGAGTACAGTCACAGGATTTTTGGAACAGAGTAAATAACTAAACTTAAAATAGATATGGAGAACGACATGAGTGAAATAATGAGAGTAATACCTTTTGATAAATTGATAAAAAGAGCCCTTAACGATAAAAAAAATCTAGGAACTATTTACGGGGTTAAGGACATTTATATACACAAAGATGATAAAACATTAACGATATTTAAAGAGAAATTAGAAACGCCAATTGGCCCCGCAGCAGGGCCTCACACACAGTTAGCTCAAAACATAATAGCAGCATATGCAGGTGGAAGTCGTTTCTTTGAACTTAAGACAGTCCAAGAATTAGATGGAGAAGACCTTCATGTGGAAAAACCTTGCATAAGAGCCGAAGATGAATGCTACAACGTAGAGTGGTCTACAGAGCTTTATGTAGAACAGGCACAAGATGAATATATAAAAGCATGGTATGCGATAAAACTTCTTGCTAAAGAATTTGGACTTGGAGACCCAGACAAATTCATATTTAATATGAGTGCAGGCTACAACCTTGAAGGCATAAAATCTAAAAAAATAGATAGCTTTATAAACAATTTAAAAGATGCAAAAAATACGAAAGCCTATAAAGCCTGTCAAAAATTTGCACTTGAAAATCTAGACCTATTTGAAAATGTAGATGCAGATTTTGTAAACTCAATCGGAAGCAATGTATGTAACTCAATAACACTTTCAACTATGCATGGCTGTCCAGCAAATGAGATTGAAAATATAATAACTCACCTTATAAAAGAAAAGAAGATTAACACTTACCTAAAATGCAATCCAACCCTTCTAAGCTACAATGATGTAAGAAATATACTGGATTCAATGGGTTATGAATATATATCATTTGGAAAACATCACTTTGAAAATGACCTTCAGTACAAAGATGCAATCAAACTTATAAAAAAACTTATGGAGATGGCAGCAGAAGAAGGCTTAGAATTTGGAGTAAAACTTTCAAATACCTTCCCAGTAGAAATAAAATCAAGTGAGCTTCCAGGACAAGAGATGTATATGTCAGGGAAAAGCCTATACCCACTTACAATACAAGTAGCTAAACTATTATCAGAAGAATTTGAAGGCAAACTGCCAATTTCTTATTCAGGTGGCGCAGATGATAAAAATATAAGAGAAATATTTGAAACTGGAATATGGCCGATTACAATATGCACAATCCTTCTAAAACCAACAGGCTACAATAGAATAAAACCACTAACAGAAAAGCTAGTATCAGCGGAGTATCAAAAAACTCAGAAAGTAGATGTGGCAAAACTAAGAGAATTAGCAGCCTTTTCACTTTCAGACAAAAACTATATAAAGACAGAGGCTATGAAGAAAAAACAAGAAAATCTGCTTGCCTTTGAAAGTAAAACAGGCACAAAAGTAAATTGTAATGTAGTATGTAGCAGCTGCGTAAATGTCTGTCCAAATAGAGCAAATGTAGCAGTAGAGTTAGATGGTCAAAAAGTACTTGTGCATATAGAAGATTACTGCAATGAATGCGGAAACTGCTTTGTATTCTGTCCAGAAAAATCTATGCCTTATAAAGATAAGCTTACACTTTTTGCAAATAGAGCAGATTTTGAAAACAGCACAAACCAAGGATTTTTTGTAGATGAAAATGGCAACAAAGAATTTAGAACAGATTCTATAGAATTTGCAAATAAGGTTATAGAAGCCCTAGCTTCACAGTATAAAGATATTATTTAGGGGATAGAAAGTGGGATATTATGTTTAAGTTAAATATAAATAATAAGGAATATACTACAGAAAAAGATATAAATTTATTAAAATACCTTAGAGACGAATTAGGACTTACAGGAACTAAAGATGGTTGTAGTGAAGGCGCTTGTGGAACTTGCACCGTGCTTGTAGATGGAAAAAAATTCAAAGCCTGTATACTTAAAACTTCAAAACTTGAGGGCAAAAAAGTAGTAACGATTGAAGGATTAAGCGAGAGAGAACAGGAAGTATACGAATATGCATTTGGGGATACAGGGGCAGTACAATGTGGGTTTTGCATACCAGGGATGATTATAAGTGCAAAATCGCTTTTAGATGTGAACCCCCATCCTACAAGAGAAGAAGTAAAAAAAGCCATCCATGGTAATATATGTCGCTGTACAGGGTATACTAAAATAGAGGATGCAATAATACTTGCCGCTAAAATGTTTAGAGAAAACCTTCCAGCAGAAAAACATATATCTACAGGCAAAGTGGGGGAGCATTTCCATAGAGTGGATGTAAAAGAAAAAGTATTAGGAACAGGCGAGTTTGTAGATGATATTACAGTAGAGGGTATGGTCTATGCGAAGGCGCTTAGAAGTAAATACCCAAGAGCAATCGTAAAGGATATAAACTTAGAAAAAGCGTTAGCGCATAAAGATGTAGTGAAAATACTTACCGCAGAAGATGTGCCATTTAATAAAACAGGCCATATAAAACCTGACTGGGACGTAATGATTGCAAAAGGCGATACTACAAGATATATAGGCGATGCAGTCTGTCTTGTAGTTACAAATCAAAAAGAAACTTTGGACGAAGTACTGTCCTTAATTGAAGTAGATTATGAAGTGCTAGAGCCGATAACAGACCCTCTAGAAGCGCTAAAAGAAGATGCGCCAAAACTTCACGAGTCAGGAAATATTCTGGCACATGAAAAAATAAAAAGAGGGAATGTAGAAGAAGCTATTGCAAACTCAAAATATGTAGTTACAAATAAATACACTATGCCGATGACAGACCATGCTTTTATGGAACCAGAGTGTGCAATTGGAATCCCTGATGGAGACGGCCTACTACTTTATACCGCTTCACAGTCAGTATACGATGAGCAAAGAGAAATCGCAAGGATGCTACAAATAGATAACTCAAAAGTACGTTGCCAAACTAAATTAGTAGGTGGAGGCTTTGGCGGTAAAGAAGATATGAGCGTACAGCATCACGCCGCACTTGCAGCCTATATCACAAAGAAACCTGTAAAAGTAAAATTCAGCAGACAAGAAAGCTTAAACATTCATACAAAACGCCATGCGATGGATATAGATATAACTACTGCATGTGATGAAAAAGGATATATCACCGCAGTAAAAGCGGAGATAATTTCAGACTGTGGAGCGTATGCAAGTCTAGGAGGCCCAGTTCTTCAAAGAGCATGTACCCATCTTGCAGGGCCATATAATTTCCAAAACGTAGAAATCGAAGGTACATGTATATATACAAATAACGTTCCAGGAGGAGCCTTTAGAGGTTTTGGGGTAACACAGAGCTGTTTTGCCCAAGAAACTAATATAAACGAACTTGCAGAACTAGTTGGAATTTCCGCTTGGGAAATCAGACATAAAAATGCAATAAGACCAGGACAAGAACTTCCAAATGGTCAGATAGCTTCAGATGATACAGGATTTGTAGAATGCCTAGAAGCAGTAAAAGAAGTATATGAGCAAAATCCATATGCAGGGATAGCAGGCTGTATGAAAAACAGTGGAATTGGAGTAGGTCTTCCAGATATAGGAAGAGTAAATCTTCTAGTAAAAGATGAAAAAGTGCATATACTGACTTCAGCAGCATGTATAGGACAGGGACTTGGAACGGTTATGGTATCAATGCTTTGCACCACAGCAGACCTTAGTCCAAAGCAGGTAGTACATGAATTAGCAGATACTCACACTACACCAAATTCAGGAACGACAACTGCATCAAGACAGACCGTATTTACAGGAGAAGCAACAAGAGTGGCCGCAGAAAAACTAAAAGAAGCTTTAGCGAGCAAAAGTCTAAAAGAACTTGAGGGCGAAGAGTTTTATGGCGAGTATAGCGGCGTTACAGACAAAATGGGAAGCGATAAGAAAAATCCTAAGAGTCATATAGCTTACGGCTATGGCGTTCAAGTTGTAATTATGGACGAGACTAAAAAAGTAGTCAAAGTCGTAGCAGCACATGATGTGGGTAGAGTTATAAACCCTAAATCTTGCGAAGGTCAGGTAGAAGGCGGTGTAGTAATGGGGCTTGGATACGGACTTACAGAAGACTTTATAATGGAAAAGGGCTATGTAAAGAGTAAGTATGGTACCCTTGGACTATTTAGAGCTACCCAGTCACCAGAAATAGAAGTAAAACTTATAGAAAAATCAGATCAAAATGATTTAGCATACGGAGCAAAAGGCGTAGGCGAAATAACTACAATTCCAACTGCACCAGCATGTGCACATGCGGCATACAAAGTAGATAAAAAATATCGTCGCAGCCTTCCTATTAATGATACAGCGTATAGGAAGTAGGTGATGAGATGAATAATAGTTCGGCTTTAAGAAAGGAGAATTCTCCTATGAAAGGTCAAAGACTTCCAATGAGTACAAATATAGCTATGGCTATGCAACATGTAGTAGCCATGGTAGTAGGCTGCGTTACCGTACCATTTGTACTTGGTGGCACAGGGCTTATCTCAGATAGTGAGCTACTGATACTTATTCAGATGGCGCTTTTTAGTGCCGCGGTATCAATACTGCTCCAAACCTATGGAAAATTCAGAATAGGCTCAGGCCTTCCAATAATCGTAGGAAGCGGTTTTGCATTTATGCCAACGCTGATTACCGTACTTAATCAGGGCGGACTGCCTATGATGTTTGGCTCAATGCTAGTAGGGGCAATCGCAGCAATATTTGTAGGAATTTTTTACAAAAAAATAAAATTTCTATTCCCACCAATTATAACGGCAATAGTCGTTATGACACTAGGAATATCACTATATCCCACAGCCGTAAAATATATGGCAGGAGGAGTGGGAAGTGAAACCTTTGGAAGCCCACAAAACTGGGCGGTAGGAGTATTTACACTTGCATGTACACTATTTTTTGGAAACTTTTGCAAAGGCGCTCTAAAAGTGTCTGCAACCTTAGCAGGCCTTTGCTGTGGTTATGTGATGGCACTTGTTATGAATATGGTCGATTTTTCACAGGTCGCAACTGCATCACTGCTTTCATTTCCAAAAGTGCTACCATTTGGAATGGCGTTTTCATTAACTGCGATAATTCCAACGGTAATAATATTTGTAATAAATGCAGTGCAGGACATGGGGCAGATTGAGGCGATAACCGCAGGCGTATATGATAGAAGTGCCACAGATGAAGAAATTTCAGGCGGAATAATCGCAAACAACCTATCAAGCCTTATAGGTTCATTTATAGGCGGCGTGCCACAGGCTACCGCAGGACAAAACACAGGGATAATAATAACGACAAAAATAACAGACAAAATAGTATATATCATTGCAGCCTTAGTAATACTGCTAAGTGCAGTAATTCCAAAAATCTCAGCGATATTTCTTACAATACCGTATCCCGTATTAGGCGGGGCAACAGTAGCCGTATTTGGAAGTATAGCAATGACAGGAATGAGAATGATAAGCAATATAGGACTTACCCAAAGAAACCTTTCAATAGCAGGACTTTCAATAGCGATTGCCATTGGAATATCACAGTCAGGTGACGTATTTGCACTATGCTCACCATGGGTAAAGAACATATTCGGAAACAGTGTAATAGTAGTGGTTGCAATAGTAGCTATACTATTAAATATAATTCTTCCAAAAGAATAAATTGTATGATATGACAGGGATGAAATCTAAACAATAGATAAATTCCGGAAGAAGAGATATAATCTTAAGGTATTTAAGAGAATATCTCTTTTTGCTTTTAAAAGATTATAATGATAAAGATAGACTTTATAGTAAATATGAGTTTTATAATAATTATAGTAAATATAGCCGAAATTGTAGACATATATTTCCCCTCATTAGGGCTTCGCCTAGATATTTTATCGGAGAAATATAAAACTGAAATATCTAGGCTGCAGAATTCATTCGGGTAAATATATGTGACTACAATTTATTTATACTGAGGTGTAATAAATGCCTTTGGTTGATAAAAATTAAAGGTCAAGATTTTAAAATTTAAATTTAAATGAAATATAAAATATATTGTGATAGAATAGATTTATAATATCAAATGACAAAGAATAGATTATTATTAGTACCAGCTATTATTAGATTTTCCAATAATTAGGGAAACGGGAAATTTTTTCAAAATAGTTATATACAAAAAAACAAATATGTTAAATGTTGAAAAAATGCCGGAAAGCGTCGGAATAGTGCCGGAAAAATGCCGGAAAAACGCCGGAAAGTGTCGGAAAGTGACGAAAAAATACTTTCAGACAATGAAAAAATAATATTATCATATATTGAAAATAATATTTCAATTACCAATAAAGTAGCTAGAGAACAAATTGGGCTTAAAGAAACAGCAACAAAAAAATTGTTAAATAAAATGTGTGAAAGAAAATTATTGAGTGCAGTGGGTAAATCGAAGGGAAGGCATTATATTAGATATACTGAGTAAGTTAATATCAAAGTTAGAAAGCAAAGCAGAGTGAAAGCTCTGCTTTTTTGAGGCATGAATTTCAAGAAACTTAATTAAATTTATGATATTATATATAATAATTGATAAATCAATATGAAAGGATTGCGCTCTATGAAAAAAATATTAAATTATATAAGAAATTTTATTACAAATTTTTATAACAAAAGCGAAAATGAAAAAGCAATTTCTATACTAATACCATATTTAATTATAGCTTTTTTAATTGTTCCAATTGGAGAAGTTCCAAAGATTTTATTATATATATTAGAGTTCAATTTAAAAATTATTACGCCAATATTAATTCCAATTTTATTTGTATTGCCAATAATGTTTAAAACTAAAAAAGGTTTTTTAATTTATGGAATATTTATAGCACTAATACCAAACTTAATTATATTATATCTATATATTGATAATGCTATATACACAAAGGATTTTTTTAAAGTGTATTTTATAATACTGCCAATTTTAATAGGAATTTTTATTGCAGTGAATATTGTAAGCACAATTCGTATAAGTAAGAAATAAAGTTTGGTCAAATTTAAATAATGCTAAGATACAAACTATGAATTTTATAACTATCGCTATTAAAACATCAAAAGCATAATAAATTGTAGGGCAAATATTTGCCTACAATTTCAACTCTATTTACTATTTTATTACAGTTATTATATGTTTTCTTCCTTGTTAGGCTCTCGCCTATCTTTAGAGTATTATTTTTTATTTTTTTAGTTATAAAAATTTCTTTAAATGATAATCGTTTTCAATTGACAAGCAATTTCAATTATGATATTATATTTCTAGGCTGCTGGGACGTAATTTCGAATTTAGAAATTATAATTCCAAGGAGGAAACATTTTGGCTAGAACAAGAGGGCCACGTTTTAAAGTGGCAAGAAGATTCGGGGTCAATTTATATAATCACCCGAAAGCGCTAAAAAGAGGGGTTAAACCACAAAAGAAACAATCTGAATATGCGAGACAGCTGAATGAGAAGCAAAAATTAAAAGCTTATTATGATATGCTGGAAAAACCATTTAAGCGTTATGTTGAAGACGCCATGACTTCAAAAGGAAACGCGGCAGAAATACTTATCCAAAGATTAGAATGCAGACTGGACAATCTTGTTTACAGACTTGGATTCGCAAATAGTCTTAGACAAGCAAGGCAAATGGTAGGACATGGACATATTTTAGTAGATGGTTCAAAAGTGAATATACCTTCTTATAAAGTTGGCGTAAACTCTGAAATATCATTAAGAGAAAAGTCTCGCTCTATTGATATGTTCAAAAACAACTTCGAGAATACTGACTGTTATCTCTCATATCTCCAAAAAGATGTAAACAGTTTTTCTGGAAAGTTGATAGCAATACCTGCAAGAGCTGAAGTGCCTATTGAAGTCACAGACTCTCTTGTCATAGAGTTCTACTCTAAATAATTGTCAAAAGACAAAACACTCTCTTCAGAGGCAGGATACCCTGCCTCTTCTCTTTGCGCAAAAATAACTTTGTTTATTTTTTATTTTAACTTGACTAGTACTAAGGGAATAGCTATAATTAAAATTAATCAAACAAACATTATGAATTCCTAACAAACAGTATGTTTTTTAAATTACATAATGAAAAACGGGGGATATTATGACTATTTTAGAAGACTTTGCCAAAAGGCTTGTTCCAAACTTAGCAAGTTTTTTAGGAAATAATGGAGAGGTAGTGCTTCACGATTTCACAAGGGGTTATGACGAAACAGTAGTACTTATAGAAAATGGACATGTAACAAACAGAACTTTAAAGAATTGTCCTACGAGCCTCTTATTTGAAAAGTTCAATAACAATATGATGGAAGATTCGCCACTTTATTTCAACACTACAAAAGATGGACGAATTATAAAATCGTGCTCTACTATGATAAGAAATGAAGATGGAAAAATAATAGGAGCACTGTGTATAAATATGGACGTCACAGAAATGGTACTAGCGCAAAATGCAATAAGTTCATATACGATGTATGACCCGAATGCACAGGCAGGAGTAGTATTTGCAAATGATGTACAGGAACTTTTGGAAATGTATCTAGGTCAGTGCGAAAGTCGTTTTGGAAAACCAGGTGCGCTTATGAGTAAAGATGAAAAAATAAGAGCGCTTGAATTTTTAGACTCTAAAGGTGTATTTATGATATCAAAAGCGGGTGTAAGATTGTGTACATTTTTCAATGTTTCCAAATATACGCTATACAGTTATCTTGAAGAAGCCAGAAATATGACAGCTGAAAATGCATAATGGATATTTAAGTTTGTTATTTAGAGTAAAGTTTTTAATGCAAAATGGGAAAACGTTTTTACAAAATAGATTATGTTTTTTTATTTGAAAGGAGCAAAAAATGAACAAAGTAATGAAAACTATGGACGGAAATGAAGCCGCAGCATATGTATCATATGCCTTTACAGAGGTAGCTACAATTTATCCTATAACACCATCATCACCGATGGCAGAAAATGTAGATGTATGGTCTGCTAATGGAAAGAAAAATATGTTTGGCCAAACTGTTAAGCTTGTAGAAATGCAATCTGAGGCAGGAGCAGCAGGTGCAATGCACGGAGCTTTAGAGGCGGGAACACTTGCAACTTCATATACTGCATCTCAAGGCTTATTACTTATGATACCTACAATGTACAGACTTTCTGGACAATTAAAGCCGGGCGTACTTCATGTATCAGCTCGTACAGTAGGAACTCATGGATTCTCAATATTTGGAGACCATTCAGATGTTATGGCATGTAGACAAATCGGCTTTGGAATGCTTTCAACAGGAAGCGTACAAGAAGTAATGGATTTAGCAGGAGTTGCTCATTTAGCATCTATAAAAGGAAGTGTACCATTTATGCATTTCTTTGATGGATTTAGAACTTCTCATGAACTTCAAAAAGTAGAAGTTATGGATTATTCTCATTTAGAAAGACTTGTAGACAATGATGCGCTTGAAGCTTTCAGAAAAAATTCACTTAACCCTGAAAGACCAGTACAAAGAAGTACAGTAATAAATCCAGATGGATTCTTCCAATCAAGAGAAGCGGCAAATCCATTCTATGATAGACTTCCTCTAATAGTAGAAAACTACATGAACGAAATAAATAAAGTAACAGGTAGAGATTATAGATTATTTAACTACTATGGAGCACCAGATGCAGAGCAGATAATAATCGCTATGGGTTCTGCAAGTGGAGCAATCCAAGAAACAGTGGATGCACTTAACAAGCAGGGCAGAAAAGTAGGTTTTGTACAAGTACATCTATACAGACCTTTCTCAATTGAGCATATGTTAAGAGAAATCCCAGCTTCAGTTAAGCAAATCACTGTATTAGATAGAACTAAAGAGCCAGGTGCAACTGGAGACCCACTATATCTAGATGTCTGTTCAGCATTTGTAAACACAGATAGAAAAGTTCAAATCGTAGGTGGAAGATATGGATTATCATCAAAAGACGTAACTACAGCTCAGATGGTAGCAGTATTTGACAATATGAATAACAGTGAGCCAAGAAATCAGTTCACAGTAGGTATAAATGATGATGTTACTCATAGATCACTTGAAGTAGGTGAAGAGCTAGATTTATCATCAGAAGGCACTGTAAGCTGTAAATTCTGGGGACTTGGTTCAGACGGAACTGTAGGAGCTAACAAAAACTCGGTTAAAATAATCGGAGACCATACTGATATGTATGTACAGGCATACTTTGAGTATGATACTAAAAAATCAGGTGGGGTAACAAAATCACATCTTCGTTTTGGAAAACTTCCAATAAGATCAAGTTACTATGTAAAAACTGCTAACTTTGTAGCGTGTCACAATCAATCATATATAGAAAAATACGATATTGTATCAGATATAAAATCAGGAGGAGCATTCCTTCTAAACTGTACTTGGAACGCTGAAGAATTAGAACAAAAACTTCCAGCAAATGTAAAAAGACAGCTTGCAAACAAAAACGTAAGATTCTACACTATAGATGCTACTAGCATAGCTAAAGATTTAGGTCTTGGAAATCGTACAAATACAGTACTTCAGTCAGCGTTCTTTAAACTTGCAGATGTAATTCCAGTTGAAGAAGCAGTAGATTACATGAAAAAAGCTATTTACAAGTCATACAGTAAAAAAGGTGATGCGATTGTAAATATGAACTATGCGGCTGTAGATGCAGGTTTAGAAGGTATCGTTAAAGTAGAAGTTCCTGAATCATGGAAAAATGCTGTGGATGAAGTAGCAGCAGAAGAAAAAAATCTTCCAAAATTCGTTAAAGAAATTATGATTCCGATGAATTCTCAAAAAGGAGACGATATTCCAGTAAGTGCATTTGTAGGAATAGAGGATGGAACGGCACCACTTGGAACTTCAAAATATGAAAAACGTGGAATCGCAGTAGATGTACCAGTTTGGAATAAGGATAACTGTATTCAGTGTAATCAGTGTTCATATGTATGCCCTCATGCAGCTATAAGACCATTCCTTCTTACAGAAGAAGAAGTGAAAAATGCACCAGAAGGATATGCTACAAAGCAAGCTACAGGAAAAGGACTTGAAAAATTTGCATATAAAATGCAGGTAGATGTACTTGACTGTACGGGCTGTGGAACTTGTGTAAATGTGTGTCCAGCAAAAGAAAAGGCACTTACATTAGAATCACTTGAGTCACAAATGGATGAAATGAAAAACTGGGAGTATTCATTAGAACTTTCACATAAAGAAAATCCAATGGATAAATTCTCTGTAAAAGGAAGTCAGTTTGAACAGCCACTACTTGAATTCTCAGGAGCTTGTGCAGGTTGTGGAGAGACTCCATATATGAAACTGATGACTCAATTATTTGGAGATAAGATGTATCTTGCAAATGCTACAGGCTGTACTCAAGCATGGGGAGCAGCAGCACCTTGTGTACCATATACTACAAATAAAGATGGTCATGGACCAGCGTGGTCAAACTCATTATTCGAAAACAATGCAGAGTTTAGTTTAGGAATGTGTCTTTCTGTTAAACAGCAAAGAGAAAGACTTGCTATGAAACTTGCAAGACTTCAAGAACTTGTAGGAGAAGGCGAGCTTAAAGAAGCTTTAGCAATGTGGTTTGAAAAGCTTGAAGATAAAAAAGAATCAAAAGAAGTAAGTCAAAAACTTATAGCGGCGCTTGTAAAGACAGAACTTACAGGAGAAGCTAAAGACCTTAAAGATTACGCATTAAACAATAAAGAGCATTTTGTTAAAAAATCTATGTGGATGTACGGTGGAGACGGCTGGGCTTATGATATCGGTTACGGCGGATTAGACCATGTACTAGCATCAGGCGAAGATGTAAATATCCTTATAGTTGACACAGAGGTTTACTCAAATACAGGTGGACAATCTTCAAAAGCAACACCACTTGGAGCAGTAGCACAATTTGCTGCATCAGGTAAGAAGATTCAAAAGAAAGATTTAGGTCTTATATCTATGGCATATGGCTATGTATATGTAGCACAAGTAGCTATGGGAGCAAATCAAGCACAGCTTATAAAGGCGCTTAAAGAGGCTGAGGAATACAATGGTCCATCAATAATAATCGCATACGCACCATGTATAAGCCACGGTCTTGTACACGGAATGGGAAGCACTCAGGTAGAGTCTAAAAATGCAGTAGAAGCAGGATACTGGCATTTATATAGATACAATCCAATGCTTGCAGAAGAAGGTAAGAATCCATTTATCTTAGATTCAAAAGCACCTACAAAAGACTTTAAAGAATTCCTTATGGGAGAAGTTAGATATTCTTCACTTGTAAGAACATTCCCAGAGCAAGCAGAAGAATTATTTGAAGTTGCAGCTAAGAATGCAGAAAAGAAATATCAAACATACAGAAGATTAGCAGAACAGTAAAATAGTAAACTATATTTAATAAGAGGACAGCAATTTTGCTGCCCTCTTTAAATAAAAACTAATAAACATACAAGGGAGATTTTTATGAAAGAAACATTTAGAGTATTATCGATTAATCCAGGTTCAACATCTACAAAAATTGCAGTATATGATAATGAGAGTCAAGTTTTTGAACATACGCTAAGACATTCAAATGAAGAAATAGAGCAGTTTGCAAGTATAATCGAGCAGTATGAATTTAGAAAAGAAGTTATACTTTCGGCGCTTAAAGAAAATGGTATTGAGATATCAGGCCTAGATGCAGTTGTAGGTAGAGGTGGACTTTTAAAGCCAGTTGAAGGCGGCACATATGCTGTAAATGAAGCAATGATTAAAGACCTTAAGCTTGGAGAAAGAGGCCATCATGCTTCAAATCTAGGAGCAATAATTGCAAAAGAGATTGCAGAAGAAATAAATGTAGGGGCATACATAGTAGACCCAGTTGTTGTAGATGAGATGGAAGATTTAGCTAGACTTTCAGGTCTTAATGGTTTTGAGAGATTAAGCAGATTCCATGCGCTTAATCAAAAAGCAGTAGCTAGAAGAATATCTGAAAAGCTTGGCAAAAAATATAATGAGACAAACCTTATAGTAGCGCATATGGGTGGAGGCGTTACTGTTGGAGCTCATAAGGCAGGAAGAATAATAGATGTAAATGACGGTCTATGTGGAGAAGGACCTTTCTCACCAGAGCGTGTTGGTGGAATGCCAGTAGACCATGTTATAAAGATGTGTTTTGGTGGTGAGTATACAGAAGCAGAAATAAGAAAAATGATGGTAGGAAAAGGTGGATTTGTATCTTACCTTGGAACAAGTGATGGAAGAGAAGTTTCAAAACTTGTAGAAGACGGAGATGCAAAAGCAAAACTTGTGTATGAGGCTATGGCATACCAAGTAGCTAAGGAAATTGCAGCAAATGCTGCAGTACTTTATGGTAAAGTAGATGCTATAATTCTTACAGGTGGACTAGCTTACGATAAACTTTTAGTTAGCTGGATAAAAGAAAGAGTTGAATTTATAGCGAAGGTAGAAGTAGTTCCAGGCGAAGATGAAATGATAGCACTTACAGAAGGTACACTTAGAGTATTAAGAAATGAAGAAAGTGCAAAAGAATACAAATAAACGTGTATAGCATAAAAGCCACATCTATATTAGAAATAATTATAGATGTGGCTTTTTAAATAATAAAAAAAAGATTGCAAAAATTCAAAAAAAAGCGTAAATTAAGATTAGTAATTATTAACTTTAGAACATAAAACGTTAAGGGGGAGTTGTATGGATTATTATATTTCTCAAATAAGTCTATTTCCTTATGGTTATGCACCAAGAGGATGGATGCTCTGTGATGGAAGAACACTTGTGATACAGTCAAATGCTGCATTATATTCACTAATAGGGACAAGATTTGGTGGAGATGGAAAAGTGAATTTTAAAATACCTGACTTAAAAAATACCTCACCGATCCAATTAAATAAAAACCAAGTGTTGTGTACTTATTATATTTGCTATCAAGGCTTATATCCAGTTAGACCGTATTAATAGAAAGGGGACTTTATGGATTATTATGTAGGTCAAATAGAATTATTCGCTATGAATTTTGTACCAAGAGGGTGGGTTCTTTGCGACGGACGTCTTTTAGATATTAATTCAAATCAATCGTTGTTTGCACTAATAGGAGCGCGTTTTGGAGGAGATGGAATAACCAAATTTGCGGTACCTGATCTTAGGACAGCTATGTTTGGAACTTCGCCTAATTTCAAAATTAGATATTATATTTCTACAATAGGAATATGGCCAGATAGAGCAGACTAAATATAATAAATTTAAGGAAGGAGTATTTATATGGATTATATGATAGGGGACATAGTTTTATTTGCAACTTCGTATTCACCGGAATATTTTTTTGATTGTAAAGGACAGCAGCTAGAAATACGGAACTATCAAGCGCTATATTCTTTAATAGGAATAAATTTTGGAGGAGATGGCAGAACATACTTTAATCTTCCAAACCTAATGGGAAGTGAACCACATCCAGAGTTAAGATATTGTATTTGTTGGGATGGAACTTATCCAGAAAGAGATTAGGGGGCTATTAGTGGGATATATAATTAGAAAAACTGTGAAAGCAAGTAGTTTTTTAAATCCATTTTTTCCTGAAAAAGCGATAAATGGAATATTGGATAATGCAAATCGTTGGACAACTCAAGAACCAACAGGTTGGCTTGAGCTAGATTTAGGATGCCCATGTTTAGTCACAGGATATAAATGTGATTTTTTAGGAACTGCAAAATGGTTTGATGTTAAATTAAACGTGAGTAGTTTTGAAATTTGGGGTGGAGACATATCTGGATCAACGCCCAATATGTTATTAGATAGTGTGAATTCTAATACTTTAGGAAGTGTAACAAAGACTATTAATCCAGTAAAAACGAGAAAAATATTATTGAAAATAAAACAACCGGGAATTATACCAAATCTCATGACAAGTAGTGTTGTAAATTTTGATGTAACAGCAAGACCGTTAGGAGAAAGTGCATTATTAGCTAACATAACTAATGATAAACTTAATATTACACCTTCGTTTCAAAGTAATATTACAACATATACAATAGATGGAAAAGGCGGATCTGCTATAGTTATTACACCTGTAGCCGTAGATATCAATGCAACTATAGTTGTGAATGGGGAAATTGTAAAAAGTGGAAATGCATCAAAATCTATTAATATATCTCCTACAGGAGATACTACGATAGAAATAAATGTGACATCAGAAGATGGGATAAATAAGTGTAAATATATACTTACGGTAAAAAATACGCCTAAGACACTGACTAATATAACAGCTAAAACAGGAGATGGAAAAGCGATTACGCTTAACCCAATTTTTGATCCTACAAAAAAAGATTATGCAGGAGAAGTTGAGTTTTCAGGTGATAATTTCAATGTTCAAAGTATAAGTGTTATCCCATCAGCTGACCAAGCTGTAAAGATTTCATATAAGGGACAGACGATAACTAGCGGATCAGAAATTACTATCGCAAATCCAGTTGTAGGGGATAATATATTTGAAATTACAGCAAGTAACTCAGATGGGACTTTGCCAAGCATTTACAAAGTAAATATTGTTAGAAAACATAGTCTTTATATAAAAACAATTGTGAGTACACCAGGAAAAGTGACTCCAACTATTTCGAAATTAGTATCCGATTATATTGTTAAAGGTGGAATGACAAGTAATGTATCCATAGAAATTACATCAGAAGATGTAAGTACAAAAATAACGGTAGATGTAGATGGAACAAAAGTTGAAGGACAAAATGGAAAAGTAAATTTCAAAACAAATATATCTTCAGCAATAAAAACTGCAAAAGTAACAGTAGTTTCAGCCGATGGAAGCCAACAAAAAAATTATAATTTAAATATAAGTAAATAAAGTGGGCAATATAAAACTCTCTAGATAAAAGTGTTTTCTAGAGAGTTTTATTAGATATCTAAATAAATCGAAAAATATAAAAGGGGGGATAAGAATATGAATAAACGCACATTAATAAAATCGAAATTTATTCCAATTATAACAATTATATGTATGCTGTTTAACTTTAACTTTTATGGATATGCAAATGGCACTTTAGAAGGTGGTGTAGATTCAGACACAGCAACAGAAATAACCAATTATCCAGAAAATATTACAATAAAAGGTGCAGATGTCTCTCAAGGTATATATAAATTTACACCACTAGTAGGTGGAAATTGTACAATAACTATGCAAAATCCTGGAGTTAAGTGGCATTTTTATATCTATGATAAAGATATAAGTATAGTTGAAGAGGGACAAGCAATAGCAGCTGATGTTAATCCTGAAAAACAAATACAAGCTATAAATATAACAATAAGTAATATAAATGTGGGTGACGTATATTATCTTGAAATCGCAAATACGGATAATGTAGGAATTTTTACATCGGATATATATATATCTTCACTTCAACCAACCGACCCAACCTATACAGTGACATATGATGGAAATGGGAGCACCGGAGGAAGTGTACCAACAGATGTAAATAGCTATCTAAATGGAGCCACAGTAACAGTACTAGGAAATACAGGAAGCTTAGTAAAAACTGGATACACCTTTGCAGGTTGGAATACTGCATCGGATGGAACTGGAACTAACTACGCTTCAGCCGCAACATTTGTAATGGGAGGATCAGGAGTAACCTTGTATGCAAAATGGACAGCCGACCCAACCTACTCAGTGACATATAACGGAAACGGAAGCAACGGAGGAAGTGTACCAACAGACGGAACCGCATATCATAATGGAGATACAGTAACAGTACTAGGAAATAGTGGAAGCTTAGTAAAAACTGGATACACATTTGCAGGTTGGAATACTGCATCGGATGGAACTGGAACTAACTACGCTTCAGCCGCAACATTTGCAATGGGAGGATCAGGAGTAACCTTGTATGCAAAATGGACAGCCGACCCAACCTACTCAGTGACATATAACGGAAACGGAAGCAACGGAGGAAGTGTACCAACAGACGGAACCGCATATCATAATGGAGATACAGTAACAG
>JBGSPX010000040.1:0-1640 GCA_041738345.1 Proteocatella sp.
TCAGTGATAAATCTAAAGTATGTGCATATTTATAAACATTAGTTAAAATCCGAAAATTAGTGCATTTTAATCCGCTACTTTTCATATACCCAACCGTTGCCCACAATACTGACCCGTCCTGAAATAAGGCTACATAATTTCAAACATTATGTATAAAAATGACAAAGTAATTAGACGTTACAGCGAGCCTTTTAAATTAAAAATTTTATCCGAACTTAGCAGCGGAAAATACACCAAGAGTGAACTCGGAAAACTCTACAGTATTGCCCCAACCACCATTAATGAATGGATTAAAAAGTATGAACGAAAAGACTTAATGAACACCAGAGTAAAAGTGGAAACAATTGATGAAATAACACGTATTAAAGCACTTCAAAAAGAAATTGAACAGCTAAAAAAACTACTTCTAAAAAAAGATTTAGATGCCATGATTGAAGAATCTTACCTGGAAGTAGCCGCAGAAAAACTTGGTTATAAAACCGTACAAGACCTTAAAAAAAAACTAAATACCAAGCCCTTATAAAAGTCAAAGATAAATCTAAGAAATTTGCGTCTTTAACCACTATCACTAAACGCTTTGGACTAAACCGAGATGCTTATTATAAGTTTAAAAACCGAGAAAATAAGCGATTACAAATAGAACATCAGATTTTAGAAATAGTCAAAAAAAGACGCAAATTACTACCTAGAGAAGGCGTTAGAAAACTAATTAAATCACTAAATAATGAATTCAACAATGCCAATATAAAAGTTGGCAGAGACACCATGTTTAACGTACTTAGAAAACACAATATGCTAACAATCAGAAAGAAATATAGCGCTAGAACCACCAACTCATACCATCGTTTTTACAAATATAAGAATATTATAAAAGACCTTGAAATAACAAAACCTAACCAAGTTTGGGTAACTGATATTACTTACATTAGAACCATAAAAGGTTTCTGTTATTTGGCTTTAATAACCGATGTATATTCACGTAAAATTGTTGGATATGATCTTAGTGATAGTCTAGAGCTTAAAGGATGCGTTAGAGCACTTAACAAAGCTTTATATCAAGCTAAAAATATTGAAAACCTTATCCATCATTCCGATAGAGGAATACAATATTGCAGCAATGTGTATACACAAATTCTAAAAAACAAAAACATAAATATTAGTATGACCGAAGAAAACCACTGCTATGAAAATGCAATTGCAGAAAGGGTAAACGGAATTCTTAAGGATGAATTTTATCTCGACCAAACCTTTGTAAACAAGGAACACGCAAAAAGAGCAACAAAAAATGCAATAAATTTATACAACCAAATAAGATTACACCTATCTTTGGAGTATAAAACACCAAATATGGTATATAAATTTACCGCCTAAATTAATTATTAACCTGTAGCCATATTTCAGGACTAGACATGCGAAAATCGAGCTAAAATTGAACATTTGAACTAAAAAAGCCAACGCTCGGTAAAGCACATTTATTTTTTTTGCCAACGCTCAATTCCAACGCTAAAAAAAATAAAAGAGCTTGCCTTTTCCCACCTTCAAATAGATAGAAAAATATACTTTGAAATCAAAATAACTTTATTATATTTGCCAATAATTAGCAAGTTTAATTTTAGCAAGTCTAATATATGGCAACATTC
>JBGSPX010000026.1:0-2471 GCA_041738345.1 Proteocatella sp.
AGTGGGTGGAAGTGGAGGACACCGATAAAGGTGATGATATAGTCTACGCTCATATGAAAGTATGAGAAGTTCATGGGTTTACAAGCCTTGAGAACTGCATAAATGTAACGAATTTATGTGAATGTGCGTAAAACTTGTAAAAAATTACAAATATATAAATTTATTTATGAGGAAGTCAACGTAATCTTTTAGCTTTATTAGTTTTATTAGCTTTATTTAATAGGTTCATCTTAAATGGGTATACACTCATTAGGAGGTGAAAATATGATAAAAGCAGTAAAAGTAAGATTGCTTCCTACAAAAGAACAAGAATTATTAATGTTTAAATCTACAGGAGTAGCAAGGTTTGCCTATAATTGGGGACTTGCTACTTGGGAAGAAATGTATAAACAAAACCAAAAACCATCAAAAGCTAAGATAAGAAAATTGTTTAATAATGATATAAAAAAACAAGATGAATTTAAATGGCTTTATGAGGTTAGTGGTCAAATAACAGCACAAGCATTTATTGACTTAGAAGATGCTTATAATAATTTCTTCAAAGGTTTAGCTAAAAAACCTAGATTCAAAACTAAGAAAAAATCTAAAAAATCCTTTTATGTTAGATACGATGCTATCAAATTTAATGACAATAAGGTCAGTTTGGAAAAAATAGGGAAAGTAAGATATAAAACTAATTATAAAGTACCTCAATTAGAAAAATATACAAACCCTAGATGTCATTTTGATGGAAAATATTGGTATCTTACATTTGGATTTGAACAAGGTGAAAACAAAACCGAACTAAACCAAAATCTTAGTATTGGAATCGACTTAGGAGTCAGTGATTTAGCTACAATAAACTGCTTAGAAAATCCAATAAAAAACATTAATAAAACGAAAAAAGTTAGGAAGTTAAAGAAGCGATTGAAAAGATTACAAAGACAGGTTTCAAGAAAATATGAAGCAAATAAAGACGGAAACAAATTTGTTAAAACTAATAATATAATTAAATTAGAAAAACAAATTAAACTGCTTTACAGGAAATTATCAAATATAAGAGACAATCACATACACCAAACCACAGCAAGTGTAATTAAATTAAAACCATATAGAGTAGTTATGGAAGATCTAAACGTAAGTGGAATGATGAAAAATAAACACTTATCTAAAGCGATACAAGAACAAAAATTCTATGAATTTATACGTCAGATGAAGTATAAATGCGAGTTCAATGAAATTGAATTTGTTCAAGCAGATAGGTTTTATCCATCATCAAAAACTTGTAGCTGTTGTGGAAATATCAAGAAAAATTTAAAACTTAAAGACAGAGTGTATAAATGTGAAAAATGTAATTTGATAATAGATAGAGATAAAAATGCTTCAATTAATCTTGGAAACTATAAAATAGTATAACTTGGTAATTTAGAAAAAGTATACTATGTGTATCCTGCGTTGTGGGAGAATTTAAGTCCTTTGAGAGTTACATCAAACTAAAGTAGAATAAGAAATTATTCCAAATAGAACTCGATGAATAGGAAATGTTATTTAGTAATAAATAATAAAAGTAAAATTTATATGTTTATAACTTTTTATAAGTTTTATGCAACGGCAGAGATGTGTGGTAATGGGGCGAGATGCATCGCTAGTTTTGCATATCAAAATAAAATTGCAGATAAAAATATGAGCTTTGAAACTGTAGCAGGACTTATGAAAGCCAGAATGATAGACCTTGAAAATGAAGCAAAGCATATTTCCTGTGTGAGTATAGATATGGGAGAGATTAACTTTACAGAGCTTAAGCAGGATTTAAGTATTGAGGTTTTAGACAAAACCATAATTTACAGCTATCTTCCAGTAGGGGTACCTCATGTAGCAGTATACTGTGAAGAAAATAGTATTTTTACAAAAGAAGATATGGTAAAGTACGGCAATGCAATTGATAAAGCAAGAGATATATTTCCAAAAGGTACAAATGTAAACTTTATAGAAGCAATAAATGAAAATGAAATTAAGGTTACAACGTTTGAAAGAGGAGTGGATGATTTGACAGATTCATGTGGAACCGGGTCTTGCAGTAGCAGTATAATAGAAGCCTTAAAAACTCAAAAAAAAGAAGGTATTATGACAGTGCAAAATCCTGGGGGCATAAATCAAGTGAGCTATAGTATTGATTCTGAGAAAAATATTTGTAAAGTAGAGCTTTTAGGTAAAGTATCAACCGTAGCAAGAGTTGAAATGTTTTTTTAGCAGACATAAAAAATTTTTTTGTTTTATAATAAGGCTGTGCAGAGTATAATATATATAAATAGGGAGGAATAATTATGCCTGTAAAAATTATAACAGATAGCACAGTTAATAATAGTTTATAAAATCTTATAAAAAGATTATAAAAATATAAACTATGCTGCGTATGTAGAGAAATCTGCATAGGACACCACTTTAAAACCAGTAAATCCTAAAGCCTTACTACCACAATAAGAGATAGAATC
>JBGSPX010000027.1:0-21745 GCA_041738345.1 Proteocatella sp.
CAGACTATATCTTCATCTCAAAGAGATGCGGTATTTTTCTTCCACCATTAGCTTGTGGCTTTACTCTCCCTCAAGGAGATAGTCGTTGAAGGTTTCCCATATCTATTGACTTAGGGATTTCCCTGCTAAACATCCATTATATAAGCACTTAGCGCCCAACGTGTTAGTTGGATTTTGTTTCAGCATATGCCATCCTTACTGTTTTTTCTGCTTTCGCACCGTTACGTTTGCCGTTTCCAGCTCCGCTGTGGTAGTAAGGCTTTAGGAGTTAAAAGCAATTAACACCGAGTCCGCACCGTTTACACGATACGGAGGGCTTTCTGTTAAAAATCTATACTTTTGTATACATTTGTATACGTTTGTTTAAATTTGTTGTAACAGTTTCGTTACCCATTTTCATCATCTACTCTTCAATCTCTATTTTATATTTAAAATAATATCATATTTTTAGTAAAATGCAAACGTTTTTTTAATTAAAATTTTTATTTTTTCAATTTTTAGATAACTTTTCTAATAGCATCAAGGCTTGCAACGTTTTAAATTAGGCTTTAAATTAACTTTAAATACTAAAGGTATAACCTTTTTATTCAGGTTTTTTGTTTTTTTAGGTAAATTTACAATATTTTATACAATTGATTTTTATTAAACTTTTTAAAAAGTTTAATAAAAATTCAGTCTCATTAACAGGCGCAACTTACGTATTTTATTTCCTTAAATTTAATATTTTCCTCTACAAAGCTTAAATCAAAAGATTGTGTTGTAAACCGAAGCCCTGATGAAAATATTTTGGTATCTCAATATATGGATATTTTGGCAGAATGTTTTAAAAAAGTTTATAAATTTTCTGTTGTAAATATAGTAATTTCAATGAAAACGTGTTATATTGTTCTATATTATAGAACACAGAACATTACGAGAGGAGGAGGACTATTTGCCCAAAAAAGCAATTAAATATACCGCTGTAGAAAAGCAAAAAAAACAGCTTGGTAAAGAAATTAAAAAATGTCGCGAAAACAATAGAAGTCAGCGCAGTCTTGCTATAGCAATAGGGTTGCCTCCTTCTAATATGAAATACATTGAGGATGGTGTTAATTCACCAAGTGGTGAAATTTACAAAAAAATTATTGAAGAATTAAATCCACCACCTGTCCAACGTAAAAAAATGGATATGCTGTATACACAAATACGAAGAACTCCACCGCCCGATATATGCGAAATAATAAATCAAAATCAAGAGCTGTTCAATTCGATACGTTTGTTGAATGGTATGACACTCACAAACGAACAATTAAAACAAACAAAAGATTTATTTGGATCTTTTGCAAAAGATAAAAAAAAAGGAGAAATCAAAGATGAACAATAAAGATTTTTTACTGGATTATAAACCAGTTGATGTTAGCAAAGAGGTCGGCCTAGTTTGGTCTATTGCCAATTCATTACGAGGTGCTTACACTTCTGATAAATACAAAGACGTTATTATTCCTATGGTTATTATTCGTAGATTTGAATGTGCATTGGAGGCTAAAAAAGATTTGGTTGTTGCAAAGTATGAATCTAATCCCAATGCACCAGCTGCTATATTGAATCAAGTTTCAGGATTCCCTTTTTATAACACTAGTAGATTTAATCTTAAAAACTTACTTAACGATAGTGATGGAATCGCTGCTAATCTCGAAGCATATTACGAGAATTTCTCAGCCAATGTTCAAATGATTTTAAATAACCTTAATTTTAAAGATCAAATTAAAAAAATGGATAAAGCAAATAGACTTTATGGTGTTGTTAAAAAATTCTCTGAACTTAATCTTCACACAGACAATATTGACAGTATGAAAATGGGTTATATATTCGAAGATATTATTCGTAGATTTTCTGAAAATGCTGAAGCTGGTGATCACTACACTCCTCGTGAGGTTATTCGCCTTATGACAAATGTGTTGCTTGCAGAAGGTTGTGAAGACCTATTGACAGATGAAGGCAAGGTTGCCACAGTACTTGACGCAGCCTGTGGAAGTGGCGGTATGTTGTCCACAGCAAATGAATTTTTGAAATATTATAACCCTAATATTGATGTTCGATTGTTTGGACAAGAAATCATTCCAGAGTCTTATGCAATCTGCCTTGCTGATATGATGATTAAAGGACAAGATACAAAAAATATTATTGGTGGTGAGGCTGGTAATACATTAAAAGGAGACTGTTTCCCAGACCAAAAAATGAGACTTGTAATTATGAACCCTCCTTTTGGGACTCCATGGGGAGGAAAAGATGCGCCTGAAGGTCAAGAAAAAGCTGTTCGTGACGAGAATAAAAAAGATGGACGATTTGAAAACGGATTGCCTGGCACCGGTGACGCACAACTTCTATTTATGCAACATGCAATAAATAAAATAGACGAGAAAAATGGTCGTGCTGCTATCATTACTAATGGTTCTCCTTTGTTTTCTGGTGGTACTACAAGTGGTGAAAGCCAAATCAGAAGAAAAATGCTTGAAGAAGACTTAATCGAAACCATTATCGCCCTGCCATCACAGCTTTTCTACAATACGGATATTGGAATTTATATCTTTATTCTTTCTAAAAATAAGCGTGAAGATAGAAAAGGTAAAGTTCAACTAATAAATGCAGTTGATATGTGGAAACCTCTTAGAAAATCTCTTGGCAAAAAGCGTAGAGAAATTGACAGAGATAGCATTAAACAAATCACAAAGCTATATTCTAAATTTGAAGAAGGTCAATGCTGTAAAATTTTTGATAACGAAGAATTTATGTATAAAGAATATGCAGTATATCAGCCTTTGCAACGTAGTGGCTATATTAATGCTGATACAATTGAAAAGCTAAAAACAAGCAGTTATTTCACAAGCAATTCCTCGGTATTTAATGAAACTGAATTCGATACCTTAGAAGAAATGAGCCCTCGTAGTGCTGCTGATGAAAAGAAGTATCAAAAGTATATTTCAGGTAAAAAGTTTGTTGATGAGGTTATCAAAGTACTTAAAAGCAATAGTTCAGACAAACATTATAACGATTATACAAAGTTTGAAAATGCAATTAAAACTGTAATCAAGGATATTGATGGTTATTCGCCAAGTAGACTTTCTTCTATTGCTATGATAATGAGTGAGATAGATAAAACTGCTATTATTCAAAAAGATAAAAAAGGCGACATTCTTCTTGATAAAACCACAAAAGACACAGAGATTATCAAACTAACTAAAGATGTTGAAGAATATTTTAGCGAAGAAGTTTACCCTCATGTGCCTGATGCACTGTATTTTTATGAATTTGACGAAAGTAAAAAAGAAAGCACTTCTAACAAGGAAAAACTTGGTGCAGAATTTCCATTTACTCGCTTTTTTTATGAATACAAAGAGCCAGAAAAATCAGATGATTTGCTCGCACAATTTATGGATATTGAAAATTCATTATCCGATAAAATTAAAAGCCTAATGGAAAGCGAGGATTTATAATATGATTAAAAAAATTAAGCAGAGCTACCATTTTGTTGCATTTCTAGATGTCCTAGGTTATAAGTCTTATTTTGAAAATGATGACGAAAACGAAACCGAATCTTTTTTACAGGTTGTTGAAACAGCGATAAACGATACAGTTAATCAAATTTATTTGTTACAAGGGGCTGATATCCCTACAATTAAAATCTTTTCAGACAATATTTTAATATCAATGAAATGTAAACATGCAAATGTAGATAATGTTATTCCGTTTTTAACGTTGGTTAGAATTATAGGGAATATTCAGTTAAAGTTTATTAATCGATTTAATTTGTTTTTAAGAGGAGGTATTGCTAAAGGACTATTTTATTCAAATGAAAATTTCGTTTTCGGAAAAGGTTTAATTAAGTCTTATGAATTAGAAGGCAAAGCAAATTATCCTAAAATAATGATTGAAAAAGATGAAGTTATAAAAATTATCGAAGAAATTAATAAATCCAAGCCTCTATTTGGTAGCGTAGTAGACAAAAGTCAGGCTATAGAAATGTTTGAAAGTAATATTTGCCAAGACGGTGATGGTAATTACTTTGTAAATTATCTCAACACATACCAAGATTTTGAAAAAAACGGAATGATTTTCACGCCTAGAAATTACTTTAATCTAATTCCCAAAACGCAATCATCTAAAATTAAAGATGCGCAACAACAAAATTATAATTTGGAAAATCACAGAAAAAGTCTTAAAAACAAGATTGATATATATGGTACTTATTCGGACTTGGTTAAAAATGACAAATATATAATAAACGACATAGAGCAACGAAGAAAAGTTCAAATGAAATATATGTGGACAATAGATTTTCACAATAAATCTTGTGAACTTGCTGGAATGAATGAATATAAAGTGAATTGTAAAATTAGCATGGATAATACTGTTCATCTGCCAAAAGTGGAGGTTGTAGAATGACTGAAAATATGAAACCGAGTGGTATTGAATGGATTGGTGCTATTCCTCAGAATTGGAAAATAAAAAGAATTAAATATCTTGCAACATTAAAAGGAAGAATTGGTTGGCAAGGTCTTACTTCTGATGAATATATAGATGACGGTCCATATTTAATTACTGGTGTTGATTTTGATAACGGAGGAGTCAACTGGGATAGCTGTGTTCATGTTTCTAATGAACGATGGGAAGAATCAAGAGAAATCCAAATCAAAAATGGTGACCTTCTAATAACAAAAGACGGAACAGTTGGAAAAGTTGCGATTGTTTCAAACTTAGTTGACAAAGCTTCTTTAAATAGTGGAGTTCTTGTCATAAGAACAAAATCAGACTTTCATAGAAAATTTTTGTATTGGGTATTACTGTCTGAAGAATTTTGGGTATGGTTCAAATTAAAAAATGCAGGAAATAGCACTATCATTCATCTGTATCAAAATGATTTTGCAGAATTTTCTTACACATTCCCTAACTTCACCGAACAAACACTAATAGCCAAATTTCTTGACGAGCAATGTGAGAAAATCGATAGCATAGCTACAGATCTTGAAAAGCAAATTGAACTTTTGCAGAAATATAAAAAGTCCCTTATTACCGAAAAGACACATTCTTTAGATTGGTTGAAAACTAAGATTAAGTTTATTGGAGAAATAAGAGGAAGGATTGGATTCAGAGGCTACACAGTTGAAGATACGGTTGATCCTGATACTGTTGGATGTGCTGTTGTCTTAGGTGGAACAAATATCATGAAGGATGGAACTACAAATTATACAGACCTAACTTATTTAAGTGAAGCGAAATACTTTGAATCTCCAGAAATTATATTAAATGGCGGTGAAATAATAATAACCAAAGTTGGCGCTGGAACAGGTGAAAATTCAATGTATGATGGCCGTTTTGAAAGAGCAACTATAAACCCTAATGTTATGCTATATTTACCTAACAAGAACATAAATTCTAGATTTATAAATTATGTTCTTCTCTCAAACCGGGTGAAGGACGATATGAAAATTGAAAGCACAAAAAGCGGAGCACAACCTGCAATAAACCAAGGATACATTAACAATCTAGAAGTATTTATGCCCACTATAACAGAACAAATACAAATCGCAAACTACCTCGACAATCAATGCTCAAAAATAGATTCGATCATCGAAAGCAAAAAAGAACAGTTAGAAAAAATTACACAGCACAAAAAGTCCTTAATATACGAATATGTTACAGGTAAAAAAAGAGTGAAAGGTACAATTAACAATGGCAATTAAAAGCGGACAACTTCGAGAAAAAGAAGATTATCAAGCGTATATATTAGAAATGCTTGAAACAGAAAATAACTATAAAATTCGAAAATCTACTTATTTTGACTCTGGCTATGGTATGGATACGGAACTATTATTTAAGTTTCTATATGCTACCCAAGAAGAATCTATGGTTAAACTTGAAAAGCTATATAAAGAAAAAACCAAACAAACAGTTTTGAACTATATCAATAACGAGATTAACAAGAAAACTCGCTGTTTACTTGATGTACTAAAACATGGTGTTGAGTTTGATAATGGTGTTAGTTTAATCCTTATGTATCGTAAGCCTGCTACTTCATTTAATCACAAAGCAGAAGTTCAGTATAATCAAAATGTGCTATCCATTATGGAAGAAGTGTATCACAAAGATGGCGAGAGAATTGACCTTGTTATATTTATCAATGGTATTGCAATATTTACCTTTGAGCTAAAATGTAACACAAGTGGACAAAATTACGAAGATGCTATCCGCCAGTATAAATATGAGCGTGATTGTAAAACAAGACTACTAAAGTTTAAGGCGGGTTGCCTTGCTCACTTTGCTATGGATTTAAACGAAGTTTATATGTGTACAAACTTAAAGGGTAAATCATCATTTTTCTTGCCATTTAACAAAGGGTGTGGCACTGGTATAAACTCTGGCAAAGGAAATCCACACAATGATGAGGGTCTTAATGTTTCATATATGTGGGAGGATATTCTTAAAAAAGACACTGTCTTATATTTAATAGATAAAATTATCTTCTTACACAAAGAATCTAAAAAGGATTCCGATACGGGTAAAAGAGTTAATAATGAGAGTCTTATCTTCCCTCGTTATCACCAGTTTAACGCTGTTCGTAAAATGGTGAATGATGTTAGTGAAAACGGAAGTTCAAAGAACTATTTAATCGAGCATTCAGCAGGTAGTGGCAAAACCAATACCATCGCTTGGCTTGCTCATCGTTTATCATCACTCCATAATGCTGAAAATAAAGCTATTTTTGATACAGTATGTATTATCACAGATAGAATTGTAGTCGATAGGCAGTTACAAAATGCTGTTTTATCATTAGAGCATAAAGCAGGCCTTATAAAAGTTATGGACGATACTTGCACATCAAAAGACTTAGCAGATGCTCTTAATGGCAATACAAAAATAGTAGTTACGACTATACATAAATTTATGTATATCAATAACCTTGTTAATGATTTAAAATCAAAAACATTCGCTGTAATTATTGACGAGGCACATTCCTCTACTGCTGGTTTTGCAATGGAATCTGTTACTCACACCTTATCTGAAACTGATAATAATAGCGAAAAATCAATGGCAGATTTAATTGAGGATGAAATTAAACGCTGCGGTAAACAAGATAATGTATCAATGATTGCTTTTACTGCAACTCCTAAACCTACTACACTTCAATTGTTTGGCTCGTTAAATGAGCAAGGTAAGAAAGTTGCATTTGATTTATATTCTATGAAACAAGCTATTGAAGAAGGTTTTATTATTGATGTACTTAAAAACTATGTGACATATCAAACCTATTTTGAAATTAACAAAGCCATTGAAGATGATCCCGAACTTGAGACCATTAAGGCAAAACGAAAAATAGCAAAATATATTGAACTTCATGATACGAATATTGCACAAAAAGTTGAAATTATCATTGAACACTTCAAGAATAGAATTATGGCAGAACTCGATAACAAAGCAAAAGCTATGGTAGTCACATCTTCTCGCCAATCAGCCGTTAAGTATAGAAATGAATTTGAAAATTATATTACTAAGCATGGCTATACTGGTATCAGGGCATTAGTAGCTTTTTCAGGAAAAATTACACTTGATGGAAATGAGTACACAGAAACTGTAATGAATAGTATTGCTGAAAATGATTTGCCAGAGGCTTTTGATAGCAACAATTATCAAGTGTTATTAGTTGCAAATAAATATCAGACTGGTTTTGACCAACCAAAATTATGTGCAATGTATGTTGATAAAAAACTTCGTGGAGTAAATGCTGTTCAAACTTTATCGAGGCTAAATCGTATTTGTGCGCCTTATGATAAAAAGACATTTATTCTCGATTTTAAAAATAAATATGAGGATATTCAAAATTCATTTGCACCGTTTTACACAGAAACTGTATTAGCAGAAACTATAACGCCATCTGATATTCGAGCAGTTGAAGCGCAAGTGGATGAATATAATTTCTTAGATATTGATGATATTGAAACTTTTAATGAGTATTTATATCAAGATAAAAGAAATGCACGTGATAAAGCTAAAATGTGGTCACTATTAGATAAGTCAATGAAAATAATAACTCAATTTACAGAACTTGAAAAGTATGAAGTTAAGGCTACCATAAAAAGATTTATACGATTTTACAGTTTTTTAATTCAAGCGACCTGCTTTGAAAGTATTAGTCTTCATAAAAAATATAATTTTCTATCTTATCTTGTAAAAGAAATTGAAGTTGGCGGAGGTGGTAATGATTTTGATATTGCCGATAAAATTACAGCTTCTAATTTTAAACAAAAAAAGACTGGTGAGGGAACAAGTGATATTAAATCTAAACCAGAAATAGCATTACCGACAGCAAACTCTATAATAATGGATGAAAAAATTAAGAAGAGATTATCTGAAATTATTGATGAAATAAATGCATCCTATAATAAAAATTTTGATGTAGATGTTGCAACAAAATCAGCATTCCAAATGCGCGATTTACTTCTTAAAAATGGACTTTTAAAAGACAGTGCTAAAAATAACACATTACAAGATTTTAGATTCGCTTATTTTGATGCTGTTCAAAGCGCACTATTGGAGGGGTATGAGCAAAATCAGGACTTCTTTACATTGTTACTGGATAACGATGAAAAGAAACGCGAATTAATGCAAGTCTTCTTAGAAGATACTTATATCAATTTACGAGAAAGTCAAAGTGCACTAAGTATGGTTGCTGAGGAACAACACCTTATTGAGTAGAATAAAAACAAGACCACACTAAAGGTTTAATCCTTCGAGGTGGTCTTTACTTTTGTTCTGCTTGAAGAGTGACAGTTAAAAATTTAGCTGTTATTATAAATCCCTAACTTACAGTTCCATTAAGAGCTGTTTGTTTTAATTTATATTTCTCACGCTCTCTCTTTCTATCAGTTTGGGTCTTATTAATATTTTTATATTATCCTGCTCTGGAAAGTCTATATTTTGAAGTAAAAGCTGCATTGCTTTTTCTCCCATACACTGTTTATTTACTTTCATAGTCGTAAGAGGGCTGTCCATCATAGTACAAAATGGAATATCATCAAATCCTATTACGGAAATGTCTCTTGGCACCAATATATTATACTCCTTAAGTGCCTTTATAACCCCAATTGCAATCGTATCATTTGCTGCCACATAAAGACTTGGTAACTCTTTTTTACTATTCAGTATCCTAAGCATATCTTCATATGCACCTTCTAATGTAGGCATAACTTCCATCATATATTCATCTTTATAGTTTAAATTAAAAAGTATCATGGATTTTTGAAAACTTTCTTTTCTCTGATTTATATTGTCAAAATTAACGCTGCTATGAATATAACCTATGTTTTTGTGTCCTAAATTTTTCGCATATTTTACAGCTTCATATACTCCACCCATATTATCTATGCTTACTGCATTTATATTTACATGTTCGAACATATTGTCTACAGCTACTACAGGTATCTTCATATCCTTAATTTGATCTGCTACACTATCTTCTGCTTCAGTCGATAAAAATATCACTCCTGAAAAATCTTCTTGATTTATAGAATATATCGCTTCTTGCCAATCTAAAGCTGAAATGTTTTTTATGTTTATATTGTAGCCATTTTCACTTGCATTCGACTCTATTGAATCTATTATTTTTGCAACAAAGTCTCCATTTTTTTCAATTGAGATTCCACTGTTTACATATTTTATTAGTAATATGTTTTTTTTATTTTCACTTTTTTTTCTTACATAACCACCTTCAGCTGCTATTTTTAAGATTTGATCTCTTGTCTCTTTTTTTATATTTCCTTTATTATTAAGTGCTAAAGATACAGTCGCAATCGATACCCCTGCTCTTTGTGCAATTTCCTTTATAGTCACTAATACCTTCCTCTTCTCTTTGCTAAAATTACCGTGCATCTGCAAGCATAAGCTTGATTCTATTTTCTTGATTTACTTTTGAAGCTCCTGGGTCATAATCCACAGGCACTATATTTGCACTTGGATATAGCTGCCTAATTTTCCTTATCATGCCTTTTCCTGCAATATGATTTGGCAGACAGCCAAATGGCTGAGTACAGATTACATTGTTTACACCATGTGCCACAAGCCCTATTATTTCAGCTGGAAGTAGCCAGCCTTCCCCCATCTTAACGCCTAGACTTATCACTTCTGATGCCCGTTTTCTACCTTCTTCAAAATTATGAGGCACATGAAACTCACTATTTTTTAAAATTATAGATTTTATATCATTCTGCTTTTGAATTATATAGTTGTATATAAAGCTTGAACTGATAGCTTTTGCCGCGCGTCTTCCATAAAGCTTATAATCCATTATGCTATTATATACTGTATATAAACAAAAATCCATAAGCCCCGGCAGTACGGGTTCTACATCCTCACTTATTAAGAATTTTTCTAGTTCATTGTTTCCTAGTGGAGAAAATTTTACATATATCTCCCCAACTATACCTACTCGCTTTTTCTGTTCTTGTCTTCGTTTCAAAGCCTTAAATCTCAGTACAATCTCTTTGGAAAGGGTTTGAATTTCTTTATATTTTATTATCGTTCTACCCTTAAAATGCATAGAAATAGATTCTAAAGTGCAATTTACCGCTTCGTCGCAACTGCCTTCTTCCTCTTCATAAGGAATACATTGATTATATAATGTCATTATTAAATCCCCTAAAAGTACACTATATACTAATTGCTGTATTATTTTAGGCGACAACTTAAACCCTGGGGACTTCTCTGTTCCCGCAAAATTCAAGGAGATTACCGGTATATTTGCATATCCGGCATTTAAAAGTGCTTTCCTCAGTAAATGTATATAATTTGAAGCTCTGCAACCTCCACCAGTCTGTGTTATCATAAGCGCAATTTTATTTTTGTCATATTTTCCACTTTCTATGGCATCTATCAGCTGTCCTATGACTAATATAGCTGGATAACAAGTGTCATTATGCACATGTTTTATTCCAGTTTGGGCAATATTCGGCCCCTTAGTTTCTAAAAGTTCTATATTATATCCATAATTTTTAAGTATCGCTATAATAAGTTTAAAATGTATTGGTAGCATATTCGGCACAAGTATGGTATAGTCTTTTTTCATTTCTTCTGTAAATTCGACTTTTTTAATATCCATGTTTTCCTACCTTTCAATTGTAGCTTGAAGGCTTCTCAGTCTTATTTTGGCAGCGCCTAAATTATTTATTTCATCGATTTTTATTTGAGTATATATCTTTTTATTTTCTTCTAGTATTGTCCTTATCTCATCTGTAGTAATCGCATCTATACCGCACCCAAAAGATACCAGTTGGATTAACTGTGCGTTTTTCTTCTGAGCCACATAGCTTGCACATGCATACATCCTCGAATGATATGTCCATTGATTTAAAACATTTACCTTTGGCGTGCTACATATACTACTTATGACGTCTTCCGTAACAAGTACCATATTACAAGAGGTTATTAGTTTATTTATTCCATGGTTTATTTCAGGATCTATATGATAAGGCCTTCCTGCAACTACTGCTATTTGCATATTATTTTTGTCTGCATAAGCTATTGCTTCTTCTGCTTTTTTTATTAAATCTTGCTCATATGCATTTTGTACTTTAAACGCTTTATCTATAGCCGAAAGTATTTTTAGTTTATTTAATTTTTTAAGTGGCCTTAACGCTCTATACAAGCTTTCTACAAGTCTAAATTTATTATTGAGCTCTAAATGTGGACTTATAAATTTCACTTGATTTAATCGTTCCATATTCGCCAAAAGCAGTTCTGGGTAATATGCCACAACTGGACAATTATAGCAATTATCTCCTTTATTCTCATTTACATTATAGGTCATGCAAGGATAAAATACGGCATCTACTTTTTTTTCTATCAGGTTTTCTATATGCCCATGCACTAATTTAGCTGGATAACAAACTGTATCTGACGGAATTGAATGCTGACCCTTCCTATAAAGCTCTCTACTTGATATATCTGATGTGACTACTAAAAACCCTAAATCTGAAAAAAGACTATTCCAAAATGGAATTTGTTCCATCATATTCAAGGCTAGTGGTATACCTATACTCTGTTTTTCTAATTTTTCTTTTTCTGTGTAAGCTCCTTTTGCTTTTAGTTTTCTGAGCTGTTCTAATTTGTATTGATATAAATCTGGTACAGCTTTCCCTTCAATCTTTCCAAGAGGCTTTTCGCATCTGTTACCTGAAATATACTTCTTTCCTAGGCCAAAGGAATTTACATTCAAATTACAATTATTTGTACATATAGAACACTTTGTATGTTTTATTACATGTTTAAAGTTCTGTAATTCCTCTTTAGTTATAAGTTTATGTTTAACCTTCCCTCTATCCTTAGCATAAAGCGCTACCCCAAAGGCTCCCATAAGTCCTGAAATAGAAGGTCTTATAACCTCTTTTCCAAGTTCTTGTTCAAAACTTCTAAGGATTGCATCGTTTAAAAACGTTCCTCCTTGAACCACTATATTTTCACCTAATTCTTCGGTATTTTTTGCACGTATTACTTTGTATAATGCATTTTTTACAACGCTTGCAGAAAGTCCTGCAGAAATATCTTCTATTCCAGCACCCTCTTTTTGAGCCTGTTTTACTGAAGAATTCATAAATACTGTGCATCTTGAACCTAAGTCTATAGGTTGCTTTGATACAAGGGCTAATTTGCAAAAATCTTGAATATTGTAACCCATCGATCTGGCAAAGGTCTCTACAAAGGAGCCGCACCCTGAGGAACAAGCTTCATTGAGCATAATATTGTCTACTACTCCATTTTTTACCCTAAAGCACTTCATATCCTGTCCACCTATGTCAATTATGAAATCTACATTAGGACAAAAATGCTTTGCGGCTCTGTAATGTGCCACCGTTTCAACAATTCCACAGTTTATCCCAAAGGCATTTTTTATAAGCTCTTCTCCGTATCCCGTCACTCCTGAATTTTTGATTTTAACATGTTCTCCACATATATTGTATATTTCTTCAAGTTGATGTTTTACTACTTGTACTGGATTCCCTTGATTTGAACTATAATAACTGTAGAGCAGTCTTGAATCTTCTCCTATAAGTACTATCTTTGTAGTGGTACTTCCACAGTCTATTCCTAAATACACATTGCCTTTATAAGTACTTAACTCGCCCAATGCTACTGCATTTTTATTATGTCTTTCTGTAAAAGCTCTATACTCATTCATGTCTAAAAAAAGTGGTGGAAGATACTTAGTGTGACTCGCTATCTCTCTAGTTTTATTCATCTTCGTAATTATTTCGTCATAAGTAAAATGTGCTTCATTCTGCTCACTGTAACAAGCCGCTCCTGCTGCTATTGCATATGGCCCAAGTTCTGGAAAATGAGCATTTTGTGGCTTTAAGTCTAAAGTCTCTATAAACCGTTTTTGTAACGCCTTGTAAAAGAAAAGCGGCCCTCCAAGAAATAAAACGTCTCCTTTTATTTCTCTTCCCTGTGCCAATCCTGAAAGTGTCTGATCTACAACCGCTTGAAATATACTCACTGCTATGTCTTCTTTTTTGGCACCCTGGTTTAAAATGGTTTGGATGTCGGTCTTTGCAAAAACACCACATCTAGAAGCTATTGGATAAATTTTTCCCGCTTTTTTACAAAGTCCATCTAAGTCGTCTGGGTTTACATTCAAAAGTACTGACATTTGGTCAATAAATGCACCTGTGCCGCCTGCACAGGTGCCATTCATCCGTTCTTCTAACATTCCTGTTAGAAATATTATTTTCGCATCTTCTCCCCCAAGTTCAATTACTACATCCGCTTGGGGTACTACTTTTCCAACTGCTTGTCTTGTAGCAAAAACCTCCTGCACAAAATCTATGCCGCTTGCCTTTGCCACTCCAAAACCTGCTGAACCTGTTATTGATACTTTTATAGAAGCTTTTTCTATTAATTCTTTGAGAGTTTCTTCTTCCCTCAAATTTTCTAACATCTCACAGGCTTTTTCTCTAACCTTCGAGAAATGTCTATCATATTCTTTGTAAATTACGTCCATATCTCTTAACAGCACAATTTTTACTGTAGTAGAGCCTATATCTATCCCCAAAAGTAGTTCCATATTAGTCCTCATCTATTAAACATTAGTCTGATTTCATACATAATTATACTACAATAAAAATTTTATTAAAGCTTTATTTTTCATTTTTAATTAATTTTTTATCTTGATTCTTCAACCGTAATTTCTGCCATCAATTGCAAGTAATTATAGATATTATTAAACTCTACAACCTCTGATTTATTTATTTCTTCTCTAATCCTTTCTAGCTCTGTTATATTTTCTAAAAATATATCTGTAAGTTTGGGCTCAAAATGTTTCCCGCGTTCACTTTCTATGAGTTTTTTTGCTTTTTCAAACGTCCAAGCTTTTTTATACACCCTATCACTTCTCACTGCATCATACACATCTGCTATAGCTGTAATTCTTGCAAATATATCTATCGCTTCTCCTTGTTTTTTTTCTGGATAACCACTCCCATCCCATTTTTCATGATGTTCTAGCGCAATAATGGAAGCTTTTTGGAGAATTTCTTTGTCTGAGCTTTTTAAAATTTCATACCCTATATTAGTATGGTATTTCATAACTTCAAACTCTTTTTCTGTAAGTTTCCCAGGTTTATGAAGAATTTCTTCTGGAATGCCTATTTTGCCTATATCGTGCATTGGTGATATCGTACATAGAATATTAGCCTCATATTCATCAAGTCCATATTTTAATGCCAAAAACTTAGATATTTCAGCCACTCGTTTAACATGACTTGCCGTTTCATGCGACCTTGTCTCTATGACATCTCCAAGCCTTGAAATTAAGTCTTTTTGAGTATCTATTATATCTTTATTCAGCTCAACTATTTCTTTATTTTTTAAATGTAGAAATGTTTTCTGCCTTATAACAAATATTAGTAGTATTATTATAATCATTAGTACTGAAATTATTCCTGAAAATATAATTATTAGCGTTTTATTTTTTTCAAAATATGATTCAGGCTTATTTAATATAGTTGAGTTTTTGGGAACTTCCGTTATATTGTAAGCTTTCAATATATTATAGTCAAATATATATTTCTGGTGAGTTCCATTTTCATACTGAACCTTTGGAACCGTTTTTTCATCCCACAATAACTTCATGATTTGTGCTGCATCTTTCCCATAGCTATATGAGGATGCCATATAGCCACCTATTAAGCCTGTTCCCATATAAAATTCCCACAACCCATATACTGGATTTACAGAATTTTGGCTTATATATTTTGGAACTTCATCGTAATAATACGCTATTCCATTTCTATCTCTTGAGTAAACTACAAAGAAAAAAATTTGATTTTCCTCTGCACTATCTACGATATACTTCAATTCATTTGGCGTTTTATCTCCATAATGATTGATTTTGAAAGTACTGTATTTATTATCTACAAGTAGTTCTATTTCTTTTTTCATAGATTTACTTGTAGTCGTCACATCATATATAAAATTTAAAGTATCTATGCTTTTATTCTTATTTTGTATAAGTGCCGCTTCTATGGTTTTTTCTATATCGGGAAGTTCTTCTATTATTATTACTCTATCATCATCTAAATTTATATATGGTTTTATCGAATTTATACCTGTAGCTACTATATGATTTACACTTGGCCATATTTCTTTTCCATATTTTAAATGGAAATTAAGCGCATCATCATCACATAATATTACTCCATCCAATTGCATATGTGAGTATTTTTTTATCATAGATTCTGCAATTCTATCAAAATCATACATGCTGACATCTTTTTTGCTATCCAAAAATTCATAATGTACTCGTATAGTTTCATCTAAATTAGTGAAGTAGTCTACAATCCCATTTTCAAGCGCCCGTGTATGCTCATAGTCACGCTGATATGATTGTACTATGAGCACTTCTCTGTCATAACTCTGCGTTTGACTATATCCCACTTGAAGCGGATTCGCAATGTTAAATATAAATATAGTTACCCATACTATGACTACAGCTTTTTTGAGTTTACCCATAAAAATTCTCCCTTACAATCCCTTTGATTTTTTTGGTGGTAATGGAAAAAATATCGAAGTTACCTCCTTATATTCCTTATATCCTGGACGATTCTCAAAACTTTTTTCAAGCATTGGCACCCCCGAAACAAAAAGTAGCATATACGTTATCGTAAGTGGCCCTATAAAAGCAAGCCAATTGCCGCATGAGCCAAATACTGCCATTCCAATTCCCCACCACATAGCAGCTTCTCCAAAATAATTGGGATGCCTGCTATACCTCCAAAGTCCAGTGTCTAAAACTTTTCCCTTATTTTGAGTGTTTTTCTTAAACTGTGCTAACTGATAATCTCCTACACTTTCAAAATAAAATCCTTTTATCCAGATTAATACCCCTAAGATTGTTATTATGGTGAAATTGTTATTTTGAGAGGCATTTAGAATGATAACAGGACTTACTACAATAAACATAAATAACCCCTGAAGCAAATACACTTGAAAAAATGCTCTTATTACTACACTAGAACCCCATTCTTCTCTCCATTTAGCGTATCTAAAATCTTCTTTTTTCCCATTTCTTCTAAGTATATGAGTAAAAAGTCTAAGCCCCCATATAGTTACAAGTAAATTTAAGATTAAATTTGATATGCTGTAATTATTAGATAAAATCAAACTATACCACGCTACTATTACAAATCCCAATCCCCAACCTATATCTACGATAGAATTATTACTTTTTAGAGTTCCTATAATAAAAAATATGACATAGTACATTCCGATTAAACCTAGGCTCTTAACTATAATTTCATATTCCATAACTTCCCCCTATTCTGAAAAGGTAACCCCCACCGCACCCTCTCCTACATGAAGTGCTGTAACCGAAGATACTTCTGCTATAAAAAGTGGTGGAAAACCCAATAAAGCTTCTAGCTTTTCGGCAAAATCTACTGCATGTTTACAATTTCCAGAATATGAAATTGCATATTCTCCAATTTCGTTATTGTATTTTTTAACTTTAGCTATGTTTAGAATCTTATTTAAAAGGCTACTGTGACTTGGTGATACAAAGGTAGAAATTCCATTGCCTTCTCTATCAATAGATATTGCAGCTTTTAAATTTGCATTTGAAGCTAATTTTATGCTCTTTTTGTCTACTCTTCCACTTTTAACCACATTTTTAAGTGTGCTTAACGCTACATAAATTTCGATTTGCTTTGAATCTATTTTTATATTATCTATTACTGTCTCAAAATCATTTCTAGCAAATATACGCTTTGCTGCTTTATATACAAGCATCCCCTGCGCCGCTGAATTTAATCTACTATCAATAACTTTTACATTACAATTTGAATTGAGTTTTGTTGCTGAACTTTTTATAACATCATAAACTCCGCTCATCTTTGCAGATACAGTTATAACTATTAGGTTTTTGTACAGCTTACTTAACTCCTCTAACTTTTCCATTATCTGTTTTTCATTTGGCATACTACTACTTGGATATTTACTACTTTTCATATATTCATACACTTTTTCTCTACTTATTCCCAATTTATCTATAAATTGAGATTTACCCATCTGTATATTAAGATTCAGTGTATGAATATGGTATTTATCTAATATATCTAAAGGCAAATCTGCAATAGAATCTGTCACTAATCCAATTTCAAATCTATCATTTAATGTTTGTGCTTGCATAAACATATCGTCAATTTTCGGCCTGCTTATGTTCCCAAAATCGACAAGCTTTTCAAATAGCTGTTGCGGAGAATTAGTATGAATATGCACATGCCTTTTGTCATCACTTTCCAGACATATAATACTATCTCCCAAATACTCAATTTCTCTAATTATATCCTCTTTAAAATAATTAGATTCTAGTAAAATACATTCACAGCAATATCTGTATTTAGAAATCTCTTTTTGATGGTCTATTTGTTTGAAAGCAAAACCTTCATCGCCATAATCAATATCTGCTTCATTACTTTTTTCCCCAACTATATAATTTCGCATTCCCTCTAAAAAATAAACAAAGCCTCTTCCGCCAGAATCTACTACATTATTTTTTTGAAGCACTGGTATTTGATATGTGGTTTTAGCTAACGCTATCTTAGCCTCCTCTAAAGAATTATCAAATAATTCCTCAAAAGATTCAATATTATTTTCATTTAATTTTAAATATTGTGCCCAGCTTCTTATCACCGTTATTATAGTTCCTTCTATTGGCTTTGCTATCGCTTCTAAAATTTTTTGTGCTGCAATTGAATTTAGATTTATAAATTCTTTAAAGTGTATATTTTCTTTTCCTTTCGCACCCTCTGCAATCCCTTTTATATACTGTGCAAAAATAACTCCAGAATTTCCTCTTGCTCCTAAAACTATAGAATTTGCCATTGAAATTGCTGTCTCTGAAAAAGAAACACTTACTTGCGTAAAATCTATTACACTTCTTAAAGTAACCTCCAAGTTACTGCCCGTATCTCCATCGGCTACTGGGAATACATTTATTTTGTTTAAATGCTCCTTATGACTTATTACTTTTTCTGCTCCGAAAGTAAATATTCTATAGAATTCTTTCCCATTTATATATTCTGTTCCCATAGCAAACTCCCCCATCTAAAAGTTTTTCATTATTAAAAAAGTTATTCCTGATGTTGCACTTGAAATAAACATTCCCCACAATAAATCTAATACCGTAACTATTACAGGCCAGTTCTTTATAGTAGCGAGATTGGTTAAATCATAGGTTGCATAAGTTACAAGTCCTAAAAATGCTCCTGCATACAGTGCGTAACTCAAACTTTTTTCCCTCAATGCTGGATTTATTACGAAAAATACTAGTCCTGCTATGAATATTAGATAAAATATCACTGCTGCTATCCAGACTATTTTTTCTGTCATAAGATACCCTAAGTATTTTGAATATAATTTTTTTGCAATAAATCCAAGCCATATGATATCTATACCTAAAAAAACAATTAAACTCACCCCATATATTTTTATAAAGTAACTCATACACATCCCCTCCTATTCCAAAATTTATACCCTTTTTTGTTAAAAAAAAATTATTTATTTTAAGGTGTATATATTAGAATTTAATGGTTATATATATTAAATAAGACTTTAAAAAGGAGGCCTTTATTATGAGTGATGAATCAAAATATATAAAATGGCTTGATATTCAAACCCATATGTGGATTCAAATGGGCTTTATTTCAGAGGAACAAGAAAACAAAATCCAAAATTTCTATAAAGAAAATCCAAATTATTATAAAAAACAGGATTTACTGCCTATGATACTTTCAGTTATCGGTAGCATATTGGTAGGACTTGGAATTATACTTCTAGTTGCCAAAAATTGGGAACTTATGTCAAGACCTACTAGATTGATTGTATCCATACTTCCATTTTTAAGCGGCTTAGCTATTGCTTTTTGGCTTATTTCAAAAAATTCGCAGCGAACATCACTTCAAGCTGTAGGTATATTTATATCGATATCCATTTTGGCAGGTCTTGGTCTTGTAGGTCAAACTTACCATATTGTGTCACCTGCCCAAAATTTATATCTAGCCACTGCCCTTTTATCTCTACCCTTTGTTTATTTAATTAGCTCTACAATTTCAGGTATATTTTATGTCCTTTTAATATGTATTTATACTGCTATGGTTCCTAAAACTTCACCTGATATAATGTTCTTTGAAAGTATATTTTTAGTTGGACTAATTGTGCCTTACCTTCTATATACTAAAAATAAACTTTCTTCATTTGAAGCTGAGTGGTTAAAAGGTTTTATAGCACTATCTGGCATCGTTATAATAATTGCTACATCTTCTAGTGAAGTTTTTATATTTGAAAAAATTATACTTTATGCTATGCTTCTTCTAATCGCCAATGATATCAATTTATATAATGCGCCTTTTCTTAGAAATATAGGAGTGTTCTTATTATTTTTAGTTTTTTTCCTATTTACATTTGACTTCAAATGGGAATCTATGGAGTTTGCATTTAATTTGGATCAATGGATTATTTTAGTGTTTTTATTACTGTTAACTTCTGTTCTTATTTACAAGTTGTATCACGAACATAAGTCCGAAACTTATTCTGCCTTTATAATAATTCCTATTCTTGGAGTAATATATACCTTTATTCCATCTTCTGAGTTATTAAAAAATATATTTCTATGGGGCTTCAATCTATCGTTTTTTGTAGTTTCAATATATATTTTTTTAAATGGATACAAAAAAATGCTTCAAGAAAATACAGGTATAATAACCGCTAATATGGGACTGCTTATGATTTTGATTATTATATCAAAATGGTTCTTTGATATAAATGTAAGCTTTTTAATTAGAGGTATCATGTTTATAATTCTAGGTGCATCATTCTTAATATTTAATTTTGTGTTCAGTAGACAAAAGCGAGGTAATCTCCATGAAAAATAACAAAAAATTTCTAATGATATTTTTTGGAATTGTTGTTGTTTTGGCAATAACACTTCCGGGTATAAAGCATGAACTAACCCTTAAGCTTGGTACTCCATACAAAATAAAATTTCAAGGCTATGACCCATATGACCCTATTCGTGGAAAATATCTTCAATTTACAATTGATACCTCCACCATATCTACAGATATAATATTCAATGACTTTAATTCAAAAGTTTGCTATATCTCCTTGAAAGAAGATAAGGAGGGATTCTATATTTTAGACAAAGCCTTTTTAAATGAGCCTAAAAAAGAAGCCGTATATCTCAAATCATTTGTATATAAAAATTATGATGATAACTATTACTATGATTCTCCATTCAATAGCTACTTCATATCTGAAGATATATCCCAAAAAGCAGAAGAGCTTCTTTTTAAAAACCTTGATAATGCCTATATTGTAGTCAACTTTTGGAACGGAAATAGTACTATTTCGGGAATGTATATAAACGAACAGCCCATAGAGAAACTATCGCTTAACTTAAAATAAAAAAGCACCTGAGAATTTTCTCAAGTGCTTATAATTGGCTACGACCTACTTTCCCAGGAGGCTGCCCTCCAAGTATCATCAGCGATGTAGGGCTTGACTTCTGTGTTCGGAATGGGAACAGGTATATCTCCTACTCTATAGTAACCATATTTCTAGATGGTTGTACCATCAAAACTGCATGCCAATATATTTCTTCACTTCTTTTTTCCAATATTTATTTTTGGTCAAGTCCTCGATCTATTAGTACTCATAAGCTACATACATTACTGCACTTACACCTTGAGCCTATCAACCACGTAGTCTTCATGGGATCTTACTCCTTACGGATGGGAAATCTTATCTTAAGGGTGGCTTCGTGCTTAGATGCCTTCAGCACTTATCCATTCCGCACATAGCTATCCAGCTGTGCCACTGGCGTGACAACTGGTGCACCAGCGGTGCGTCCAACCCGGTCCTCTCGTACTAAGGTCAGCTCCTCTCAAATTTCCTACGCCTGCGACGGATAGGGACCGAACTGTCTCACGACGTTCTGAACCCAGCTCGCGTACCACTTTAATGGGCGAACAGCCCAACCCTTAGGACCTGCTACGGCCCCAGGATGTGACGAGCCGACATCGAGGTGGCGAACCTCCCCGTCGATATGAACTCTTGGGGGAGACTACCCTGTTATCCCCGGGGTAGCTTTTATCCGATGAGCCATGGCCCTTCCACTCGGTGCCATAGGATCACTAACGCCGACTTTCGTCTCTGCTCGACTTGT
>JBGSPX010000028.1:0-113900 GCA_041738345.1 Proteocatella sp.
TTCGAATCCCGTCTTCCGCTCCAAAAAAGTGCGAAAGCACAAAACATAATTTAATATTAGAACTAATTATAATTCGTGTTTGTAGCTCAGTCGGATAGAGCACCGGCCTTCTAAGCCGGGTGTCGGGGGTTCGAATCCCTCTGGGCACACCATTTAGCATCAGTCTCGCAAGGAATTGACCTCGAGGTTGGTGCTTTTATTTAAAAAAACTTGACAAACATGCTAATTAGATAATATAATCTTAACATGTACAATAAATGATGCTATGAAAAGGCCAGTAGAAAATATGTGCCTATAAGAGATTGAAAGTCACCGGCTGAAAGCTTTCATTAGGAAATTTTTTTTGAAACCTACCTTGGAGCAGTAACTGATACTTACCGTAAATCTGCGTTAAAGATAATCGAGTGGATACATTTTTGTATCAATTTGGGTGGTACCACGGAAATTTTAACTTTCGTCCCTTTTTTTGGGCGGGAGTTTTTTTATTGCATACTATTTTTTAAAATATAAGGAGGAATTAAACGTGAGTGAAAAGAAACAAGAATTCGTAAAAGAAATCACTAGTATGGATGAAGATTTTGCACAATGGTATACAGATATAGTACTTAAAGCAGAATTAGCCGATTATGCACCAGTTAAAGGTGCTATGATAATAAGACCATATGGATATGCTATATGGGAAAATATTGTAGCATGGGAAGATAAGAAATTTAAAGAAACTGGACATACTCCAGCATATTTTCCACTTCTTATACCAGAGCATTTGCTTCAAGTAGAAGTTGACCACTTTGAAGGATTTGCACCAGAAGTACTTTGGGTTACACATAATGGAGACAATGAACTTCCAGAAAGATTATTTGTTAGACCAACTTCAGAGACAATAATATGTCCAATGTTCTCAAAATGGGTCAAGTCATATAGAGACTTACCACTTCTTATCTATCAGTGGAATAATGTTGTTAGATGGGAAAAAACTACAAGACCATTCCTTAGAACTTCTGAGTTTTTATGGCATGAAGGACATACTGTACATGCAGATGAGGCAGATACTGATAGAGAGTGTCTAATGATACTTGAACTTTATAGAGAGTTTGTAGAAGAGCATATGGCTATTCCTCTAAAATTAGGGGTTAAAACTGAAAAAGAGAAGTTCGCTGGTGCATTAAGAACTTACACAATAGAAGCTATGATGAGAGATGGAAAATCGCTTCAGGCGGGTACATCTCATAACTTAGGACAACACTTTACTAAGATGTTTGATATAAAATTCTTAGATAGAGATGGAAAGCATAAATATGCATGGACTTCATCATGGGCAACTACAACAAGACTTATAGGTGCTATGGTAATGGTTCACAGCGATAATAGAGGTCTTGTAGTACCGCCAAGAATAGCGCCAATTCAGGTTGTAATAGTACCTATAGCTGCTAAAAAAGAAGGTGTTATGGATAAGGCACAAGAATTAAATGATAAACTTAAAACTATGTTTAAAGTGAAATTTGATTCAGATACTTCGAAAACTCCAGGATTTAAATTTAATGAGTGGGAGATGAAGGGTGTTCCTGTAAGAATTGAAATTGGACCAAAAGATATAGAGCAAAATCAGGTTACTGTATTTAGAAGAGATACTTGCGAAAAAGTAACTATGTCTATGGATAATCTTGAAACATCTATCCAAAATCTTCTTGAAGAGATTCAAACAAATCTATTTGAGAGAGCATCTCAATTTAGAGCAGAAAAAACTTGGACAGTAGAAACATATGATGAACTTAAAGCATCTTTTGAAGATAAAACAGGATATGCTCAGGTAATGCTTTGTGACGACCCAGCTTGTGAGGATTTAATAAAAGATGAGACTGGAATAAGCACAAGATGTATGCCATTTGATAAAGTAGAGTTGGGATACCATAAGTGTATAGTATGTGGAAAAGAAACGGATAGAATGCTAATTATGGGTAAATCATACTAGTATTTGGAATAGACAGGAAATGGTGGTTAAATGCTACCATTTCTTTTTTTATAATTTTTTGTAAGTAAAAAAATAGGATACCGAAGTATCCTATTTTATATGAAAATCTAAATTCTAGTACCATCCTCTGAATTTCATAGCAACTTGAATTCTTTTTATACTCATCATGTATGCAGCAGTTCTCATATCTACTTTAAACTCATCCATTAGAGCCCAGATATCATCAAATGCTTTGTACATTAAGCCTTCTTGTTTTTGTTGAACATCTTCAAATGTCCAGCTAAATCTTTGTAGGTTTTGTACCCACTCGAAGTAAGAAACTGTAACACCACCACTGTTAGCAAGGATGTCTGGAACTAAAAGTATTCCTTTTTCAGCAAATATTGCATCAGCTTCTGGAGTTGTAGGACCGTTTGCTCCTTCACAGATAACTTTAGCTTTTACATCTCCAGCGTTTGCAGAAGTAAGTTGGTTTTCAAGTGCACATGGGATAAGAGCATCTAATTCAAGAGCGAAGAACTCTTCTTTAGTGATTTCTGTTCCGTAGTTATCGTTTTTGATTGGTTTTACTGGATCAGCAAACATTCTTTCGATATCGATACCATCTTTGTTGTATACTGTACAGAATATATCAGATATAGCAACAACTTTAGCTCCTAATCTGTGAGCATAAAGTGCAGCATAGCTTCCTACGTTACCAAATCCTTGAATAGCTACAGTAGCGCCTTTGAAATCTATGTTTAATTTTTCAATAGCAGCTTTAGCCATTAAAGCAACTCCGTATCCAGTAGCTTCAGTTCTAGCAAGAGATCCACCGAATTGAACTGGTTTACCAGTGAATACGCCTGGAGCATATTCGCCAGTTACTGCAGCGTACTCATCAACCATCCAAGACATGATTTGTCCGTTTGTATTAACGTCTGGTGCAGGAACATCTACTTTTTCTCCGATTAATGGAGCTATAGATCTTGCAAATCCTCTTGAAATTCTTTCAAGTTCTGCAGTAGAGAATTCTTTAGGATCGATAGCGATTCCACCTTTTCCTCCACCGTAAGGGATTCCTGTTACAGAACATTTAAATGTCATCCAAGTTGATAGTGCTTTAACTTCATCTAGAGTAACACCTGGATGGAATCTTATTCCGCCCTTGAAAGGACCACAAGCATTATTATGCTGAGATCTGTAACCTGTAAAAGTTCTTATTGTGCCATCATCCATTTTAACTGGGAAAGATACTTCAAGAACTCTCATTGGAGTTTTTAAAATTTCATAAACAGCTGGATCTGCTCCTAATTTATCACAAGCATTTTTTACTTGTCTTTGAGCAATTTCAAATGGGTTAAGTGATTCTTTAACATTTTTTGCGTCCATTTTTAAACACACTCCTCTTAATTATTTAATATTATTTTATATTATGTATCTTTTAAGAATACATTTTCCTCCTATATTATAGAATATAAGTTAATAGAATTCAAGTGTAAAAAAAAATAATATTTTACAGCTGTAACAACTTAATAAATATGTTTTTACAAAATTCAATTAATAGTAGATGTAAACTGAAAAAGAATTAAACAAGAGTACAATTGCAGGTTCGATTTTGTAAGGATCTTTAAATTCAATTACATATAAAAATGAAAAAATTTTTAATATAATTTTTTTAAATTTGAAAAAAAATTTATATTTATAGAAAAAGCTAAATTTTAATGTTAAAATATTTACAGAAGGTATATTATTTGTTATAATCGAATGGTAATATACAACAATTTTAATAGGAGGTAATTTGATATGGCATATGTTATAGGAGATGCTTGTATAAGCTGTGGAGCTTGTGAAGCTGAATGTCCAGTAAGCGCTATTTCTGCAGGAGATGGAATCTATGTTATAAACGCTGATTCTTGTATAGACTGTGGAGCATGTTCAGGAGTTTGTCCAGTAGATGCACCAAAAGCTGAATAATTGTAGAACTAAAAGGGATTTTGAAATTTCAAAGTCTCTTTTTTTTAGGCTAATATTGACAAATGAGCAACATTGAAGTAGAATTATCTAAATAGAAAATTTTTAATATAGCTCTTTTAACTTAGTACAGAGAGACTAACAAGGAGGAATAATATGAGGCACTTAACTGAAATAAGTGATTTTTCGATTGAGGAAATATCACGTTTGATTAGCGTATCCAGAGACATAATGACCAACGAGCAATCTTATATAGATGCTATGAAGGGAAAAGTAATGGCTACGCTTTTTTATGAGCCATCAACAAGAACAAAATTTAGTTTTGAAGCAGCAATGCAAAGACTGGGAGGCACTGTAATAGGATTTACAGGGACTCAAAACACTTCAGTATCAAAAGGTGAAACGCTTAAAGACACTGTTAGAATGGTAGCAGCTTATTCAGATTTGATAGTAATGAGACACTTTGAAGTAGGCGCTCCAATGCAAGCAGCAAAGGTTGCAACAGTACCTGTTGTAAATGCAGGCGATGGAGGAAATCAGCATCCAACACAAACACTTACAGATATTCTCACTATAAGTCAAGAAAAAGGAAGACTTGATAATCTTAACATCGTAATTGTAGGAGATTTAAAGTATGGAAGAACTGTCCATTCACTAGTTAAAGCGATGAGTAGATATCAAAATAACAAGTTTTATTTTGTATCACCAAAAGAACTGAAGATGCCAGATTATATCAAAAATCTTTTAGACGAAAGTCAATATGAAGAACTAGAAAACTTAGATGAAGCAATTCAAAAAGCAGATGTACTTTATATGACAAGAGTTCAAAGAGAAAGATTTGAGTATGCAGAGCAGTATGAGAGACTAAAAGATGTCTATATTCTAGACACTAACAAGATGGCACACGCCTCAAATGAAATGATTGTACTACATCCACTTCCAAGAGTAAATGAAATCGCAGAAGATGTAGACGATGATCCAAGAGCTAAATATTTTCAACAGGCAAAATATGGTATGTATGCAAGAATGGCCCTTATTCTTACTTTAGAAGAAATGAAGAAGAGAGGTCAAAATGATATTAATTAAGAATGCAGTCATAGTAGATGAAAATATTGAGCTAAAAGAAGACCTTTTAATTGAAGCGGACAAAATAAAATATATTGGCAGAGATAAAATTGCTGAATATATTGGCAAAAACGAAGGTCAAAAATTAAATATTATAGAAGCTGAGGGCAAATTTTTGCTCTCATCTTTTGTAGATATGCATTTTCATTTGAGAAACCCAGGATTTTCCTATAAGCAGACTTATGAAGAAGCATTTAGAGCAGCTTCAAAGGGTGGATACACTACGCTTCTTTGTATGGCAAACACTTCACCAGTAGTGGATTGTAAAGCGGTGCTAGATATAGTAAGAGAAAGTACAAAAAACTCTCCAATCAATATTATACAGGCATGTGCAGTAACTAAAAATCTTGAGGGCAAAGAACTTGTAGATTTTGAAAGTATGTTACAATATGTAAATATATTTTCAGATGATGGAAAAAATGTGGATAATTCAGATTTATTAAAAGAAGCGCTAATAAAGTCAAAAGAACTAAAATTTATGATTTTAGATCATGATGAACCAGAAACAGAGATGGTAAAACGCAATTTAAATCTGGTAAGAGAAACAGGCGGAAGACTTCATTTTTGTCACATCAGTAAAAAAGAATCTATGCAGGCTATAATAGAAGCAAAAAAAGAAAAATTGGATATAACGGTAGAAGTTGCTCCGCATCATATATTTAGCTATGGGCTTGACTATAAAGTAAACCCTCCTATAGCGAATAAAGAAGATGTGGAGTTTATAATAGATAGTATAAAAAATGGATATGTGGACGTCATAGGGACAGATCATGCACCTCATACTGAGGAAGATAAGGCAAAGGGAGCACCGGGGATAATAAATATAGAAACGGCATATGCAATGCTTAGAAAAGTATTTGCAGAAAATAATATAAGTATGAAAACTCTAGTAAAGCTTATGTCTAATTCTCCCGCAAAAATGCTTGGATTTAATAGTAATATAGTAGAAGGCAATCAGGCAAACTTAATATTAGTAAATGATGAGAGCTTTAAAATAGATAAAGAGAGTTTTGAAACAAGAAGCAAAAATACGCCATATCATGGGTGGGATGTTTTGGGAAAAATTGAATATACTATAGCAAAAGGAGAAATAATTTATGATAATGCAAGAGCTTAGAAAAAGAGCAATAGAGGTAAGTCCACTTTGCGTAGGTATAGATTTAAGACCAGACCATATCCCTTTTGAGATAAGAAATGATGTAAAGTTTTTAGAAGACCAATATATAGCATATGCAAAAGAAATAATAGAAGCCTCAAGTGACTATGCATCTTGTTATAAAGTACAGATAGCATGTTATGAATCAGAAGGACTTTCAGGACTTAGAGCCTATAGTGAAATATTGAAAATGATAAGAAAAAGAGGCCATATCGCAATTGCAGATATAAAAAGAGGCGATATAGGAGATACGGCAACAATGTATGCTAAGGGGCACTTTGAAGGGGATTTTGAAGCAGATATTCTTACGCTTAGTGCATATATGGGAGAAGATGCTATAAAACCATATCAAAAATATATGCAGGAAAAAAACAAAGGAGCATTTATACTTGCTAAAACTTCAAATTCAGGGTCTAGAGATTTTCAAGACCTTATAATAGAAGATAGACCACTTTATGCACATATGCTTGAAAAAATACATCAGTGGGGAAAAGAAACTGATGTAGCCTCGGAGTATTCACCATATGGAGCAGTAGTAGGCGTGAACAACCTAAATCAAATGGATATAATCAAGGAAAAAACAAAAGGAATATTTTTGCTAATTCCAGGATACGGAGCGCAAGGTGCAAAAATAGAAGATATAGCATACCTTATAAAAGAAAATAAAAATGGAGTTGTAAATGTATCTAGAGGGTATACTGCAAATATTTCAGATGATGTGGACTTTAGAAAAGAGCTTATAATAAGAGCTCAAAACTTAGCAAAGGAGCTTAAAGTATGCTTCAAGTAAACAAGAAAGAAATACTATTTAATGAAAAAATAGCAAAAGATATATATATAATGAAGGTTTCTGGAGAATACAGTGTAAAAGCGGGACAATTTTTTATGCTTAAAGCAGAAGATAGAGATATGACGCTTTACAGACCAATAAGCATATTTGATTGTGATCAGTATGGAGTAACTTTTCTCTATTCTGTTAGAGGAAAAGGAACAAATATATTTTCAAAACTCAAAGAAAATGATATTATGTTAATACATGGACCTTATGGAAACGGATTTCCAGAAGTGAAATGTAAGACTGCTTTAATAGCGGGAGGGATAGGGATGGCACCTTTATACCTTGCAGCTAGAAATAATAAAGAAGCAGAGCTCTATATAGGAATAAGAGATGGAATCTACAATGAAGATGAAATTCATGCTATAGAAAGCTTATTTCAAAATTGTAATTTAAAACTTAAAATAGGAGGCTTAATTACTGATATAATTGAGTTTTCAAAATATGAATGCGTATTAACTTGTGGTCCTGAAGTTATGATGAAATCAGTAAGCAGTAAACATCATAATGTGTATGTATCTTTAGAAAAACATATGGGATGTGGACTAGGAGCCTGTCTATCATGTTCTTGTAAATCAGGAGATAAAATGGTAAAGGTTTGTAAAGATGGCCCCGTATTTAGTGCATCGGAGGTGACATTTTAATGAAGCAGGAAGTATTTGGGAACATATTTAAAAATCCAGTAATAGCAGCATCGGGAACCTTTGGGTTTGGAAAAGAATATAATGAATTCTATGATATATCAATACTAGGCGGAGTTTCTAGTAAGGGACTTACGCTTGAACCTAGAAAAGGAAATGAAGGCATACGAATAACTGAAACGCCTTCTGGAATAATGAACTCTATAGGATTAGAAAATCCTGGCGTAAGAGCTTTTCTAAAGTCAGAACTAGAGTTTATGAACAGTAAAGACATAGTTATTATTGCAAATGTAGGCGGTTCAGATTTAGAGAGCTATGTAGAAGCGGTGAAACTTATAGATGAGCATTCCAAAACCAATAAGGGAATTGATATAATCGAGTTAAATATTTCTTGTCCAAATGTAAAACAAGGTGGAATGGCATTTGGGATAAATGCATGTGATGCAGAATTTATAACAAAAGAGATAAGGAAGAATACAAACCTACCTCTTGTAGTGAAATTATCACCCAATGCTAATAATCTAGTGGAAGTAGCAAAAGCAGTAGAATCAGCAGGTGCAGATGGACTATCCCTAGTAAATACCTTTAATGCTCTTGATATAGATATAAATTCAAAAAAAGCAACTTTTAATAATATTTATGCAGGACTTTCAGGACCTGCAATAATGCCAATCGCACTTAGGATGACCAGAGATGTAACGAAGAATGTAAAAATTCCAGTTATAGGAATGGGTGGAATTCAAAATGCAGAAGATGCTATAAAATTTATAATGGCAGGAGCTACACTAGTTCAGTTTGGAACGGCTTCATTTATGAACCCAATGGCAGGATATGATATAGTAAAAGGGATGGAAGACTATTTTAAAAGAGAAAATACAACAATAACAGAGATAAGAGGAGTAATATAGATGATAGAAATACTAAAAGAGAGTCAAGCATTGTTAGAAGGCCATTTTTTATTAACATCAGGAAAACATTCAAATAGATACGTTCAATGTGCAAAGATTTTAAGATATCCAGACAAGGCAGAGGCTATTTTAAAGCCTGTTGCAGAAAAGTTAAAAACTATGGATATAGATCTTCTTGTAGGACCAGCTATGGGAGGTATTATAGTAGCATACGAATTAGGAAGACAATTGGGAAAAGAAGCGATATTCACTGAACGAGTGGATGGGAAAATGGAATTAAGAAGAGGTTTTGAAATAAAAAAAGGCCAGAAGATAGTAATATGTGAAGATGTAGTTACTACTGCAAAATCATCACTTGAAGTAAAAGCACTATTGGAATCAATGGGAGGAGAAGTTATAGCTTTAGCCTCAATAATAGATAGAACTACTGGAAACATAAATATAGACCTAATAAGCGCTATAAAGCTTGAAATTGAAACCTTCGATGCGGATGATTGTCCGCTTTGCAAACAGGGAATAGAATACGTTAAGCCAGGGAGCAGAAATATAAAGTAAGGGATTAAGGTCAAAAAAGTATAAACAAAAAAGGAAGCGATATAATGCAAATATTTAATCTAAAGTACTTGAATAATTCCCAAGAAGTTCCTAAAGTAATATATAAACCGATAAACATAACTGAAGATAATATCTATTTTGAAAAACTCCTAATAGGAATGGAAGATACCTGGAGTGAGGGCATATGGGAATATGATAAATATGACCATACGATAGTAAGATTAGATACAGGGCATCATGCGGAAAATGTACAGTTATACGATTTTGACACGCCAATAAATTTGTTAAGTAAAAATACGGAAGAAAGTACAAATAAAATGTACTTTACAACGATTACAGAATTTGATGAAGAAGATTATATAGAATTTTTTGAAATAGATTTAGAAAAAAGAAAGCAAAAAAGTATACTAGGATTTACTTTTGACAAAGACTCTTTCTTCTACAAAAAAATGGAGATGTTAGCTCCAGAATATATACTATTTAGATTGAGTTACGATATGGAACTTATAGACAGTGACTTTTTTGATAGTATCTATTTATTAGATGTAAAAGGAAAACAGTATTATGAGATAATGGATGAAGCCTTTAATATAAATTCGGGTAATAGGATTCTTATAGGTGAGACTTTTGAACAGCAATATATACTTATGGAAGAATATTATTTGGAAGAGGACGAACAGTTGGAAATGCTTACATCAGATGATGTGGAATTAGCATTTGAACTTCCAGGAGATATAGAGCAGGAACAGCTTCATGTAAATTCAATAAAAATTATAAAACTGTCAGATTTTATAGAACAGGTAAAAGACGGTGAAACAAATTTAAAATTTGAAATTCTTGATAAAGTAGATAGCGATGGTGTTATAAGGATAATCGGAGAAACTGAGGATTTTGTATATTACAAAAAAGAACACTATGATTTTATTCTAAAACAAAAAACTGATTTTGTTTCAAGAAGAAAAATTGGTAGAACAGAGATATACAAGATAGACAAAAAAAGTTTTGATGTAACTTATGTAAAAGATGTTGATAAAATATCTAAAATAAAAGCCAGTGAATATTTTATGTATGAAATTATAGAAAATAAAGAAGATATTCAAATTTTTGATTTAGAAACCGGTGAACTAATATATACTTACAAAATAAGATATGAAGGCCGATTAAAGCAAGAGATTGCAGGTTTTAAAAATGGTGAGTATTTAATAGTAAAATTTACAAGTCCTAACGATGAGGATATATTTAAATATGAAGTTATAGACTGCTTAACAAAAGAACCTATTATAATAGGGGATGATGTGCTACTGTTAGATAGCTATATTTTTGTTATATAAATAATGGTTTAAGAGGCGAAACATTATTTTAGAATATAAAGGAGAGAGAAACTATGATAAGAGTGAACATATGCACAGGATCAAGATGTATGATGGAGGGAGCATCTTCTATACATGATGTATTAGAAGAGTTAATAGAAGATATTGAAAAGAACAATCCTGAAATCGAAATTAAGATTGACAATACTAAGTGCAAGCAGTATTGTAAAGAAGATGCTAAATTAGTTCCAGTAGTTCAAGTGAACGATGAAGTTATATTTAATGCTTCAACTCAAGTTGTTATGGAAAAAGTAATGGATTTAGTAAAATTAGAATTAGCAGATTAATAAAACAATATAGTAAATAATATAGTAAATAATAATAATATGAGGGGAAATATATGAAAGGTATATATAGTGACATAATAAACTACAGAAGAAAAGTATTTGCAGAGGTTGCAGACTTTGCTTATGGAGACAAAGACTTAAGCGAACTTCCAAAATCAGTTTTCAATATAATTCCTGGAGAAGAGGCTAGGTTTAGGACTGATGTTTTTAAAGAAAGAGCTATAGTAGGAGAAAGAATAAGACTTGCAATGGGTCTTAATATAAGAGATGCCGCGACTTATGGACTTATAAGTGATGGTATTGAAAATGTAGATGTAGATGTAAGAATATATGAGCCACCACTAGTAAATGTTATAAGTTATGCGTGTGAAGCCTGTCCAACAAAGACATATGAAGTTACTTCTAATTGTAGAAGATGCATAGGCCATCCATGTCAAAGTGTATGTCCAGTAAATGCTATAACGATAGACAAAAAAACCGCTATTATAGATAAAGAAAAGTGTATAAAATGTGGAAAATGTCTAGAGAGCTGTCCATATGGAGCTATAATAAAATATGATAGACCTTGTGCGGTTGCATGTGGCGTAAATGCAATTGAAAGTGACAGTAAAGGTAGAGCAAAAATAAACTATGACAAATGCGTTTCATGTGGTCAATGTATGCAGGCGTGTCCTTTTGCAGCTATAAGTGATAAGTCTCAGATATATCAGCTTATAAAGGCAATAAAAAAGGATGAGCATATGTATGCAATTGTAGCACCTGCTTTTGTAGGCCAATTTGGTCCGATTGCTACACCAACTCAAATATTTGAGGCTATAAAAAGACTTGGCTTTAAAGAAGTGATGGAAGTAGGTATAGGAGCAGATATAGGAACGATACATGAGGCAGAGGAATTTTTAGATGAAGTTCCAAATAAAATTCCTTATATGGGAACGAGTTGTTGCCCAGCCTGGCTTAGTATGGTTCAAAAAATGTTTCCTGATGAAGCTAGATATATATCGGATACATCAACTCCAATGATAGCTACGGCACAATTCATAAAGAAAAAAGATAAAAATGCAAAAGTAGTATTTATAGGACCTTGTATAGCGAAGAAATTAGAGGCGCTTGGTGAGAAAGTTCAAAAATATGTGGATTTTGTAATAACATTTGAAGAACTTATGGGACTTTTTGTATCAAGAGAGATAGAAGTTTCGGAGATCGAAGTTGATTATAGTGTTCAAGATGCATCTACGTTAGGAAGAGGCTTTGCTTCAGCTGGTGGTGTAGCTAAAGCTGTAAGAAAAGTTGCAGAAGAAATAGATCCAAGTAGAGCTATTCAAGTGGAAAATGCAAATGGACTTCATGAATGTGTCAAGATGATGAAGCTTGCTAAAGCAGGAAAGAAAAATGGGATGCTTTTAGAAGGTATGGCATGTCCGGGAGGTTGTATAGGCGGTCCAGGAACAATAATATCAATTCAAAGAGCACAAAAATCTCTAAATGAATTTTGTAATGAAGCTGAAGTAAAGCTTCCAACTGAAAATAAAAAGATAAAGTAAACTATTAAATTAAAGAGAATAATGTAAATTATTCTCTTTTGTGATTAAAGGAAAAAACATATGAATTTATATCAAATTGACAAGTTGTGCAAGACCTATGGGGAGAAAAAATTATTTGATAATATATCACTTACGGTAGATAGTGGAGATAAAATCGGGATAATAGGAGTAAATGGAGCTGGAAAAACTACATTATTAAATATATTGTCAGAAAATGATACAGCGGAAAATATAGAAGTTATGAAAGCTAGTAGGCTTGTCATAGAATATCTTTCCCAAAATCCTGAAATATCAGAAGAAGCTACTGTAATCCAGCAAATATTTAAAGGAGACTCAAAAATAATAAAATTAGTAGGGCGATATGAAGAAATAGTATCCTTACTGTCTAAAACGCCAGAAGATAAACAGCTTCAAGAAGAAATGAATAAAGTAACACAAGAGATGGATACTCAAAACGGATGGGCTTTAGAAAGTGAAGCTAAAAAAATATTAACCAAATTAAAAATAATAGAATTTGACAAAAAAATGAAGGAACTTTCAGGTGGACAACGAAAAAGAGTAGCACTTGCAGGGGCACTTATAAGACCGTCAGATATTTTAATTCTAGATGAGCCAACGAACCATATTGATAATGATACAATAGACTTTTTAGAAGACCATTTGAAATCATTAAGAACGTCGCTTATAATGGTAACTCACGATAGATATTTTTTAGATAGAGTTACAAACACTATTATAGAACTTGAAAATGGAAAACTGCATAGATACAAGGGGAATTACTCTAAATATTTAGAGATAAAACAACAGAGGCAGCAAGATGAAGCTAAAATAGAATTAAAAAAACAAAGACTATATAAGCAAGAACTAGATTGGATACGAAAAGGTGTAGAAGCAAGAAGGACTAAGCAAAAAGCGAGAAAAGAAAGATTTGAAGATTTAGAAAAAGAAATTCAAATATCAGATAAGGATGAATTTACAATAGATGTAGCGACTTCCAGACTCGGAAGTAAAATTATTGAAGCTGAAAATATAAAAATGGCCTATGGAGAAAAACTTCTGTTTGATAAATTCACATATACTATTAACAAAGAAGATAGAATAGGTATAATTGGTGAGAATGGAAAGGGTAAAACTACCCTTTTGAATATACTAGCAGGGAAGATCACTCCAATTGAAGGAAACATAGAATTTGGAGATACGGTGAAAATAGGTTATTATACTCAAGAAAATTTAGATATGAATACAGAACTTAGAGCCATAGAATATATAAAAGAAACTGCAGAGTATGTATCAAAAAAAGATGGTACAAAAATAAGTGCATCACAGATGATGGAAAATTTCTTATTTAATGCTACATCACAGCATACTTATATAAGAAAACTTTCAGGTGGAGAAAGAAGAAGACTTTATCTGTTAAAAATATTGATGGAATCTCCCAATGTACTATTTTTAGATGAACCGACAAACGATTTGGATATAGAGACACTTTCAGTACTTGAAGAATATATAAATTATTTTGAGGGACCAGTGATAACCGTATCACATGACAGATATTTTTTAGATAAAATATGTAATAAGATATTTTCTTTTGAAGAAAATAATGAAATACTATACACTATGGGAGGCTATCAAGAATATTTAGACATCAAGAAAGACATAGTTGTAGAAAAAGATTTAAAAACAATAAAATCAGAAAATGAAATAAACACAAATCAAAAATTTGATAAAAATAAAAAAGTAAAGCTATCGTATAAAGAACAAAGAGAGTATGAAAATATAGATACTGAAATAGAGAAGCTAGAGGCTAAACTTCATCAAATAGAAACTGAAATAATTTCATCGGGAAGTGATTTCGTAAAACTTCAACAGCTTGCAAAAGCTCAAGAAGAGACAGAAGAATTTCTTTTGGAAAGACTAGAAAGAAAAGAAAATCTTGAAAAAATTTTAGAAAATCTATAATATGGGTATAAAATATGGAAGTAGTTTTTAATTTTACTATTTTAGAGAGGTAGTCATTATGAAGAAAAAAATAGCTATAGCAACTGTTATTTGTATGATATCAGCTTCTTCAGCGGTTTTTGCACAGGAAGCGTATATGGACAAGACCGTAGATAACTTAGCTAAGGTTAAAGATATTCATGAAGTCCAAGTAATTGATAAAGAAGTTTCACCAGAAAAAATCAAGAATATACTATTTGACGTAAAACAGCGATTTGTAGTATATGATCAAGATGCGAGCTTTAAATATTCATTAAGCCTTGAAAATGGAATGAATATGTATAATTTATCTTGGGATGGTCCTAAGTACAGTACCTATATTAAATATGGAGAAGATAAGAATATATATTGGTACTATAGCTCAAAAAAAGACCAAGGAATCTATTCAGAGACAAGAATAAAACAGCTTCCAGGATATGAAAAGAAACATGCTCAGGATATAGCACAGGCTTTTTTGCAAAAAGCATTACCTTCGGAATATAAAAACTTTAAAATAAGAGCAGATTCAGGGAACTTAAGTTCAAATATGTATAGTTTTGAGTTCGTATATACTCAAAATGATATAAAAGTAGATGGGATAATGACAAATGTACTTGTAGATGCAGCAGATGGCAAAATAATAAGCTACTCTACATCTATGGACAGCAGTGTTAAATATAGTGACGTATCAGGAACTATATCAAAAGAAGAAGCTAAAAAAGCTTACGAAAATGAACTTGGCGTAAAATTGATTTATCAGAGTCAATATGACTATGATAAAAATAAAATAGATAAATTAAATCTAGTTTATGTTCCTAATTACAGTACAGAATATGTAATTGATGCAAAGACAGGAAAACGCATAAGCATATCTAGCAACATGAACGGTGGCGGTTATGCAGGCGTAAGCATGCAAGATAAAGGGGCAGCAGAAGGTGCAAATCAAGTTACGCTTACAGAGCAAGAAATAGCAGATATTAAATCAAAAGCGGACTTAGCTAGCTTAAACGAAGCGAAGGCTAAAGTTAAGAGTTATAATTTAGAAATAATAGATAGCAATATGGCGGTTGAATCAGCACAGCTCTATGAATCAAAAGACAATACTAAAAGTGGCTATGTATGGTCAATTTCATATATAGGCGATAGCTTTGAAAAAAGAGCAAGTGTAGAGCTAGATGCAAAATCGTTAGAATTAATTGGATTTAATTCGTATAACTACAGTTACTCAGAAAATGAAATAAATAGTTTACAAGTAGAAAATGCGAAGCAAGATGCTGAAAAAACACTAAATAAATATTCTAATATTAAATTGAATAACTTACTACTTGATGAAAATTCAATTGAAAATCAGCTAAAAAATAAAAATGCATATATTTATTTGACTTATAATAGAGTCGAGAATAATGTGCAATTTCCAGAAAATTATATAGACATAACATATGATGTTTCAAAACAGAAAGTAATATCATATCGTAAAAATTGGTATGAAATTAAATTCCCATCCGCTGAAAATGTAGTGTCAAAAACTACTATATATGATAAAATATTTAAAGAAAATGATATAAGTTTAAAATATAAAATTTCATACAATAAAAGTATGAAAGCAATTTCAAACTTAGTTTACGAAGTCAACCAAGATGATTATACAAAACCACTTATATTTGATGCACTTACTGGAAAAAGAGTAGTTTCAGAAGACTATACTTCAAAACCAGAGCTTAAGTATAGTGATGTAGAAAAATCAAAATATAAAGAAGAGATAAATACACTACTTGCTTTAGGAATAGGTTTCCAAGGCAGCGAATTAAAACCACAGACTTTTATAAGACAAGATGAACTCTTATATCTAATATCACAAACTTTTGAATATGTACCAGTTCCTCTTTATAAGATTGAGAGTCTTACTCAAGCTCAGAAAAAAGAAATAGAAGATCAGTTGAGATATATTGGAGTACTTTCAGAAAATGAAACTATGACTGCAAAACAAATAACTAAAGAAGAAACTGCTAAGTATTTAGTAAGGGCATTAGGTTATGAAAAAATAGCTTCTCATTCAGAAATATTTAAGCTTGGAATAAATGATGCTACTGAAATAGAATCATCTAATGTAGGGTATATAGCTATAAGTGATGCATTAAATATAATTATAAAAGACCAAAAGAATAATTTTAGTCCAAAAGATAAAACAACTAGAGAAGAAGCCTTAAAAATGATATATAATTATCTAAAATAAACTATGGAGGAGACGCTATGAAAACAAGAGAAATTTCTAAAATTTTAAAGTCAAAAATGCCTTTGGAGGAAAAAAAAGAAATATTAGACAAAGAATTTAGCAAAAAATCCAAAGCTAAAAAAGCTGTTGGAATTGCAGCCGTGGCAATAATTGCTACAGGAGTTACTAAAATAGTATCAGATAAAATCAAAGAAAGAAAAATGATAAAAGAAATAGAAGAACAAGAAGAAGCAGAATTTTGGGAAGATTATTATGATGATTTTGAAAATGAAGCAGATGTAGTAGAGCAAGAAGAAGCTGAAAATGAAGAGTCAATTGAATCAAAAGAAGACAAAGCTGAATAGTATTTTTTATGCTGATGAATTAATAATTTTAGTTCATCAGCATGTTTTTTGTTAGGTTTAATTTGCTAAAAAAAATATGTAAATATGAAAAAAATCGATGAAAACGCTAGGAAAATATGATATAATATTACTTAGTGATGAAAAGAAAAAGGAAGAGAAATAAGCTAATTAAAAGATGTTCTTCCTGAAAAATAAAAGAAGTGGAGAAAGTAATAATGTTAAAAAAAGAAGTACAAGTATTAAACAAAACTGGATTACATGCAAGACCAGCATCGGAATTTGTAAAGAAGGCGGCTACATTTAAATCTAGCATATTTATTGAATTTAATGAAAAATCTATAAACGCTAAAAGTATAGTAGGTTTACTTTCAGCAGGAATAGGCTATGAAAGTAAAATAGTTGTGGCAGCAGATGGTGAAGATGAAGCTCAAGCAGTAGAAACCCTAGCAGCTATAATAGAAAATAAATTTGGCGAAGAATAGCATCAAAATGCAAAAAAACACCTAAATAAACAATTTTTAGGTGTTTTACTATATTTTACAACAAAAAACCCAGATTATTCGTATATAGCGCTTTTTTTGAAGCGTTGAATAATCTGGTTTTTTTAATTCGAACTGTCAAATAATTATGATTGACAGTCCCGTCATCTTTTTAATATTGTTTTAAAACTTGCGATTTTAATATCAGATTATGCGAATCTGAAGTATGGATTTATTTCTTCATATAACTTTCAATATAGCTTTTTATAGCTTTAGATTTTGCTAAAACATTATTTGCGTAAGCTGTAGTATAATTTCCTTTACTTACATTACCACCGCCAGTATTATAAGCAGTAAGTCCAAGTGTAGTGCTTCCAAACTTTTTAATTTGTCCTTTAAGAAGACGGGTAGCAACATCCGCATTTTTATAAGGATCAACTAAATCTTTAGTAGAATATCCAAAACCAGCACCAGTAGATTTACCTACCTGCATTATACCATAACATGAAGCTCCTTTTGCATTGGCTGTAAAATAGCTTTCTTTCCACATTATAGCTAATATAATGTTAACATCAACACCATGTTTCTTACTTGCAGCCATCGCTGCTTCAGCAGCCTTTATTGCAGCTGCATCACTTAATTTAGGGTTTTTTGATTTTATAAATGAAACTATGGCTTTTTTGTACTTTATCTTTTCTTGTTCAGCAGCAGTTTTTTTTATTTTCTCAGCGCTTGGTTCTGCTTTAACCTCTTTTTTTAACTGTTCTGTTTTAGGAGCTACTATTTCTTCTGAAGGTTTTTCAGAAGTTTCTGAGATAGCTGTTTCAGAACTTTTTACTAAATCTGATGAATTATTTGTATCAATATTCAACAATTCAGAACTGGCACTAAGTCCAGAGTTTTTTACGCTTATTTCATCCGCATATGCAAGAGTTGATGACAGGAATACAGTTTGAACAAGTATAAAAATAAAAAGATTAAATTTCTTCATATTTTCTTTCTCTCCTTTTTTCCTTCGATCACTTTTAAATTTAAGTTTTATAATCGTTTTTTTGCTACTTTTCTAATCCATGAGACTAATTATAACAAAATAGTTACAAAAAAACAAGCTTTCAGGAGAAAAAGTTACAAAAGAGTTACAAAATCAATTGATTTATAAATTAAATTTCAGACTATATAGAAAAATTGGCATATTTTTTAGACAAAGGGTTTCAATATGTACAGCAAAAATGATAAAAATTTGACATAAAAATTCTAATCGAATCAGATTTAAAAAAATTTTTTCAAAAAAAAGCATCTAAAAGGTAAATTTTTACGCTTAAAGATGCTTTTTCACAAAATTCAAAACAAAAATTTAGTATATAAGATACTTTTCTCTTTCTTTTTTAAAATTATCTAATTCTGACTTATAACTTGCCATAACTTTTTCGGCGTTCCAGTTATTTTTGAGTGCTAAACCAAAGCGATTTGAACCCCAAATTTTTTCAAACATAGGGATTACTCCATTTTTTTCAACTGGGACAGTAAGCTTTTTCATAGAATTAGCTGTAGTAAGGATATATATTGAAGTTTTAGTCGGATTAAACTTGTGGTAATCTGTAATAGTAAGTTTTGCACCACCGCGGCTAGCTTTTGTTTCAGGACTGAATGAAACTCCAGGTAGTTTGTAAGAATTTAGTTTGTCTGCAAATTTTTGTGAATCTATACCAGCAGAGCCAACCCAAGTAAATTTATCCGCTTGTCCAACTGAAGTACCTTCACCCATACCTGTAGCAATATACCCAAAGGCAGAAGTTATATTTGGAATATTAGGAGAGGTAGCAACAAAGGTAAGCCCTGTGTCCTGCCATATCATATCACGAGAATAATTTTGCATAGGAATTACGGTAAGGTCAGCATTTATTTTTCGGTTAAAGAATTTTGCAAGTTCACCACAAGTCATACCGTGTGCAATAGGAAGATTATCTACACCAACAAAGGTAAGATATTTGTCTTGAGCAATATAACCTTCAACAATAGTTCCACCTAAAGGATTAGGTCTATCAAGTACAATTACAGGTTTATTATATTTTTTTGCAGCTTTCATTATATAGTTAAGCGTAGACATATAGGTGTATGTCCTAGAACCGATATCTTGCATATCAAATATAAGGACATCTACATTTTCAAGCATAGCTTTTGAAGGTTCTCGGGTTTTTCCATAAAGACTATATACTGGAAGGTTTAAATTGCTGTCTATGTAAGAATCCACATATTGACCAGCAGTTGCAGTTCCATTAAGCCCATGCTCTGGAGAGTATATTGCTGTAAGTTCAGCATTTTGGTATTGATAGAGCTTATCTACGGTTCTAGTCATATTTTCATCTACACCAGTCTGATTGGTTACAAGTCCTAACTTTTTATCTTTTATAAGATATTCAAACTCAGTAAGGAGACGCTCATTTCCAAGAATCACTCTTTTTTCTACGTTTTCAGAATTGAAGATATCTTTATGAGTTCTGTTATGGGAAGTAATAACAGAATTTAGGTTATCAAATCTAGCATTTAGTTTTTTATCCTGAGCATATCCAAATGATGTACTTAGTAAAACCACAGATAGAAGTACTGAAGTTAATTTTTTCATTTTATTTAAATCCTTTCTCTTATATATTATATATAATTTTATCACATATTTAAGTAGCTAAAAGATACAAATGTTTTACATATATATTACAACTTAAAAATATAGGGTATAAATATAAAATAAATAACTAAAAAGTTAATAATATTTTATGTTTACAAATGGAGACAAATTATGACTTTAGATACTAATTTACAAAAAGAAGTAATTATAAGTGCAAGTGGAATAAAAAAAATTTACAAAATGGGTGAAATTTATATAAAGGCACTTGATGGAGTTGAGTTTGAAATATATAAGGGAGAATTTTTAGCTATTCTTGGACCTTCAGGTTCAGGAAAATCTACGATGTTAAATATAATAGGAGGAATGGATAGTCCGACAGAAGGAGAACTTTTTTATCAAAATATACCAGTGCATAAAATGGGAAAAAAAGAACTTACTTTATATAGAAGAGAAAATATAGGGTTTATATTTCAATTTTATAATCTTCTTCCAAATCTTACGGCCTTAGAAAATGTAGATATTGCTCGTCAGATATCTGAATCAAAATTAAAATCAGAAGATATGCTAGAAAAAGTGGGATTATTAGATAGAAAAGATCATTTTCCATCACAGCTTTCAGGTGGAGAACAGCAAAGAGTCGCTATAGCTAGAGCGCTTGCAAAGGATCCTGATGTATTTTTATGTGATGAACCGACAGGCGCGTTAGATTCTAAATCATCAAAAGATGTACTTCGTGTACTTCAATATTTTTGTAAAGAATTTTCAAAAACGGTAATTGTAATAACTCATAATAATGCAATATCAAGCATAGCAGATAGGATAATGTTTTTAAAGGATGGGAAAATTGTAGATACGGTAATAAATAAAGCACCTATGGACATAGAAGCGGTGGATATATAGTAGGGGGTTTTTGATGCTGTTATTAAAAAAAATATTTAGAGATTTAAAGACAAATAAAGCGGCTAATATAGCAGCAATAATATTAGTTATGATATCAATTATGATATTTACAATGATGTCTAATGTTAATGAAATGCTCAGATATTCTAAGGATCAATTTTATATCCAAACCAAGTTTGCGGATGTATTTGTAGATTTAAGGTCTATTTCAAAAGAAAAAGTAAAATATTTGGAAGATATAGATGGTGTAGAGGTTATTCAACCTAGGATAGTAAAAGATTTTGTAATAAAAGAAAAAGATAGACAAAAAAAACTTGAAAGTAAGTATTTAAGAATATTTGCAGGAGGGGATAAGCTGTGCACATATTTAGTAGAAGAGGGAAGATATCCAATTGAAAATTCAGAAATAGTTATAGATCCCAAATTTGCAAAGGCAAACGGTATAGTGCTTGGAGATAAACTATCAATAATTTCAAATGGGGAAATATATGATTTGAGTATAGTTGGGATAGGAAGAAGTGCAGAAAATATATTTACTACTAAAAATGCTTCAGATATAATGCCAGATCCAGAAAGTTTTGGAATTGGATACACTGATTTTGAATTTATGAATAAAATTTTAGGAAATGACAGTTACAATAGTATCGTATTTAGCTTAAAAAGCGGATATACCTATGAAGATGTGAAGCAGGATATAACGCTTAGATTAAATTCTTATGGGATAATAAGTCAAGTCGAAGCTAAAAACCAGATGAGCAATGCGATGATGACCCAAGAGTTGGATTCACTTAGGGCCATTTCAAAATCGTTACCGATGATATTTCTTATTATAGCATCAGCAGTAGTTTATATAATGCTTAGAAGGCTCGTAGAACTACAAAGAGGACAGATAGGGATACTTAAAGCCTTTGGATTTTCAGATGTTCAGATACTAAATCACTATATTTTATATGTATTAATAATGGCATTTATAGGAGCTTTAATAGGCGCCTTGATAGGAAATTACATTTCAAATTTATTAATGATATTATATGAACAGTTTTTTAATATGCCATTTATATTAGGAAAATCAAGTTTAAAATATATATTTTTATCACTTCTAATGGCACTAATATTTAGTATATTTACTGGTTTTTTTGGAGCTAAGGAGGCCATATCGCTTTCGCCATCAGAAGCTATGAGGCCCAAAGGCCCTAGAGTGTTCAGTAAAAAGCTTGCTATAGAAAATAGTAAACTTATAATGAACAGTCTTAGTATGACTGGTAAAATTGGACTTAGAAATTTAGGGAGAAATAAATCAAGAGGATTTTTTATAGCAATGGGAGTAGCGTTTACAGTGTCTATTTGTGCAGTTCCTTGGACTATGATAGGAACGGTATATCCTATGATATATGATAGATATGATTATGTAGAGCTTTATGATTTAAAAATAAAACTTAATTCTTTCAGAGAAAAAGATTTAATCCTCAACGAAATATTTGCTGAGGATATAAAAAAAGCAGAAGCTTTAATAGAGCTTCCTGTAGTTTTTAGAAAAGCGAATCTAAAAAAAGAGAGCATAATAGTAGGCATAGATTTTGAAGGCGCATTATACACGCCTGTAAATGACAAAAAAATCCCTATAAAGTTGAATAAAGGAGAACTTGCAATAACTCCGAATATAGCAGAAGATATAGGCGCAGTGGTAGGGGATTATGTATATATAAAATCTCCGTATTTTAGAGATAAGGAATACGAAGAAAAATTATTAGTATCTCACATAGAACCTCAACTAATGGGTTCAAATGGGTATATGCGCATAGAAGATATAGCCTCAATATTAGGCAATAAAGATATTGCAAATGGGATTATACTTTCAGCAGAAGATGAGGTAATGCTTTCAATTAAAGATAAATATATAGAAAGTCCATATGTGGAAAGTCTTAATAGTACAGGTTCGTTTATACGTATGATGGAAGAAATGATGTGGATGACTCTTATTCAGATAATATACCTTGGGATAGTTGCTATAGCTACAGGTTTTGCAATAATATATAATTCAACAATAACTATAATTTCAGAAAGAGAAAGAGAACTTACGTCTATGATGGTTATTGGAATGAGTGAAAAGGAAGTGTTTGATATAGTTAGTTTTGAGCAGTGGACATTATCTTTTTTAGGGATGTTTATAGCAATTCCACTTACAAAAGCAATGCTGACAGCTATTGTAAATGTTGTAGATACAGATATGTACTCGATGCCATCAAATTTTGACATAAGATTTTATTTTATAGCTGTAATAATAGCTATAATAGCTATTATTATGGGTCAATTAGCAGCATATAGAAAGATTAAAAAATTAAATTTGGTAGATGCATTAAAATCAAACGAATAGAGAGGTTTTATATGAATAAAAAACTTAAGCTTGTAATCTTAATTATTATAACCTTAATTGCGACATTTTTTATAGCGGAATATTTTTTAAAAGCAGAAAAAGTTAATGTTTTTGTAATATCAGAAAAAACAAATTTAAAAGAAGTTGTTAAGGAAAATGGTATAGTGGAATCTAGACAAGTTTTCTCTATATCACCTGCTTTTGATGGAGAAATATATGCAAAAGTAAAGCTAGGAGATGAAGTCAAAAAAGGCCAGATTTTAGCACAGCTAAATTCAGAAGATATATCAAATTCCATTATTCAGCTTGATGCACAGTTAAAATCAATAAAAGCTCAAACTAATATTACGGGACCGAGTAACCCTCAAAATAAAGAAATTGAAATTCAAAAAATAAAAATAGAAACCCTAAAACGAAATTTTAATAAAGCGGAAGAAGATTACAATAGAACAAAAGTTCTTTATGATTCTGGCGCAAGTCCGAAAATAGAATTAGATAACATGGAAAATGCACTTAAATCACTAAATGATGAAATAAGAGCGCAAGAAGAATTACTATATACTATGGAAAATAATTCAGTATATACGAAAGCATATTATAGTGGGCAGCTTCAAAGTCTTCAAGCACAAAAAGATTTACTTATTTCAAGAAAAGGAAAAACTGTGATTAAATCACCAATAGATGGAATTATTACTTCAATTAACATAAAGGATATGCAAAAAGTAAATAGTATGATGAGTATAATGGAAATAAGTGAAAAAAATAATAAAGTAATAACTTCTCAATTAGCATCTGAAATAGCAGCAGATTTAAAACTAGGAGATAGAGTAGAAATTATTTATGAAACAAAACATAATAAGCAAGTTTTTAATGGTAAGATAAGCTATATATCACCTTATTCAAGCACCCAGCTTTCAAGCTTAGGGATAGAGGAGCAGAAAACAAGAATAGAAACTATATTTAATGAACTAAATAAAATTTCACTTGGATATAAATTAGATGTAAATTTTATTACTTTGGACAAACCAAATGTTATTGTGATACCCAAACTAAGCACATTTAAAGAAGAGGATACGTATTATGTGTTTAAAATAGAAAATAAAAGACTTTTAAAACAAAAAATAGTAAAGGGTATAGAAACAAGTAGTGAAATTGAAATTTTGGAAGGACTTGGGCAAGGAGATATAATTTTACTTGATCCCAATAATAAAAATGTAAAAGAAGGAAGTAAAGTGACTTACTAGTAAATTTTTTAAGATAATGGTATCATATATAACAAAGACATAAATTTACTTTAAGGAGATAAAAAATGAAGTTATATATCGTACGACATGGAGAAACAGAGTGGAACAAAGCACATATATTACAAGGACAGTTAGATTCCCCGCTTACGGAAAAAGGTATTGGTGGTGCACAGAAAATAAGAGAAGCTTTAGACGGTGTAGAGTTTAAAAATGTGTATACAAGTGAACAAAAAAGAGCAATAGATACTACTGAAATTATACTTTCTAATAGGAAAGAGCTCGATTATATTATAGATAATAATATAGCTGAAATGTCATATGGCAATTGGCAGGGAAAAACTAAGGAACAAATTTGTAATAATGATGATTACAAGGATATGTACTTTAATTATTTTCAAAAACCAGAGGCATATATTCCGGTTGCAGGAGGAGAGCGTTTTGAAGATATTTTAAAAAGAGCAGAACTGTTTTTAGACAGAGTTAAAAGTGAGCATACAGATGATGAAGCTGCTCTTGCAGTTACACATGGAGTATTTATAAAAGCTATATTTAATGTTATAAAAAATAGAAGTATAAAAGAATTTTGGGAAAGACCGTTTGTTACGAATTGTAGCATAAGTATTCTAGAAATATCAGAGGATATTAAAATAATAAAAGAAGTAGACGTAGAACATCTTGGAGAACATATAGTAGTTACAGAAGAAGTTGATTATATAAAGTAGAAAGAGAAAAAAATGATACAATTTATTGTAAAAAAATTCATAGAAAATTATGATGATGTAACAAATAGAAAAGTTATAAAAGCTTATGGATATTTGTGTGGAATAGTGGGAATTATAAGTAATTCAATTCTTTCTATACTAAAAATATTCATAGGATTTTATGCGGGGAGTATAGCTATTGTAGCAGATGCGGTAAATAATATAACAGATGTTGGATCATCTATGATAACTATAGTAGGATTTATGATTTCAGATAAACCAGCAGATAAGGAACATCCATTTGGGCATGCTAGGGCAGAATATATTACAGCACTTGCGATTTCAGTAATTATAATGTTTGTAGGGCTTAAGTTTTTTACGTCATCTATAGAACGTATAAGAAATCCAAAACCGGTTATATTTAGTATAGTTACAATAGTAATTTTAAGTCTAACGATTCTTGCTAAATTTTGGCAGGGGAGTTTTTATCAAAACATAGGTGATCGTATTGATTCAAATTCGCTTAGAGCAGTGGCCGCAGACAGCCGAAGTGATGTTATGACTACTATAGTAGTACTGATTTCGGTTGGATGCTCAAAATTTATATTGTTTCCAATAGATGGATATATAGGGGTATTGGTATCTGGGTTTATATTTTATAATGGAATAAAAATAGCTATAGATGCAATAAATCCACTTTTAGGAGTAGCTCCAGATGAGGAACTTGTAAATAATATAATTTCTAAAGTAGAATCCTATGAAGGTATTGAGGGCAGTCACGATTTAATAGTTCATAACTATGGACTTGGAACTACCCTTGCATCAATTCATGCAGAAGTATGTGATAAAATGACTATAATAGAAGCACATGAAATAATAGATAAAGCAGAAAAAGATATTTCAAAAGCTTTGAATATAGAGATTGTAATTCATATGGATCCTATAGATTGTGATTTAAAAAACAAAATGAAAGGGGATAGTTAGTATTATGAAACTAGAAATAAGTAAAGAATCTAAACATAAAGCTTTAGCAAATTTTTTAGTGCTATCAGGAGCAATTTTAGTTTATTTTATAGTAAAAAACTCAGGAAATATATTGGGAGGGATATCGTATTTCACTAATATGATGACACCTTTTGTATATGGATTTGTTATGGCATATCTTTTAAAAAATCCAATGAAATATATTGAAAAACTATATAAAAAAGTAATAAAATCTGAAAAAAAACAAAAACTTGTAAGAGCGCTATCTTTATCAACGACAATGATTTTAGCAATACTTCTACTTTTAGGATTTATTTCCATAATAGTACCTCAGTTAGCGGATAGCGTCTCAATATTTGTCAGCAACCTTCCAGAATATATGGAAAATGGAAATAGATTATTAAGAGACACTATTCAAAATATAAATATAGATTCTGAGATAATTAAAAAATTATTTGAAGTTTGGAGAGCACTGCTTTCAAAAACTTCAGAAATTGTCTCAAATATGCTGCCATATGCAGTAAATGGAGTACTTGCATTTTCTGGGAAGTTAGTTAATATAGTAGTAGGAATAGTAGTAGCAATATATTTTCTTGCAGGAAAAGAGCGATTTACAGCTCAAATAAAAAAAATAATAATAGCAAGTTTTTCAGACAAGACATCTGATTTCATTATAGAAAAATCAAAAATGACAAACAATATATTCTCAAAATACATTTCAGGTCAGCTTACAGATGCTGCAGTACTTGGAACAATATGCTTTATTTCTATGAGTATATTTAAAATGCCATATGCACTTTTAGTAAGTATGATTATAACTGTTACTAATATTATTCCAATCATAGGGCCTTTTATTGGAGCTGTTCCAGCTGTGTTTATAATCTCAATGGTAAGTGGCCCAAAAGCACTTGGATTTGCAGTACTCATTCTTATACTTCAGCAAATTGATGGAAATATACTAGTACCTAAAATTGTAGGGGATTCCACAGGTCTTTCAGGATTTTGGGTGTTTTTAGCAATATTTATAGGTGGAGGATTATTTGGAATAACAGGAGTAATTCTTGGAGTACCTACTATGGCAGTAAGTTATAATATAATAAAAGAATTAGTTGAGTACAGACTAAAAATAAAAAATAAGCCGACTAGTACGGACAGTTATCTTTAGGTTTAATAATTTCATCCACCTAAAAATATAATATATTTTATGAAAAATAAGGAAATCGGTTGACAGTCGATTTCCTTATCTGTTATATTGCTATTTAGAGAGTTAATTATGAAAAATAACATATAATCAAAGGAGAATTGTTATGAATCAATCAAGATTGACAAAAGTATTAGAATTAATGAAGCAGCAAAATCTTGAACAAATGTTAGTATCAGATCCAGCTGCAATATTTTATTTAACTGGAAAATGGATTCATCCAGGTGAAAGATTACTTTGCTTATTTTTAAAAGCAGATGGAGACCATAAGATATTTATAAATGAATTATTCCCTGTAACAGAAGAACTTGGAGCAGAGAAAATATGGTTCAATGATACTCAAGATGGTGTTAGCTTTATAGCTAAATATACAGATTCAAGTAAGGCAATTGGCGTAGATAAAAACTGGCCAGCTAAATTCCTATTAAGACTTATGGAATTAAATGGAGCATCAAGCTACAAAAATGGTTCAGAAATACTTGATAGAGTAAGAATGAACAAAGATGAGCAAGAAAGAGATTTTATGAGAGTTGCATCAGATATCAATGATAAAGCTATGGAAAAACTTGAAAAAGGTTTAGAAGCTGGTATAACAGAATATAAAATGATGCAAAATCTAACTACTATATATGAAGACCTTGGTGCAGAAGGATTCTCATTTACTCCGATAATAGGATTTGGAGCAAATGCAGCAGACCCTCACCATGATACAGATAAAACTGTTATAAAAGAAGGCGATTCTGTAATTCTTGATATCGGTTGTGTAAAAGATTCATATTGTTCAGATATGACTAGAACAGTATTCTTTAAATCAGTTTCAGAAAAAGGTAGAGAAATTTACGAAATAGTAAAAGAAGCTAATTTAAGAGCAATTGCTACAGTTAAACCTGGAGCTAGATTCTGTGATATAGATGCAGCAGCTAGAGACTATATAACAGAAAAAGGCTATGGAAAATACTTTACACACAGAACAGGTCATTCAATAGGTATCGAGTGCCATGATTTCGGTGATGTATCTTCTGTAAATGAAATGCCAGTAGAAGAAGGAATGATATTCTCTATAGAACCAGGAATATATCTTTCAGGCGAAGTAGGGGTTAGAATAGAAGATTTAGTACTAGTTACTAAAGATGGTTGCGAAGTTTTAAATAAATATCCAAAAGAACTTAAAATTATAGGATAATAAATGTGAGGCAGAGCTTGATGCTCTGTCTTTTTCTATAATAGAAGGGATGATGAATATGAATATAGACGTAATAACGTTAAATGCCTTTGCAGCAGATGAAATTGGAGGGAATCCAGCAGGGGTAGTTATAAATGCTGATGAACTATCAGAAATTGAGATGCAGCAAATTGCAAAAAAAGTAGGTTTTTCAGAAACTGCATTTATTATGAAATCAGATAAAGCTGATTTCAAACTTAGATTTTTTACACCAGAGGATGAAGTGGACCTTTGTGGACATGCTACAATAGCTACTTTTTATGCTATGTTTAATTTAGGACTTGTAAAGTCAGGCAAATACATTCAAGAAACAAAGGCGGGGAATCTTGAAATTGAAATAAAAGAAGATGGGAAGATTTTTATGCAGCAAAATAAGCCATCCTTTTTTGAAAAGATAACAGAACTTGATAAAGATTTCGAAGCGATATGTAATTCATTAGGGATAGAGTCGAATAAAATAGGTATAAAAAATTATGTAGCGCAGCTTGGTGAAGATGGTCTAGAGACTGTATATATTGAGGGGAAAAACATACTTAGAAAAATGGGTATTGTTTCCACGGGACTCAGGGATTTAATAATTCCAGTAGAAGATTTAGAAACCCTAAGAAATATAACTCCAGATTATGAACTTATAGCAAAAATAAGCAAGAAGTATGGTGTTACAGGATATCATGTATTTACTTTAGAAACTGAGGATGAAGAAAACACTGCACAGTGTAGAAATTTTGCACCACTTTTTGGAATAGATGAAGAATCCGCTACAGGGACTTCAAGTGGAGCACTGGCTTGTTTTATTTATGAAAATAAACTTAAATCAAAGATAAAGCTTAATGGCACAATAAATATGCGATTTGAACAGGGTTATACAATGAATCAAAAATCGATTATAGATGCAAGTATAGACGTACATTCAAATGAAAAAGGGGTATATATAGAAGCCGTAAGAGTAGGTGGTATAGCAAAAGGAATTTCAAAAGTAAATATTGAAATATAACTAAAAAAATTGTAACAATAAGCACATCAAATCACTTTTATAATAAAGAATTGATGTGCTTAAAATTTTAATTATTGTATAGACTCTATTAAAAGAGTTTCAAATAAAGGGAGTTCAACATTTTTAAAGTCTTCCCACTCATTTATATCTGAACACGAATCAGATATATTAGAGACTAAACTTGATATTTTTTGACATATATATATAAAGTTATCTTCATATATAATTTTTATAGTACCTATAGTGGCAAGTGCGTTTGCTATAGTTAGGAGAATATCTTCTTTAATATAAGAGGCATCAGAGGCATCAAATTTTTGGAATATAGGTTGATATAAATCTGCATCTGCATATCGTGCTTTTATTATAGAAAGAAATCTCATAAAATCCTCTATATTGCTTCCTGGCTCAATTTCAAATAAAATTTTAAAAAATACATTCCACTCAAAATCTATATTTATCATTTCAAGCAATTTATTTCCTAAAATTTCACCAAAACGACTCTTAGGCTTAAACTTGCGTTCAAAGTATATAGGGGTTTCAAAATCAATAAATCTATTAGAAATATAGTTTATTCTAGCTAAAAGTTCAAGCATAGTTTGGCTTGATAGATTTTGGTACACAATTTCATTTTTAACAAAGATATATTGACTGATTATATCACACGCTTTTTTAAAATCTATAGTAAAACCTATATTTTCTCTCATTTTTTCAATAAAGATATCATTTATAGATTTAGCGAGAATTAGTTTTGAGAATTCTTCCCCAAGTACCTTATCAGGTTCTTTTTCAGAAGTAGAAACGACATTCATTTGATGGTATATAAGTGCAATCTGTTTATCTATAGATTCAAGATTTTGATATATAGAACCAAGCATATCTTTCATAAAATTATCTATTAAGATATAATTATTGTTTTTATATATAACTTCGTGCTCTATATCTGCCCAAAATGAATGCACAAGTGATTTTATCTGAAGTTCAAAATTTATTTTTTCACCATATGAATAATAATGGCCATCTATTCTATATATAGTAAATCCATTTTTTTGTTTTTGAGGTTGAGTTTCAGCTAAATTAAGATAGATAGGCATATTTTTAAGTTCTGGATTATAGAACCAACCATCTACATCAGTATGTGAAAAAAAACTTTTGATTATTTTAAATATATTTGCTTCTTCATGTACAAAACGGCAGAATATCATAATTCCTATTAAGTCAGGAAGATTATCCAATATGATTTCTGGTGTTTCATATTTTTGATAAAGTTTATTACGTAGAATTTTTTCTCTTAGACTTTTTGAAGCTTTTACACGCTTATTAACGCTTACGATAGCCTGTTGATTTTCATACATAAGCGCTTCAAAAAAAGCAGAAAGTTTATCAGAAACTGACTCGTAGTGAGGAGTCATTTCTTCTAAAATATTAACAGTATTATCAATGGTTTCCAAAAACGATAGTTTCATTATAGAAAACTCCTTTTGAATTTATTATTTGTATCCATGATAAGTATATAACAAAATTTTAAAAAGTGCTACGGATATCATAGAAATACCACACAAATATCATACTAAGCATATAAATATAATAAAAGGTGGAAATATATACAAAATTGATGTAAAATAGATATTTGGAGGATAGTATGTTGAGAAGAGAAAAAAATAATTACTATTTAGACATAGCTGAATCAGTTGCAGGTAGGGGAACATGTCTGAGGAGAAATTACGGATGTATAATTGTAAAAAATGATGAAATCATAGCTACTGGATATACAGGAGCACCAAGAGGAAGAAAAAATTGTAACGATTTAGGATTTTGTTACAGAGAAAAAGTCAATATACCAAGAGGGCAGATGTATGAAAAATGTAGATCGGTTCATGCTGAAATGAATGCCATAATTTCTGCGCCTAGAAAAGACATGATTGAAAGCATTATGTATATTGTTGGGAAAAATTATATCGATGGAGAGTATGTAAATAATGCCAACTCTTGTTCTATATGTAAAAGACTGATAATAAATGCAGGCATATCAAAAGTGTATATAAGAGATACAAAAGAAGAATATAGAGTTATAGACGTAAATAGCTGGATAGAAAATGATGATAGTCTTATAGAAGACATCAATTTCGGTTATTAAATTATTTGAAAAAATTTGAGGTGTAAAATGATAAGACCAATATTAGCGTTTTTACTTAGTGCATTAGTATGCTATTTTATTACGCCCCTAGTAATAAATTTAGCGTACAAAATAGGAGCAATTGATGTTCCAAAAGATAATAGACGAGTTCATAAAAAACCAATTCCAAGATTAGGTGGACTTGCTATATTTTCAGGTTTTATAGTTTCATGTATAGTATTTTTAAGGCCAACACAGGAGCTTTTGGCGATAATGCTTTCTAGTTTTATAATAGTGTGCATGGGAATTGTAGATGATACAGCTCCTATGAAGGCGAAAACCAAACTATTAATACAAATAATATGTGCAGGAATAGTAACTTGGGCAGGAGTAAGAATAGATTTCTTTACAAATCCTTTTGAAGAAGAAACGCTTGTAGTTTTAAAAATGCTGAGCATACCAGTTACAATATTTTGGATTGTAGGGATTACAAATACAGTTAATCTTATAGATGGACTTGATGGACTAGCTGCTGGAGTTTCTGCAATCGCAGCACTTACGCTTACAGCAGTTGCACTATTTTCCAAACAATTTAATACCGCAACCCTACTCATGGGAGTTGCTGGAGGAGCAGTAGGGTTTCTTCCGCATAACTTCAATCCCGCAAAAATATTTATGGGAGATACAGGGTCTTTATTTTTAGGCTTTATACTTTCTATTGCAGCGGTAGAAGGTACTATAAAAGGAGCGACTGTAGTAGCTGTTGTTATTCCACTATTTGCACTTGCAATACCTATTTTGGATACAACCTTTGCTATTATAAGACGATATCTTGCAGGAAAACCTATAATGGAGGCAGATAAAGGCCATCTCCATCATAGACTTCTTGCAAAAGGATTAAGCCAAAAGAAAACAGTGGTGTTCTTATATGCTATAGCAGCAGTTTTAGGTGCAAGTTCACTTTTGATATTAAGATCCGATTATATAGCAGCAGCAATAGTCATAGTAATTGATATATTCCTTATAATATTTGGAGTAAAAAAATTAAAGATTCTGGAGGAAGTTAAGACAAATGAAAAAAATTAAAGTTGTAAGTGTATTTGGAACTAGACCAGAAGCCATAAAAATGGCGCCACTGGTAAAGGAATTAGAAAAACATAAAGATAAAATCGAAAGTAAAGTTTTAATAACTGCTCAGCATAGAGAAATGCTTGATCAAGTACTAGATATATTTGAGATAACTCCAGATTATGATTTAAACTTAATGAAACATGGGCAGACAATAACTGACATTACAAGTGGAGTATTAAAGGGTGTAGAAGATATCTTAAAAGAATATAAGCCCGATTTAGTTTTAGTTCATGGAGATACAACTACTACATTTTCGGCAGCACTGGCAGCCTTTTATCAAAAGATAGCAGTAGGACATGTAGAAGCAGGACTTAGAACTGGAAATATATATTCTCCATATCCAGAAGAAATGAATAGAATGCTTACTGGAAGACTTGCAACTTATCACTATGCTCCAACTACATCCAATCAAAAAAATCTGCTTGCAGAAAATGTAGACCAAGAAAAGATAATAATAACAGGAAATACAGTAATAGATGCTCTATATTATGTTACTGAAAAAGACTATGAATTTGAATTAGAAGCGCTTAATAAGATTGATTTTGAGTCAGAAAAAGTGATACTACTTACTTGTCATAGACGAGAAAATTGGGGAAAGCCTATGGAAAATATATTTGCGGCAGTTAAGATTATTGCTGAAAAATATCCAGATAGTAGAGTTATTTTCCCGATGCATAAAAATCCGTTAGTTAGAGATACCGCAGTAAAGATAATGGGAGATACAAAGAATATAACTCTAATAGAACCACTAGAATATCAACCGTTTGCAAAACTTATGAGTAAGTCACATATAATTCTTACAGATTCTGGTGGAATTCAAGAAGAAGCTCCAGGGCTAGGAAAACCAGTTATAGTTTTAAGAACTGAAACAGAACGACCAGAAGCCGTTGAAGCAGGTACTGTAAAAGTGGCTGGTGTTGAAACTGACAAAATAGTAAGCTTTGTTAGTGAGCTTATGGATTCGCAAGAAGCATATGAAAAAATGGCAAAATCAGTGAATCCGTATGGAGATGGAAAAGCAGCTATTAGAATAGTTCAAAATATTATAGATACTTTAAAATAAAAATAAACTATAAACGTATTTGAAATCATATTATGATTACGAGTACGTTTTTTTATTAACAAAATTGTTTTTAGGTGTAGACAAGCTTTAATTTAAGTGATATTATATAGTTATTAAAATAACGTTAACGTTAACACGAAAAATGAAATTGGAGGATAAACTAATGAAACAAAAGGTTGTAGAAATCAGTCAAGTTATGGATTTAGTTAAAGATGGAATGACCATAATGGTAGGGGGATTCCTAGCATGTGGAACTCCTGAAAAATTAATAGATGCAATAGTGGAAAAAGGAGTTAAAGATATAACTCTAATCTGCAATGACACAGGTTTTGTAGATAGGGGAGTAGGTAAATGGGTAGTAAATAAGCAGGTATCACATACAATAGCTTCTCATGTAGGAACGAATAAAGAGACTGGAAATCAAATGAATTCTGGCGAAATGAAAGTTACATTAGTACCACAGGGTACTTTAGCAGAGCAAGTAAGAGCAGGAGGAGCAGGCCTTGGTGGCGTACTTACTCCAACAGGTTTAGGTACTATAGTTGAAGAAGGAAAACAGAAAATAACTGTGGATGGAAAAGAATATCTTTTAGAAACAGCACTTAGAGCAGACTTAGCACTTCTTTTTGGAAATATAGTAGATAAAAAAGGAAATATAGTTTATGAAAAATCAACAAGAAACTTTAACCTTTTGATGGCTATGTCGGCAGACACTGTAATAGTAGAAGCTGAAAAAATTGTTGAAGTAGGAGAAATTGATCCTAATATGGTAATGACTCCAGGGGTTTGCGTAGATTATATAGTACAAGGATAAGGAGAGAATATTATGTCTAGAGAACTTATAGTAAAAAGAGTGGCTAAAGAATTAAAAGATGGAGATGTAGTTAATTTAGGAATCGGTATGCCTACACTTGTTGCAAATTACATACCAGAAGATATGGATGTTACTTTCCAATCAGAAAATGGATTCTTAGGACTTGGGCCAGCACCAGAAGAAGGCAAAGAGGATAAACATCTAGTGAATGCGGGAGGACAGCCAGTAACAATAAAGCCCGGTGGAATGTTTTTTGATTCCGCAACATCGTTTGCAATAATAAGAGGTGGTCATGTGGACGTTACCGTTTTAGGGGCACTTCAAGTTGATGAAGAAGGAAACTTAGCAAACTGGATGATTCCAGGGAAAATGGTACCAGGAATGGGCGGAGCTATGGACCTTGTAGTAGGAGCTAAAAGAGTTATCGTGGCGATGGAACATACTGCAAAGGGAGCACATAAGATACTCAAAAAATGTCAGCTTCCACTTACTGCAGCAAAACAAGTAAATACTATAATTACTGAAATGGGAGTTATGGAGGTTACTAGCGAGGGATTAGTGCTTACGGAAATTGCAGAAGGGTACACTGTGGAAGAGGTACAAGCAGCTACAGAGGCCAAACTTATAATCTCAAAAGAGCTTAAAAAAATGGAAGTTTAATCATTTTTGATTTAAAAAAGTGGAGAATTTAGGTTTTCCACTTTTTTTAATTAAGTAGAATTTAAAAAAATGTTGAAATCTTTGGACAAATCAGTATATAATGTACTTAGCAATTGTAAAAGGTTACAACTATTCACATAAATAGCTTTTGAACTTGCAATTTTCCTTAAATGAGGTGATATTATGAATGTTGAAAAAAATATAAATTCTATAGAAAAAGATAGAATAATCAAGGCTTTTCCTAAAATGACAGATTTGATAGAGCTTAGGGAAATTTTTTGGGTGAATGATAAACTTGAAAAATTTCAAAGTGTAAAAATGCGTTTTGAGATAGGGGAAGCAGATATAAAGGATGCAGAAGACAGATTAAGTAGATTTGCATCGTACATAAAAAAAGTTTTTCCAGAAACCTTGGAGGAAAATGGAATAATAGAATCGCCAATAGTAGAAATTCCCAATATGAAGATAGCAATGCAGGATTATTTTGCAACCGAAATTAGGGGAAAGGTATTTTTAAAATGTGACAATATATTAAAAATATCAGGTTCTATAAAAGCAAGAGGAGGAATTTATGAAGTTTTAAAACATGCTGAGGATTTGGCACTAGAAAATAAACTTATAAATTATAATGATAATTACGAAAAATTTGCAGATGATGAGATAAAAGCATTTTTTTCAAAATATAAAATAGAAGTGGGTTCAACTGGAAATCTAGGGCTTAGTATAGGTATAATGGGAGCAACTCTAGGATTTAAGGTAACGGTTCATATGTCTTCTGATGCAAGAACTTGGAAAAAAGAACTTTTAAGAAGCAAAGGGGTAGAGGTTATTGAATATGATTCAGATTACAGCAAAGCAGTGGAAGAAGGTAGAAAACTTTCAGAGTCAAATCCAAATAGCTACTTCGTAGATGATGAAAATTCTAAAAATTTATTTTTAGGCTATGCTGTAGCAGCTTCAAGATTAGAGAAACAGTTAAATGAAAGAGGACTAAAGGTAGATGCGGAACATCCACTTTTTGTATATCTTCCTTGTGGAGTAGGCGGAGGACCTGGAGGAGTAGCTTTTGGGCTTAAGTTTTTATATGGAGACAATGTACACTTCTTTTTTGCAGAGCCTACGCACTCGCCGTGTATGACTATTGGTTGCATGACTAAAACACATGATAAATATTGTGTTCAAGATTTTGGAATAGATAATATTACAAATGCAGATGGCCTTGCAGTAGGAAGAGCATCTGGATTTGTAGGGAAAACTTTAGAAAATTTGATAAGTGGATGTTATACAGTAAAAGATGAAACTATGCATATACTTTTAGCTATGATGGTTGATAGTGAAAAGATATATTTGGAACCCTCAGCACTTGCGGGGGTGGCTGGGTTTAGCAAGATATTTACAACAAGAGAAGGAAAAAATTATTTAAGAGAAAATGATCTTTTGAAAAAACAGGATAATATAAATCATATTGCATGGGCAACAGGTGGAGGTATGGTACCTAAGTCTATAATGGATGAGTACTATAAACTTGGGAAAAAACTTATGAAATAATGGAATTAAAAAGGATACACTCTTAACTTTATTTAAGAGTATATCCTTTTTTTGATAAATGTAAAAAACATCATTATCCGACAGCTTGGTTATAATATATTAAATTTTAAAAGTTATAGTATTGTAAGTTTTTCATCGATGAAGTCTATAGTGATAGTTCCTTCTGGAACTATATCTCCTTGAATTATTTTCTTTGCAATTAGTGTTTCAAGGCGGCTTTGGATAAATCTTTTTAGAGGTCTTGCACCATAAACAGGATCATATCCATTATCTGCAATAAACTTTTTAGCACTATCAGTAACGATAAGTTTAAATTGTTGTGATTCAAGTCTTTTTGAGAGTCTATTTATCAGAAGTTCAATTATTTTTATTATTTCTAACTTAGTAAGTGGTTTGTAAAATACAATTTCATCTAACCTATTTAAAAACTCAGGTCTAAAAGCTGATTTTAACATCATATTTACGTTGTCTTTAGCTTCCTCAGTTATATGGCCTTCGGAATCAATGCCATTTAATAGAAATTCTGAACCAATATTTGAAGTAAGAATAATTATAGTGTTTTTAAAATCTACAGTTCTTCCTTGTGAATCAGTTATTCTACCATCGTCCAAAACTTGAAGCAAAATATTAAATACATCGTGATGCGCTTTTTCTATTTCATCAAAAAGCAACACACTATATGGTTTTCGTCTAACGGCTTCGGTTAGCTGACCGCCTTCTTCATAACCGACATATCCTGGAGGTGCACCTACAAGTCTTGAAACTGAATGTTTTTCCATATATTCAGACATATCTATCCTTATAATATTTTGTTCATCGTCAAATAGATTTTCGGCAAGGGCTTTGGCAAGTTCAGTTTTTCCAACTCCGGTAGGGCCTAAGAATAGGAAGGAACCAATTGGTTTATTTGGATCAGAGATACCAGCCCTAGAACGTAATATTGCCTCACATACTTTTTCAACCGCTTCATCTTGTCCTACAATGCGTTTATGAAGGATGGTATCTAGGTGAAGCAGTTTTTCACGTTCACCCTCTAAAAGTTTAGTTATAGGAATTCCAGTCCAACGTGCTATTATTTTTGCAATTTCTTCCTCTGTAACCCTATCTCTAAGCAGCGTATTTTGTTTAGAAACTGTATTTTCTTTTTCGGCTTTTTCAAGTGATGATAAAGCCTCAGGAAGTTTACCATATTTAAGTTCTGCAAGTTTTTCAAGATTGTATTCTCTTTCAGCTTGCTCTATCTGTGCATTGATATTTCCAATTTCTTCTTTTAATCGTTGCACTGCTTGAATACTATCTTTTTCATTTTCCCACTTAGCCTTCATAGTATTAAATTCTTCTCTAAGTTCTGCAAGTTCTTTTTTTGTATGATTTAGTCTTTCTAAAGATAATTTATCAGATTCTTTTTTTAGAGCCGCTTCTTCAATTTCAAATTGCATTATTTTTCGTGAAATTTCATCAAGTTCGGTAGGCATAGAGTCGATCTCAGTTCGAATCATAGCGCAGGCTTCATCTACAAGGTCAATCGCTTTATCAGGTAGAAAACGGTCTGAAATATATCTATCAGAAAGCATAGCGGCACTTATTAGGGCGCTATCAGCAATAGATACTCCATGGAATACCTCATATCTTTCTTTTAAGCCTCTTAAAATAGTTATAGTATCCTCTACAGTAGGTTCATCGGCAAGCACAGGTTGGAACCTTCTTTCAAGGGCAGCATCTTTTTCTATATATTTTTGATATTCATCCAAAGTAGTAGCTCCTATACAGTGGAGTTCTCCTCGTGCAAGCATTGGTTTTAAAAGATTTCCAGCATCCATTGCGCCTTCAGTTTTTCCAGCACCTACTATATTGTGCAGCTCATCTATAAATAAAATAATTCTTCCGTCGCTTTGTTTTATTTCATTTAGTACAGCTTTTAATCTTTCTTCAAATTCTCCTCTAAATTTCGCACCAGCAATCAAAGCACCCATATCTAAAGCAAATATAGTTTTATCCTTCAAGCCTTCAGGAACATCGCCTTTTAAAATTCTTATGGCAAGTCCTTCGACAATTGCAGTTTTACCAACTCCAGGTTCTCCAATTAAAACAGGGTTATTTTTAGTTTTTCTAGATAAAATTCTTATCACATTTCTGATTTCTGAATCCCTGCCAATTACAGGGTCTAACTTTTGAGATCTGGCACGTTCAACAAGGTCATAGCCATATTTAGTAAGCGCCTCATAGGTTTCTTCAGGATTGTCACTGACCACTTTGTTGTGGCTACGAACACTGTGAAGAGCTTCTAAGAAATTGTCTTTTTTCATACCTAGAGCTTCAAAAAGCGCTTTAGTTTTTTGTAAGCGACTTTCAAATAATGCTAGCATTATATGTTCGACAGAAACATATTCATCTTTGAATTTTAAGGCTTGTTTTTCTGCATCAAGTAAAATATTTTCGACATCTTGAGAAACGTATATTTTTCCAGATTCTCTTCCAGGGCCTGAAACAGAAGGGATTTTTGCTAAAAATCCTTCAACAGTTTTTATTGAAAAATCAAGATTTAAACCCATTTTTTCAACAAGTCTTGGGATAAGCCCATTTTCTTGGGTAAAAAGGGCATATACGATATGCTCGATTTCAAGCTGCATATGTTTTCTTTCAATAGCCTCATTTTGAGCATCCATAATGGCTTGAATAGATTTTTGTGTAAATTTTTGAGTATTCATAAGCATCTTCCTTTCAAATAATTTTAAGTAGAAAAATCATATGATTAAGTTGCAATTTTTTAGAAAAGTCAGATAATAATTTTCTAGTTCAGAAAATTTGATATCAGGCGTTTTGATATATTTTTTTAAAACATTATCAAACATATCTATATATTTTCCAACGGATTCACTTAGCATTTTATTGTCAGTAAGTGGGTGGGGGGTAATAAGACTTCTTTCAAATTTATTTATGTCAATTGTATAAATTATTTTGGTATTTCCAATTAAAGGTTTTAAATTCTTAGCTTCAAGCTCAACCCATATTTCAAAAAAAGTAGATAAAGTATGTATAAGGGCCTCACTTTGAGTTCTAAATTGTATTTTTAAGGCTCCAAAATATTCCTGATTATATTTGTAAAGTTCTATAGAATATTTTATAGAGGGCTTATATTTATAATTTAGTGAGCTCTTTATACATATAATAGAAGCTGAATTAGAATTTTGAATCAAAAGATTGCTATGAGTTTTTAGTAAGCTACTAAGATATTCGAAAATTTCTTGAATATGCATCTCAGGTGTAGACATTGATAGATGCTCTGCTAATATATGATTTATAAGATTTGAACGATTTGTATTTTGTTTATATGCAAGACGGTCTATTTCTTCTATTAAATTTTTAGAAAGCATAAGACTGTACATGTTTTTTTTCAACTTAATCACCTCTTAATAAAATATTAATATTTTTGAAACAAATTGTCAATATATTTATATAAAAAATAAAACAAGTTTGAATGCTATAAAATAAATACATAAAAAACTTGATGTTTATGAAAGCGCTAAGTTATAATAAAATAGTACCCTTGAAGGAGGCTAGCAAACTTATGAAAAAATTAAGATTACTTTGGGTTATACTAAAAAGCTTTAATGCGGAAAAAATATGTATAGGATTTTTGGGATATACAGCTTTAGTATCATTTATTTTTCGTGCAGTTGAGCCTAATATAGATACTTATGGAGATTCACTATGGTATTGCTTTGCTGTAATTACTACAATTGGATTTGGAGATATTACTGCAATTACACCTATAGGAAGAATAACTACTATAATGTTAGGATTTTATTCTATGTTTATCGTTTCGCTTATAACAGGCGTTTTTGCGACTTATTTTATTGAATTTCAAAAAATAAAAGCTAATGAATCGGCAGTATTATTCATAGAAAAACTTGAAAATCTTGAAAATTTGTCAAAAGATGAATTAAGAGAACTTTCAACAAAAGTTAAGGAAAGAAGATATAAAATTTAAAATTTAGATAGGAGCATTGATGAGAAATATTTGGAAAATATACAAGCGAGATTTAAATAAAATTTGTAAAAATCCAGTAGCGCTTGTAGTAGCAATTGGAATAATGGTATTACCTTCACTTTATGCGTGGTTTAATATTAAAGCAAGCTGGGATCCTTATGGAAATACTCAAGGAATTTTGGTAGCAGTTTCAAATGATGACTTGGGATACACAGTTGAGGGGGAAGAATTCAATATCGGGGATAAGATTATAGAAAACCTTGAAGGTAATACGCAGATGGGGTGGCAATTTGTAGATACAGAGAACGCTATTAATGGGGCTAAAAGTGGAAAATATTATGCAGTAATTGTTATTCCAAAAGATTTCAGTGAAAAAATATCAAGCTTATTAGAGGATGATGTAAAGATACCTCAAATTGATTACTATGTAAATGAAAAGAAAAATGCTATAGCTCCTAAAATAACGGATAAAGGAGTAAGTTCAATTCAGCATCAAATTAATGAAACCTTTGTGCAGACTATTACAGAGATTTCATTTAAAGCATTTAATCTGACCGATGAAAAGCTTAGTGAAAGAGGCGATCCAATTGATAGGATGATAAAGGCATTTGAAGATGCAGATAAAAATCTTGAGGATTTTTCTACAGCGATATTAGCCTTTCAAAATCTTTCCAAAGCGGTAGGGGAGTTAAATGGAGTTTTTAAAGAAATGCTTCCAGATTCACAGCTTCTTATAGATGATAGCGTAAATTCTGTAAATGATTTTAAAAATCTTATAGATATATCAAGGGATGTATCAAAACGAATAGACCGCTCAATTGATGATATTATAGATTCGAATAGAATACTTACAGATACGCTAAGTGATTCTTTAGACGTGCTTTATGATGATGTTGAAAAAGGAAACAAAGATATAGGGGCACTTGTAAAAAATAGTAAAAATTTGTGTTATAACATAATTGATGTAAATGATAAAACAAGTAGTGTTTTAAAAAAGATAAACGAAATACTTCCAATTCCACTAAAAGGTGTGGATAAGGCGGTAGAAGCACTTTCAAAAGCAAATTCAGCGCAGCAAGATATAATAAAAGTGCTTAATGATACAAATACGCTCTCAAGAGACGCTGAAGATACTGTTTATGATTTAAGAAGAGAGACTAATAAAAGTATAGATGTAACTAAAGACCAGATAGATTATGTCCAAGATTTAGTAAGCGATGAAATAAAACCAGCATTAAATGAAAGTGTAGATGGAGTATATGATGGACTTTCAAGTGTATCAACGCTTATTGTAGATATGAACAAACTTATTCCAAGTATGCAGAGGTCTTTAGAGGGCGTAGATAACTCAATTGAGTATACTATAAAAGCGCTTGAAAATACAAATGTTTTAGTCAAGGATGGACAAGAGAGAATAAGAAAGATTGTAAAAGATTTAAATGAAGTTTCAAATGATGAAAAATGGGACAAGATGCTTAAAATATTAAGAACTAATCCAGAGCTCGCTGGAGATTTTATGTCTTCACCAGTAGAAATAAATTATAATTATCTATATCCAATTGAGAATTACGGGAGCGCTATGACTCCATTTTATACAGTACTATGTTTGTGGGTAGGAGGGCTTATACTTGTATCAATACTAAAGACAAAGGTAAAAGAAGATGAAAATATAAAAAATATACTTCCATCACAAGCTTATTTTGGAAGATATTTGCTATTTATGACAATGGGTATAATTCAAGCCCTTATAGTGTGTCTTGGAAATCTATATCTACTAAAAGTTCAATGCGAAAGCCCATTACTTTTTATTGCTGCTGGTTTAGTTTGCAGTATTGTATTTACACTTATAATATACACGATGACTCTTTCTTTTGGGGATGTAGGAAAAGCAATATCTATTGTACTTTTGGTAATCCAAGTTGCAGGAGCAGGAGGTACATTTCCGATAGAAGTTACGCCTCCATTTTTTAGAGCCGTGAACCCTATGCTTCCATTTACTCATGGAATAAATGCAATGAGAGAGTGTGTAGCAGGAGTATATATGGAGCATTATATAAAAGATTTAGTAAAACTTTCAGTATTTATACCGATGGCACTATTTGTAGGGCTTTACCTTAGAAAACCACTAATAAAACTCACTGAATTTTTTGAAGAAAAACTTGAGGAAACAGATTTAATGTAGGCTTATTAAAATAAAGGAGTATCATATGGTGAATAAAAAAGTTAATAGCATGATAGATTTTGGATGTATTTTAATAGCTATAATTACTTTAATTGTAGGTCTGTATTACTCAAAATTTATATGGGAATCATTTTACAGTTCTATAATTTTAAGTAAGGCGTATATCGGAATTTTATCAGGACTTAAAGTGACGATTCTATTAACTTTAGTAGGGAGCATATTAGGTACGCTTTTTGGAGCTATAATTTGTAGCATGAGAATGTCAAAAGTAACATCATTAAATATATTAGGTAAAATTCTTATTGAAATTTTGAGAGGAATCCCTGTAGTTATGTTACTTATGTTTTTATATTTTTTTGTTTTCTTAGGAAACTCAATAGATGCTCTTTATGTAGCTATGCTCGGATATGGTATGAATACAGGGGCTCATATGGCAGAAATATTTAGAACCTCTATTACAGCTATAAATCCTAAAGAAGTTGAGGCGGCAAGAATGCTTGGATTTTCGAAGCTTAAGGTTTTTTATTATATTATTTTGCCTCAAAGTTGGAAAATTGCAAAGCCGATTTATGAAAGTGCTATAATAACATTGATTCAGTGGACTAGTGTAGCAGGGTATATATCAGTTACAGAACTTACTAGAATTATTAATGGCTTAGGTTCAAGAACAGGAAATCCATTTTTTTCATTATTTTTGGGAATGGTAATATATCTTTTGTTAGCATATTTCGTAAAAACTATATTCTGGCTTAGCAATAGACGAGGTGAAAATAAATGATAAAAATTGAAAATTTATATAAAGCTTTTGGTGAGCTAAATGTTTTAAATGGAATCAATGCGGAAATAAATGAAGGGGAGTGTGTTGTGGTAATAGGGGGCTCAGGTAGTGGTAAAAGTGTATTTTTAAGAAGTATTGCGATGCTTGAAACTCCAGATAAAGGTAATATATATATTGAACAAGATGAAATAACAGCTCCTGGATTTAATTTAAATAAAATGCGTGAAAAAATGGGGATGGTATATCAAGGATTTCACTTGTTTTCACATCTAAATGTGTTAGATAATATAACGCTTGCTCCTCAGAAAATTTTAGGGCTTTCAAAAAAAGAAGCTGAAGAAAAAGTAATGGAATTATTGGATATGGTGGGATTAGTATCTAAAGCTAAAGTTATGCCGAGTAAACTTTCCGGAGGACAAAGTCAAAGAATAGCAATTGCAAGATGCTTAGCTATGAATCCAAAACTTATATTATTTGATGAACCCACATCAGCGCTTGATCCTACTATGGTAGGAGAGGTACTTGCAATTATAAGAGGTCTTTTGGGGCGAGGAATTACAATGGTTATTGTAACTCATGAAATGCAGTTTGCTAAGGATGTGGCCTCAAGAATATTTTATTTGGATGAAGGCATTATTTACGAACAGGGAACGGCAGAACAAATATTCAATAATCCTCAAAAAATTAAAACTATAAATTTTATTAAGAAACTAAAGCTATTTGAATACAATATAGACAGCAAAAAGTTTGATTTTATAGCTATGGTATCTCAAATAGACCAATTTTGCAAGAAATATACAATTTCTAAAGGAAATATATTTGCTATACAGCTTATTATTGAAGAGATAATAACGACATTATTAGATAAGTATTACGTTGAAAACAAACCACATATTGAACTTACAATAGAGTATTCAGAATCGGACAATAAGCTGAAAATTTATATCAGCTATCATGGAAAGAATACGAATATGGTAGATAATATGGACGAAATTCAGAAAAAGATTTTACTAGCAAAAACTCATCAGTTAGAGCATACATATAGTGATGGGAAAAATGAATTGATTTTAATAATTTGAAGAAGGGAAGTGTATTATGAAAAAAACAGGTTCAATTTTAATAGTAATAATGCTTATTATGACTATATTTACAGGGTGTGCTTCACAGGATTCTACGGAATCGACTGAATCTACAGAATCATCAAAGCCAAATGAAATAACAAAGATTGAGGATTTACAAGACAAGACTGTAGGAACTATCGTATGGTTTGGAATGACTGATGATGCACTAGTGGATGTATTTTCAAAACACTATGGTTCGGAAATAAAAGCGGTTAAATCATTTGATACAGAATCAGCGCTTGTAATGGCACTAGATACTGGTAAAATTGATGCTGCATGGCTTAGAGATTTTCAAGCAAAAACATATGCAAAAGATACAGATAAGTATAGTGTATTTGCAAATGATAGTGACAAAGCACTTGCAGGCTCAGCTAGAATGGCAGCAGCAAAAGGTTCAGAAGCTGAAAATGATATTAGTAAAATAAATGAAGCTATAGCAAAGCTTGAAGCAGGTGGAACTTTGGCGCAGCTTCAAAAAGAGTATATTGATGAATTTGATTTTAGTAAAAATTATGATTCAATAGAGATGCCTAAAATAGACGGAGCACCTACTTATAAAATAAGTATATCAGGCTCAATGGTACCGCTTGATTATATAGCATCAGATGGAAAACCAACTGGCTATAGTATAGCGCTACTTTCTAAAATTTCAGAGCTTGCAAATATAAACTTTGAACTTGTAACAGTTGGAATAGGAACAGATAGAATGGAATTAACATCGAATAAAATCGATTATATTTTCTGTTACACACTTACTGATGAGAATATGAAAAAGGATACAGAATTAATTTTTTCAGAACCATATTTTTCGTATGAAGGGTCTGCGTTTTTAATTAAAAAGTAGCGTAATATTTGGAAAATACACAAAAAACTGAATTTCGTTAAATTAAAAGACAAACTCAATATAAATCAGGTTTGTCTTTAATTTTCATTAAGATTTCTATTGTATTTATTTAGATTTTCCGTTAAAATAGTTTAAGATTAATTTTTAGGAGGTTTGTATGTCAACGAAAAAGAGAATAATTCAAGTTGAGGAGAAGGTGCCTTTAAGTATGCTATTGCCACTAAGCTTACAGCATACTTTTGCTATGTTTGGAGCATCTGTGTTAGTTCCTATAATATTTGGAATTAATCCAGGGATAGTATTATTTATGAATGGAGTAGGTACTTTATTATTTATTTTAATAACCAAGGGAAAAGCTCCTGCATACTTAGGTTCAAGTTTTGCATTTTTAGGACCAGCGGGTATTATTATTGCAGGGCAAGGCTTTCCATATGCGCTTGGAGCTTTTGCTGTGACTGGAGCTTTGGGTTGTGTTCTTGCTTATATAATATATAAATTTGGAACAAATTGGATTGAAGTGGTATTACCCGCAGCAGCTATGGGGCCGGTAGTAGCACTTATAGGACTTGAACTTGCGGGACTTACGGTAGCAGGGGGTTCAACTGGTGCTAATCTTATGGTAGAAAATGCTACAACTCAAGATTTGATAGTATTTTTAATAACTTTAGGTGTTGCAGTATTTGGATCAGTAATGTTTAAAAAATTCTTTGCTATAATACCGATACTGATAGCAATAGTTTCAGGCTATGTAGCAGCGCTAGTATTTGGAATGGTTGATTTTACACCAGTAAAGGAAGCTGCACTTTTTACAATGCCAATATTTCAATTTCCAAAATTTAGCATGCAGGCAATAATAACTATGCTTCCAGTACTTTTAGTAATTACATCAGAGCATATAAGTCATCAGGTAGTTACAAGTAATATAATCGGAAGAAATTTACTTAAAGATCCAGGACTTCATAGAAGTATATTTGCAGATAACTTTTCAACTATGCTTTCAGGACTTATAGGTGGGGTTCCAACTACTACTTACGGAGAAAACATAGGAGTTATGGCAGTAACGGGAGTATACAGTGTATCAGTAATTGCAGGAGCAGCAGTAATTTCGATATGTATGGCATTTATAGGACCACTTGCAGCAATTATCCAAACCATACCAGGAAATGTTATTGGAGGAGTTACGTTCCTTCTTTATGGTATGATAGGTGCTTCTGGAATAAGATTGCTTGTTGATTCAAAAGTAGATTACAGTCAGTCAAGAAACCTAATACTTACGTCAGTAGTATTTACAGCAGGACTAAGCGGACTTGCAGTAAACTTTATGGGGATTCAGCTTAAAGGAATGGTACTTGCAAGTGTGGTTGCAGTAGTAATAAGCTTACTTTTCCATATAATTGAAAAATTAGGACTTATGAATCAGTAAGAATTTATGCTCATCAAATATTTCGATAAAACTGAGATATTTGATGAGTTTTTTACTATAATTTAAGGTGAGGAAATGAAAAAAAATATTTTAGGATGGAAAATTGACAAAAAAACAAAAAGATATACTCCTAAACAAGCATTGGGAGCATATCTTTTTTTATTATTTATTTATTCCATTCTGATTCAGGTACAAATCCTAAAATTACTGGAGATGATGAACCATTTGGAAGCATATATCGCATAGTAGAAGTAGTTCCCTTAGGTATTTTTCCGACATAAGTCGCAGCACTTGGCCAGAATGAATTTACAGTTCTTGGATAACCGTCAATCCAACCTACAATACCTTTAAACGGACCACCTCTTGCGTTTAAAAATACAAGTGTATCTTCTTCAGGAGTCATATTTATCTTGTACTCTATTCCATAATTTCCTCTATTTACAACCGTTTCCTTTGTAATACCGTCTACTCCAGTAATCCACTCAGAGTCTCCTCTACCAAGAATTATAGAAGTCGGTTCTTTTCCGGGTACTGAAACGTCTACACCACGCTGAGTTACAAAAAATGTTCCTCTAGGATGGTTATCTCTAGGCAGATATGAAAGCAGATTAAGGTGTTCTAATCCAGTATTAGGGCCTACGCTATACACGGTGATTTTGACATTTCCGGTAGTTTTATATTCACTAAGCATAGAAACAAGGTGATCAGGTTTCCAGTTTATACTGCCTCTAGAATCATAGACAATTGTTTTTTGTTTAGGTTCTATAGTATAGCCACCATAAGCGTTGTTTGGAGTAAAGTGTAGTTCTAAAACTTTAGTCCCTACAGCAAGTGGATCTGTAGAAGGGCCGACCATACCAGTTTTTTCAAGGCTAAAGTTTACTGGAACCGTTTCAAGGTTTTCAACGACCATTATTACACCGGCGCCGCTATTTCTTGGAGAAGGAATCTTATTTACATGATAAGTTAGAATTCTTCCATCTTGATTTGTCATATCTTCGTATAAAATTCCATAATCATATACATTTTCAGGGGAGTCACTCATTATGAGTTTACCCTCATTGTCTACAAAACTAATATCCATATTTTTAAAATGTTTAGAGTAGTCCTTGTTGTCAAAATTTTCAAGTGTAGAATTTACTTTATCATTCTCAGCAAGGAAATTCATTTGTGTTTGAACAACTCTATCAGATACTTGAACTGTTTTTTCAAAAGGAGTACTAACGTTTCCATACTCATCAGTTAAAGTAAGTGATATTATAAACTCTCCAGAGGAGAATATACGTTCTGGTTTAACTTTTAAAGCTTGACTTGGGCCTTGGCTTACATGTCTATAAGACCAATCTTCTTTTACTATTTTTTCCCATTCTTCATTAGTAAAATCGAAAGATAAATCGAAATATTCACCTCTACCTAAAGATGATTTTGAAAGTGTTACAGAGTTTACTACAGGAGGAAGGTTTGGGTCTAAAATAAGTGTTTTTTCAATCCATTCACTCCAGCCACCTTTGGCATCTTGAACTCTATATTTTACTACATATTCTCCAGATGGAGCTTTCTTTAAAAGTTCATTTATATCTTTACCTTTTTTATTAAAGTCAAGACTGGTCATCAATTCTTTATCAACGATTGCATCACCATCAGGATCAGTACTTTTATCAGTAAACTCTATTTTTTCTCCAGATACATATCTATCCTTACTGAATTCAATAGCTGCAATAGGAAGGTTGTTAATTCCAATCACTTTTTTTATAGTAATTTCTTTTTTTGGAGCATCATAGCTTATAGTCATATCAAAATTATCTACAAAAAATCTCAGCGGAAGAAGTGTAGCCCCATTAGAAGTTATAGGCGCACTTTCAAGCATTATTTTTTGACCGTTGATAAGGGCTTCTTTTTTTCCAACTGTAAGCACCGCAGTTTTGGAATCCTTAGTTAGGGTAATACTTTTTGTAGAAGCATCATAAACTGGAGCTGTTTCAAGTATATTTTCAGCTATAAACTTAAGCGGAAGAAAAGTTCTTCCATCAATAGATTTTGCAGGAGTATCAAGTTTTACTTTTTTACCATCTACAAAAGCATTAGGGCTATCAAGTATAAGTTTTACAACTTTTTGATTGAGTACACTTCCACCAGAAGGTGGAACTGATTCTCCCTCAGTTGGGGGTGTTGTTTCAGGGGTAGGTTGTACAGGCGGTGCTGTTTCAGGTGTAGGATTTGGCTGCGTAGGCAGCGGGGTTTCAGGCTGAGGATTGGTAGTTTCTTCAGCTACTGCAGGCGGTATATTTTCATCTTTAGGAGTCTCAAATAATGATTCTTCAGCGTAAGATAGGCTTGAAGTTCCTAAAATGCAAAGTGTTAGAATAAAAGCAGTAAATTTTTGTTTCATTTTAAAATCCTTTCTTAATTTAAGTGCAAATAATTATTTTGTAAATATAGGATTTACTTTGATTTCAAAAGTTCTATGCCATGGATATGAAAGATTGGCATTTACAAAACTATAATTAGTTTCTATTACTTGATTTCCAAGCAGTAAAGTATTATTTCCCATAAATATTTTATTAAGTTCGATTATATACTTAAAGGCATATTCGTTCAAAAGGGCTTCGGCTTCAAGTTTTTTTGAAGCATAGATATCTCCATTAGAAGGATTACGCATATTTCGAGCTGAGAAAATACTTCTCATATTATTTACCATAAGTCCCTGATATATTATGTCTTCAGCTAGTCTTACATATTTAAATTGATATAGAGAATCTATAGCAGATTGTTTGACAGGCTCTTCCATTTTAGCATAATTTTCCTCAAGGTATTTAGTAGCAACATATTGAGAAAGTGCAGTTCCAATAGTATTAGCGCCTGTGTTCCAACCAGAATAAGCATCCACTTTATAAAGCGTATCTTTATTAAACAGAAGATTTTTCAAAGCTACATCACCTCTATTAGTAAAAGCTACATCGGCTATGGCCACATAACCTACTTTTTCCTTTGGGATAAGACTTTCCACTTGAAAACTATAGTTAGGGTCATTGTGTATTATTAAAATATCCTTAGAATTTGGGTTTACTGTAATTCCTAAAATAGAAAGTTTTTCGGCCACAATATTTTTTAAAGGAGCAGATTCGTAAGGCAGATATGCTGAAGTTGCATTAGGATTAGTGTAAACCAGATTTATTTCTCTAGGTTTTGGATGATCCATAGCACATATCATCATAGTAAGCTCATCAGCACCTTTTTGGATAGTTACATTCTTATAGGCTTTAGCAAGTAGTTTTCTATATATTATATTTGAGGGTGCAAATTCTTCGCCATCATCTTGACCTATAAAATAATTCTTCAAAACTCCACTATCAGCAAGTTCGCCAAGCTTAGTTGATAAATTTGAATGGTAGTTGTAAAGGTTCTGATATCTTTGAGCAACATCTAGTGGAACACCTTCTGGATATGAAGGTGGATTTACATTCATAGTATAATTAAAATCTAGTTTTTTACCCCAATCAGCAAGTATTCTTTGGTATCCTTGAAAATTGGCATCAAACTGACTTGGTAAAAGTCTAGGAAGAATGGATACAACTACAATATCAACATTAGGATTATTTTTTATAAAGGCAGAAAGTCTATTTACATCGTAATCTATAGAATCAGAGTTTACATAGCTTCTAGAGGCTATTAAACCACCGTTAAAAAGCTGATTTGTATATATAATCATTTTGTTGCTTACTTTAGCAGTATCTTCCATCCATTTCCAAAGCGCTTCAGAATTGGAAGCAGAGGTATAATTATCGAGAATTTCAGCTGGAGGAAGAATTACATTTTGATTCATAATACCACCTATAAGTTGAGGGTACTGAGTATTGCAAGGTCTTGAATCAAGAGGAACGATAGAGATAACCTTTCGTTTATCTATTTTAGTATTAGCTTCATTTTTATTTCCAGGAGTTCCATAAGGGCCACCGTCCACCCCTCCAGGCGTGTAATATGAGTCCGCATAAACTAGTGATGAAAAATTTAAAAGTGAGATTAGTAAAACTATAAATAAAGCAATTATTTTTTTAGACATGAGTATTCCTTTCTTACTATTTTAGTCAATGATATCCTTGTGATTGTAGATGTCCTTTATAAACTTTATATTATCCTTAGTGACAATATTTGGAAATGTATAATTTAGTACATCAAAATCTTTAATTTTATTTGAAATTTGTTTATAGGTTGTTTTTAAGGCATCAAATACTACTTTTCTTTGATTTTGGTATATTGAAGCATCAATTACGCCCTCAGAAATTAGTGAGTTAATATCATTTGAAAGCTCATGACCTATAATGTGTATATCATTGCCTTTTCCACGTTCTTTCACTATTTTTGCAACATGCTCAGTCATACTGTTCGTAACATAAATTCCGTTTAATACGGGATTAGTATCAAGAACATGGTTTGTAAGTTCAATCATTTCTTCAATATAAAGATTTTCATGAGCATCGCTTAGCATACGAGTATTAAAAATTCTAAGAAGCTCAATTTCTTGATAATCTTTATGAATTGCAGATAAGAATCCAAGTATACGGTTTTCTATACATAATACATCACGATGAACTCCAACTACCGCAATTTTTCCTTTTCCTCTTAAAAACATCCCCATAAGATTAGCTGCAAGTATTCCAACAGAGACATCATCTAGGCCAGTATAGCAAGAACGCCTGCTATTTGGGGCATCACTTACAAATGTATTTACTATAATTCCTTTTTTCACAAGTTCATTTATAGAAGGATCGAGTTTATATGAGTTGTAAGGAATCGTAACAACTCCATGGATATTAGTATCTTTAAGCTCTTCAAGTATTTTTATTTGTTCATCAATCGCATAACATGAAGTTTTGTACACAACTAATTCTACACCAAAAAAGCAATATGCTTTTTCAAAATCTTTAATTCCTTTTTCTACCTGACTCCAGAAATGAGGTTCTGCATCAGGGTATATTACAGCTATCTTTATATTATTTTTTTGAGAAACAAGTGCTTGAGCCACTGTACTTGGAGTATAATTAAGTTCAGCAGCAATTTTTCTTATTTTTTCCTCAGTTTTTTTAGAAACTCCACCACGGTTGTGCATTACACGATCAACTGTTCCAATCGAAATGTTAGCAGCGATAGCCACATCTTTTATAGTAGCTTTTTTCTTTTGCATTATATCACCTTTTTCTTTTTAGAATATCCCCACCGTCCATTATATCAAAGAATAAAAAACAATAGAATAGAAGTAATTGAATTGTAAACAATCTGTCAATAAAAATGAATATTTAATTGCACATTGTTAAAAAAATATAAATATATTTCAAAAAAGTATTGAAAAATTCTGATTTCTATGTATAATTATAAGTATAAATAAAATTTGCCTGATTTTTATTGTAGTGTACCTGTACGGTTTCACTAATAAGATAGAAATAGCGCGGTGAATCATGAAAGAGCAATCTCTCTGATTTTCCGCGCTATTTTTTTTGCAAGCAAGACTTGAAAGACTTGCATTGTAAAAAAAATCTGAAGGATAACTTGCAATTTTTAGTATAATTTGATAGACTGTAGTTAAATAGACTTTTAAATCAAGGAAATAATATTGTCTAATTAATTGGAGGAATTATCATGTTTGAAAAAACAAAAATTGATGAAGTTAAAGAATCAGTGCAAAAGTGGGAAGAGGAGAAAGTTGCCAAATCCATAGCTAAGTTTCCAGAAAGAAAAGAAAAGTTTGAGTTTACTTCAGGAATAGAGACTAAAAGATTATATACACCAGCAGACATAGACAGTTTTGATTATGAAAATGATCTAGGACTTCCAGGTCAGTATCCTTTTACTAGAGGAGTTCAAGACACTATGTACAGAGGAAAATTCTGGACAATGAGAATGTATGCAGGATTTTCAACTGCAGAAGAGTCAAACAAAAGATATAAATATCTTATTGAGAATGGGTCATCAGGGCTATCAGTAGCATTTGACCTACCAACTCAAATGGGGTATGACTCTAGTGATGAAATTTCTCAAGGAGAAGTAGGCAAGGTTGGCGTGGCAATAGACTCACTAAAAGATATGGAAATATTATTTGACGGAATCCCTTTGGATAAAGTATCCACATCAATGACGATAAATGCTCCAGCATCAGTGCTTCTAGCTATGTACATTGCAGTTGCAGAAAAACAGGGTGTATCTGCGGATAAACTTAGAGGCACAATTCAAAATGATATACTTAAGGAATATGTTGCTAGAGGAACTTATATATTCCCAACAGCACCATCGATGAGACTTATAACTAATATATTCGAATATTGTTCTAAAGAAGTACCTCTTTGGAATACTATAAGTATCTCAGGATATCACATAAGAGAAGCTGGTTCAACAGCAGTTCAAGAAGTAGCATTTACACTTGCAAATGGAATTGCATATGTAGAAGCAGCGATAAAAGCAGGACTTGATGTAGATGCATTTGCACCTAGACTATCATTCTTTTTCAATGCACATAACAATCTTTTTGAGGAAGTTGCAAAATACAGAGCGGCAAGAAGACTTTGGGCAAAGATTATGAAGGAAAGATTTGGGGCTAAAAAAGAAAAATCAATGATGCTTAAATTCCACACACAAACAGGTGGCTCAACGCTTACAGCGCAACAGGTAGAAAATAATATTGTAAGAGTAGCAATACAAACGCTTGCAGCAGTTTTAGGCGGAACACAGTCACTACACACAAATTCAAAAGACGAAGCGTTAGCCCTTCCAACTGAAGAATCAGTAAGAACTGCACTTAGAACTCAACAGATAGTAGCATACGAATCAGGCGCAGTAGATACAATAGATCCGCTTGCAGGTTCATATTATGTTGAATCTTTAACTTCTCAAATTGAGGAGAGCGCAATGGAGCTTATTGCAAAAATAGATGAACTTGGCGGTTCACCAAATGCAATAGATAAGGGTTTTATGCAACAAGAAATAATGGATGCAGCTTATGAATACCAAAAACAAGTAGAAAATGGCAAAGAAATAATAGTTGGAGTAAATAAATTCCAAGTAGAAGAACCAGCACCAAAAGGACTTTTAAGAGTAGATATGAGCGTAGGAGAACTTCAAAAAAATAAAATAGAGGCTATAAAATCACAAAGAGATAATGCCAAAGTTGAAGAAACACTATCAAAATTAAAAGATGCTTGTCAAGGTGAAGAAAATTTAATGCCACTTATTTTAGATGCAGTAAAAGCATATGCTACGCTTGGTGAAATATGCGGGGTTATGAGAAGTATTTTTGGTGAATATAAGCAATCAGTTATGTTATAGAATTATGTGTGGAGGAAGTAGAATATGAGCAGACCAATTAGAGTTTTAGTAGCAAAGCCAGGCTTAGATGGGCATGATAGAGGGGCAAAAGTCATTGCAAGAGCCCTTAGAGATGCAGGAATGGAAGTAATATATACAGGACTTAGACAAACGCCAGAGCAGATTGTAGCAACTGCATTACAAGAAGATGTAGATGTAGTTTCTATGAGTATACTTTCTGGAGCACATGGCTATTTACTTCCCAAAGTAGTAGAACTTATGAAAAAAGAAGGAATATATGAAGAAACCCTTGTAATTGCAGGTGGAGTAATTCCTCAAGAAGATATTCCAGAGCTAAAAGAAAGCGGTATAGCTGAAGTGTTTACTCCAGGAACACCAACAGGAGATACCATAGACTTTATAAATAAAAATCTAAAAAGAGAATTATAAAAGGGGAAAATGATATGGAGCTAGTAGAGAGACTGTTGATTGGAGATAAAGTAGCGTGTAGCAAGATGATAACTTTGGTTGAAAATGAAAAACCAGGATATGTAGAAGCTATGGTAGAGCTTTATCATCATGGAGGAAAATCGCATATAATAGGCATAACAGGTCCTCCAGGTGCAGGTAAATCTACGCTTACAGACAAACTAGCAAAGTATATGTTAGATCAGGGTCATAAAGTTGGGATTATAGCTATTGACCCTACAAGCCCTTTTACTAAAGGGGCGATACTTGGTGATAGGATTCGTATGAGTGATTTATCAGTTCACCCCAATGTATTTATAAGATCTATGGGAACAAGAGGCTCACTTGGAGGACTTTCAAAAGCTACTTCAGGAGCTATAACTGTACTAGAAGCTTATGGTTGTGATTACATTTTTGTAGAAACAGTAGGCGTTGGACAGTCAGAGGTAGATATAGTAAAGGCAGCAGACACTACACTTATGGTAATGGTTCCAGGGCTTGGGGATGATATCCAAGCAATAAAAGCAGGCGTTATGGAAATTGGTGAAGTTTTTGTTATAAATAAAGCGGATAAAGACGGAGCTAAAAAAATCTATAGAGAAATAGACTCTATGCTTGATTTTAAAAAAGACTGGGGTTTTAGACCACCTATATCGATGTCAGTTGCAGAAACTGGAGAGGGCATAGACGAGCTTATAAAAAATCTGATGTCACATAAAGAATATCTTGAGAAAAGCGATGCGAAAAACCTAAAAAAACAGCAACGAATAAAAATGCTTGTTAGAGAACTCATACACAATGAGTTAAATAAAAAGCTTGATTTTACACTTGAAACTGTTAAAGACAATAATATAGAAAATCCATATATAAAAGCAAAAGAAATTAGTGAGTATATATTTAAGCCATGTGCTGAAAGGAGATAACATGTCAGTAAATAGAGTAGACCACATAGGGATTGCAGTAAATAACTTAGATGAAACTATAAAGTTTTATGAAGAAGTACTTAATCTGAAATGTGAAGGAACTGAAGTTGTGGAAGAACAAAAAGTAAGAGTAGCTTTTTTCCCAGTTGGGGATACAGAGCTAGAGTTCTTAGAATCTACACATCCAGATGGCCCCATAGCTAAATTTATAGAAAAAAATGGGGGACGAGGGGGAATACAGCATATAGCGCTTAGTGTAGATAATATAGAAGAAGCTATAGCTGATATGAAAGCTAAAGGGTGCAAAATGATTGATGAAACTCCAAGGTATGGAGCAGGTGGTGCAAAAATTGCATTTTGTCATCCAAAGTCAACAGACGGAATATTATTAGAACTAAGCGAAAGAGTTAAGTAGGAGGGAAAAATGTCTGACAAATTAACACAGTTAATAGAAAAAAGGGCTAAAATTGAAGAAGCCGGTGGGAAAAAACGTGTAGAAAAGCAACATGCATCAGGGAAACTTACTGCAAGAGAAAGAATAAACCTGCTTTTTGATGAAAACACATTTGTAGAGCTAGATGCATTTGTAAAACACAGATGCACAAACTTTGATATGGCCGATACAGATGCTCCAGCAGAAGGGGTTGTTACAGGTTATGGAAAAGTAAACGGAAGACTTGTTTATGCATATGCACAAGATTTTACAGTAGTAGGTGGTTCACTTGGAGAAATGCATGCAGGCAAAATATGCAAAGTAATGGATCTTGCTCTAAAAATGGGAGCACCTTGCGTTGGAATGAACGATTCAGGTGGTGCTAGAATTCAAGAAGCGGTAGATGCGTTAAAAGGATATGGTTCAATATTCTTTAGAAATACGATATCCTCAGGAGTTATTCCTCAAATATCAGTTATAATGGGGCCTTGTGCCGGTGGTGCGGTTTATTCACCAGCAATAACAGATTTTATATTTATGGTAGAGCAAACTAGTCAGATGTTTATAACAGGACCTCAGGTTATAAAAGCAGTAACAGGAGAAGAAGTAACATCCGAAGCACTTGGAGGCGCACTTACTCATAACTCAATATCAGGAGTAGCTCATTATAAAGGTTCAGATGACGAAACTGTAATTATGGAAGTTAGAAGACTACTTTCATTCCTTCCATCAAATAATTTGGAAAAAGCACCTTCATATGATTGCAGTGATGATGCTAATAAGATAGTAGAAGAGTTAGATGAAATAATTCCAGAAAATCCAAACAAAGCATATGATGTAAAAGATATTATAAGAGCAATTGTAGATGATGGCGACTTTATGGAATATCAAGAGCTATTTGCAAAAAATATAGTAACTGGATATGCTAGATTAAATGGACAAACAGTAGGTATAATAGCTAATCAGCCAAAGGTTATGGCAGGGGCACTTGATATAAATGCTTCAGATAAAGCAGCAAGATTTATAAGAACTTGTGATTCATTTAATATCCCAGTAATAAACATAGAAGATGTTCCAGGATTCCTTCCAGGTACCTCACAAGAATATGGTGGAATAATAAGACACGGAGCTAAAATGCTATATGCTTATAGTGAAGCTACAGTTCCAAAAATAACGATGATAACAAGAAAAGCATATGGTGGTTCATATATAGCTATGTGTTCTAAAGAACTTGGAGCAGATATGGTATTTGCTTGGCCAAGTGCAGAAATCGCAGTAATGGGACCTGATGGAGCTGCTAATATAATTTTTAGAAAAGATATCGAGAACTCAGATAATCCAGTAGAGACAAGAGCAAATAAAATACAATCATATAAAGATGAATTTGCTACACCATATAAAGCAGCAGAAAGAGGCTATGTGGATGATATAATAGAGCCTTCACACTCAAGAATAAGACTTATTGATGCGCTTGAAATGTTAAGCACTAAAAGAGAACAAAGACCTTCTAAAAAACATGGAAATATACCACTGTAGGAACAGGAGCGTAGAAAAATGAATGAATTAATCAAACAAATGGCTACAGATACAGCTTCCATGAGCATAGCAGAAAAGATTATTGGAGGTATTGTAGTAACTTTATTTTCTATGGCAATAGTGTTTTTAGTATTGATTCTTATAATGTATATAATAAAAGTTATGACAGCTTCTACGGTAAAAGTTGCCGAAAGAAGACAGGCTAAAGTTATAGATGAAAAAACAGAAGAAATTAAAATACAAGAAACATCAATTGAACCAGAAGATAATATAGAAGAAGAAATTGCGGCTATAATGGCAGCTATAAGCTCATATTATGCTTCAAGCAACAGTAAAATAGTAATAAAAAATATAGCAAAAAAAGATAATGATACATGGGTAAATGCAGGAATGTTAGATCAAATTAATAGTAGATTATAGAATCATGGAGGAAATCGGGCAATGATAAAAAAATTTAATGTAACAGTAAATGGAAATTCATATGAAGTAGAAGTAGAAGAAATAAAGGACGGAGTATCTCAAGTTTCAAGACCAGTAGCAACTTCAGCACCAGCACCAAAGGCAGCACCAGCGCCAAAAGCGGCAGCACAAAAATCAGCACCAGTAGTATCAGGCGCAGGATCAGTTACAGCACCAATGCCAGGAACTATATTGGATGTAGCGGTAAAAGAAGGCGATACTGTAAAAGCAGGTCAACTTTGCGTAGTGCTTGAAGCTATGAAAATGGAAAATGAACTTCCAGCACCTTGTGATGGAGTGGTAAAATCTGTAAACGTTACAAAGGGTGCATCTGTTAACACAGAAGATGTATTAGTTGTAATAGGCTAAAAATAGGAGGCAAACATGGGTCAGTTAATATTAGATTTTACTTCAACCACTGGTATAATGAATATAACAGGTGGAGAAGCGATAATGATAGGCGTGGCTTGTGTGTTACTTTACCTTGCAATAGCAAAAGGGTTTGAACCATTACTACTTATTCCGATAGCTTTTGGAATGCTTTTAGCAAACCTTCCGCTTGCAGAAGTAATGGGATTACCAAATACTATTTTAAGCCTACATCAACCAGAAACTATGGATGAAGCTGTAAGACAAATGCAGTTGGCAGAGCAAGGTAAAATGATAGCAAGCATGAAAACAGAAGCACCTGGTGGATTACTGTATTACTTGTCTCAAGGTGTAAAACTTGGAATATTCCCACCACTTATATTCCTTGGGGTTGGAGCGATGACAGATTTTTCTCCACTTATAGCAAATCCAAAAAGCTTACTTCTTGGGGCAGCAGCTCAATTTGGAATATTCTTTACGTTTTTTGGAGCTATATTATTAGGATTTACAGCGCAAGAAGCGGCATCTATAGGAATAATCGGAGGAGCAGACGGGCCTACTGCGATATTACTTACTTCAAAATTGGCACCGCATCTTTTAGGGCCAATAGCCGTAGCGGCATATTCATATATGGCACTTGTACCAGTTATACAGCCACCTATAATGAAAATGCTTACAACTGAAGCAGAACGAAAAATTTCAATGAAAAATCTTAGAGTAGTTAGCAAAAAAGAAAAAATAATATTTCCAATAATGGTTACAATATTAGTTTCGCTTATACTTCCAGCAGCAGCAACATTAGTAGGAATGCTTATGCTTGGAAACTTATTTAAAGAGTCAGGAGTAGCAGATAGACTTACAAAAACTGCTTCAAATGAACTTATAAATATAGTTACGATACTTTTAGGAGTATCTGTTGGAGCAACTGCAAATGCTCGAACCTTCTTAAATGCACAAACTTTAAAAATAATAATACTTGGAGTAACTGCATTTGCAATAGGAACGGCAGCAGGAGTTATAATAGCAAAAATTATGAATAAATTCTCAAAAGATCCAATAAATCCACTTATAGGATCAGCGGGAGTCTCAGCAGTACCTATGGCAGCGAGAGTATCAAATAAAGTAGGAAGAGAATACAATCCATCAAATTTCCTTCTTATGCATGCAATGGGACCAAACGTAGCTGGAGTTATAGGTTCAGCCGTAGCAGCTGGAGTATTATTAACTTTATTTGGATAAATTAATCTCCTTAAAAAAACATTCTGTTAACCGAAATATCGTTAGCAGAGTGTTTTTTATTATAATAATTCAAATGTCTTAGTTGAGGGGAAATAAGTTAAATTAAGCTTTAAATATTGTAAAAAATATGATATATTTTACAAAAAGGAGAAAATTGCTTATGAATAAAGAAATATATATTGCAGGTGGTTGCTTTTGGGGGGTACAAGAATATTACTCAAGAGTAGAAGGCGTAAAAGAAAGCGTATCGGGTTATGCAAATGGACACAAGGAAAATCCTACATATCAAGAAGTTTGTACAGGGGACACTGGATATGTGGAAACTGTAAAGGTTGTATATGATTCAGAAAAAGTAAGTCTTAATGAATTAATAGAAAGATTTTTTAAAATTGTAGACCCCACTCAACTAAATAGACAATCTAATGATATGGGAAGCCAGTATAGAAATGGAATATACTATTTAAATGATGAAGATGAAAAAGTTATATCAGAAATTATTGAATTAAAAAGAAAAGATTATAAAAAACCTATAGTTACACAGGTTCAAAAACTAGAAAACTTTTATCTTGCAGAAGAATACCATCAAAATTATTTAAAGAAGAATCCAGCAGGATATTGTCATATAAGTTTTGATGATATGTAAATTTACTTAGTAGGAGGAAATTATGAGTTTTAATTTTTCAGAGATGCTGTCAGGACAGCCTAAAGAAGTTATTTATGAAGAACTTTATAAAATGGCAAAAGCCCTTTTTACAGATGAAGACGATATGATGGCGAATATGGGTAATGTATCATCATTACTTTATTTTAACCTAAAAGATATAAACTGGGCGGGTTTTTATCTATATAAAAATGAGGAGTTAGTACTAGGCCCTTTTAATGGGAAAGTAGCTTGTACTAGAATAGCAATGGGAAAAGGGGTATGTGGCACTGCTGCTAAAGAAAATAAAATTCAAGTGGTGGAAGATGTACATCAATTTCCAGGTCATATTGCGTGTGACAGTGCAAGTAACTCAGAGATAGTAATTCCGCTCTATAAAGATGGTAATTTAATTGGAGTACTTGATATAGATAGCTTTAATAAAGCTACATTTGATCAAGAAGATGCCAAAGGTCTAATTAAGATAATGGATATCTTAATAGAAAAAACAAAGTTTGAAATATAAATTGAAATGAATAAAAGCAGATATTTATGAGTTGAATTCAAAAAATATCTGCTTTAGTATTAGCTTTTTTATTTTAATTTAGATTACAGTTTTTCATTGTACATTTTTTCAAAATCCATAAGCACTATATTGCTTTCCAAATATCTTGCGAAAGTATAAAGCGTATCAGAAAGTCTGTTTACAAATTTTATTAATATAGGGTCAACCTCATCTACAGCATCTAGCGCTAAAATTCTTCTTTCAGCTCTGCGGCATACCGTTCTTGACACATGGAGGATAGAAGAAGCCATTGATGTACCAGGAACGATAAATGCATCTACTTTATCTATTTTTTCCAAAAACTCATCAATCCATTTTTCCAAAGTTGAAATATCTTCTTCAGTTATAGGATATTTAAAATTTCCATTTTTAGAAGTCGCTAGCTGACCAGCAACAAAAAATAGTCTTTTTTGGATTTTGAACAGCCTTTGTTTTATAAGTTCATCTTCTATAAAATTGCTTGCAAAACCTATATTTGAATTAAGCTCATCTACTGTACCATAAGCTTCTACTCTAAGAGAATCTTTTCTTACTCTAGTGCCATCATAAAGCGAGGTTTCGCCTCTATCACCAGTTTTAGTATATATCTTCATAGCTTACCTCCAATTACAAAAAAATTTATAAAATGAATATTTAATAATTTTATACCCAAAAATATATTATAAAAATCATATATATATATTTAACAAATTAAGGGTATATAAATTCAGGATATATTTTTTAGAAAAAGAACGTATATTAGAAAAGGAGCTTATATTATGAAGAAGATAAGTGTTTTTTTGGTATGTTTAATGCTTGTAAGTAGTTTTTCGTACGCAGTTCCAAGTAAGGTTAATGAAAATGCTATGATTCATAGTGGAGTTAAGATGTTTGCAATAAGAGATTTAGCTGACGAAATGAACCTAAATTTAAAATGGGACAATCATAAAAAAACGCTAAGTATAATCTATGAAGACAAGAATTTAGAAATAAGACCAGGGCAGACTATAGCTATGCTTAGTGGTAAAAAAATCAATTTAGATTACCCAGTAGTATCAAAAAATGGTAGAATATATGTAAGTGAGATGGTATTAAAAGATGTATTAGGTCTTACAATAAATTATGATGAAGGGAAAGCTAATGTAAAATTAGAGTCCAAAAAAGATATCATAGATACAGCGTTAGCCGCAGGTGAATTTACTACTCTAGCAGCTGCGTTACAATCAGCAGGGTTAATAGATACGCTAAAAGGAACAGGCCCATTTACTGTATTTGCACCAACAGATAAAGCATTTAATAAGCTTCCAAGTGGTACAGTAGAAGAACTTTTAAAACCAGAGAATAAAGATTTGCTTACGAATATATTAAAATATCATGTAAGCGACAAAAAAATGATGGCTAAAGATGTAATTGCAATGACAAGTATGACTATGTTAAATGGGGAAACCGCAAATATCGAGGTTAAGGGGAATAAGGTTACAATAGATGGTGCAGATATAATTATAACTGACATTGAAACTTCAAATGGGATAATTCATGTTATAGATACGATTATGGTTCCTGGCGTAGATATTAAACCTCCTTCACTTATGGATAAAAAAGAAATTCCTACTGCAGATAAAGATATAATAGATACTGCAATCGCAGATGGAAATTTTAAAACTTTTATAGCTGCAGTAGAAGCAGCAGGTTTAAAAGATACGCTAAAAGCAGCAGGCCCATTTACTGTATTTGTTCCAAGTGACAAAGCTTTTGCCAAACTTCCAAAAGGAACGTTAGAAGATCTTTTGAAACCAGAAAACAAAGATAAATTAATTGATATATTAAAATATCATGTAGCGGATAAAAAACTTATGGCAACTGATGTTTCAAGTATGAGCAGTCTACAGATGCTAAATGGAAAAACTGCAGATATATCTATAAAAAATAAGAAAATAGACATAGATGGGGCGAATATTTCGTCAACAGATATAATGGCTTCAAATGGAGTAATCCATGTAATAGATGACTTAATGATGCCTTAGTTTTTTTAATTAAAAATAAGGGTATTAGTATTTAAAGAAGGGAATGATTTTTATGAAGAAAAAAGTAGTATGGAGTTTAATTTTTGTATTACTAATATCCTTAGTAGGATGTAATTATGTAGGGACTCAAGAGGAGATAGAGCTAAAAAAGAGTATAAATCTTTATTATCCAAACCTTGAGGACGAAAATTATTACTACAAAACCGTAGAATTAAATGTATTAAAAGCAGAAGAAGTACTCCCAGCTATAGTTAAGGTATACAAAGAAAATACTTTAAGTGGAACAGAGGCAGTTCTTAGTGAAAATGCAGATATACTAAGCGCAGAATTAACTGAAGATAAAATCTTAAATTTAGATTTTAATAAAGCCTTTTTAGAAGAAATGAATGCAGGTTCTAGTTATGAAGAAATGATACTCCACAGTATTGCTAATACTTTGGGTGAATATTATGGAGCAGAAAAGCTATCGATAACTATAGAAGGGAAAGCCTATGAGTCTGGCCATATTTTCTTAGAAGAAGGAGAATATATAACTCCAGATTATTCCAAAATTGTTTGTGTTAACAAGGTGTGCTGATGCATAAAAAATACTTATTGATAATATTTATTAATAAGTATTGATTTTTAATTTGAAAAGGTGTAATATATAGCTATAATAAAAAAACAGGAGGACTCAAAAAATGGTTTATAATTACAAAGTTACGGATGTAGATGGAAATGAAGTGTCTTTAGAAGAGTACAAAGGAAAAGTTATGCTTATAGTGAACACTGCTACAGGCTGTGGATTTACACCTCAATATGATGGATTAGAAAAATTATATGAGAAGTATAGAGATAAAGGATTAGAAATTTTAGATTTCCCTTGTAACCAATTTTTAGAGCAAGCTCCCGGAGATAGCAAAGAACTTGCAAGCTTTTGTAAAGTAAACTTTGGAACAGAGTTTAAAACTTTTGCTAAGATTGATGTAAATGGTGAAAATGCCCATGACTTATATAAATATCTAAGAGCAGAGGCACCTTCAGCAAATGAAGATGAGCAATCACAAGGACTTTATGAGAAACTGCAAAGTCTTGGATTTACAACATCAGGAGATGAAATCAAATGGAACTTTACTAAATTCCTAGTAGATAGAGAAGGTAAAATTTTAGGAAGATTTGCTCCAACTGTAGCTCCTGAAAAATTAGATGAAATAATAGCTGGCGTAATCTAGCAAAAAGATACATTTTCCAATTAATAAAATACACTTTCTAAGTTTATTCGAAGAAAGTGTATTTTTATTGTAAAAAAAAATATGAAATATTATTTTAACTTAAATAATATGATAAAATGTATATTGAAAGTAAAATACTGGAATAAATTACATAAAATATTTGAGGAGAGAGACATATGAATAATAGTATACACCAGTATTTTCTAGATAACATAACTGACCCAGTATGGGTAGTAGATTTAAATTACAAATATATATATGCAAATGAGAATTATAAAAAATTTCATTCACTAAACAAGAATATATTAGGTGAAAAACTTTCTGATATAATTCCACAGATTTTTGCTAAAACTTACATCAAAGAAATAAAAACTGTAATAAAAAATAAAAAACAGATGAATTTTGAAGAAGAATTTGATGGTGGAGCTTTTGAATGTAGAACATTTCCAATCTTAGATAAAAAGAATAAGATTAAAGCAATTGGTGGAATTATTGTAGATATAACAGAAAAAAAATTTATAGAAGATAAGCTTTTATATCTAAGTTACACTGATTCCCTTACCAAAGTATATAATAGAGCGAGTTTTGAAGCCAAGCTTTCAGATTTAAAATTAAAAAATAGATTCCCAATAGGAATAATAATGGGCGATGTAAATGGACTAAAATTAGTTAATGATACATTTGGCCATATAGAAGGCGATAAACTTTTAGTTGAAATTGCAGAGGTTTTAAAAAATACATGCAAAAAAGAAACGAATGTATTTAGATGGGGCGGAGATGAATTCATAATATTAATGCCAAAAGCCGATGAAGCAGTGTGTGAAAAAACTATAAGTAATATAAGGCGAGCGTTTACAAAAAGGAAGCATAATTCAATAGAACTTAGTATGTCAATGGGATTTTCTATAATGAATGATGTGAGTGAAGATATAGATGAAATTTTAAAAACGGCAGAAGAAAAAGTCTACAAGCATAAACTATTAGAACAAAAAAGTATTTTTAGTGGAGCAATAAATTCGCTTCAAGAAACGCTTGAAGCAAAAAGTTTTGAAACTAAAGCACATACGCAGCGGATGACTAGACTTGTGAGAAAATTAGGCGAAAATATGAATCTTCCAAGTGCAGAACTTGATGAACTTGAAATCGCGACAAGGCTTCATGATATAGGGAAAATTGGAATAAGAGAAGAAATTCTTTTGAAACCAGGGAGATTAACAGATGAGGAATATAGAATTATAAAAACGCATACAGAAAAAGGATATAGAATAGTAATGGCTTCTAGTGGGCTTGAAAGTGTAGCTAAAACTGTATTAACTCATCATGAAAGATGGGATGGAAATGGATATCCCTTAGAACTTAGTAAAAAAGATATTCCACTTACGGCAAGGATAATAAGCATAGTAGATGCTTTTGATGCTATGACTAATAATCGGATATACAGAAATGCCCTTTCAAAACAAAGTGCATTAGAAGAAATAAAAAATCAGAAGGGCAAACAGTTTGATCCAGAAATTGTAGATATATTTTTAAAAATGATAACAGAAGATTAACATAAAAAGGGGCGACACTGCTGAATAAAGTGCCGCCTTTTTTGTACTAATTTTTGAGTAGCGAAATCTGAACAAGGGTGGGTTGAGAGCCACCAAAGGTATTTGGCATAACCATAACCGTTATTGTATAATTAGACTTTTCTCCACTTAAGATAACCATGTTATCTAAATTCATTTTATTATAAGCAGAAATTCCTTTGAGTTTAGATATATAAAATTCAGAGGCTTCAGGAATTTCAAAATTAGTTTTAAGTGTCACATTCATAACGCCTTCATATTCTTCAACTCCAAAGATTATAGAATCCTCTATTATAGGAACTAAGTCTTTAGGATAGTTTTTAGGAAGTGGCATAGAAACTGTTGTATCAGGTGCAATTTGTGCAGCATTACTCATAGCTACTTCATCATGAATGCTTTGGAACATATTTTTTAAATATCTCTGAGCATCTTCTGATGAAGGATCTTTTATATTAGCAAAAGTATAAATATTATGAAAACAAATTTCCAAGAATAAACTGGATTTCATTGTAACCATAGGGTCTTTTGTATGCATAAATAAACTATTTAATGTAGCGTTAAGTTCATCAGGAGTCAAAGCTTTTTGTTTAGACAGATGTAAATTTAAAATAGCTAGTTTATCCTGTATCGCTTGAAAATTCTTTGAATATGATTCTAAGTTTTCAAGTAATAGTGCTTTACTTAAATTAAAAATTTCAATAAATTCGGCATCGGAAGTTTTTAATACAGCCGTCTCTAAAGCATTAAGGCTTTGAGCAGGGTCAGTTTGAGTACTTTTTAAAATTTCCTTTATTTCAGGATTATTTACAATAGTATCTGCAATTTGCTCATCGGTGTAATTAGAAGTAGCATGAGCAATCTTAATTCCAGAAAATATATTATCAAGACGATTGTTTGCAGAAACAGAAGCATCTAGAGTATCTGCAAATTCAGCACTGCTATTAATTACATCCTTCCAGTTGGCATCAAGATTACTTGTAGAATCGCCAATTAGTTCAGCGAAGGTATTTTTATTAGACTCCTTATATATTTCACTCAGCTCATCTAAAGCTTTGTCGGTATCTATTTTTTCATAGGAATAATCAAAACTTCCCTTTACATTCCATAGTCTAGAAGTAGCTTCATATACACGACTCTCTTTGTTTCCATAAGTTTTGGAATCACTTATAGAATCAAGCTGAGGCATTTCAGCAAGTTTTTCATTTTGAGCGCTGTCAGGAGGAAGGACTCTAGCATCACCAAGTCTTACAGTGTCAGCAGTAGAATGGTACGAAACCCACTGCTTATTATTCACTTCAGGCATAGTAAAGATACTCATTTCAGCAGCATCTATTCGTACAGGATTAGCAGCAAAGTTTATAACATAGCTACCATCTTGGTTTATAACAAACCCATTACCATAGAATTCATCCAAAGTACCGAATGCATGAATATCGGCAGTTTGAATATAATTTCCATTCATATCATTTACGGTAACCTTGTGATTACTATCATAAGTCATGCTTCTAGCGATGATATAAAACTTTTGAGAATCAGGGTCATAAACAAGATAATCAGCGGAACTAAAGACTGCATTGCCTTCGCCATGAGAACCATCCTGATACTTAGAAGTCCACTTTTGTTCTTCAGAAATAATTGAATTTCCTTTAAAAAACTGATAATCCTTTTTTAAAATTTCCTCAGCTATGTTTTTTATATTTTCAGCTTCACTTTGATTAGAAGCTGGCATGTCAGCCTTTTGACATGAAGTTAGAAGTAAAATAAGGACTAAGGTCGATGAGATGTATTTCAAAATATTTTTAAACATAAAATCACCTCCATGGGTTACACTGTTTTATAATATATACCCTAAAAAGTTTATAAAGCACGATAATAAGGATAAGCTTTTAAAAAATATGAACAGAGTATGTAAAATGCTGATTTTTCAATACATTCGATTTGAACAGCTGTATGTTGATTTTGTATAATTTTAAACCTATAATTATTATATAAACTGAACGTGTTCAAGAAAGGGTGAAAAGATGGGTATAAAAAATAAATGCAGTATAAAGAGAATGATAGGTATAATTATATTAATAGTATTAATCTTAAGCGCTATTTTTTTAGGATTTCAATATAATAAGTTTTTGAAAATTAAATCCGAAAATATAGAAAAAATAAATAGTAATAGTATAATAGTAGAAACCGAAAAAGGGGTTATAGAGTATGCGGTAGAAGGTCAAGGAGAAGCAATTCTTATGATTCATGGCGCAGGTGGAGGTTATGATCAAGGCTTACTTTTAGCAGACAGTTTTTTGCCTAAAGGATATAAAGTGATTTCAATTTCTAGGTTTGGATATCTTAATACTCCACTTTCAAAAAATCCTACAACAGATAGTCAGGCGGCACTTTATAAAGCGTTATTAGATAAGTTAGGTTTGGAAAAAGTTAATATAGTAGCAGTTTCAGATGGAGGACCTTCAGCTTTAAAATTTAGCATAAATTATCCTGAATATGTAAAATCACTAACTTTAATGTGTGCAAAAAGTCAAACCCCTCCAAAACTTACTAATTTACAAGCTATTGCTTTTAATACGATATTTAATAATGATTTTATATTTTGGCTTATAACAGAATATATACAGTCTGATTTACTAAATATATTAGGCGTTTCTAAAGAAGTCCAAGCAAATATGACAACAGATGAGATGAATATGGCGAGAGAATTTTTTGGAATTATGAATCCTATTTCTTTGAGAAAAGATGGTATTTTTGATGCAAATGTTCAGTTTAAAGAATTATCGCCACAAGATTATCCGATTTGGAATATAAAAGCCCCTACCTTAATAATTCATGATAAAGATGATACTTTACAGCCATTTTATTATGCGCAGTATAGTAAAGAACAAATTCCAAACTCTAAGCTTATTTCATTCAAAGAGGGGGGACATATGTTTTTTAGCCACCATGAACAAATTAGAAATGAAATAAAGTCATTTTTAGAATATAATTAAAGGAGAACTTATGCTAGAAATAAAACAGCAGCTTGTAAAAGCTGTAGTAGATTTGCTTAATGATGAGTTTGAGATAGAGGAAATAACTGTAAGGCAGATTGCTTATGAAGCGAACACTTCTATCGGTATAATAAATTATCATTTTGGAAGCAAATGGAATTTAATTGTAGAGGCAGTTTCTTCAATAATAGATGAAGCGGTTAAAGAATCATTTGAAACGCTTTCAAATATAAAAGATAATCCAAATCAGAAATTAAGAACATTTTTAAAATCCATAGCTATAGTTGTATGTAAATATCAAAAATATACACAGCTACTGATTAAAGATGAACTTTTGAGTGATAAATTTAGTACACCAGAAACTATTTTAGATATATTAAGTGAAATAAAACCAGAACTTAAAGAAAAGGAAATAAAATATCTTGCAGTTCAAATTGTTGCTCCAATTCAATATGTTTTTTTGAAATCAAATGGATTAAAAACATATCTAGGAGAGCCATATGATATTGTTTTGTTAGAAGAATATGAAGAAATAATGGAAAATTTTTTGACTTCATTGGGAATTTAGCGAAACTAATATATGCAAATGTTAAAAGGGGAAAAAATGGAAATTAATAAAAATAGAGAAGTACGCCAGATAATAAAAGCTTCATGGGAAAGATGCAAAGCCTTTGGTGTAGATAGAGAGCATGGAATAGGCAAAAGTGTACCCGAACATGAAATGAAAGAAATTCTAAAAAAGAATACAGATTTAATGAATGTAGCACTTCCTTTGATGAAGAGGATGTATCAAGTAGTAAAAGGTTCTGGGTTTAGCGTAATGCTTACAGATGGAAATGGCTATGTGCTAGAAACTATTGGTGATGAACACATAATGAAAAAAGCAGAGGAGCTACATTTTTTAAAAGGTGCAGTTTGGACAGAAGAAGCAGTAGGAACAAATGCGATAGGAACTGCGATATATTTAGATAAGCCATTACAGACTATAGGAATTGACCATTATTGCAAAACTCAGCATTCTTGGACTTGTTCAGCCGCACCAATACATGATGAAAATGGAAGGCTAATTGGATGTATAGATATGTCAGGCGAACTTGAAAAAGCACATATACATACTCTTGGGATGGTAATAACGGCGGCATATTCCATTGAAAGTCAGCTGGAGCTGATTAAATCAAATAACCTTATAAATGCAACCTTTAGCTCAATCACAGATGGCATGATAATACTTGATGAAGATATGAAAATAAAAAAATTAAATGAGCAATCATGCGAAACGTTAGGATATTTAAATGAAGAGCTTATAGAAAAAGATATCCAGATTATAACTAAGGACAAGTTCATTAAAACTGAAATTCTAAAAAGTAATGAATTTTATCAAAATCTAGATTATACACTCTATACAAAAGAAGGAAGAATGATAAAATGCATAATAAAGGCAGTACCGATAAAATCTCTAGAAAAAAATATAGGTACAGTTATAACCTTTAGGCCATCAAGCCAAGTAAATAAAATAGTAAATAAAGTAGCCGGTTATAAAGCTGTATATAAATTTAAAGATATAGTTACCAATGACAAAAATATGAAAGAAACTATAAAATATGCTAAGAAAATAGCAGCAACAGATTGTAGTGTGTTAATAACTGGAGAAAGTGGAACAGGAAAAGAGCTTTTTGCTCAAGCTATACACAATCACAGCAATAGATCAGAAGAACCATTTATAGCAATAAATTGTGCGTTAATTCCAGGAGAACTGATTGAAAGTGAACTATTTGGATATGAAAAAGGAGCATTTACAGGGGCTGTAAATTCAGGACGTCCTGGAAAATTTGAAATAGCAGACGGAGGAACTATATTTTTAGATGAGATTGGAGAAATGCCACTTGAGATGCAGTCAAAACTGTTGAGATTTTTAGATAATAAAAAAATCAGTAGAATAGGTGGAAACTATGAAAAAAGCTTAGATGTGAGAATAATTGCAGCTACAAATAGAAATCTCATTGAAGAAATTTCAAAAAAGAACTTTAGATTAGATTTGTACTATAGACTAAGCGTTATGAACATAGAAATTATAAGCTTAAACGATAGAAAAATGGACATAGAGCCTCTTGCAAAACATTTTGTAGAAAAACTAAATATAACCCATAATAACAATAAAACACTTGCAAATGAATATATAGAGTATTTAAAAAAAAGAAGTTGGAAAGGCAATATAAGAGAGCTTCAAAATATGATTTTTAGAGATTATTATCTTTGCGATAATGATATTATAGATATTAATCTAACGGAAAATAATAAAAATGTAGAAATAGATAGTATATCTAAAAAGATAGCGCAAGCGCAGAGTGATATTATTGACTTTGAACAAATCGATAAGCAAAATATAATAAATAGCTTAATAAAATATGAGGGGAATATAATAAAAACCGCTGAAATTTTAGGTATGAGCAGAGCGACATTATATAGAAAAATAAAAAAATATAATATACAGACAAAACTTTAATTAAAAATATAAAAATAATAAAAAATCTCATAAGTGATATTATTCTCACTTATGAGATTTTTTTGTCTCATCTTTGAGAAAAAATAGATTGATTTTTATATAACAAATCAAAAAAAATTAAATTATATAGAAAGACAAATTTATTTATAAAATATTAGTTTGAAAAGTATTGTGATAGCAATACTTTAAAATATAAAATTTAATTTGTGAAAAATTCTAAAAAATATATTGTGAAAATGAATAACTTGGAACGAAAGTTGCTTTTATATTAGATATATTGATAAATTATAATCAAAGAAAATGTGGAGGAAAAATATGAAAGCAGCATTATGGTATGGAATTAAAGATGTTAGATTAGAAAATATCGAAGAACCAAAAGTAACAAAAGGTAATGTAAAAATAAAAGTAAAATGGTGTGGAATATGTGGCTCAGATTTACACGAATATTTAGGTGGTCCAATATTTATACCGACAGATAAACCCCATCCAATAAGCAAAGAAGTAGCGCCAGTAGTGTTAGGTCATGAATTTTCTGGAGAAATAGTAGAAATAGGAGAAGGTGTTACCAATCTTAACATAGGAGATAGAGTAGCAGTAGAGCCAATTGTAGCATGTGGAACTTGCCCCTCATGTCAAGAAGGCAAATATAATCTTTGTATCAGTTTAGGATTTCATGGACTATGCGGCGGAGGTGGAGGTTTTGCAGAATATACTGTATTTCCAGCCAAATTTGTGCATAAAATTCCAGATGGGCTTTCATTTGAAAAAGCGGCACTTATAGAACCTATAGCAGTAGCAATTCACTCATTAAGAGTAGGTAAATTTATGACAGGGCAAAGTGCGATTGTATTAGGTGCGGGGCCAATAGGACTAGCAACTATAGAAGCCCTAAAAGCAGCAGGCGCAAGCTTAGTAATTGTAATGCAAAGAAAATCAGTAAGACAAGAATACGCGTTAAGAGCAGGGGCAGATATAGTAATAGACCCAACCGAAGTAAATGTAGCAGAAGAAGTAAAGCGCTTAACAGGCGGTATAGGTGCAGACATTTCATTTGAAACCACAGGCGCAAAAATAGGATTTGATACAGGGATAGAAAGTATAAAATATAATGGTACAATGGTAGTTACAAGTATATGGGAAGAGGAGATAAGTATAAATCCAAATACATTTATTTTTTCAGAAAAAACTATAGTTGGAACAATTGCATATAGAAATGAATTCCCAGCAACTATGGCTCAGATGAACGATGGCAGAATAAAGGTAGATGGGTATATAACTAAAAAAATAAGTCTAGATGATATAGTAGAAGAAGGCTTTGGCGCACTTACAGGTCCAGAGAAAAAGAAACATGTAAAAATACTTGTAACCCCAGATAAATCATTGCTATAATTTAAAATAAAACCAAAACAAAATAAAAATAAAACCAAAACCAAACTATTAATAATTAATACGAAAAAATACACTTTCTAAAAAAAATCATAGAGAGTGTATTTTTTTGAGTTAATAAAGTACATAAAATGTGTATTTTAAGTATAATATGATAATAAATAGTTAGAAAAACTTTTTTTGAAAAATTTTAAAAAAAACTGTAGTACTTTTAGAATTGTATCGTCTTAACTAGTGTAATTACAAAAAAACTGTACAGTTTAAGAAAGAGAGAACATGATGGAATCAGTTAATTTTAAACCACATGAAAGTGAAACCGAAACAAACGATACACAAAAAATGGTAAATGAATTTACAAAAATATACAAGCAGTACTATAAACGTGTATTTAAGTATATATGTTATAGAATAAATGATCAGCACATGGCAGAAGAATTATGTAGCCAAGTATTTGAAAAAATCATTGAGAAATATAATAGTTTTTCAGGCGACGAAAAAACCCTTGAAAGCTGGATTTTTACTATCGCAAGAAATACAGTAACAGACTATTATAGAACAAAAGAAAAAAAGTTTCATTTTTCATTGGATTATATAATTGACATGATATCTCCAAAACCCTCTCCAGATGAAGTCATTCTAACAAAAGAAAATAATTCATATTTATTTGAGGCGCTATTACGTCTAAACGAAAAAGAACGTTCTGTTGTTTCTTTGAAATATGGAGCTGATCTCAAAAATACTGAAATTGCAAAACTTATGGGGTTAAGTGAATCCAATGTGAGCGTTATTCTTTATCGAAGTTTAAAAAAATTAAAGAAAAGTTTAGTTAGTGGAGGGTTTAAATATGAATAAGAAAACAGATATGAATGAATTTCAAAAAATAGAGGAGTTACTTTTAAACTTAGACTTAGGCAGTGATAAACACGAGGAAATGCTTTTTAATCAAATGAAATATAAAATACAAACAGGTACGATAAAATCCAATACAGAAAGAGAAGAAAAAACTATGAAAAAGAAATTTTCTAAACCATCTAGAGTTTTAATTATAACATTAACAACATTAATGCTAGGAGTATCCGCAGCTTATGCCACAGATACCCTTTCAACTATACTGGCATTTTTTAAGATAGAAAATACAGAAATCACACAATACGGAGAAACTCAAACAACTACAAGCACAAACCCGGAAGAAGAACAAACACTTGAATGGATGCAAGAGGGATATAAAGGCAAGCTGTTTGATAAGTCAGGAAAAGAAGTCCTTTATGGAACAGTTCAAGATTACTATACATCAGATGGAAAAAAAATCACAGGTATGGGCGTAAAAGACTTAGCAGATGGAAGTCATGATTTTATTATTACTACAGAAGAAAATGATGAAAACTATGAAAAACCACTTACTTTAGAAGAAGTTAAAAAAGTTGCAGATAGCGATATAAAAATACCTAACTATGTGCCAAAAGGATACACTTTTAAAGAAGGATATACTTCATTTAATGGAGCAGGAGTTAATATATCATATGAAAACGCATCACAAGATAGAATTACTATATTAGCTTCTAGCACAAAAGAAGCTACAAATGGAGTAGCATCAACAGAAGAAGTGACAGAGATATCTATAGATGGAAAAAAAGTATTAATATCAGGAGATGTTGCATTTTGGGAAAACAAAGGCGTAGATTATCAGTTATACTGGAACTTAGCAAATAGTAATGATGTTCTTACTATAGATATGAAAGAACTTACAAAAATAGTAGAATCTATGAAATAAAAATAAATTTAAAGATGTAGCCCTAACGGTTGCATCTTTTTTTTGATATAATATATAAATGAACAATTGAAAGGAAATATGTATGAATATAAAGATAATAACAGTAGGCAAATTAAAAGAAAAATATCTAAAAGATGCAATTGCAGAATACGCAAAACGTTTGACTAGATACTGCAAATTAGAAGTAGTAGAACTTGCAGACGAAAAAACTAGCGAAAATGCATCTCAAAAAGAAGAAGACATGGTAAAAGATAAAGAAGGAAAAAATATACTTCAAAAAATAAAAGATAATGAATATGTAATTGCACTAGATTTAAAAGGAAAACATATAACCTCCGAAGAATTCGCAGAATTTATTTCAGAAAAAGCTGTAATGGGGCAGCCGAATATAACTTTTGTAATCGGTGGAAGCTTAGGGATATCACAGGAAGTATTAGCAAGAGCAGATTATAAGTTGTGCTTTTCAAAAATGACATTTCCACACCAGCTTTTTAGAGTAATGCTGTTTGAACAGATATATAGAGCGTTTAGAATAATAAATGGAGAACCCTACCATAAATAAGGGAGGTTTTTAGCCTTAGGCATTGATATAACTTGGTTGAAGCTATTTTGTAGATTTAAATATAATATAATATAATATAAAATAAAATATAGTTTTGGATGTAGAATTTGTCGATTTGATTTATGTGTTTGATGTGAGAAGGATTGAAATTATTTGGAAATATGCAGAAAAATTGGTTATAGCAAGCTTTTAAATTAAATTGAGTTATAAAGGTGTCTTATAGTGAGGAGACCTTTTATTTTTTCTACATTTGAAGTTATATATCAACTCTGAAAAAAATCCTATTCTGATATGTGGTCATATGATATAATTATAATATTTATGACTTATAAAATTATTTGTCTGCAAGAAGTTAGCAAATCATTTTTTTTGAGGTACTATTGATTTTGCATTGAGGGAGTACACATGGTACTTGTACATAGGGGGAAAAGATGATAAATAATGTATTAAATAATGGAATAATTAAGACGGATGCAGATATTAAAGGGATTTGTCTACAGAAAATAAGAGCTGTTGAACGTTTACTTACAGGTTTATTAGAAAATAAAACTGCAATTATGTGTGCAATAGAATGTATAGATGATGTTGTTCAAATAGACCTAAGTACTGAAAAACCTGAATATATAACAGAGCAAAATAAGTCATATTCATCTTCTTTTTCACTAAATAGCAAAGAAATTAAAAACTCATTAAGAATATTTTTTGATACTTGGTATGGAACAGTTGAGGGATCAGAGTCAATTAAATTTGTATTTTATACAAACACATCAATTATGAAAGAAAATAAAGTTGGAGCACTTAAAACAATAGGACTAAATTTGCCGGATGAGCCTGTATTACAATTGTTAATGGATAAAAAGTTTACAATTGCACTGCCTTTTATTAAAGCAGTTTTTGAAGAATATTATATTGAACAATATAAGAAGCATGTAAAGGATGTTTCTGCATATAAAAAAATCCTTGAAAGTATGAATGATGAAAAATGGATTTGTTTTCTGAAATTAATTGAATGGAACTTTGGAAAAGCAGATGAAGTCGATGTAAGAAAAAAAGTCAATGATAATGTAGAGCTACTTTGTGATGTTTATAATGTTGATAAAAAACATATTAACTCTATTGTTGCTGAATTACTGGATATGGTAGAGTCGAGGACTTTTGAAAATGATTTTTTAAAAAAGGTTGTACATATTGGGGAAGTAAAATCTTTATTTTTAGAAAAGGCAATTACTGCAAAAGTTAAAGATAGCCTTGATCCTATGCATACTAAGTGGGAAGAAATCCTATGTGACGATATTAGAAATTTGAAAGATAAAATTACTTCAGTATGCCCAGTATTTGATCAAGATGATTTGGATTATTTTTATGAAGAATATACTGATGGTGCTTATGAACAAAAAAAACATAATGACATAAGGGCTGTAAAAGCGTATAATTATAGAATCCTAAGTGCTTGTAGAAGAGAAATTAAGAAAACCATCAAAGATAAAAAGGGTATATTTACTCAAAATCAGATTAATAATTTAATTGATGATTTAACAGATAAGTCAGAAATACTTATTAATGATAAAGCACGAACTTATGAAATAGCTTTTAAAGATAGGGACATGATATGGAAATCTATTTTAATTTTATTTGAGGAATGTCACCTCGCTTTTGACGAAAGGAGTATAGAAAATGGATAGTAAGAAACGTTTGATGTTTATATTAGAAGAAGACTACTATTATATCACATTAAAAGTTCTTGCCATTTTCAAAGCTTTAGAATGTGAAAAGAAGCCGTTTGAAGATTATAGAAAAATAGGCATAATTTTTGAATTAATTAAAAATTCCTCTCGTGTTCAATTTTTTGAGAAGATTATAAATAGTAATCAGCTAGATATTTTTGATAATGAGCAAATAATAAACATATCATGTAATGCAAAAATGAACACTGCTGTAATAAAAAGGGTTTTATTTTTTCTTGAAAAACAAAATATGATTAATATGGTAAAGAGTACAAAAAGGGATAGCATTGATGTGTTACTTTTAAAAAGCGAGCAATTGGAAATGCTAATGACGGAAGGCGTATTGAATGAGGATATTGCACAAGTTAATCTTATTAAAAAGCATATTCCTCGCATAAAAACATTGAAAATCAGGACCTTACGCCAGAAGTTATTTGGATCAAGTGAGGTGACAAAATGGGAAGATTAGCTATTAGAAGAGTAATATACAAAGGAAAACGATTTTTCTTTGAATCACCATATCTTAGTGATGGGATTGTTGTTATTGAAGGTACTAACGGCCATGGGAAAAGTACGTTTATGGATTTGGTTTATTATTCTTTAGGTGGGAAGGTAGCTGCATTTGATAAAAGTAATGATTCAACTAAAAGTAAACATACTGAAATCTTTAATGATGAAGACAACTATGTAGAAATCCATATACAATTAAACAATGAAGAGTATGAATTTACAAGACACATTGGAGATAATCAAATTTTTATTGTTAATAAAGAACAAGAAATTTTAGAAACATTTATATATAGAAACTCGAGTACTAAAACGGATTCAGTTATTTTCTCTGATTGGATATTAGATAAACTGAATATAGATGTTTTTGATATAATCCAAGGGACAAGAAATTTTAAGTTAAATTTTTCGGACTTATTACGATTAATATATCATGATCAATCTACAGAGGTTGATAAGATTTATAAGGAAGCTGACAATTCCAATTTTGTGTCAGATTCATTAGAAATAAGAAAAGCGATTTTCGAAGTGCTTATTGGCAAAAATTATAATGAGTATTATTCTTTATTGGGTCAATATAAACTTGCTTTAAAAGAGTATGAAAAGGCGCAGGCAATATTGGAAAGTTATGACGAGTTTATTGCTCAAATCCTAAAAGAAGATTTATATAATGCAATTCATATTCAAAGTTTAATAGTTGAAAATGAAATGATGATTGAAAAAGTGAAAATCGAAAGAGAAGTTGCTTATGCTCAAAATAATAATACTGGACAATCTTTTGAATTATTAGATACACAAAAGAGAAAGTTATTTCGAATTGAAAAAGAGCGAGATGAACTCCTAGAGAGTAAAAATGTTATAAGTCAATCATTAAATAAAATTATCTATCTATTAGATGATGCAAAGAGAGAACTCAAAGATATTGAAAAGATTAGATTAGTAAATAAAAAGCTGAAACTTTTTACGCCTAACACTTGTCCATATTGTTTAAGGGACGTAGAACGCAAAAGTTGCAAATGTATTTGTGGGAGTGACATTGACGAAGCTCAATATGAAAAATTTTTCTACACGGATGATGAGTATTTGACAATTGTAAAAGTTAAGCAAAAGTCGATCCTATCATTGTTAGAATTATTGAGCAAAAAAGAAAAGCATAGCTATGACATAATTTCTCAGATTGAGAGGCTAAATATTGAAATCCAGAAGACTAAAGAGTATATTTTGGAGATTAATAAAGATATTGCATACAATCAAAATTCTGCATATATTAGAAAGCTTGATGAAAGAGAGAATGAGTTAAAGGCAAAAAATATTGAATTAGAACAAGCTAAGGAATTGGCTGAAAAAAAAGAAGAGCTTGTTAAAAAAGTGAGCGGTTTGCGTTCAAAGGTTGACACATTAAAAATTAAGACAGAAGCATGTTTAAATGATGCTAAAAGTGATATTCTGGATAAAAAGACACGATTTAGCGAGAAATATCTTGATTTAATGAAATTGGCTGATGAAAAGTGTTATGATGCTTATATCGGTGATGATTATATGCCGAACATTAATTTTAGTCAATATCGTGAGCGAAGCGCTGCGGTTCCAAAACGTTTAATGTACTTTTTGACGTTATTGATTGAAAGTTTAGAGAATGATTTGAGTTTTCCTCAATTTTTAATGATTGATACGCCAAATAAGGAAGGTATTGATAGAGTGAATTTGATTAATAACTTAAGTATCTTAACTAAGGCTCAAGATTACTCAAATGAATATTCTAAAGAGTATCAGATAATTTTAACTACGGGATTAGATACATATCCAGATTCATTCAAAAAATTTGTAGTGTTGACTTTAGAGAATCAAGAGTATTTATTAAAAGAACGGAATCAACAGTAAGAAAAATATTTATTATTTTTAAGTAGCAAAATCAAACAATATGGTAGATGTTAAAGCATATCTACACCTGTACAAAGGATAATAAGATGTGCTTTTGTTTTTTAATTTTACTTGGCACAGGATGATGTATAAGTGAAAATGCTCATTGCAGGGATTGACATACGAGAAGTCTTTAACCTTGAATTTTTGAAGAAAGTACGGTTACACTCTAAATTTTGGTAGATGATGAATCGTGGCACAATATTTCGCAAAGATTTATTCGGAGTAGGCATGGACAAAAAAGGATTCTTGGTATTTGATTTATTCAATAATTTCGAGTTTTTTAGAGAGAATCAAAAATGTAAGTAAACCGGAATCAGCGAAAATATTACGGAAAAAAGCTACAACACTAAGATAGAGAATTGTAAAATATTTTCAAGAATAGAAACAAAACTTTTAGTAATAAGCAATATTTTAAATATATATTATAATCTTGTATACTGCTATTAATAAGAAAATCTAAATGATAAGATTAGATAATCGTATGATAATAATGTATAGAAAGATTCAGAAACCTACAAAGTCCACACATAAACTGGAACAATGTAAGATACTGTGAAAAACATAAAATACCATTACAATAAACAATATAAAGCTCTTACAGTCTAATTGATTGTGGGAGCTTTTTTGCTGTCAAAATAAAACTAGAGTAGTTCTGGAATCATAAATTGTGGACTAAATAGCGAAAGTGGAGTAAGTGGCAAAAGAAAATTTGATAATAAAAAGAAAGGATAATAAAAGTACTGATAATCAAATAAGATGATGTAAAAAATAAGAAGTATACAAGGAAAACTTCAATGATTTTCACAGAAGAAAGTTCTTGAGAAACAGGTTAAAATTAATTTTATAAAATATAAATTAGGAGGATATGTATGAAAAGAATGATTAAAAGATTTGTAGCAGGAGCTATTATGGTTACAATGCTTACTACACCAGTATTTGCAAAAGAAGGAGATAAAATTTTCAATGAAGAACTACAGGTTGTCTTTACAGAGGTACATAAAGATGGCGAAGTCTATTTGCAAAATCAAATTACAGGAGAGTTAATAAAAGTTGAAAATACTGAAAAAACCTTGAGAATAGGAGAAACAGCAGGAACTAGAACAATAAAGGCAATAGTTAAAAATGGAGTTACTATGGTATCACTTGTAGATTTAGCAAAAGCAATGGATTTGAAATTAGAAGATGAAGATAAAATAATGCCAACTGCAGGAATGCAATGTTATTCATTATCAGGATCTTATATTGGAAAAAACTTTGGTGTACTGATATTGATTAAAAAACCGAAAAGCGAGGATGTAAAAACTGGGATTGATTATATTTCTTCTGCAAGGATAGAACATGAAAGTGGATACAAAATTAACCCTAGTATAGATGTCAAATTTGTTCCTAAAAATACTAGATTTTATAATGAATATATTGATGATCCAGCAGTTTATCCAGATGGTCAGTATGTAGAGGGTTTTATACCATATACAAATATTTCATTTTGTGGTAAATTTAATGCAGGAAAAGCAGAATATATAAACAATGTTTTATATGTTCCAGCAAAAGATGTAATCAATTTGATTAATCAAAACATTACAGAAGTAAAATATAATAAAGCAAATAAGACAATTACGTTTGAAAAGAAAAATCAATATGGTCATATGGAATAAACTAGAATTCACACTAAGTTAATACATGAAATGACATAAAGCTCCTACAGTCTAAATAGATTGTGGGGGCTTTTTTGCTGTAAAACTAAAACTAGAATATTTCTGAATCATAAATTGTGGATTAAATAGCGAAAGTAGAGTAAGTGAAAAAAATTTTTTGAAGTGAATAAAAAATACAGTGGATTTAAAATGATTGGTAAGTAAACACTTGATACAAAGAAAGAATTTTACAAGGAGAACTTCAATGGCTTATACAGAAGAAACTTCTTTAGAAAACAGTTAAAATTAATTTTGTAGAAAGGGGGAAACTATGTAGTTTGAGTGAGCAAAAAATAGAGAATTTAAACGGGATTTATAAAGATATTGCAGAAAACTTTGGAGTAGAAACAGCTAAAAAATTCCACAATCATTACAAGGGGTTACAAGTAACATTTCCTGTAAAATTTTTAGCAAAAGAATATATACAGGAGCAAATTTTTAGAGAATATAACGGTTCTAACACAAGGGAACTGGCAAGAAAATATCAGTATTCAGAAAGATGGATAAGAGAAATTGTGAACAAGTTTGAATATAACGGATAAAATATAGGAAATGGAGGAAATGGAGGGAACTTATGAATTTAGTTTTAGCAATTTTGTATTTTGGATTTTGGTTTGGACTTACAGCATTATATATGTATATATACTTTTCAATATTTAAAGTATATTTTATAGGAAATCCTTTTGAAGGGATGTTAAAAATATTTTTAGGTTGTTTATTTGCAGCATTTGGTACAATGGCAGTAATAGGTAATTTGATAATTAAATATTGGTTATACGTTTTGATTATAGTACTACTAGTACTGATAGCACTAGTAGTGAAGGAATTGTTAACAGACTAAAGAAGAAAATCAATTCTTGCAATAATTGGATTAATAATAGGGTTAGGGTTGCTAAAGAAATAGTGTTAAATTAGATACAGCATTAAATAATTTCTTAGACTAGAGTAAAAGTAGAAAATAATAATAATAATTTCAATATAATATCCTTAATCTCTAATAGAGATTGAGGATTTTTTGTATTTAAAAATAAAAAGTAGAACTAGAATCAAATTTAATGAATTTTATACTATAGAAATAAGAAAGGATAAAACGTGGAACAATTACTAACAGAAAACATATTTAAATTGGATATGATGGGAAAACAAGTAGATGAAATAGCTGATTTCTACAAAAAAATAATAAGAGAACTTACAAGTGAAAATGTTCAAGTAAGAGTAGATGAAATATCAAATGGGAGATATGGAGTAGAAGTAGTATGGCAAGAACAGATATTCTGGATGATTTCTAAAGCATGGGATGGATTAAATGAAGTTACAAATAACATAAAAGAAGCGATAGCAGAACTGAACCTATTTTCTGGAATTGAAAAGGAGAACTAAAATGGAAAAAATAACTTGTTTGAAAGAAGTGGAGAAAGTGGCGAAATATCCCAAAGAAGTAGTAGATATAGTATCAAAATCAGCTCAAATACTAGAAGAAGAATACGGAGAAGATAATGAAGATCTAGGCGGATATATTTTAGTAGTAGAAACAGAAGAAGAACTACAAGAGTTAAAGGCACAAAATATATATGTAGATGAAGATATAGCAGAATATGTAGAAGAAATACTAGTAGATGGAGAAATATCATTCACAAACTCACTAATTTTACTAGGAAGTGATTTTGCAGTAATATTGATAATCCCAATAACTATAACACCTAAGAACCTAATAATGCAAATGTAAATGACCTCAAGATGAATTTTATCTTGGGGTTTTTTAATTCAAATAAAAAATAGTACAGGGGGAAACCATGGAAGAGAAAAATAAGCAAGCAAAGCGAGTAAATATAATAGGAATCAAGATGGTAAAAGAAGCATCAATAATGTACAAGCCTAGAAGTGTATCATCACCACAAGATGCAGTAGACATAGTAAGGCAGTTTTTGGAAGATGAAGACAGAGAAAAAGTAATAGCGGTATACCTAAATACTAAAAATGAACCAACAGCAATACACACGATTAGCGTAGGTAGCCTAAACTCATCAATAGTACATCCAAGAGAAGTAATGAAAGGAGCAATACTTTCAAATGCAAATAGCTTGATAATAGCACATAACCATCCATCATCTTTAGAAGAAGCTCCATACCCAAGTAATGAGGATATAAAGATAACACAAAGAATAAAAGATGCAGGGAACATACTAGGAATAAATCTGATAGACCACATAATAATAGGCGGAAGAAAATTTTACTACAGCTTTAAAGAAGGAAATTTACTATAATAGGAGATAAGAAGATATGAAACTTGAGAGATATGTAACAATAGGAGTACAAGAATATATACCAGTAGAAATACAATTATTACTTTGGAGCTTACAAACATCACAAAGAAGTTACAATGAAAATCTGGACTATTTACAAGTATATGACCTACAGATAGAAAATATAGATGACAAAGAAATACAGAAAATCATTCATAGTGCAGAAGAAGATGAGTATGAAAAAGCATATATTGTTGAAATGAAAGACATGGTAGAAGCAAAGATATTCATAATAGAGGATAAATACGAGGATAAAATAGTAGAAACCATGCTTTTGGCAGAGGAATACTAAATAAAAGCACTATGGCTGAAAATAACCATAGTGCAATTTTTTTTTTGAAAACGAAAGTAAAATGAATACAAGTAGAGATAAGAGCATGTGTAGCTAAATGTAGAATAAGCATATATTATTTTCTTGAGTATGTGTAAACTAGGTACAAAATACACCGGTACATAGAAACCTAACTTTCGCCATTTTTGCTACTTTCAGCAATTTGAGAGGTTTTTACTTTTCAAATTGGTATAAAATTAGGTTAATTAAGTATATGAAAATATAAAATTTTATTGTATATTAGTGTATATTATATAATAGAAAATAAGTGGAGGTATATAATGAAAGATAAGTTAAAAGATGATAATGATTTAAATTTTAAAGAATTTATGGAATTAATGGGACTTAAGGATAGAAAAAAATTGCTTGAACTGATAAAACGTATATGTGAAAATGAAGAATATGACTTAGAACCGGGTAATTTTAAAAAAGCGGGTAAAGATAAAGAGTATTATGTAGGTGATGAGAATACTTATCAATTTAATAAAGAATGGAAGGATATAGCGTATGTTTTATTTTCTATGTATGAAAAAAGTCCATTTTATAGAAAAAATAGAACTTTAAAAGGTAAGGATTTAACTGAAATGGTTGAATACAATAAATACTGTATGGAATTGGTAAAAGAAGAGCTGTCGGATTATAGTCGAAGAAGGATAGAAAGCCATCCTGTATTTTTAGCTACTTTTTTTGAAACAGAAATAATGGAACATCTATCAAAACAAATGAGCTATACATTTGAAATTGTTAGTAAGATGCCAATAGAAAGTAGGATTTGTTTTTTTGAGAAATTAAATTCAAGTATGAATATTTCTTTGATAGAGACACAAATAGAAAAAACAAGTATAAAAAAAGAATTTGAGGAAATGAATACTGGCGTATATGAAGGATTAATACATGGAGATTATGAGCATAGAGGTTTAGATAAATATTTAGCAAGTTTTTTAAAAAAAGAAATGGACGAATCGCATAGAAAAAAATATGAGGAATATACTAAAAAATATAAAGAAGCTAGGGATGAAATAGATGAAAATTATAAAAAAATATCAGGAGATACAGAAGAAGAGGTAAAGTTTATTAATAAAGTTTATAATAAGCATGTCACACCAATAATTAATGGGGAAGATATAACTGATTATCAATCGAAGGAAATAGAAGAACTTGTAAAATTTATAGGAGAAAGAATCGAAAGAAAAGAAATAGAAAAAACTGATATGGGAGAGTTAGACTCATTAATGTATAGGGCTTATAAGGAAGGACGGTTAGGCGAATGTATAAAAAACTTTTTAAAAAAAGAAACAGAAGAAACTCTTATAAAAATATCAGAAAATAAAGAAGAAGAGACAAAGTTTTTTAATAGAATTTATGATAATGATGATGAAGTAATACTTAATGATAAAAAAATAATTGATTATGAATTGGAGAGAATAGCAGGCATTGTAAAAATTAGAGCAAAAAAAATAAATGAGAGGAGTAACTTGAAAAATCTGATTAAAACTATGAAAATGGATATACTTTATTCGGAAATAGAAGAAGAAAGAATAGAAGATACTGAGATTTCAAATACTGACTCTGAGGATTATGAAGCTAAAGATATTGAAGATTTGCATAATATTTGTAAAAAAGCAAGAATTAAAGACTTTGAATTTGGGCTTATTAAATTTAATACGATTTCTGAAGATGATACAAAAAGGGATTATTTGGATGAAGCTATAAAATTAAAGGCAAGGAAAAAAGGTAAAGGCTATTTATTAGAAATGTTAAAAGCGTTAAATGAGTTAGATGAGTTAGAAAACATGGCTGGAGAATATGAGGATAAAGAAAAATTTAAAACATCAATAGATGATGTTATTAATGCAATTTATAGATGATAGAGAATAAAAAAGTACACCAGAATTAAGTAATCTAGTGTGCTTTTTTATTTTTTAAATAGGGGGGGTGTCCTATGAAAAAAGTATATATAGGACACATAATTACATAAAGCTTTTTTTAGTATATCATATAAATATAGAAATTAGCCATTTCTAAAACCAAGCTTACCCTTGCCGGCAGGTAGGCTCAAATACAAATCTATAAAAAGAGAACAGAGGAGAATAAGTATGAAGAAGAAGTTTATATTAAATAAAGATATTGAGAACTTTGATAGAGACAGAAGGTATAAAATTATGGAAGTTGAGGGGGTGGAGTTAAGGATTAAGTTTTTGGAAAGCGGATTTCTAGAAGATTCAGACAATGAATCGAGGGCAGTGGAGTATTCATATGATATATATGAATTTCTAAAGAATAACGAAATGGCTTCTTTCGAGCATGAACTGAATTTATCACTAATCGATGATGGAATCATCTTCGATTTTAAACCAGAAATTACGGATTACCTTATAAATGAACCGCTGAAAATAATCGACAATCTGGATGAAATTGCAGAAAAAATTAGTTCATATATCGAAATGTATAGTCTTTTTGATAATACCGAAAAAGAGGTCACTTTTGAGATAAGTTTCGTAAGATAGAAGATGAAGAGAAAATAAAAGAATATGGAGATATAACCTATGAATATAAACATTAGCAATGAACAGAGTACAGAAGAATATTTTCTTAAAATTGAGACTCTAGATTTGTCAGTAGAATCCTTATCAAAAGAAGATTTTTCGAATCAACCGGTAATAGCTGCTTTAATTAAAATGATAAATGATATAAATACAGAGGAGGAATTTCTTATTAAAGATATAGGCGAAATTGATATAGACGACTCAACGATACACTTTAAACTGAAACTAGAAGAATATTACCCTGAAACGGTAGAATTTTTGGAAGTTTTACTTTTTTTGGATTTAATCAAAATGAAGCTAGAAGACAATTTAAGCGAAGAATATCGAGTTACGTTTCTAAATGTAAATATGAAGAAATTTGAAGAAGACTTTAAAAATTTAACCAAATCAGTAAAAAGCTACTTTAAGTTTGAAATATAAAATTAAGAAGGAGAATAACGATGAACAGTATAAAAAATAGAAACGAAGCACAAATAAGTATAAGTGGGAGTATCTACAGATACATTAAAGATGGCAAGACACAGGTAGTAATACACGATGCTGAGATAATAAAAGGAGGAGATAGCAACATACTGAAATTATGTTGTTATGACCAAGATGGCAACTATGGGGAGTATTCGGTATTCGTTAATAACAATCCAAGTAGCATATTTGCTCAACTGATAAGGGCGATAACATCAAGAGAGATCTCTCAATTAAAAATGAGTATGCTTATTGGAAAACAGATTTATGCAACGATAGCCTCAAAGTCAGGCTACTCAAACATGGCAGAAATTAAGAAGGTCGACAGATGTGATTATTTTGAGACAAAGAATTTAGATGATATAGAAGATGATGATGCAGAAGATGAGGAAAGGGAGTATACATCTAAAGAAAGAAATCTTAATAAGAAAACATATAGAAGCAAACCTCATCAAAGGAGAAGAGCTCAAGAAGATGAAGACTTAGAAGATACAGAAGAAGATGATATAGAAGATATAGAGGAAGATGATGAAGAAGAGGAAAGGGTGTATACATCCAAACAAAGAAGTCCTAAAAAGAAATCTCATCAAAGGAGAAGAGTTCAAGAAGATGAAGACTTAGAAGATACAGAAGAAGATGAAGACTTAGAAGATACAGACTTAGAAGATACAGAAGAAGATGATGCAGAAGATGAAAGGGTTTATACATCCAAACAGAGAAGTCCTAAAAAGAAATCTCATCAAAGGAGAAGAGCTCAAGAAGATTAAGAATTAGAAGCTGATGAACTTTAGCATAAAATGAAATTTGGTAGGGTGTGAATAATCACCCTATCAAACTTAAAATATTCACAAACGGGAGAGGCAAAATAGAATGTCAGAAAATAGAAGAAGTAAAAATAAAGAAGAGGAATCCGAAGAACGTGGGAGTATTTGGTTAAAATATTTGGAGGAATTTAAATACTTCATGACTCAAAACAATGAAGTATGTGCAGAAATAGACTTGGGAGAGGGTAGAAGTAAATTCATACTTGTAAGAAGTACTGAATTTAAAGACATAATAAGGTATAAATGTTACAAAGCTCAAAACATAGTAAAAGCTGATAAGATAAACAATATGATAGATACAGTTGAAGCTAAAGCGAGATATGAAAAGAACAGCATAAAGAGCTTTGTAAGAATAGGTGAATATAAGGGCACATTCTACTATGATTTAGGGGGTGATGATTTTGTGAAAATAACAGATGAGAAATATACAATAGTTAAAAATACCCCCATATGCTTTTTGCGGAATGATACAATGCTAGAACAATATAAGCCAGAATATAATGAAGATGTAGATATTTGGAAATTAGAAGATTTCATAAATGTAAAGACTAAGGATGAACTAAAACTGCTAGTAATAAACATAATATCTTACTTTATACCAGAGATACCCCACCACATACTAATCTTAATTGGAAATCAAGGAAGCTCAAAAAGTACGGTATGTAGAATGATAAAGAAGATAGTAGATCCTTCAACTGTAGATATATATTCTTACCCAAAAAGTAAAGAGGACTTGGTGCTTCATTTAAACAACGCATATCTTATACCTTACGATAATCTGAATAGGATAAACGAAGAATATAATGACATATTTTGCCAAGTAGCTACAGGGGGGAATTTCCTAAAAAGAAAACTATATTCAGATAGTAGCCTCATAACCTATTCTCTAAGAAGAGGACTAATTCTAAATGGAATAAATATAGCCACAGAACAGCCAGATTTACTTGATAGGTCAATAGTACTACACCTAAAAACGATTCAAAATAATGAGAGAAAGACTGAAAAAGAAATATTTGATAAATTTGACGAGTGTATACCTTACTTCATGGATCATATCTTTGAAACCATAAGTCGTGCAAGAGAGATATATAAAGAGATAGAGCTAGAGGAACTTCCAAGAATGGCAGATGCAGTTAAATGGTCTTGTGCAATATCTGAGGCTTTGGGAATAAGTTCTAAAGAGTATCTAGAAATATACAGGAAAAATCAAGAAAATATAAATGTTGAGATAATATCAACAAATGCAGTAGCAGACACCATAATCGACTTCATGGATAACAAAGATAACTGGAAAGGTTCGGTAAGTACCCTTTGGGAACTTTTAAATGGCAAGGCATTTTTTAAAGGTATTGAGAAAGATAAGACATGGGCGAAAACTCCAAGTTATTTAAGCCAAAACCTAAATAAAATTAAAACCAACCTTGAAAAGGTAGGGATATTTTACGAAATTAGGAATGTTGGAACTCATAAGGAAATAGAGGTATGGAACAAAAATATCAAACCTAAAACTAATACTAATACCATTCCCAAAGTTAAGAGTAAAGTAAAGTCAAAAAAATCAAGGAAAAATAACACTAAAAAAGTAGTAAGTGATTCATATCTAGATGATTTAGAATAGACACATAAACCCCAAAAGAAAATTAGAGCTCGGAGGGGAATCTTCCTACCAACTGGAGCCACAAAGCGGAATGTTGGTGGATTTTTCTCCGAGCAATGATTTTCTGGGGGTACACTAAAAGAAAGCCTTAAAGATAGTTATAAAAGCTAAAATAAGCATATATTATAATATTGAACATTGAAGAGGGGTCTTGAAGATGGATAGTAAAACAGAGCAATTTGAATCAGAATATAACTTTTTCATAGATAAACTAGCAGAATTAGTAATAAAGCACTTTCAAAATGTAAATAGAGAAAATAAAGGTGCATCTGATTTGAATTAAAATAAAAAATATCGCTTGATGGTGAAAGTGGTGAAAATGGCGAAAGTATTTGAAGGGAGGAAATGTGAGTATAGATGCAGTAGGATACCTAAGAGTAAGTACCATAGCTCAAACTGAAAAGTATTCATTACAAGCACAAAAAGCAGAAATAGAAAAATTTGCCCTAAATAACAATTTGAACCTAAAAGGATTCTACATTGATTCGGGAATAACAGGAAAGAGCATGGATAAAAGAGATAACCTAAAAAAGCTAATAGAAGATTCTAGCAAGGGAATATTCCAAAAAGTGATAGTTTGGAAAATAAGCAGACTAGCAAGAAACCTTCAAGACCTACTCACAATAGTAAAAGAAATAAAAGCCAATAATGTAGACGTGATAAGCGTAAGTGAAAACTTGGATACCACAACCAGACAAGGGGAATTTACAATACAAATGCTAGGAAGTATAGCAGAACTAGAAGTAGAGGTGATAAATGAAAATATAAAAAATGGAATACATCAAAGCATAAAGCAAGGATACTATGCAGGTTCGCCAGTACTTGGATATGACATAATTCCAAGAGACACTTGTAAAGCTCAAAAACTAAAATCTAATCTGAAAGTAAATAAAGAAGCAGATACAGTAAAGCTAATATTTAAACTTAGAAATCAAGGTTTTGGATACAAGAAAATAGTAAATTTCTTAAATGAAAATAACTATAGAGGTAAGCAAGGGAGAGTCTTTAGCATAAGTACAGTAAGAAGCATACTTACAAGAAGATTGTACACAGGGTACATGGAATCAAATATAAACTCCAAAAACCAAATAATAAAAGGAAATCATGAACCAATAATTTCAGAAAAGCTTTGGAATACAGTAAATAAAAAAAGTATCGAAACTTCCAAAATACAGCCTAAAACTGATGCTCATAACTTCAAATTGAATAAAATGATAGTTTGTAATCAGTGTGGAAAGATGCTTTGTGGAGTAACCCAAAGACGTAAAAATAAAGATGGGAGCATGAGAGTATATTATTATTACAAATGCAATAGTATCACAAATAGGGGAAGTACCGCTTGTAATGCCAAGCTAATTCCAGCATTAGAAATAGAGCATCAAGTGTACAGCGTGATAAAAAAAGTCTTTGAAAATCCAAGCATAATAGTAGATGTGCAAAACAGACTAAAAGATAAAGACCTAAGCTTCAAAGATAATGTAAAAATGTTAAATAGCTTGATTGAAGCAGAAAATAAGCTAAAATCTAAAAAGAGTAACCTTTTACTACAATTTGAAGAAGATAAAGTAGATGAAGACTCATTTTCAAAACAGATAAAGCAAATCAAAGAAGAATCAGAACACTTGAAATCAGAGAAGGTAAAAATACAAGAATACCTAGAGGAACACACAAAAAATCAAATATCCATAGACCTTGTAAAAGATACCTTGTCAAAAGTAACAAGCATAATTTTTGATGAAGAAGCTGAAGGCTCAAAAGAGATACTTCAGCTTTTGATTTCAAAAATAAGAATTGATGAAGATAGAAACCTACAAGAAGTAGAACTAAAAATAAGCGATAAGAAAATACAAATCTCAGCTAAGGAGGAAGAATATGAGCAAGCAGATAGAAGACACACAATGTAGAAAGCGAGTTGCAATATATGCCAGAGTTTCAACAGAAGAACAAGCTTTGAGTGGATATTCCATAGATGCACAGCTAAATACTCTCAAAAACTACTGTAGCTTGTACAATAAAGAAGTAGTAGCAGAATATGTAGACAGAGGAATATCGGGAAAATCAATAAAAGGAAGACTTCAGCTACAGAAACTAATAGAAGATGCAAGAGCACAAAAATTTGATGAAGTTCTAGTTTGGAAAATATCAAGACTAAGCAGAAAGACCATAGACCTCCTAAAAATAGTAGAAGAACTAAGTAAGAATAATGTAGTGTTCAAATCCTTTTCAGAAAACTTTGAAACAGAAACCGCAATGGGGAGATTTGCACTTCAAATGATGGGAGCAGTTGGAGAGCTTGAAAGAAATACCATCATAGATAACGTAAAACTAGGAATGGCACAAAGAAGTAGAGAAGGTAAATGGAATGGAGGAATTTGCCTAGGGTACAGCAGTGAAATTGTAGATGAATCCAAAACCGGAGAAAAGAACTTGGTAATTGTAGAAAGTGAAGCAGAGCTAGTAAGGAAGATATTCAATCTGTATGCTTCTGGAAAAGGACTAAGAGCAATTGCAAATACAATAAATAAGCAGGGATACCGAACAAAAAAAGACAACACTTTCAGCACTGCCGCCATTTCTGAGATAATTTCTAATCCTGTATATGTAGGAAAAGTAAGGTTCAATAGATATGAGAATTGGAGTGAGAAAAAAAGAAAAGGTAAAAGTGAAAATGTAATCATAGCCGATGGTACACATGAGGCAATAATATCGCAAGACCTTTGGGATAAAGTACAAGCCATCAAGAAAACTAGAGCAGAAAAGCCGATGAAGAATTTTGAAGGAAACTACGTTCTAACAGGGTTAATCAAATGTCCAGTATGTGGGGCAACTATGGTTGGAACAAGAACCACAAATAAACTCAAAGATGGAAGTAAAAAAGTCCTAAGATACTACTCATGTGGAGCGGCAAGAAGTAAAGGAGCTTCAGTATGTAAATTTAATAGCATAAGAGCAGACTATGCAGAACAAGCCGTACTAGATAGAATACAAGAAATTGTACAAAATCCTAAAATACTAGAGAAGATAGTAAAGAAAGTAAATGATGATAGGGTAAAACAGATAAAACCATACCAAGCAGAACTCAAAGAGATAGAGAAGGCAATATCAGAAATAGAAAAGAATAAGGGTAAATATGTAAGCCTATATGAGAAAGAAATGATAGAAGTAGAGCTGTTTTCAGAAAGAATAACAGAGCTAAGTAAAAAGATAGAATCTCTTTCAAATAGAAGGATAGAAATAGAAAATACCCTAGAATTTAATAGTAGTGTAACTCTTGAAATTGAAGAAGTAAGGAGCGTGATAAAGAACCTAGCATCAATGCTTGGCATGATGGATAACCAAGAGAAAAAGACCTTTTATCATATGATAATATCAAGGATAAGCGTAGAAGATAAAAAGATCAAGGATATACATCTAAAAATACCAGATACGCTAAATTGTAAAAGCCAAATAAAGCCCCCATCCAATAAAACGGATGGGGGTTTTTTAGTGCGTAAAAATATATTGAAACTTGTGATATAAATTATGCAGTAAATAGCGAAAGTGGAAAAAGAAAATTTGAGAATCAAAAAGAGAGCATAGTAAAGATATTTACAAGGAATAGCTTATGTGAAAACAAGAATTATACAAGGAAAAATTCAATGATTTATACAGAAGAAAGTTCTTGGAAAACAGGTTAAAATTAATTAAAAAAATACATTGGAAACCTTGAAATAGGGGGAATTATAAAATGAAAAAATTTAAATTTATAGGAAATGATATTGTAATAAAAACAGAAAGAGTTCTTTATAATGATATAAGACTTAAATATGATAAAATATCAGAGCAAGCAAAAGAAAGATTTGAATCAGTTTATATCAATGAAAATAGAAGTTTAGATGATGTTATTGATAAAGTAAATTATCAATGGGGGGCAATCTTTTCCGAAGAAATAGAAAAGGTTATAAATAGCCTTATAAAAGATGGATTTTACAACATTAATTCAGAAAAATTTGTTGAACAATACTGTGGATCTTCATTAAAAGCTTGGGACAATGCTTATAAACAAATAGAAGAAAAGTATTTATCTATTATGTTAAATCAAGAGCAACAGGAAGAATACAGAAGACAACGAAAAGAATACAGAGGAAAGTGGCAAGGTGGAGGATTTGGGTTAGAGGGAGCAATGAAAGGAGCTATGCAAGCCGGAGCTCTTAATATGACATCAGGGTTAATACATTCAGTTGCGAATCAATTTGGAAATTTACATTCAAATTACCAAGCTAACAAGTATAAACAGGGGGTATTTGATAATCCAGACACACTAGAAGTTTTGAGTTTTGGATTAGAAAATTCGATATATGCCATAGGATTTGCGTACATGGATTTTTTAGAGAAAAATTCAAATATTGAGTTTGATAGAGTTTATAAAGAAAATCGTGAAGAATCATTAACTATTCTTTCTAATATTAAAAAGGTAAACATTAGTAGTAGTGAAAAATTAAGAATAATTAAAGAGTTAATAGAATTAAATCCTTACGAAATCTCAATTTTTGAATATGCTATTGATAATTTTGGAGACTCTGAAAAATTCATATTTAAAATAGGAAATTATTTTGGTCATGACTTAAATGAATATAAAAATAAAAAGCTAAATGATATTCTGAAATCACTACCAATTAAAAATGAAGAGCAGTGCGAAGAAGCAAGAGATCGAATTAAACTAGAAGCTGAAAGGTTAGGTTTTACTCATAAAAACATTGAGGCAATTGGGGTAATAGAAGATAAACTTTTAAAATTAGATATAGCAGCTAGAACTGTAAATAGTATACTATTTGAAACAAGAGAAGAAGCAAATTTAGCAAGGCAAGAAAAAGAAAAAATAGAAAAAATAATGACTGAAATTAAATTGATAAATAAAAATGCAAATAAAAATATAGAAGATAAAATGTTATTTATTGAGAATATGGAAGAAGCTGAAAAAAATATATTAAGTATGAAAAATCAAATACTATTATTAAATTGTAAAACGCAAATAGTAAATAAGTATATAGATGAAGTAAATGAAATTTTAAGTAAGATAGATATAAATAGTAGAACATTAAATGAAACTCTTTATGACTCAAGAGACGATGTGAAACTAATAATAGTAGAGCAAAGATATTTGGATAGTGTCATGGATAAGGTTAATTATGAAGACGAAGAGAATTTAAAATTAGCTGTAAATAACATAGAAAAATATGAATTCAAAAAAATCAATGTTAATGAACAATTAGAAAAATTAAAAACTAAATTGAACGAAATCGATATTGAGTTGAGAACTGTAGATGGAGTTCTACTTGAAACAAGAAGAGAAGCTTATGTTGCTAGAATCGAAAAGTCCACAATAGAAAAATTTGAAGCTGAAACCGATCAAACTGATGAAAAAAGTGTAAAAAAATTATTATCAAAAATAGAGTCAAGTAATTTCAAAACAGTTATAGCAGAAAATAAAATTCAAGAACTAAAAACGAAATTAGAAACCATGGACAGAGAAGCTAAAACCGTAGATGGAATATTATTTGAAACAAGAGAAGATGCTACTATAGCCAAATTGGAGAAAGATGATATAATAAAATCTATACAGCATCTTAACCTTAAAAGTGAAGAAGGACTGATTGATGCAAAAAAAATAATAAGTCATAAAGTATATAAGACAAAAATAGGGTCTGAATTTATAAAAGAAATAGAAGCAGAGATTCAAAGTATTTATACATCAATAGTTAAAAAAGCAAGTGAATATGATGACGTAAAAAGTACAATTGTACTAGGAATCGTAGGAACTATAGTAATTCCTATTATATATCTACTATTCTTTTTATATTCGGGATTTATTATTCAAATCATAATAGCATTTCTTTTTATATTTTCGGTTGGATGTGTGTTTGGAGGGTTAAAAGAAATGGTTGAAATTAAAAAGGCTATAGCTAAAGTCAAGAAGCTTAGAAGCGAAGGTAAGATATAAACTTAAATAGTATGTAAAGTGGAGTGATTAATAAACCTCCACTTTTTATGTTGAGGAGAACCCTACCATAAATAAATATTATTATAATGTTTGTATAATAACTTTCATAGGACTATCAATGTTGCTTTTTGATGAAATTAAGCAAATGTTCATTGGTAACTTTGCAAATGTGCTCATAGAAGAATTTGAGAAATTGATTCAATAAAAAGGCAAAGATTATGTTATGAGATTATGCGTAAAAAAGTAATCAGAAATATCTATTGCGGGGAAGTATTTTGTTTCCTTTGCTAGTAATACAGTGGGATAAGGGTAAATAAATTGGAAGGTTTATCTATTTGAAAGTTGTCAGATATAAATAAGCGAATTAAGTGATGGAGCGTATTGATGATGTTGATATTTATTTTTATGAGGTGATGAGATGGAAAGGAAAGAGTTAATTGAATTATTAAATAGTGAAAGTTATGATGAACTCGAAGATATTATCATAAACGATAGGGGAATTGACCCATTCCTTGAGTTTATAGATGCATATATGCATGAAATAGAGAATTACAAAGGGTATTCTCCAATTAAAGCAAGAAAAATATATGAAGACTGTATAAACAGAGTTGATTCGATTTTTCAATCATACTATTATTATGCATTACATTTATTAGCGAACAATAATCCAGCTGATGAAGAGAAAGCAATCGAAACACTAAAAAAAGGCTTTAGTAAAAATCCGAATAATGAAACAATCTTGTATCTATTACTTAAATCTATTGGGAATGAAGAAATAAGTGACTTTGTATTAGCAGATTTAGATATTAATAAATTGGATACTACGGATACTATCTTGTCATATTTAGTTTATTATTGTTTTGAGAAGAAAGAGAAAAAAATTATTGACTGGTTACTTAAGTTGGATGTTTTAAGGAGCTACATTAATAATGACAAATATGAAACAGCATTGTTGATTGGTTATTTATTCTATATAAATGAAGATGAGTTAACAGCAAGAGAATACTTTTCGCATGTAGTTTCTTATGCGAATGGTTTTGTAAAAGATTATGCACAACTTGGCATTGTTCTTACTTCGGATGGTGAGGATTTAGAACGAGCAATTAAAAACCTTCCAATGACTTATACCTTTGACCCAATTGTTTATCATATAGCAAAGGAAACGCATTATGTTTTATTTGAAGAATATTTAAAGAAGCTATTTGATGTTGTTTTAAGTAAAGAAACGGTTAAAAGAAACTCGAAATTGGTTGCAAAAATAAGAGGGATAAGAGGTTATTTTAAATTTTACAGTGATTCAAGTGGTGGGCTTTCTGACCTTAAGTGTGCGATAAAGCAATTTAAGAATAAAAATTATTTTTACGCATTAAATATGATATACTTCTATAAAGAAAAATATAAGGAAGCTTTTAAGTATGGCATTGAGTATCTCTATATTGCTTCACCAGAAGAAAGAGCTGAAGGTTTTTGTAGTTTTGTAATTCCTGATAATATGAACGAAATTTTAGATTTGATAAATCTAGTAAAATCTAGTGAATACAAGTTTCATAATTCGAAAAAAGAGTTTTTTAAATTTGTAGTTTCACCTTTAATAGAGGGATTGTATAAACTGAAGGAGTATAACTTAGTATGTGAAATAGTAGAGAGATATGATTTCGAGCATATAGTGAAAGCAGTTGGATTTGAAGTGGCATACTCATATCGGGAGTGTGGTGATAATGAATTATCTAAGAAGTATTATGAGTATTTAGAAAATGATAAAGAGTTGGTATCCGTAGCATCGTTACATAATCTTGCTAATATTTACAGTGATGAGAGAGATTATGAAAATGCAGTAAAATTACGCCAAAAAGCTTTTGAAAAATCTCGTGGAGAAAAAAGATATAGTGAATCACTTTATAAAGAGATAGAACGGCAATCAAACTATATGAATATGATGAAGGAAGAGTTAGAAGCCGTGAATAGTCTTAGGGATGAAAGTGGTTGGGTTTTAAGGGTGCTAAATAACTTTTATGAGAACGCTGAAAATGGTTTTATAGAATGTCCATACAGATTATTACCAAAGTTTCTTCATCTCAATAAGATAAAGGCAGATGAAATGATACAGTATTTCATTGAAAAAAAATATGTTAGAAAAACTAGTAATAATGAGCATGGTATTGACACACAATCAACGGTCTATAAAGTCAATATTGAAGTTAATAATGCTTTGAAAGAGATAACTAATTGTGAGATTATTTTTAATGAGCTATCTATGTTTTTGAATGATTTTACACCGAATAAATTGAAGGAGTTTGGATATGATGAAAATCTTTTGAGTAAAGTTCAAATAATTAGTGATACAAATATTCAAGATATGATTATTCGAGATTTACGTGAAAATATAATTGCATTAATAACAAAATCATTTAAATCATCATTAGTGATTTCAGGAAGCATTGTAGAAGCATTAATGATGCATAAGTTGAAAGAAAATAATATAGAGCAACATAAGTTTGAATTCTCAGGTGGAAAAGATAAGACAATTAAAGTGGAAAATATGACTTTGTCGCAATTAGTATTAGTAGCTGAAAATTATAAAGTTTTCACTCATGAAGCGTTAAAGCATTCAGATGCAATCAGAGGATATAGAAATTTAATTCATCCAGGTGTTGAAGTAAGAAAAAGTGCTGATACAACAATTGTCACAGAAGACAATGCATTATTGGCGTGGATGGTGACTAAAAAGGTTATATCAGAAATGTAATAGTGGATTATGTATGAAGAAAGAGCGTATTAATAGGTGATTACATGTTGTATTTAGGAAATGAATAAATCTTATTGAAAAACTATCCATATAGGACATGGTTAATTCCTTAGATGGAGTGTAAGATATTTTGTATATCTATTTTTTAAAATGAATAATCCAGTTATACTTGTGGGTTTAGAAGTCTTTTAGCTATATGTAGAAAAAAGAAAACCTTCAATGTAAAATAGAATTAGGTTTGCTTACCGTTTCAGAATAATACAATGGAGAGATTCAAATGCTTCAGCACATAGCAAATGGAATTGTAAATATCATATAGTTTTCGAACCCAAATATAGACAACAAATAATTTATGGAAAAATAAAGTCTGACATATAAGAATATATTTAATGAATACAGACATTATTTTTATGATTGATAATAAAATAAACATTGTTTAATAAATATCAATCCGGGCTTATATAAATGATCTAAAGTAAAATATATTTAGTAACAGATAGTCTAAAAATATTGTAATAAAATCAAAAAATCAATACAAATTGTATTGATTTTTTGATTTGCATTGATTTTTTAGACGACTATTAGTATAATATAAATATACTAGGAGGTGCTATATGGATATTTCAAATGTTAGAATTCATAATATAACTTTGCATGATTTTAAAAATATAGAATATGGTTCAATTGATTTTGCATGTGCTAAAAATAATGGAAAAAATATCGTTGATATAATGGGGTTATATGGACAAAATGGTTCAGGAAAAACAGCACTTATTGATGCTCTATCTATTTTGAAAACGATTTTATCAGGTAGAAGCATTTCTGATGATTGTGTAAATTACATTATGAGTGGAAAAAATCATGCGACTATAGAGTTTACTTTTGGTGTATATAACAAAGAGGGAACTTTTAGTGTTAAATATAGATTTGATTTAATGAAAGAGAAGATGGAAAGTGAATCAAACATTGAAGATACAATATCAAATAATAAGTATCATGCAGTGATTCGAAATGAAGTTTTAAGTATGTCAGGTGATGTAGATGGAAAGCGATTTAAAATGCAACAGCTTATAAACACTACATCTGAGGTTTCACCTTTCATACCAAATACAAAATACAGTGAAATTATAGGTTCAGATAGAGACTTAAAAAATAAATTAATGGTTAATAAGCAGTTAGCTAATGAAAGGTCGCAATCATTTATTTTTGTAAAAGAAACATTGCTTGCAATAAGAGCTAATTGTAAAGTAAAAGAATATTTAACTGTTATCAATGCTTTAGTAGAATACGGAAATTTCTATCTATATATTGTAGATACAAAGAGTGCAGGATTAATTAATTTAAATGCAGCGCTTCCATTCTTTTTTAGATTTGATAATGAAAAAACAGTATCAACAGGAAGTATTGCAATAAAACTTGAAGGATCTTCAATTGTTCCAGTTAAGGTGTGTAATATTATTCAAAAAGCAATAGCTAATATGAATACAGTACTCGAACAACTTGTGCCAGGGCTTAATGTAAGACTTGAAAATCTTGGAACGGTTTTACTTCCAGATAATAATGAAGGTTGTTCGGTGGAGCTTGTATCAATTAGAAATGGTACTGTTTTACCACTTAGATATGAATCGGAAGGAATTAAGAAAATTATTTCGATTCTACAGCTGTTAATTTCTATGTATAATAACCAAGGAGTTACAGTTGCTATTGATGAGTTGGATGCAGGTGTATTTGAATATTTATTAGGAGAATTACTAAAAATTATTTCTGAATCAGGAAAAGGACAATTGATTTTTACATCTCATAATTTACGTCCACTTGAAACTATAGATAAGAAGTTCATTTTCTTTACCACAAATAATACATCAAACAGATATATTCAACTTGAAAATGTTCAGACTAATAATAATCTTAGATATTTATATTATCGTGGAATTTCCTTAGGTGGTCAAAAAGAAGATTTATACGATCTTACAAATAATTATGAAATTGCATTGTCTTTTAAAGAGGCAGGTGAGTTTGATGCCTTCTAAAAGAAAAATTGTATTTGTTATAGTTGAAGGGATATCAGATCAGACTGCACTTGCAGCAATAATGAGTAAATTGATTAAAACAGAAAGTGTAATAGTTGAGTTTACAAGAGGGGATATAACTACAGAAAATGGGGTATCTCCATCTAACATTATTGCAAAAATTGGAAACTTTATAAGAGAATATAGTAAGAAATACTCATACAAAGCTTCAGATTTTTTAGAGGTTATTCATATTATTGATACGGATGGAGCTTTTATAGGAGATGATAAAGTAGTTGAAGATGATTATTCAGAACCATTTTATGATAGCGATTTAATAAAAACAGCTAACTGTAAAAATATTCAGGATAGAAATCAGCGGAAAGTAGCTAATATTAAAAGACTACTGACTTTACCTAAAGTGTGGGGAAGTATACCTTATAGTATATATTTCTTTTCTTGCAATTTAGAGCATGTACTTCATGGGGATGCAAATGTTAAATGGGAAGAAAAGGATAAATTAGCTTCAAAATTTGCACTTAAATATCGTAAAAATCCAGAAGGTTTTTTGTTGTTTATTAAAGATGATGAGTTTGCAATTAAAAAATCATATTTAGATTCATGGAAATATATAGAAGAGGGAGAAAACTCACTGAAAAGATATACTAATGTGAATTTGATTTTTTCAGATCAAGCTAAAAATATTAAAAGATAGTCTATAAGAATTAATTTAACCCCCCGTCCAATAAAACGGATGGGGGTTTTAGTGCGTAAAAATATATTGAAAATTGTGATATAAATCATGATATAATATTCACGTAATAATTTGAAAATATATGCAAGGAATTAAATTAAATCAAATTAAGGGGGATTTTCATGGGTGATAGTTATATAAAAAGTCTACATGTAAAAGGATTTAGATGTTTCAAGGAATTAGATGTGGATTTTAATGAAAAATTTAATTTTATAGTAGGTAAAAATGGATGTGGAAAAACATCATTATTAAGAGCTATAGTATTATCTTATTCATCAATTAGAATGGATGATTCAAGGTATGAAGAAAGTTTTGAAGCGTGGATAGATATATTAAAAGATGATAAAGTAAATAGAATTGGGATAGTTCCATATGAAAAAATTATGATGAAAAATCTATATAGAAATCTACCAAAGACAGGATTTAAAAATCCACCGAATGGTGGAGCTGATAAGGTATACCATTCAAACGAAATAGGGAGACTTGATTTTTGTCCAATGGTTCTAGGTGCATTTAGAAGAATCGAATATAAAAAAATTGAAGGAATGAAAGTTGAGCTAAATCATATTGATTCAAGAAATGAGTATATATATCAAGCAATAGACAATTTAAATGGAGGTATTTTACCTAATGTTAAGCAATGGCTAATTAATAGATATTTTCAGATTGAAAAGGATTGGGCAATTATAGAAAAACAAAACTGGGAGTGGTTAATTTCTAATTTGGATAAATTAGGTCCAAATAACATGGATTTTGAATTTATTTCAATAGAAAGAGATTTAGAACCTAAATTTAAAATTGATAATCAAATTTGTTATTTAGAAGAGTTATCATCTGGATTTCAATCTATATTATCAATTGTTTTAAGTATTTTTGAATGGATAGAAAGAACTAACACTGAAAATGGAATGCTAGTAAGAACGGCTAAAGGAACAGTGATTATTGATGAACTAGACGTGCATTTACACCCAGAATGGCAATTAACTTTAAAAAAATCTTTGCAAACTATATTCCCTAATATACAGTTTATAGTTACAACTCATTCACCACATATGATAGCTACAGCTGATTATGGAGAGATAATAGTTTTAGATGAAACTGAAGATAATATCATAAAATTAGAACCAAATAATAAAATTTATAGTGGATGGAGTACAGATCAAATATTAGAGGAGTTAATGGGCGTTGAAAGTTTATCTGATAAATCATACGAAAAATTAATTAATGAAGGAGTCAAGAATATTGAATCTAAAGATATTGAAGCATTAAAATTAACAATGGATAAACTTGAAAAAGTTGCACATCCATCAGATACAATAGTTTCAGTATTCAAAATAAAATTAGCAGAATTACAATTGGAGGGTTAATATGATTAAAATAAATAAATCATCTGAACCACCAAGCGTATTAAAAAATAATTGTGTTGAGTGGACAAAAAAACTAGATTATGCTGTAAATAAATATGGAGAGTATTCGAAAATTCCTAAAGAGGAAAAAGATAAATTATTAAAACACTACAGGTCAAAAGACATACAAATTGAGTTATCGAAAGCAAGTTATGGTAAATGTGTATTTTGTGAATGTATACCATCAGAAGGAGGAAATCTAGAAGTAGAGCATTTTGCACCTAAATCACTATATCACAATCTTGCATTTGATTGGAATAATTTATTACCTGTCTGTAGAAAATGTAATGAGTCGAAATCTAATCATGATACAATTAAAGAACCCATACTAAATCCATCGCTTGATGAAACTGAAAATTATATAGATTTTATGGATCTCACAATGCAAGCTAAAGGTGAAAATGAGTACTATAAGATAGCAGAATTAACAATAGAAGTGTGCAGTCTAAATGGGAGTAGATTATTGAAATCTAGAGCAGACTTATTAGTTAGATTGTCTGAATATCAACAAATATTAGCGAAATATTTAAAAGAAATAGAACAGTCAAGTACAGAAAGAATTAAATCAAATAAAATACGTAACCTAAGAGACTCTATTGAAACAATTGAAGAATTAGGAAATAAATGTGAAAAATATTCATTGTTTAGCAAGCGATTTTTAGAGAAGAGTAAAGAATATTTAAAAGCAAAGGAAATATTAAGTAATATAAATAATAATTAGGAGGTAATAAAAATCTCCACTTTTTATGTTGAGGATAACCATACCATAAGTAGAAATACCGTATCACAAGTAATGATTAATTAAAAAAATAGCTTATAATAAAAGAAGAAAATAATTCTTTAGTGATAGATAAATAGTAATTTGAATGTTTTCTGAATTATTAAGAGGGATATTATGATAAAAGTACGATTGCTTACAAATGAAAGTCATGATGTATGTGCTATTATTGAAAATAGTATTACTAATGGTATAGAAATTGAAGAGTGGATTGTTAAGAATATTGAAGGAATTTCATTTCATTGTATGGATTTTCCTTGTGATATGGAATTTTGCTATGATTGTTATTTCAAAAGTAGTACTGATAAATCGAAGTCTGAAGAAATATACAATGTGCTTAAATTAGTATTTTCGAGTGTCTCAGAGATAAATTTTTCCATTTGGGTAACAGATGAAATGCTAAATGAGATTTATAAGATAGGAACACCAATCCTATAAATTTCAATTTAGATTTTAATATTTAATCTCTCGGCATAGCTTGACACTGTTTTTAGGAGCCGTAGAGTGAATTTTATGGCTCTTTTTTATTTCAATTTTCACATAATCATATTGTTATAAAAATAAAGAAGGAGGAAGACGAAAATGTATAGACCATATATGTAACTATATATATTAATAATGAAATTCATAAGGATATGATTATTAAGAACGTTAAATAAAAAAATATTATTCAATGAAAGGTAAGTGAGAGATTATGTTAAATGAATTATTCGAATATCTAAGAAAACCAAAACTATATGAGCAGAATACTTGTAAATTTTGGGATGATGAACATATTTCGAAGGGGTTGCTGGAAGCTCATTTAGATCCACAATTAGAAGCATCTAGTAGATGTCATGACTTTATAGACAAATCAGTAGAGTGGATTACTGAAATAGTACCATCATCAAACTATAAGAAACTCTTAGATTTAGGCTGTGGCCCAGGTTTGTATGCTGAACGACTATTTAAAAAAGGGTACAAAATTACTGGCATTGATTTTTCAAAGAGGTCAATTAATTATGCTATGGATAAAGCTTGTGAAAGAAACCAAGATATAAACTACATTTATAAAAATTATCTTGAAATTAATTATAATAATGAATTCGAGCTTGTGACATTAATATATTGTGACTTTGTAGTATTATCAGATGAGCATAGAGCGATTTTATTAAAAAAAATCTACGATTCGATGAAGGTGGGAGGGAGATTTATATTTGATGTTTTTACTTTAAAGGAATTTGAAGATAAGAAAGAGAGTCATACATGGTATTTAAGTGAGGGGAGTGGTTTTTGGAAGTCTGAAAGACATATATGTTTTGAATCGCATTTTATTTATGAGAGTGATGTGAGACTAGACCAATTCACAATAATTGACAAAGACGGAAAAGTGGATATAATTAGAAACTGGTTTAAAGTATATACGAAGGACACGATTATTAAAGAAATTAAAAAAGCAGGATTTAATAAGATTGAGATATATTCAGATGTGACAGGCAAACCATATTTTGAAGAATCTAAAACGATGTGTATTGTAGTTGAAAAATAGAATAGATATATGAAATTATACAGGCTTATGTTGAGCATAGCGTGGGATTCAAATCGCAGGAATTATGCCAGATTATATTTTGAATGAATGGGGTAGTAGTCTTAAAGATAAATTGATAAAAGCACTTGGATATGAAATTGGAGAATTAGAAGAAGGTTACAATTTTAAATATTGGGAATAGTAAAAAGGTAGTGAAGGCTATTTATACACTAAGAATGGAGACTATTTATGACAGAACAGCAATTTGAAATTAAGGCAATTGAAAATGTGAAACAAATTATTAACTATATTGTAAATGAGGAGTATTCGAAACTACATAGAATTACTAATATTAATAGTTCTTGGTACCAAGATGGTGAAACTCAGATTGATGGGATGGAAAGATTTGGAGAATGGCTAAAAGGACAATTGGAAATGTGGTCTGAGGACGAAGAAAAAGAATTTGTTATTGATACTTTTGACGAAAAAAATTTAGAAATAGATGAATTTGAAGGAGACCATGTTTTTGCAACGTTCAACCCAACAAGTAATGGTGAAGTGCTTGATTTTTGGTTTGAGATTCAATTTAGAATTGATGAAAATGATGGGCTTACCTCAGAGTTTAATGTAAATATATAAAATTTATTTATGCCCTTGTAAATAATTCGAAGTCAATAAATTCCAGTTAAGGTTTGTAATATTATTCAAAAAGCAATAGCTAATATGAATACAGTACTCGAACAACTTGTGCCAGGTCTTAATGTAAGACTTGAAAATCTTGGAACGGTTTTACTAATTTATAGAGGAGATATTATGGTCGAAATATTATTATCATATGCTATTTTATTATATGTCGGATTGGTATCGGATGCAGAATATAAAGAAATTCTCGATACATATTTCTTAAAACATCCGGATAATGCTTTGCTAATAGAACTGGAGTGGAGAACTTTTGATATAGAAGGTACAACTAAAATTATTTTTGACTACTGTTTAGCGAATAATGTTAATTATGATACGTTTGGCTGTTTTTTTATTAGTAAGTTGGAAGAAATATATTATCAAGATGATATGGATATACAGCGCTTTGGCTCAAAAATGTACTCAATATGGACGTTGTTGCCATCTGAAATTGATAATAAAGAACCTTTTTGGACTTTGTGTTATGCTGATGATAGTTTGTCATGGGGAGATGAAAAGCAAACAAGAGAACTTTATCAAAAGATGTTTCAGTATTATAAGGAATGACAAATTCTAATTTGTAGGAGATATAAATAGGAATACTCACTAAAAAGATTAAAAGATAGTCTATATGAATGAATTTAAGCCCCTGTCCAATAAAATTGATGGGGCTTTTTAGTGCATAAAAATGCTGTTATGAGATCAGCAAATCTATACTTGACATAACATATCATTTAATGATACATTACATTTAATGATATATCAATGAATGATATATTTTGGTTAGAAAGGAGAATTTTATGGCAAGAAAAGATTCTATTGAAATCGGTGAATTAACAGATTCAGCTTTCTATATTTTATCTAGTGTCATTGAGAAGAAACATGGATACTTAATTATGAAAACTATTGAGAAGTTTACGAATAATGAAGTTACTATTGGGCCGGCATCACTTTATACAACATTAAAAAAGCTTTTAGCAGCAGAGTTAGTGGAGTTAATTTGTGACACAGATGAAAATAAAAAAGTATATGAAATAACCAATAAAGGACGGGATATGCTTATAAAAGAGATTGAACGTAAAAAGCAGATGGTTAAATTCGCTGAAAATTTTTTGGATTAGAAAAGGGGGAATATTCTTGAAAAATAAATATGTAATGATTAATGGACTGGCATTTAGTGAAGAAAGTGATATGGAAAAACTGAAAAATTATGCAATTCAAGGTTGGATATTAGAAGATATAATAGGGGGATTTTTCTATAAATTAAGGAAAGATAAGCCTCAAAATATAGTATATAATATAGATTACCAAACAGATACAAATGAAGAATACTTCACTATATTTGAAGAAGCAGGATGGGAACTTGTTGCTTCTGTAGATAATTATATTCACATTTTTTCAGCACAAGCTGGGACTAAACCAATTTATAGTGATTGTGAATCAGAAATAGATAAATATACAAGTATAAGAAATAGAACAAGAAAAGGAACTCTATATTCTATAATATTAGCTACAGTACTAATCGGATTACTAGCTGTTTCTGCAAGTGCTATTAAACCTATCTTTCCGATTATCCTTGGGTTATTAATAATTGATATAGTTGTATTTGTGTTTAATTTTATGCCTTATTTAGCATATGATTCTAGGATTAAACAAACAAAAAAATATGGAAAGTGTAAAATTGAAGTAATAAATAATAAACAGTTGTTGAAAATAAAGGCATTTACGGGAATTGGATTTTTGATTTTGGGAATATTGTATTTGATTGAGAAAAAGTATTTTTCAGTAGTTTTTATAATTTTAGGAGCACGTAATATTTTTTTAAGTTTAGGTTATTATAAGAAATATAAAGAGTCTCTATAAGCAAGCAGGCATTTATTAATGTTTAATAGCGAGGATATAGTTATGAGTGTGGTTTCAATGTATGAAATTCAAATTAGTAGACCAACAATAGAAGACCTTCCTGACCTTGATACTTTTTTCGAGTTAATCTTAACCGATACTTTTGAAAAAAACGGCTATTTAAATCTGGATGAACTAAGAGATTCTGAAATCCTTTTAAAAAAGGAATTTGTTCGAAATGATTTATTTGAAGATGATGAAAACCCATATTTTCTAATGGCCAAAAATATAGATGGCACCATTATCGGCACCATCGCTTGCGGACCAGCTAACGAAGATATTTTGACTTGCACTGCAAATGCCTATAAAGGCATTCCTGAAATAGGAAGTTTATTTGTTCACCCAGACTATCAGGGAAAAGGTCTTGCCAGTCAGCTCATTGATGCCATTGAAGTTTATTTAAGTTCCAATGGCTATACGCAATATTGCTTGGACAGCGGTTATAGATTAGCTCAAAAAACTTGGACTCAAAAGTTTGGGGAACCCGCTTATTTGATTAAAGATCACTGGGGAGAAGGGGCAGACCATATGATTTGGCTGGTTGAAATTTACTGAAGTACGATAGGGGGAATTTAAGATGAGAAAATCAATCTCTAACAGTTAATATTTGCTTTTTTTGCTTGACTGCATAAAATTTTGACATTGAGGGTATATTTTTTGCCATCTTTAATAAAGTGAGTTCCGCATTGTCTAAATTCAAAGCGGACTCCTTTAGTTATGCATTGGTCTCGAACAGACAAGACCCAATCATAATTCAATGGTCTTGCATTCATATCAGATTCACCACCAACTACCACTAGTTCAACATTATCGAGATACTTTTCTATATTTATCTCCTCAATAAGTGGCTGACAAATTATATTTCTATGTTTTATTGGAAGTGTTGAAAAAATAGAAAGTCTAAAATCTGCCCTATCTTGGTTTTCAATAGTGCAGCCAACTGTTACATTATCATATCCATCATTCCAATCATTTGGAATACATTGCAAAAATCTTTCAATTCTTTTTGTAAGAAAAATAAAATGGAGGTCTTGCCTTTCTTTTATCATTGTCCAACAATCTTCTCGCCACTCATCAGCTTCTTCAATAAGAAAATCTGTAGAAAAACATAAATATACAGTTTGACCTGATTTAATTTTATATTCACCTTTTTTATTTTTTGCAATAGGGGCATTAAAATTATCTGTTTTTACAATAATATTTGTATCTATTCCTCTTTTGCTATCGCCTTTATAAATATAACAGTACTTGCATCCTTCGCTATATTTATGGCAGCCACGCCATGGATTCCACATTGCCATAATAACACCACCTGAAATTTTGATTTATTTAGAAGTATTTTAGATAATTATACCTTTCTTTTTCTTACAAATAAAGAGAATATATAAATAAAAATATATTACGCAAATTTAAATTAAACTTGACATGTGCATTTGAATGCATATATAATGAAAATATGAATACTACAGATAATAATAAAGAACAATTAAATGCTCAACAATTGAATAAACTATTCCAACAAGATGTTTTTAAAATTCTTAATGAACCAATAAGGATTGAGATAATAAAACATCTAGCTATTCATGGGCCATCAGATATAAGTACAATAGCTAGTTATTTTGAACAGGATAGGTCTGTCATATCAAGGCATCTTAAAATGATGAAAGAGTCAGGCGTTTTAATTATGACCAAGGCATCTAGGCGTAGTATATATCAAGTGGATGGTATGGAATTTCTATCTAAAATGGAATCGGTTGTTGAAGATATCAAAGAGATACTTAGGTACACTTGTAAAGATACCTTTGATTATCTATACTCAAAAGAAGCAAATTATAAATCTTATTTGGAACAATTAGAAGATGGCTCAAAAGATGATAAAAATGGCGAATAATAATTTGCTATTTTTTTAATATGATATGTGCATACAAATGCACTAAATGGAGGATTAATATGAAAGCTGAATTATACTTTTTTTCGGGGACTGGAAATACATACTATATTGCTAAAAAAATTGCTGAATCTATTCCAGATTCAAATCTTATTCCAATTAATAATTTAGATTTATCTAAAGAAATTAATTCAACATCAAAAATTGTAGGAATTATTTTCCCTATTTATTTTCTTGATGCACCAGAAATTGTAAAAACTTTTGTTTCGAAATTGAATGTTTCATCTTCATCCTATGTGTTTCTTTATGAAAATTTTGGGTTGCAAGGAGGGAATGCTTTATTAAATTGTTCTAAAATATTAGAAGCAAAAAATATCAAAGTATCAAATACTTTTTCTGTTGCACTACCAGACAATAGTATTATTTTTCCTACTCCAAATGAAAAAATTCAACCTATGTTGGATTGGTCAGAAAGTTTAATTCAATCAGCTATAGATGATATAAAATCGCTAAAGATTGGAGCTATACCTAAGAAAAAATTTGCCTCAAATTTCGTAAGTAAAATAATGATATCAGCAAGTAAATCATATTTAGGGTTTAATGATTTTAAAGTTGATAATAGTAAGTGTAATGGTTGCAGCATATGCGCTAAAGTCTGTCCAATGAAAAATATAGAGCTAAAAGAAAATGTTCCAATGTTTAAAGATAATTGTCAAACATGCTTTGCTTGTATACACTATTGTCCAAATGAAGCTATAAAATTCAAAAAAATGAAGCAAACTAGTAATTATCAATATATTAACCCAAATGTAACTATCAATGAAATTATAGAAAAAAATAGATAGAAATTTCATATTAAAACCTAAGGCTTACTTTTATTTCAAAATATGATATACTTTAGATAAAAAAGAAAGAGATAGAGAATATGGAACAATTTTTTAAAGCAATTGAAGAAAAAATAAAAAAATCAGGATATCCTGGAGAAGTTAGTGGCGAAAAAATCTATGAAGAAATAAGTGATGAGGCTGAGGAGCAAGAAGAGGGAAGCTACTTATTCATGAAAAAACAAGATGATGATATCATGTTTGAATACCGAGTAGATATTTTAGAGGATAATATTAATTTAGCAACGCTTACAATATATACGCCAGACAAAAAATACTTTATTGATTTTGATGCAGAGTAGGCGGTTGTAAGTGGGAAATTTGAATAAAATAATATGTATAGTTGGTATATGTATAATTTTTATAGTATCGAAATATATGTTCATCCTATATCAGTATAAAGAAATTACTGATATAGGAGAATATAGCAATTGGACTATGACTCAAAGGCCATTTTATAATACGCATTATAAAACTAAATTTCTTATGGATGATTCTAATCAATTACATCTAAACTTATGGTGGGAAAGTTTGACTGGAAGTATTGATATAAAAGTAATTGATGAAAATGGAGATATTCAATTTAGAAAAAAAGAAAAGAACATTGAATCACAATACGATATTCCACTAGAAAAAGGTAAATATATTTTAAGCATTGAAGTTTCTAATTTTACAGGCTCTGTTGCTTTGGGATATAAAAATCTGGTTATGATACATAATCTTCCAAATGAAAATTATAGAATTATAAAAAGTAAACCACAAAAAGGTTTTTACTGGGATTACATATTATATATTCCTAATAATTTAAAAAATAATAAGCTATTGGTAGTACCTAATAATACTGGAAAATCTAGTGATAATATTGAAGTTCATATTGAAAAAGCAAAAGAATGCATAATGTATAAATCTGAATTGGCAGAGCAGTTAGGCGTTCCTCTTTTGGTACCAATTTTTCCTAGACCAAATAATAATGATGAAATGTATACTCAAGCGCTTGACAGAGAAAGTATATTTACAAATATAGAGGAACTAAAACGATTAGATTTACAATTAATTTCGATGATTGATGATTCTAGAGATATATTATCACAAAGAGGAATTATAGTTGATAAAAAGATACTTATGTCAGGATTTTCTGCTTCAGGAGATTTTGTGGATAGGTTTACTTTTTTGCATCCAGAAATTGTAAGTGCAGCTGTTATTGGTGGGAGTGATAATATTATTCCATATAGTAATTTAAATCAAGAAAATATTCCATATCCAATAGGAATTTATGATTATGAAAAAATAACAGGTAAGAAATTTGATATTAATCTAATAGCTGAGGTGAATCGGTATATTTATAAAGGTTCTGAAGATGAAGGTGGTTGGCAAGTTTGTGAGGAAGATGGGGAAACTACAATATACACAGGAAAACAATATTTTGAAAAATTTGAACTACCTATGCTCAACAAAAATTTAGAAGACAAAAAATCTCCGATTTATGTAGATGGAAATTTATCCAATATGGAATTAAAAGAAATCATGTTTAGAGCATATAAAAGCAAGATTCTTATTGACAAATTTTTAGAAACAAAAGAAATATTTGATAATTTAGGTATAGATAAAAGTGAATTTGTTATATATGAAGGTCTTGGTCATGAAATAAATAAGAGTATAGAATCTGATGAACTTGACTTTTTTAATAGGATTATAAATGATTAAAATGATAGTGTTTTTTTCTTGGAAATGGGGGAACTATGAAAAAATTATTATTAAGCTTATTTGTAGTTTTATTAATACTGTTAACAGGCTGTAAGCAAGAAATAACTACTTACAAAGAAGTCATAAAAGACGGAAAAGTGGAGATAGACGGAATAACTTATGATATAAAAAGGTCATACACAGTGGGTTATTTATACGATGAAAATAAAAATAAGATAGAAAGTAGAAATCTAACTGATGATGGGGACTATAAGACTGAATATATATACAAAGACAATAAACTTATTGAATATAGAACATATTCAAATGGGAGTTTAAGAGATACTACCTATCATTATTATGATGGAGATAACCTTATAAAAACTAATACAGTTTCGCCAAATGGTATAGAAGGTATTACGGAATATATTTATAAAGATAATACAAAAAAACAGATAGGATATAATTCAGATGGCAGTATAGGGGTTATTTTAACCGCATATTTGGACGATGACGGCAAGATGATTAAGGTTATAAATGAAGATGAGTCTGGAAAAGTTATCGATGTATCTACGCTTGAATATGAGGGGGATTTACTAGTTAGAAGTATTAGTAAAAAAGATGGAGTCGTATTTAGAACTATCAATTATGAATACAATAATCTAGGCGACAGGATAAAAGATTATATAATTTTTAGTGGGGATATAAATGTAATGCATGTGAAATTTTATGACTATGAATACGATGAAAACTCACTTATAAAAACTATGACTATAAGTGAAGTTCAAGCAAATATTAAATAAGAAAATCAAAAATAAAGAAAGGAATTTATTATGAGCAAAAATTATGTAGTTATTATCCAGTGTGATATAGCACACAGAAGATGCAGTGGCTTTGCCTGTACAGATGCTTTTTATAATAAAGCAGATTCGTTTGACAAATATGAGGATGATACTAAATATATTTCATTTACTTGTGGAGGGTGCTGTGGTAAAAGTGTAGCCGCTAAATTGGAACATTTTGCAAAAAAATCTAGAAAGGCTAATGATTTGAATAAAGATGATGTTTTTATCCACTTATCTTCTTGTATGGTGACTGATAATTATCATTATGATAGATGTCCACATGTAGATTATATAAAGAGCATTATTAGTAAAAAAGGATATACAAATATTATTGAAGGTTCCTATATAAGCAAGAATGCAGAGAAGAAAAGGGAACTAGGTATCTACAAATGTTAATAAATATATATGGATTACTCGGAAAAAAATTGGCTCATAGCGTTTCACCATCAATTCATAAAATGATTTTTGAAGAATTGAAAATTGAAGGTGATTATAGGCTTTTTGAAGTAGAATCACAAGCTTTAAAAGATAAAATATATGAATTTAGAAATAGTAGCATAAAAGGGCTGAATGTGACGATTCCATATAAGATTGAAATAATGAAGTATCTTGATGAGATATCAGAAGAAGCCAATAAAATATCTGCGGTGAACACAATTGCTTTTGAAGATGGTAAATTAAAAGGATATAATACAGATTATTACGGTTTTGGAATGCTTCTTCAAAAAAACAAAATTGAAATATCAGATAAAAATGCAGTAATACTTGGAAGTGGAGGGGCTTCAAAGTCAGTATACCAATATCTTTTAGATAATGGAATAAATCAAATAACTATAGTAAGTAGAGATAAATCAAAAGCTCAAGTTTTATTTAAAAACTGTAATGTAATATCTTATGAGGAACTAGATTATATAGAATTTGGAGACCTGATTGTAAATTGTACTCCTGTAGGTATGTATCCAGATATAAATTCATCTCCAGTTAAAAAAGCTATAGTAAAAAGATTTTCAGCTGCGGTAGACCTTATTTATAATCCAAAGGAAACTATATTTTTAAAATATGCGAATGAAATTGGTATAAAATCAGTGAATGGACTTTATATGTTAGTTGGACAGGCGGTTAAAGCACAAGAAATTTGGAATAACACAAATATAGAAGATAGTATAATAGAAAAAATATTTAATAAAATAAATCAAAATATGATACACTAAAATAACTATAAAAATTAGGCTGCAAGTTAATTTGCAGCCTAATTTTATATATTGATTTATAAAGTTAACTATTTATAAGTTTAGATTCAATAAGAAGATTTTGTATAGCAGTTGCAGCTTCTGCTTTTGTAAATATTCCTTTTGGCTCTATTTTTTTTGCGCTTCTTCCATTAAATATTTTACTAGAGATTGCAGTTTTTACTGAATCTAACGCCCATGGAGAAACTTTTTTAGCATCTTCAAATTTAACAAGACTTTGTTGTTCTTTTTTAGCTAGTTCTGTAATTTCCATTGCTCTTACGAACATAGACATCGCTTCTTCTCTTGTTATTTTTGATTCTGGTTTAAATGTATTATTTTCATAGCCACTTATTATTCCGTATTTATGTGCTATAATAATACTTTTTTCAAATTTAGTTCCGCTTACATCACTAAATTTGCTGTTTGTT
>JBGSPX010000038.1:0-103456 GCA_041738345.1 Proteocatella sp.
GGACGGAGATAGAACAAAAGAAACAACGAGCATTACAACAAGCAATATGAAAATATAACCAGCACTCTGATGAATGCTGGTTATATTAGAACCTACAATTTAATTATTTTCTTTGTCTCCTTGACAAGGGACGTATCAATATGCTCTCATTTTATTTGAAATCAACAAGAATGCTATCATATAGTTCTTTTATATCATGTAAATCAGAATCATACATAACATAATTATCAAGATAACCATTATTTTCGATTTTGTTTATTTTTAACAGATGTTTTTTTGAAAACCAGCCAATAATTATGCCTTTATATTCCTCAGGGTATAGACGAACCGATATATAAATATCTTTAGGTTTTTTATTAAATTGTTCGACCATTTCCAATGTTCGCTTATGGAACTTTTGAGTTCTTGTTTTGACATCAATAGTTGTATTGTCAGGGAGAATAAAATCATAATTATCAGCTTCTCTATAAGAAGAACTATCTTCTTTAAATTCTATATTATTATCCATTAGAAATAATTTGAAAATTTTTTCACCCAATTTACCTTCAAACATTTTTTGTTGTTTATTATTTAAGCCACCTGGATGAAAATCATGTCTATTTGAAGTGAAGGATTTAGATAATTCAGCGTATTCTAATGCTTCATTTATGAAATCTATAGGTATAATGTATTTTTCTCTCAGAATCATATCGAAACTCCTTCGTTTAAAAATATGTCTTTAACACAATCAGGCGAATCTGGATTAATGAATATTTGACCATATTCATTAAGATACAAAAGTACTGCAGGGTGAGGAATACTAGTTTTTTTTCCACCAAAAATACTGACATATCTGTAAATTTTACATTTAGGGTAATATACTTTGATAAACTCATCTTCAATACTATCGTAATATTGAATTTCGTTAATACCATTTTGTAGTGTGGAAAGTTTCTTACCTTCAATTAGAAGTATAGTATTAGTTTCTTCATCGTGTAAAACAAGATCTGGTAAATAAAGGTTTTCATTAAATTTATCTTTTTTTGGTAAAGCAATCAGATTGTTTTTTGGAGTCTTGTAATAACCACGTTCACAACCCGCATGATTTTGATAAATTCCTCTCATTCCATAATATTCCCCAATAACATGAAGAAGAATTGAAGCCATTTTTTCAGAACTCATTTCATAATGCCAATAATTTTCAGGAAAAGATACTTTTTCTGGCATAATAATATCTTTGAGTTTTAGATCTAAAATATCACAAATATAAAGAAACTTATTGTTTCCACCAGTTTTAGTAACATATTTTTGTGATACGTTGTGATGTGTAATAACAATATCTTTATCCCAACCTAAATATCTTAGACATTTTGAAATAATTGATAACGCTCCTATATTGGGATCATGTCCTATATTCCCAGAATCGGAGGGTTTTGAAAGTCTACCAGAAATTTCAATTCTATCATCATATTTTGTTATATTAATTGGAACGTTTCCTTTAGGAGGTTTTCGCATTTTTGATTTTAATTGGATTAAATCTTCTATTGAGTTGAAAGATTTAAACCATCTTGATGTATCCTTTCCTACAATGGTAACACCTATCGTAAGGAGCATATTTGTGCCAAAAACACTCGTATCACTAGGTTTTTTATCTTCTCTACAATCCAATTCATCATTATAGAGCATATAAAGCTTTGCTGTAGGGGCATATTGATTAATAAATACAAATTTTGAAGCTCTCTGATAGACACCTGTATTTCTTGATTCGTCATCACTTGTTTTTGTTTCTTCTATTGCCATAAGGAGATTATCTATTTGACCATCTTCGGGCACTAAATGCTGTTTAAAAACCAAAAAATCAAGAAAACTAGAACTTCCACTAACTGTTTTAATAAATATTTTGTCTATTCCAGAAATTTCGATCCCTTCAGCTATATAGGTGAATTGAAATACTCCATTTTTCATGATAGGCCTTATTGTTAACTCTAAACTATCAGTTTTAAATTTTTGATTAAAATCTTTACAGTAAAGACAGGCTATTTGGTAGATTACTGATGTTTTTGGACGTTCTTCGGTTAAAATCCATAAATTATCTTTCATTTATATTTCTCCTTTTCTTTTATTTTATTTCTCAACTAAAAAATAAATTTTGTAGTGAAAAGCATTGTTGTGTAAATTATAAAACAATGATACAATTTTAAATACCACATATATGCAGTTTACAAAAAAGGAGATTTTTATGAGTGTTGGTGAAAAATTAAAACTATATCGTAAGTATAGAAAGATATCACAAGAAGAGGTGGCATATAGAGCTGGAATTAATGAAAAATACTATGGAAGGATTGAGCGCAATCAGAGTTTTCCTACAATCATAATATTAGAAAAAATATGTTTGGCTTTAAATATTAGTATGGCAGAGTTATTTATATTTGAAGTTGGATATCTAGAGAAGAATTTACATAGAAACATTAAGATTGCTAGCTCTATAATCAAATTAAATAAGTATGAAATAGATGTTCATTTTAATAGGAATGCTATGATTGAAAATTGCGAAAGTTCAATTTGGCATAACGGATATTTAGGTTCTATGAGTTTTGATGAATTTGAATTAAAATTATTTGCAGTCGGGAATATAAAAGCAAGGTTATATTTGAATTATGAAGAAGTATTAGAATTAGATAATGACAATGTGGGAAATGAATTAAATAAATATATATCGAGTGATGAAATGCTAATTGAAGTTATAGAATTCTGTTCTTACGATAAAAAAGTATTAGAACGTAATAACGGAAATGCTCTTTTTGTTTTGGAAAATAATTGGATAGAGGCAGTATTGTTGAACAATAGTAAGGGTGAAGTTATGTATGAAGATATTGTTTTAGATATTGATAATGTCATGGAGGCGCTGAATAATAAAGAGCTTTTGTTTAGCTATATATTTGATGATAATAGTAGTCTGTAATTAATTTATAGAAAAGAACATCATGATTATAATAAAAAAATGTTTAATATTATAAAGATTGATATAAAAAAATTCAAAAAAATTAAACGTCAGTATTCAAGTATCTTAGTGCGAAGCAGCTTTAATCAGCTTGTTTGCACAATAAAAACATCTTAATCTATGTGTAGTAAAAGTTATAATTCTTATTATAGCAACAATCTTCTTTCAGGGGATATTTGTGATATTATAACTCAATGATAAGTGAAAATAATAGGTATTATTATTTTTAATAAAAATATAAAGGAATACTGGATTTAAAACTTTACATTACAAAAAATAATTTAGGAGAAATATTATGAGATATATTAAGCTGGATTCAATTGTTAGGTTTATAAGTAATAACTGTATACGCGATTTAAGAATGAGTGTATTGAAAGAAGTTAATGTTAAAAAGAACTGCCTTAAATTTGGTGAATATTACATAATAACTGACAATAATATAAGTACTTCTAAAAACGAAATTGATTTAGGTAAAATAGATAGATTAACTTTAAAAGAAGAGGATCGAATCGGATTGGCAATTATGATTTTTTTAAATCACGATGAAGAAAATATATTAGATCAATATAAAATAATTTGTACAAATATATTTGATGATAGGTTAAATTCTAATATCAATATATCAAAGAAATTTATTATAAACATTAAAAGACAATTCGAAGATGGGTTGAAAATAGTTGAGAATTTTGTTGAAGCTAAGGATTTATTAATTATAGAAAATCATTGTGAATTTTGCAATAACATTAACAATTGCCAGGAGGATATAATCAGAAAAAATAAATTACAAATTTTGTCTATTCTTACGTTTGAAGATATAGAATATTTGAATAAAAATAATATTTATTTTTTAGATGAACTGACAAATAAAATCGGAATAATAGATAATGCACATGAATTTTTAAAAGATAAAAAAGCTGATATTAAAAAATTTTTACAGCAATTTGATTGTAGTGAAAAAAAAGTGTCTTTGTTAAACAAATACTATTTGAACTGGAATGAATCCAATAAAGCTAGAGAATATATAGTTACTTTTCAAGGACATTCAAAAACTGATATAGTATATTCGTTTTCTATAAAGTCTTTGTTTAATAACGAAAGTATAAAATGTAAACATATTATTATGAAAGAAAAACCATTAAATAAAGAGCAAATAATACTTCATTATTCAACTATCATTAAAGAAATTTATGAATGTATAAATAAAAACCATAAAGAAGAGAAAGATGTTGTTTTTTATGTGTTAGCACCTTATGAGAGAAAAAATTTTGAAAAAATAATAGAAACATTAATTCAGTATCAAAGTCATATAAAAAACCTAAATGAGTTACTATTTGTATCCGAATATTTTGGTTTTAATTATTATATTCAAGAAGAAACTAAAATTTATATAAACCCCTTCATAGAAACTTGGATAGATATAAAAAGCTTGATAGAAAAATATTTTGTAATAAATATTCCTTTTAAATACACATTTAAGGAAACATTAGAGTCTTTTTGTGAAAATGAAGTAGATATAGATGAAAGTATAATAAGTGACACATTTAAAATGTCTTGGGCATTAAGCCCTAAATGTATAAATGAAATATGGTATAAGAATTTCGAAGTAGGAATAGAGTCTATAATAAAATCTAGATTTGATTATTTAGAGTGTTTTATAATAAACTTTAAAAACAAAATTAAAGAAAAAGAAATAACACCATCTAAACGTTCTTTTAAAGACAATAACAGTTTTTTGGGAAGATTTATTGTTAAAGAAGCTGTAACTACAATTAAAGAATATAAGAGTCAATTTACGAATATACCGTTTGAGAGGCTTGTAGAAAAAGGGGTATTTCTAGAATGTGAATTGCCTCATTCTAAAACTTCGTTTATCGATAAATTCAATAAGAATAAATATTTTTATGAATTTTCTTTGAAACAAAATGAATATCAGCCAAATTTTATCAACCGTATGGTTGAAGCTTTTGAAAGTAATAGCTTTACAGAATTTTTAGAAATGAATTCAAAATTTCAAAACATTCTAAAGGATCTGACATTTGCGAATGAATTTGGAAAGTGTGCTACAGAAAAAAATATACAGCATAAATTTTATATATCTGAATCTTGCTATGATAACAATGAAAAAGCTAATGATATTAAACTTTTAAGTAATTTAAATAAAAATATTGATATAAAGAATATATTAAATGGAGAAACTTTTAAGTTGGAGTATAGAGAAATTAAAGATCTTATTGGTAAACAAATTGAAGTATATAGAAATCTTTGTAATAAAAAAGTTACTCTTTTGTGGGGACCGCCGGGTACAGGAAAAACTTTTTGTATAGGGCAAATGGTAAATCAAATACTTAAAACTGACCCGGAATTAAAAATTTTAGTAACAGGGTTTACTCATTTGTCAATTGAAAATTGTCTTGAAAAAATTATAAAATATGGTGTTAATAAAAATAAAGTGTGTAAATTAGATAAAATGAGTAGTTTAGATGGCAACGCTGTACTACTGTCTGATACAAGCGCAAAGTATAACTTCAAGTATTTTGATACATTAGAATTTAGTGTTGTAGGATCTACAGTATATAAAATAACTCAAATTCCTGAAGAAGAAGAATATGATTTGATTATTGTGGACGAAGCTTCACAATTAAAAATTCCTGAATTTCTAATGATTTTAAATAGAATTAATAATAAAACAAAATTCTTAATAGTAGGAGATAATAAGCAACTGCCACCTATTGTTAAGAATAGGTATTTAAATGAAAAAAGGGAGCCAATATTGGAAACCTCTTCGATTTTTGATTATTTATTTAGCAAGAAGGAGAATATAGTTCAACTTGAAGAATGTTTTAGAATGAATAAAACTATTTCATATTATCCGTCAAATATGATTTATGACGGAAAGTTAACATCATATGTAAATAATGAATATGACATATTGAAGTTCAATACTGATTTAGATGAACGTAACTATTTATCTTATATAGCCCATGAAGATTATCCTGTTATTCTATGTCTTATTGATAACAATGGGGAGAGAGATAGCAAAAATAAAATCGAGTCTGAGCTTACCTCAAACTTAGCATTATATTTTAAACAAAATTTAAAATATGAGGGTTCGTTTTGGAAAAAGAATTTATCAGTTGTTTCACCACATCATTCTCAAATTAATTTAATTAAAAAGGATTTAGAAATAAGTTTTGAAAATGAAAATGAAAATGATAAGCTTTTTTTTGTGGATACTGTAGATAAAATACAGGGGCAAGAATCAGATATAGTTATTGTAAGTTATGGAGTGACAGATTCCTTAATTGCATTAAAAGAAAAAGAATTTATTTATAATTTAAACAGGTTAAATGTATCAATAACTAGAGCAAGAAAAAAATTAGTTGTTATTATGTCAAAAGGATTATTAGATATTAATCACAAACTAATTGATGATGAAAAACTAAAGGAACACATAGAATTTATGACGGGATATGTAAATTATGTAAAAGAAAAAAAAGAAAACAGAAGTATAAATGATATTGAAATATATAGAATGAAAATCACAGATTAACTTAAATGATATATTTGAAATAAGTTATTAATGTTAAACCAATATATACTGAGTTTAGATTAGGGGGAATTATGATTTTAAATGAAAAACAGCAATTATTGGTAGATGAGCACTTGGAAAATATTATTTTACTAGCATCAGCTGGAACTGGAAAAACAGATACACTATCCATGCGAATTGCAAAAATAATAAAAGAAAAAAGAGCAGAACCATCAGAAATATTATGTATTACTTTTACAAATAAGGCTTGTAGAGAAATGAAAGAGCGAATTGAAAAGGTAGTGGGAGAATTATCTAAAGACATAACTATCAAAACTTTTCATAGCTTCTGTTTTGATATAATAAAAATGCAAGCTAAAAAAACAACAGATGTATTTAGGGATTTTGCTATTTATGATGAAAAAGATTGTGAAGAAATTTTATTAAATTGTAATCATTGTGGATATTCTATACCATCTCTTAAGGCTTTTATAGATAAGGTTAAGATTACTAAGGCTGAAGAAAATATTTCTACAGGAAATTCTATTTTAGACTATGAAACTGCAATGGATATTCTATTTAGAGAAAAAATAGATAAAATTGATGCTATTTGTACTGAAAAAGGAAGCTTAAATAATGATTTGAAAACTTTTTTGCGAAATGAAGGTAATATATTGTTAGAAAAATATAATTCAAATTTGCAAAATAACCATGGACTAGATTTTACAGATTTAATTGTTATAACTAAAGAATTATTTAATGATAAGGAAATAGTTAAAGCTCTTAGTAATAAATATAAGTATATAAACATAGACGAAGTTCAAGACACAAGTATTGTAGAATATGATGTAATTGAAAGTATATTCGAAAATAATAATATATTAATATGTGGAGATATATTTCAAACAATATATCAATGGAGAGGTTCTGAACCTAATAAAATATTTAAAGTATTTAAAGAAAAATATAATCCATTAGAAATAATTTTTGATGTGAATTATAGGGCTACTAAAAATTTAACTGATGCTTCTTTAGGTTATCTTGAAAATTCATTTCCAGAGCAAACTAAAGAAATATACAAAACTCATATTAAATCTGAATCTGAAGAAGAAGGTGAAAAAATTGTTTTAAAAGTAGCAAATAACATTGCTCAAGAAAGTTACTTTTTATTTGAAAAAATAAAGGAACTCTCACTACAAAATACTAAGTTACCTGAAACTTGTATTTTAACAAGAGATAATTTCTATAATGTGGATCTTAGTAAAAATTTAAAAAAATTAATGGATAAAGAAAATTTAAATTTCGAGTTTATACTGGTAGATCAGTATAAATTTTTTAGAAGACAAGAAATAAAGGATATAATGGCGTTTTTAAAACTTTTAGCCAATAGGCACGATTCTTTAAGTTTAGAAAGGATTGCGAAACGCTTTCCTACTGGGATAGGAGAAAAAACTTTATCAGATATAAACTCTGATGATTACAAAAATGTAGGGATATCACTGTCTGATTTTATAAATAGTAATGTGTTACTTTATGGAGAAATTTATGCTTTATTGATAAATGAATACCAAAATAATAATGTAATAGTATTTGATGTGGAAAGTACAGGTATTGATGTTACAAAGGATGAAATAATACAAATTGCTGCAATTAAAATAGATGGTAATGGTGATGTGATAAGTAAATTCGAAAGATTTATTAGAAGTAGTAAAAGTACTAAAGCATCGCAGCACATACATGGATTTAGTGATGAATATTTAGAAAAGCATGGAGAAAATAAAAAAAGTGTTTTAAAGGATTTTATTGAGTTTTCAAAAAATGCCGTAATCGTAGGACATAATGTTCAATATGATATAAATATACTTACAAGTGAACTAGAAAGAGAACAAATCGGAAAACCTCAATTTAAAGCATTCTATGATACGCTAGATATATATAAACGATTTTATCCCAAAGTATTTAATCATAAGCTTGAAACTTTAAGTAAAGAATTCGGAACATCTAATAAGCCGAGTCATAATGCAATGGATGATATTTTAGCTACAGCTGAACTTTTAGTTAGAGCTATTAATTTAAACTTAATTCCAACTCAAATGAAGAGAATTGGATATACAAATAAACATTTAAAAGCATTTTCTGATTTATCCAAACAATTAGATACTCTTTTTAACGAAACACAAGAATTAAGGCCCTATAGTATAGTTGAAAAAATTGTAAAAGATTTTCAACTCGAAAAAATGTATCCACAAGATGAGCGTATTGAAAAAATAAATAGGATAAGAGATTTCTATAGACTATTAAGAGAAATTGACGATAAAAATAAAAATGCGAAAGATGCCTTATTAAATATTGTTATGTTAACATCGATTTCAAATGGTGAGCTAGAAGAGATGATTATAAGAAAAAGTAAAAAAACACGAATTCCTATAATAACCGTACATCAAGCTAAAGGTTTAGAATTTGAAAATGTATTTATTTCAGGGGTACAAAAAAATACATTTCCTTCATATCGTTCACTAAAAACTAATGATTTAGAAGAAGAAAAAAGGACTTTTTATGTAGCCTTGACAAGAGCAAAACAAAGACTGTATATTACATGTAATACTAGTAAGGGACAAATGAGCCCATTTATAGGCAACATACCCTCAACTTATATAAAAAATGAAATCTGATTATATTTTGTTCTTTCAAAGCAATCCGCCGATGATTTAAGTACAGAAAAAGAATATTTGATTGAAATACCAAATTAAAAAACTATTTAAATATATAGATATAAATAAAAAAGGGGACAATATGAAGAAAATAATTTCAAGTATTTTAGTTTCATTATTATTAGTGACAAGCATGTCTTTTGCAACTGTTACGCCTAATCAAAACAATTTGACGGTAAGTTACATCGATGTAGGACAAGCCGACTGCCAGCTTATACAAACACCAGGAGGTAAAAATATTCTTATTGATGCTGGGAATAATGATGACTTTGCAACAATTGATGCTTATTTAAAAGGAAAATCTGTAAAAGTTTTAGATGCAGTTATAGCTACACATCCACATGAGGATCATATTGGAGCAATGGATGATGTTATAAAAAACTATGATGTAAAATCAGTTTATGCACCAAAGGCAACACATACAACAAAGACATTTGAAGACTTCCTTCTAGCTGTTAAGGCAAAGAATTTAAAAATAAACACAGCACATAAAGGTGTTACAATAACTATTGATCCTGAAGTGAAAATTGAAATGTTATCACCTGTAAAAGATAAAGTATATAAAGATTTAAACGACTATAGCCCGGTTATAAAAATGACATACAAGAAAAATAAATTCATGTTTACCGGAGATGCAGAAAAAATAAATGAAGATCAAGTACTAATCGATAACAAAGCAGATCTTTCAAATCTTAAAGTAGATGTTTTAAAAGTTGGACACCATGGAAGCACAAGTTCCACATCACCAGCGTTTGCAAAAGCACTAAGTCCAAAATATGCAGTTATTAGTGTTGGGAAAGATAACTCATATGGACACCCAGATAATATTATCTTAAATAGACTTTCACTTTTAGGGACAAAGGTATATAGAACAGATTTAAATGGAACTATAGTTATAAAATCAGATGGAACAAATATATCTGTATCAAACCAGAATAATGAAGCGCCTCCAGTAATAAAACCGCCAGCTAATAATACGGAGAAAGTTTCGAATCCAGAAACAACAAATGATGCAAAAAAAACTAAAACAGTATATATAACAAAAAACGGAAAAAAGTATCATTCAGATGGCTGTAGCTATCTCAGCTCATCAAAGATAGCCATAAGCTTAGATGATGCAATATCAAAAGGATTTACGCCTTGTAGCAAGTGTAAATAATGAATGTAAATTTATAAATATTAAATCATATTTTTATGATTTAAAGTCTCCTTAGAATGTATTACTAGGGAGATTTTTTACATTCAAATCAAATTTATAGCAATTTTGTAAGTGCAACGTAAGTATAAATTTATACGGTAGTATTTTATCTTTTTATAGGGTATATTAAGTCAGGTATATACCTAATATAGTATTAAAATATTAAAATGGAAAGAGAAATAATCATAAACATAAATCTCCAGAAGATATAATAAGGATTGAAAACAATCATGAACCTATAATAAGTAAAGAACTTTTCAATTTAACTCAGCAAAAATTCATAAAAAACAAACATAAAAAGAATAGGACATCATGTCAAACTACAAATGCTATAGAAATTTACTTACTAAGCGGTTTGATTTCTTGTTCCTGTGGTGCCAAAATGATTGGCAACCGAAATTACTCTGGAAGATCTAAAAAGATGATAACTTTTTATAGCTGCAATGATAGGCTACGCAAGAAAAGTGATTGTAAAAGAAAACCTATAAATGCAGTTGCCTTAGAAAAAGCAGTATTAAGAGATCTTACTGAACGTTTATTTGGTAGAAATCAAGTAAAATGTCTTATATCCCAATACAGAAAATATACAAAAGAAATTTTCAAAAATAGGGAAGAGATAGATCTAATAAACAAACTTAAAAAAGAACTAAGAAAAAAACCAATAACTTAGAAAAGTTAGTGAATCTTTTGCTTGAAAGTGATTCTAAAACTTTAATTTCTAAAATGGAAACGCTAGAAATTGAAATATCTAATATAAAAAGTGAAATAGTAAAAAATGAAAATCTCTTAAATTCTTTCAAAATAGAAGTAACTGATGAAGAACTTATGGAAGCTATAGACATTTTAAAAGCAAAAATGTTAAGCTGTGAGTACGGTAAAGAACTTCAAAAAACTATAAGACACTACATCGAAAGCCTTACTATAGACGACAAAGATGTTTATATCAGATATGCAAAAAGCACCCTTTAAGATGCTTTTTAAAAAGTGCTTTAAATTGGTGGAAATGAGGGGAATTGAACCCCTGTCCGAAACCCATTCATTATAAGCTTCTACGACTATATTTGATAAATTTGTTTTCGCTATACTATCGTACTACCAAATGTACTATAGCAAGTATAACCCGAATAATTCAATCTGAAGTCCAGATAATCCATCAGACAGTTCCCTGCATTCTGGCGTTCAGTACTAATCGGCAGGAGGACTAGTAGGAACGAGCGGCAATTAAGCTGCTATTGCGTAATTTTCGTTTGCGTTTGTTTTTAAGTTCCCCTAGATTAACGTGATAGAGGAGTCACACGAGTCGCTACTCATAACTTCAAGACCCCGTCGAAACCATTACATTCCCAAGTTTCATACTAGTTAATTATATCATACTTTTTTATATACATCAATTAATTTTTGAATTTTATTATTTCTTATTAAAATATTCTAACTTTAATTGCGAAATATCAGCTTCTAATCTATAATGAAAATATATATTAATGGTAATAAAAATCCAAATTGACAGGAGAAGTAATTATGAAAAAATTGTATGCACTGCTTTTAGCAGCAACACTTGCAATTGGAAGTATATTTCCAGCTGCTGAGCCTGTTTTTGCACAAGAAAATGTAAGAGTTCAGGATGATTTTTATACTGCAACTAATACAGAGTGGCTCTCAACTACAAAAATTCCAGAAGGCTATGCATCTTGGGGGAATTTTAATTTTCTAAATAAAAAGGTTTCTGATGATTTAAGAAAGATTGTAGAAGAGTATCGAAAAAAAACTGATCTAAAAGAAAATAGTGATGAAAAAAAACTTGTAGACTTATATAATTCTTTTTTGGATTATAAGAGTAGGGATGAGCAGGGAATAACTCCAATAAAAGAAGAGCTTGAAAAAATACAAAAAGTATCAAATTTAAAAGAGCTTCAAGATGTAATGGCAGACCTTTCTAAACATGGATATGAAAGTGTGGTATCGTATTTAATAGAAGTAGATTTGAAAGATAGTAGCAAAAAAATACTACACTTATATAATGGAAGTCTTGGTATGCAAGATGTTGATTATTATTTAAAATCTGATGAATCCACAAAAGTTATACAAAAATCATACAAGGAATATTTGACTCAGCTTTTTGTTTTAAAAGGTGATAAAAAAGAGATTGCTTTACAAAAAACTGAAAATGTATACAATTATGAAAACGCAATTGCATCAGTAATGCTTTCAAGAGAAGAAGCTAGAGATTTTGACAATCAGTATAATCCATACACTATGGAAGGATTAGAAAAACTTTGCCCGAATTTGAATTGGAAAAATACATTTTCAATACTTGGTATAGAAGATCCAAAGAAAATTATAGTAATAGAGCCTGAATACTTAAAAAAACTAAATAGTTTATTAGAAGAAAAGAATCTAGAGTTATACAAGAATTATCTTGAGGCTATAGTACTTAGAAATGCGTCCTCTTTTTTATCTAGAGATTTTGAAAAAGCTGCATTTGAGTACTCAAAAGTATTTTCAGGCGTAGAAAAAATGAGACCTGATGAAGAGAGAGCATTTGAATTAGTTAATGATTCTTTTGGAGATATTTTAGGTAAAATATATGTAGAAAAATATTTTCCAAAAGAAGCTAAAGCAGATGTGGAGTCTATAGTTAAGGGACTTATAAATTCATATGAAAAACGAATAAATGAACTTGACTGGATGAGCAAGGCTACTAAGCAAAAGGCAATAAAAAAGCTTGAAACTATGAATATAAAAATAGGATATCCAAATAAATGGAAAGACTATTCTTCTATAAAAATAGAATCATATAACGAGGGTGGTTCTCTAATTGCAAATATGAATAGTATCTATGAGTATAACAGAACAAAAATGATTAAAGATTTGAACAAACCGGTAGATAAAGAAGAATGGGCAATGACGCCTCAAACTATAAATGCATACTACGACCTTACTTCGAATGAGATTGTATTTCCAGCAGCGATACTTCAAGAACCATTTTACAAATATGGAGCATCAAAAGCTACTAATTTAGGTGGAATAGGGATGGTTATTGGTCATGAGATTTCTCATGCTTTTGATGACCAAGGTTCTAAATTTGATGAAAATGGAAATATGATAAATTGGTGGACAGATGAAGAACTTAAAAAATATGAAGAAAAAACTTCAAAACTTGTAGCACAATACGGCAAATATGAAGTTGTTCCAAATGTATTTTTAAATGGAAAACTTACTTTAGGTGAAAATATAGCTGACTTAGGTGGCTTGGTATCAGCACTTGAAACTTTAGAAGCTACAGAAAATCCGAATTATGATGAATTTTTTAGAGCATTTTCAAAAATATGGAGAAGTTTATATACGGAGGAAAAGTCAAAATATCTTGTGACTGTAGACCCACATTCTCTAGGAAAGTTTAGAGTTAATGGCGTTTTGACAAATATAGATCAGTTTTACAAAATATATGATGTGAAACTAGGTGATAAAATGTATACTAAACCTGAGGATAGGGTAAAAATCTGGTAGAATGTAAAAAAATATAATATATGAATAGCTCTCAAATAAAGTAGATTTAACTATCTAAGTTTTGAGAGCTATTTTTATCTTTTAAATAATATTTAAGATCTTTTTACAATGGTGTAACCCAAAACTCTAATAAGAAGCTTTATATAAATCTTAATTTTCTACTTATAAAATTGTGTGCAATACTAATTGACTTATTAATTTAAATGTGGTTAAATATATAAGGATTTTAAACAAGTAAAATATTTAGAAAGGGGATTTAATCATGGAAGATATTCAAAAAGGGAAAAAAATAGTGATTGGAATTATTGCAGTTATATTACTTGCAGACATAGTAACAACCGTTACGCTTGCAAGCATGTATCTTTCTGTTGGCAATACGCTTAGAGCAATGTCAGATGGCATACAAGGTATAATTAGATTGGTCTTTACTGGATTATTATTGTTCTTTTTGTACAAGGGTAAAAAATGGGCAAAAATTATTATGTTAATCTTATTTTTAGTAGCTTCAGTAATAGCTTTTTTATCATTTGACCTATTTACTATAGTGCTTGGAATAATTTATATGGGATGCTGTATGACACTTATATTTTCAAGTTCAGTTAAAGCTTTTTTAGCACAGCAAAGACAATAACTTTTTAAAATATAATAATTTTTTAGGTGAAACGTTAAGTTTCACCTTTTTTAATTTTTCCGATAAAATTTTTCTATTTTACATCTAATTTGTGTAATATAATATATACTATAATAAAAAGTATATCAGAAAAATACTATAATTTAAAGTTTTGGTGAGGAGGATTGAAAATGAATAGGATAGTAGATTTTACGAGTGAATTCATACCTTGCAGCTATGAGCAAAGAATGCTTAATTTAAAACGATTAAAGAGTATTGTTGAAAAAAATGAAAATAAATTATTAGAAGCTATAAGTTTAGATTTAAATAGAAGTAATTATGAAACGCTTTTAGCGGAGATATATCCTTTTTATAAAGAGGTAACTTATTTTATCAAAAATTTAAAGAAATTAATGGCGCCCCAAAAAGTAAAAGGAAATTTAGCTTCTTTTGGAGCAAAGAATTATTTGGAAAAACACCCTTATGGAATTGTTGCAGTTATAAGTCCGTGGAATTATCCATTTCAATTAGGGCTTATTCCAATAGTTGGAGCAATTGCTGCTGGAAACAAAATTATTTTAAAGCCAAGTGAAATCTCAAAATATACAACTGCGGCATTATATGAAATATTAAAACCGATTCAAGATTTTATTTTGGTTATAGATGGGGGTCCAGAAACTGTAAAAAACATATTAGACTCAAATATTGACTATGTATTTTTTACTGGAAGTACAAATATAGGAAAGTTAATAATGAAATCTTGTGCGGAAAAACTTATTCCACATACGCTTGAATTAGGCGGGAAGTCACCTTGTATAATAGAAAATAGTGCAGATATTACAGTTGCTACAAAGCGTATAATATGGGGCAAATTATTAAATGCTGGACAGACCTGTATAGCACCGGATTATATTCTGCTTAAGGAAAGTATAAAGGAACAATTTATAACGGCTTTACGTAAAGAGGCTAAAATTGCAGTTGCAAAAAAAAGTAAATTCTCTAAAATGATATCAGAAAAACACTATTTAAGAGCAAATAAACTACTAAATGATAAAAATAATAAAATAATATACAAGCAAGATATAAATCAGAGTCAAACTATAGGACTTACAATTCTTTTGGCTAACAAAGATAGTGCTGTCATGCAAGAGGAGATTTTTGCGCCAATACTTCCTATAATGATATTCAATACTAAAGAGGAAGCTGTGAAAATGTCAAAAGATATATGCAAAAATCCATTAGCACTCTATTTATTTACAAAAAATAAAGCGGATATTTCGTATTACTCAAAAAATATTTTATCAGGTGGAATGTGTGTAAACGACGTTATTTTACATGTAAACAATAATAATATGCCATTTGGTGGAGTAGGGCAAAGTGGAATTGGAAATTATCATGGAAAGTATAGTTTTGATACTTTTAGTCACACTAGAGCGACTTTGATAAACACTAATAACTTATTGTTTGATATGAGAGATAAGATAAATGACAGTAATATTTCAAAATTAAAATCTATATTAACTAAGTAGAAAGCTTAAAAATTTTTAATTTTATAAATTTTTCTTTATCATTGACAGATACAACTTGTTAGAATATAATTTAAATAATACTAAAATTGCTTCGGCAATTTTTTTTGAGCTTAGGTTAGCTAAAACTAACTTAATAAAATAAATCTAAGGAGCGTGTCTATATGCCATTAAGTTTAGTAGTTAAAGGTGAAGAACATATAATAAAACGAATTGGAGGAAAGGATGAGATTAGATTTTTTTTAGGCAATCTTGGATTTGTAGTAGGGGCTACGGTTGTTGTGCTTTCAGAGTTTGGAGGGAATTTAATAGTCCTAATTAAGAATTCTAAAATAGCTATTGCGAAGGATATGGCTAAAAAAATAATAGTATAGAAGGTATGTATATGGAAAATAAAAAATATTTTATAAAACTTCAAATAACATCCTTATTGATGAGTTTTGCTATTTTAGTAATACAAATTATTGGGATTATATTTTTGTATCATCATGAAAGAACTTTAAGTTACAAAATAGTTTTGTTTTGTTGCAGCATGACTATATTGTGTGCAACCGCTATGATTTCAATATATTTTGCAAATGAAGGGGTTTCAAAAGAAGAAAAAAAGAAAGCGTATATAGATGTTACCGGCATACATAACAAACGGTCTTGTATGGAAAAAATATGGTATTTAGAAAGCAAAAATGATACTTTTGATATTGGAATAGCTATATTTGATTTAAACAACCTTAAAAAGGTTAATGATTTTTATGGTCATGACAAAGGGGATGATTTAATCAAAACTTTCGCACAACTGTTGTCAATAACTGTTGATGATAATAGTTTTCTTGCAAGGTTTGGTGGAGATGAATTTATAATAATAAGTGAAAATACAGCTTATAATCAAATGGAAGAAATGATAGGCAAACTTAATTTTTTAGTAGAAGAGCATAACAAAACCAGTACGGTAGATTTGAGCTTTTCCGCAGGATTTGAGATAAGTAATAGAGAACATTATTATCTTATAGAAGAATTAATAAAAGAAGCGGATAAAAAAATGTATGAGAATAAACGCAAGATGAAATCGATTTTACCAAAAGCAGAAAAAATAGAAAAAGCACGTTTTGAAGCTGCATCCAAAACTGATATAAGCAAAGATTCACTACTAGGCTTATATTCGCAAGATACTTTTTTTAAAAACGTTTCAGAGATTATTTCAAAAAATTCCGAGAAAAAGAGATTTGTATTTTTGTGTTCGGACATATCAAATTTTAGATATGTTAATGAAAATTTTGGATATAGAGTAGGGAATGTGATTTTAAAATTATTTGCAGATGAAATAAAAGAAAGCAGTGGCATTGTAAGTGCTTCGAGAATTTTTTCTGACAATTTTGTTTCCATAATGGATATAACAGGACGAGATGATAATGATGTAGTTGCTCAGATAAAAAGAAGAAATGCGCATATTACACAGCGAATTCAAGAATTATATAAGGGCAGTTACTGTACTATAAATACGGGATTGTATTTTATAAAAAGTGCTTGTGAGATTCCTGAGGATATAATGAATTTTTCAAATACAGCTAGGAAATTAGCAAAAAATAAATTTAATAGTGTTCAAGTGTATTCAGAGCAAATAGAGCTAATAGAACGTAAGAGGGCAGAAATATTAAATAATTTTCACACAGCACTAGAAAATGAGCAACTTGAAGTATATTTGCAACCACAAATCAGTGGGCATACAGAAAAAATATGTAGTGCTGAAGCGCTTATTAGATGGAAAAAAGAAGATGGGGGTGTTTTGAGTGCTTATGAATTTATTCCTATATTAGAACAAACTGGAGATATAGTTTTTTTAGATTATTATGTATATAGAAAAATGTTTCAGTGGTTATACAAAAGAAAGCAACTCGGAATGAAGCTGATTCCTATATCTATGAATGTGTCTAGAGTTCACCTAAATAGAGTTGAGGAACTTATATCACATATTAAAGGCTTGCAGAAACTTTATGATATATCTCCAGAGTATTTGATTTTTGAACTTACAGAAAGTGCATATATTGAAAATGTTCAAAAAGCTGGATTTATGATAAAAAAATTACATGAATTAAATGTAAAAGTATCTATGGATGATTTTGGTTCAGGCTATTCTTCGTTAAAAGCACTAAACAGTCTAGCATTTGATGAAATAAAGATAGACAAAGATTTTTTGAGCAGAGGCATGACCTTAGATGGGAGAATAGTGCTTCAAGAAATAATTAGCCTTCTAAAGAAACTTAATAAAAAGATAGTTTGTGAAGGGGTAGAAAAAGAAGAGGAAGTATTATTCCTCAAGAATAAACAATGTGATATTTTACAGGGATATTATTTTTCTAAACCAATACCTATAACTGAATTTGAAGCACTCCTTGAATATGATATTAAGGCGTACAGTGAAAGAATGGCATAATAGTCATTCTTTTATATTGCTCAACTATATTGCACAATCTTAATCAATGAAGTAATATGAAATTAGTAGATTTGCTTAATAATATTTAGATGGAGGTTTTTGTATGAAAAAGATAACCGCGCTTATGTTGGCAGCTTTTATAACAATTATGCCTTTTCTTGGCTATGCGCAAGAAAAAAACGCTAATGTGGAAACAAGGCTTGAAAAAATTGCATCTGATATGATTTCTAATTATGGGGTCACCAGTATTCAATATGCAATTATTGATAATGGCAGTATTATAAATTCAGGGAATAAAGGCGTATTTGCAAAAAATATTAATAGAGCAATTACACCAGATACTATGTATGGTATAGCCTCGCTTAGTAAAATGTATGTCTGTACATCAGTTATGATGCTTCAAGATTCTGGAAAGCTTGATATAGACAAACCACTTACACAATACATACCTGAGTTTAAGATGGAAGACCCACGATATAAAAAAATAACCCCTAGAATGCTTATGAACCATTCTTCGGGACTGTATGGCTCACATTATCATAATGCTTCTTTGTTTAACGATAACGATTTTACAGTACAGGAAAATTTGCTTAAAAATCTTCAGAGTGAAAAACTCAACTCAAATCCAGGAGAATTTTCAGTATACTGTAATGATGGTTTTCAGATTCTAGAAATACTTGTAGAACGTGTAAGTAATATGAGTTATACAGAATTTATAAAAGAATATATAAGTACTCCTTTAAAACTAGAGAATACAAAAACGCCAATAGATAAATTTAATAGAGATCAGTTAGCAAAAATATATGATGATGCAACTGGATATGAGCTTCCAAATTTAAGTATAAATCTTCTTGGAACAGGAGGGATTTACTCTACAGCAGAAGAAATATGTAAATTTTCACAGGTTCTTATGGGAGAAAAAGAAGAAATTTTATCAAAAGAATCAGCTTTAAAAATGCAGAATGAAGAATATAAAAATGGGATATGGGTATCAGATAGTCAAAATATTCTAGGGTATGGCTTAGGTTGGGACTCTACAAATCTATATCCGTTTAGTGAATATGGTATAAAGGCTGTAGCGAAGGGGGGAGATGGTTCTTATCATTCAAGTCTTATTGTGCTTCCAGAATACAATATAGCTATGGCTGTTGTTTCTTCTGGCGGTTCATCAATTTACAATCAGACATTCGCCTCAAGTGTACTATTAGAATTATTAAAGCAAAAAGGAGTAATAAAAGATATAAAACCTAATAAGGTATCACTTATTCCAACAAAAGCTCCAATGCCTAAAGAAATGACAAAATATGAAGGCACCTATGGGATTGGAACTGTGGCTGGAAGAACCTATGAGGTTGAATTTAATAAAGATGGATTTACAGTACTTCCTCAGCTTGATGGGATGATTCCTAAGCAAGAGTTTATTTATATAGGAGATAATGAATTTAAAGATAAAAGTGGTGTCAGCAGAATAAAGTTTACAGAAGCAAAAAATGGTAAAACATATATTCAAGCAAAATCACTTATGGACCTTCCCCAAATAGGTCAAGCGATATTAACCGATTTTCAAGGGGTTAAGCTTGAAAAAAATAATTTGGAAAATAATGTTTTGGAAAACTGGAAAAAAAGGGATGGCAAGAAATACTTTGCTATTTTAGAAAAAGCGAATTCTAATATGTATTTAACTCCATTTATGATGAGTAAGAAGATTGATTTTGATGAAAAATATGGTTATGTTCAAGGCTGTAAGATAATTGATAGAAATAATGCAGTTGCAGCGGTTCAAATACCAGTAATGAATGGTAGAGACCTTACGGATATGGAGTTTTATGTTAAAGATGGGATTGAATATCTAAAAACGATAGATATGACGTTTATAAGCGAAGATGCGGTTAAAGTGTTTGATAGCAAAAGCAATGTTAATATTACTATTCCATCAGAGTCAAAAGCAATTTGGTTTAAACTTGATAAAAGTACAGATGGAAAGAACATAGATGTAAAACTTCCAAAAGATGCAGCATTTGCAGTCTATACTGAAGACGGAAAATGCTTGAACTATACAGTAGTAAGCGGTACGAACAGTATGAAGCTTCCTGAAAGAGGAATGATTGTATTTGCTGGAAAATCTGGTGATATTTTTGAAATAAACATAAAATAACTAAACCTGACATACAGCTGTCATATTATAAATGATATGATTAGAGTATAAAGAAAGTGAGGTGTATTTATGGCTGATAATTATATAAATTTAACATTAGACAATTTAGAAGATGAACATTTGTGTTGTGCAATTTCAGATAAAAAGCATCAAGTGGGAGTCGATTTAAAAAAAGAATGGTTAAAAGATAGATTGAAAGAGGGGCATGTTTTTAGAAAGCTAGATCAAAAAGGAAAAGTTTTTATTGAATATGCTCCACTTGAAAAAGCTTGGGTTCCGATAGTCGGAGAAAACTATATGTATATCTATTGTTTATGGGTGTCTGGGAGCTTTAAAGGGCATGGTCATGCAAATGAACTTCTTGAAGGCTGTATAAAAGATGCTAAGCAAAAGGGGAAATCTGGAATCTGTATATTAAGCTCAAAAAAGAAAATGCCATTTTTGTCCGACCCTCAATATTTAAAATACAAGGGTTTTAAAGTGTGCGACACGGCAGAACCTTATTTTGAATTGCTTTATTTATCTTTTGACGAGCAAAGTGAAAAACCAAAATTTAAGTCTCAGGCAAAGACTGGGGAGATTTCAGATAACGGCTTTGTCTTTTATTACACTAACCAATGTCCATATACAGTGAAATATGTGTCAATCATTGCAAATTTGGCAGAAGAAAACGGTTTTGATGTTACAATTAGGCATTTGACCAGTGTGGAAATTGCAAAAAATGCTCCAACACCATTTACTACGTATAGTGTATATTACAATGGAAAGTTTGTGACTAATGAAATTCTTTCGGAGAAGAAATTTGAAAAGATTTTTTTGATAGGTGATAATAATATGAATAAAAAGCCATTTCAATCGATTGAGGATTATATTAATAATCAACCAGATGAAACTAGAAGGGCATTGGAATATATACGTTCATTTATTCTAGAAGCTGTTCCAGATGCAATAGAAATATTTAATTATGACATTCCGGCTTTTGCTCTTACGACGGGAGGGAAAAGAGAGCAGCAGGTTATGATTGCAGGATACAAAAAACATATAGGTTTTTATCCTCACCCGACAGTTATCGAACATTTTTCAGATGAATTAAAAGAATATAAAATAGGCAAAGGCTCAGTTCAATTTCCAATAAATAAGCCTTTACCAAAGGAATTGATTATAAGAATGGTAAAATATAGGAACGGTTTAATTGATGAATTAAATCAATATTGAAAATGGGCAAAATCAGATAATTTTCATCTTCGTAGGTTGGCAAGTGAAGGATTACGCCCAAAGTTACCATGGGCTACTAAGTTAGAAATATTTATTTATAATCCTAAGCCAGTATTTGATATTTTGGAAACTCTTAAAGAAGATGAGGTCATGTTTGTAAAAAAATCCGTCGCCAATCATCTGACCGACTGGTTGAAAGTTAACAAAGAACCAACTGTTGAATTGATAAAAAAATGGAGCAAATCAGATAATATAAATACAAAGTGGATTATTAAACGCGCCACAAGGAAAATAAATATTGAATAACAGGATATACTTTATATGGTTATTAATTTCTTGTTTTCGTTTATCCATAAAAATCTATATACAAGTACTGCTTTTACTTTGGGCAGGGTTTTGTAGTATAATATAAGTTGTTCAAAAAGAAAAGCGAGGATAGAAATGAAAAAACTTATAATTGCAGAAAAACCAAGCCTTGCTATGGAAATAGTAAAAGCAATAGGAAAGATGAATCGAAATGATGGTTATTTTGAAAATGAAAGCTACATTGTAAGCTTTGCCTTTGGGCATCTTATGGTACTTCAGGATATAGATGACTATTATAAACGAGAAAAAACTAAATGGATAATAGAGGAACTCCCATTCGTGCCACAAGTATTCTTGTTCAAACTAAGAAACGACGTTGGAGTCATAAAACAGTATAATACTTTGAAAAATCTTATAAAAAGAGATGATGTAACTCATATAGTAAACTGTGGTGACGCCGATAGAGAAGGGGAAGTTATAATAAATAATATAATTTATAAAGCCCTATATGAGCTTAAACTAAAAAAAGATGTTGAAAGATTGTGGCTTAAATCGATAAATCAGGAGGAAATCCAGAACTCTTTAAGTCGTTTGAAACCGATAGTTGAAACCAAAAATTTATACAATGAAGGGCTTGCAAGAACATATCTTGATTGGCTGTATGGAATAAATTTAACAAGGTATGTAAGTATAAAAGCAGGAGATTTACTTCCGGTTGGAAGGGTACTTACTCCGATAGTTAAAAAGGTATATGACCGTAAAAAAGAAATTGAAAATTTTGTTCCTGAAAATTATGTTGAGCTTGAAATAATAATAAAAAAAGATGAGCAAGAACTAAAAGCTACCGTTAAAAACAGTAAATTTAAAGCGCCGATTGACAGAGATAAGATAAAAGAACTGGTAAAAGCTCTAAATTCTGCGGATTCAATAGTGACTGACAAACAGATTAAATCCGTTGAAAAGAAGCCTAAAAAACTATTTTCGCTTACAACACTTCAAAACCATATGGTTAAAAATCACAAAATGACGCTTGAAGATACGCTTAAGTATGTACAGAGTCTGTATGAGAAGGGATATGTAACTTATCCTAGGACTAACACAGAATATCTTCATACTAGTGAAATAGAAGATGTTAAGAAGCTTGTACAAACATATGCTAATCCATATGATATAGTATTTAAGAATACGAAGGCGCTATTTGATGATAGTAAAGTAGAAAGTCATAGTGCACTACTTCCTACAGTTAAGCGTACGGATGGCCGTAATTTTAATGAATTTGAAAAACAAGTATATTCAGTTATATTTAGTCGCTTTCTTGCTAACTTTTGTAAAGAAAAAACGATTGTAGAAGAAACTAAGATACAGATAAAAGCACTTGATTATATAACAGAGCTTAAGGGAAATAGTATAAAGCAATTAGGTTTCTATAAATATGAAAAACCTGATTCAAAAGAAAAACTTCTTCCATATTTTGAACTAAATGAAATCGTAGATGCAGAATATATTGATGCGGACAAGGAAACCAGTCCCCCGAAACTACTTACCCTTGTAGAAATGAACAATTATCTAAAAAATCCTTTTAAAGAAGAACGCAGAAATAAAAATAATGAAGCTTTAAATGATAACTCTACAGAAGAAGCTATTTCTGAAGAGGATGAAGATAAATCGCAAGAAGATGCAGATTATGCGCAGATGCTTAAGGGAATCGAAATTGGAACGGTAGCCACAAGAGATAGTATAATTGGAAATGCTGTGAAATACAGTTATATAACTGAAACTAAAACCGTACTTGATATTACAGAAAAAGGGATTTATCTTATTGAGGCGCTTGAAAAATTGACTATAGATATGTCGAAGGAGAAAACGGTAGAAACCTCTATAATTTTAAAGGATATATACAGGAGCGAAAGAACGGTTCAAAGTGCTATACAAGCTACGGAGGCTTATTTTAAAGAACTTATGTCTCAGGATATAACTATTCAAAAAATAAGCAGAACTTATCCAGATAGAGAAATAATAGGGAAATGTCCAAAATGTGGTAAAAATATATATGAACACTCAAAAGCATATTATTGTGAAGGCTATAAGGATGAACCTAAATGCAATTTTTCAATTTGGAAAGATAATAAATTTTTCAAAGATAAGGGTAAAAAGCTTACAAAAACTATGGCAAAAAAACTGATTGCTCTTCAAGAGATAGAAGTAAAGAAGCTTAAATCAAAAGAAGGTAAAGAATATGATGCTTTTATAAAAATAAAGCTGCCTATAGAGCAATATGTGAATTTTGAAATGCGGTTTTAATACCTAAAATTATAAATATAATCAAAAAAGAGATATTCTACTTAATTAAAATATTAAGAAGACATCTCTTTTTTGATAATTCTAGCATCTAGTTCTATATGCCTGTATTAATAAATAGGTTTCTAGTTGTTAAGCATTTCCAAACATTTTTCAGCGCTTATTGGCCTGCTGAAGAAATATCCTTGTAAAATATCACAGTTTTTTCGTTTTAAATATTCTTTTTGGTAATAATGTTCTACACCTTCTGCTACTATAGTTAAATTAAGTTTTTTTGCTAAAATTATTATGGCTTCTGCCATTAAATTATCTGAATCATTTTCTTTTATCTTATTAATAAAATACTTATCTATTTTTAGTTTATCAATATATAATCCATCAAGACGAGACAAGGATGAATATCCTGTTCCAAAGTCATCTAAAGCAATTTCTATTCCATGAGTTTTTAAAAATAATAATTTTTTATTAGCTAGCTCAAAGTCATTAATAATCATACTTTCTGTAATTTCAAGCTCCAAATGATTTATATCAATTTTTTCTGCACTTACAATTTTTATAACATCTGAAACAAATGAGTCTGAGATAAGTTGACGTGGAGAAATGTTAACAGCAACTCTAAAATTACTTATATTTAAATTCTCGATTTTTTTTATGAATCGGCAAGCATCTTTTAGTATCCATTTTCCTAGTTCTATTATAAGGTTTTCTGACTCTGCGATATTTATTAATTCTTCAGGAGAAACATAACCGAAATTTTGAGATTCGAATCTTATTAATGCTTCGAATCCAACTATTTTATCAGTATTTAAATCTTGTTGAGGTTGGAACACTAAATATAAGTGTTGTTTATTTTCATGTTGTAATAATTCGAAAATTTCTTTTTTTATTGAGTCTTTTCGTAGTAATTGATTTTGCATACAATCATTATAAAATGTCAAATTTGAATTATTTGGCCACTCTAATGCGATATCAGCCATCTTTAAAACTTCTTTTATATCGGTTTCATTATAAGTTATTGCAGACATATGAATATTTATTTTTTTGAATTCATCATCAATAAGTATTGGTAATTCAAATAAAGTTAATATTTTTTCTGAAATGATTTGAATTTCTTTTTCTTCAGTTATATTGCATAAATATAATAAGAATTTATCTGAAAAATATTTAAATACTTTTAAATTGTCATCTTTAAGACTGTATTCAACAATGTAATTTGCAGCTGTTTTTAATACAAAATCGCCTTGATTATGACCATAGATTTGATTAATCACTTTAAATTGTTCTATTTTTAAAAGTATTATACTTCCACCTAAAGTTTTACAATTTGAAGTTTCAGATATCATTTTCAGAAAAAAATCTTTATTGGGAAGATTTGTTATAGGATCATAATATGCCAAATATTCTATTTTGTTATTATTTCGTGTAATATACAAAATTATTCCACTTATAATTAAAAATAGAAATACTAGCAATATAGTTCCAGATAGGTAAAGTTGCATTACCAATGTATTTGTATTATCTAAGGTATAGCAGATACCCAAAGTTTCTTTGTGTTTTTCATTTAAAACTATTGGCATTAATATTCTATAAATTTTTTTATCATTAAAATATTTGAATTTTTGATATATCATACCTTTATTTACAAAATTTAATTCTTCAGAATCTAACACACTTATATTAGGATCAAATAGATTGTTGCTTGCAGTAAGTTTATTAGAAGAATCAATAACAAACATAGATATACGAGGATTGTTTTTTGATAGGGAATTTATTATAGATTGTTTATTTAATTTTTCGGATAATTTATTTATGTTTTCTGCAGAAATTCCAACTTGGACAAAGCATCCAGTGGTATCTTTTTTATAGCCAAATTTGTAGGAATTTCCACTAATAGTTTCTTTTCTGATATCTTCTAAAAGAAATTTTTTTGAACTAGTCATAAATTTTTCGATAGGATGATCTTTATAGACTTTCCATCCGATGTAACTTTCCACAGTAGAAAAGTGAATTTCCCCATTTTCGTCAAACCAAGAGATATGATCAACTTTTAATTCTTGGCTTAATTTTAAAATTAAATCTTGAGTTAAATATTCTTTTTCTTTCAAAATTATATTAGCTGCTACCATTATTCTATCTTCAATAAGTTCTGAACTTACTTTGTTTGATTCAATTGCAATAGAAGATAGTAGATTATATTCATGAAACAAATATTTAGATTCTTCTAGCATTTGAGAAATGAAATGATTTTTGATGCTCAATAAAAGAAAATACCCAGTTACTGCAAATACCATTAGAATAAGTATTATAACGGGTACGTATTTTTTTAATATATTTAATTTCCCCATTTTCGTTTGTAATCCCCCCTAAAATATGCTGTGTACATTTTATCATAAAAAACAGTTTTTTTCTACTAATGCCATAGTTATAGCCTATACCTATAACTAACTATTGAGTATATATATTAACACTATGTTTTTTTAGGATGCTATAATTTGAACATGTCTTAAGAGAGCGAGGTAATTAAAATGATTAAAATAGATAATTTAAGTAAGGAATTTCAGACTTCAAATGGGAAATTTGAGGCTTTAAAGAATATAAATATTACAATTGAAGACGGAGATATATTTGGAATAATAGGACTTTCAGGAGCAGGAAAATCTACATTGGTAAGATGTATGAATCTACTTGAAAAGCCAACAGAGGGAAATGTGTTTTTAGATGAAGAGAAGCTAAATAATTTAAGTCCTAAAGCACTTAGAGAAAAACGTAGAAAGATAGGTATGATTTTTCAACAATTCAATCTACTGAATCAAAGAACTGCATTAAAAAATGTATGTTATCCGCTTGAAATTGCAGGAGTTACAAAAAAAGAAGCTATAGCAAAAGCGGAAGAATTGCTTTTGCTTGTGGGTATGAGTGATAAAAAAAATAGTTATCCTTCACAGCTTTCAGGAGGACAAAAGCAAAGAGTTGCAATTGCAAGAGCTTTGGCAACGGATCCAAGGGTGCTTCTTTGTGACGAAGCTACCAGTGCATTAGACCCAGACACGACAAATTCAATTTTAGAACTTTTGAAAAATATAAATGAAAAAATGGGCGTTACAATAGTAATAATAACTCATGAAATGAGCATAGTTGAAAAAATTTGTAATAAAATGGCAATTTTAGATAGTGGAGAGATTGTAGAATCAGGTGATGTTAGCGAAATTTTCTTATTGCCAAAGTCTCAAATAGGAAGAAAGCTTATAATACCCAAAGATGAATTTTCGATAAAACGGATGAAACAGGAACAAAGCGTTATTGACATTTATGAAGAGGAGGTTTCGTATGGAGTTTAATCAATTATTATCGCTATTACTTCAAGGTAGCAAGGAAACAATATATATGGTATTTTTAGCTGTATTTTTTGCATATCTGGTTGGAATCCCAGTAGGCGTAATCTTATTTTTGACTGATAAAAGAGGAATATTAGAATGCAAAATAGTAAATTCAAGTCTTGGGATGATAGTGAATTTTTTAAGGTCAGTCCCCTTTATAATACTTCTAGTAGCAATACTTCCGCTTACAAGACTTATTGCAGGTACAACTATCGGATCTTCTGCAACTGTAGTGCCACTTGTGGTATCGGCAGCGCCTTTTATCGCTAGAATGGTTGAATCTTCATTAAAAGAAGTTGACAGTGGCATTATTGAAGCTGCACAGGCTATGGGTTCTAGTACTTGGCAGATCGTTTTAAAAGTACTGCTTTCAGAGGCAAGACCATCACTAATGGTAGGTTGCACAATTGCAATCACTACTATACTTGGCTATTCTGCTATGGCAGGGTTTACGGGTGGCGGTGGACTTGGAGCTATAGCTATAAATTATGGATACTATCGATATGACACAAAAACAATGCTTATGACGGTAGTGGTATTGGTTTTAATTGTACAATTTTTCCAAGAAGTGGGAATGAGAATTACAAATAAAATAGATAAAAGAATAAAAAACTAAGTTAAAAGACAAAAGGAGAAAAATTATGAAAAGCAAAAAACTTATAACATTAGGGTTAGCATTAACATTACTTGTTGGAGCAGTAGGTTGTGATTCAAAAACATCAGAGGCTACTTCATCCGAAGATAAGACGATTACAGTAGGAGCATCCGTTTCGCCTCATGCAGAAATTCTTGAAGTAGTTAAAGGGAATTTAGAAAAAGAAGGATATACACTGAAAATTGTGGAATATAATGATTATGTACTTCCAAATACTGCCCTTGAAAGTGGGGAACTTGATGCTAACTATTTTCAACATAAACCATATTTAGATGATTTTAACAAAGAAAATAACACAAATATAGTTTCAGCTGCTGCAGTTCATTTTGAACCATTTGGAATATATGCAGGAAAATCTTCAGACTTAAAAACTTTAAAAGAAGGGTCTATCGTTGCAGTTCCTAATGATACTACAAATGAATCAAGAGCACTTCTTTTACTTGAAGCGCAAGGACTTATTAAGTTAAAAGAGGGAGCTGGTTTATCATCAACTATATTGGATATAGAGTCAAATCCTTTAAATTTAGAAATAAAAGAAATTGAGGCTGCACAAATAGTTCGTTCGCTTCAAGATGTAGATATTGCGTGTATAAATGGGAATTATGCAATTGATGGAGGGCTAAGTGTAGGGGATGCACTTGCATTAGAAGATGCAAATTCGCTTGCCGCTGAAAATTATGCAAATATAATAGCAGTTAAAGCTGGAAATGAAGAAAGTGAAAAAACAAAGGCTTTAATAAGTGCAGTGCTTAGCGATGAGGTTAAAAAGTATATTGAAGACACTTATGCAGGATCAGTATTGCCAGTATTCTAATGCATATTTAGAATAAATATGGTATTATATTAGTGTAACTAAAAATATTCATTTGGAGGAATTTTATGACCTTACAACAGTTGCGATACGCTGTCAGTGTTGCAAATAATAAATCTATGAACAAAGCAGCTGCTGAACTCTTTATTACTCAGCCGAGTTTATCTAGTACAATAAGAGATTTAGAAAATGAATTAGGAATAACCCTATTTTTAAGGTCAAATAGAGGGGTGGTCATAACACCTGATGGAGAAGAATTTCTTGGTTACGCAAGACAAATACTAGACCAGTATAACCTTATTGAAAATAGATATATAGAAAATAAAAAATCAAAAAAGAAATTTAGTGTGTCTATGCAGCATTATAGTTTTGCAGTAAAAGCTTTTATTGCATTAGCCAAAGAATTTGGAATGGATGACTATGAATTTGCAGTTCGTGAAACTAAAACTTATGAAGTTATTGAAGATGTAAAAAATCAAAAAAGTGAATTAGGGATACTTTATTTAAATGATTTTAATCAAAAGATATTGAATAAAATATTTTTTGAAAATAAATTGGAATTTGTTAATCTTTTTAAGTGTAATATATATGCTTATATTTGGAAAAATAATCCCCTTGCAAAAAAAGAACGAGTTACTTTTGATGATTTGGATAATTACCCATGTCTTTCTTTTGAACAAGGAGACAATAATTCATTCTATTTTGCAGAGGAAGTTTTTAGTACAAACCAATATCATCAAATCGTAAAAGCTAATGATAGGGCAACCATGCTTAATCTTATGGTTGGTTTAAATGGATATACGCTTTGTTCAGGAATAATATGTGAAGATTTGAATGGCGATGAATATATCGCCGTTCCTCTTGACTGTGAAGAAACAATGCAAATAGGATATATTAAAAAGAAGAATATGCCTCTTAGTAAGCTTGCAGAAAAATATATTGAAGAGCTTAAAACCTTTGAAAATATGGTTATGAAATAAAATTTTCAAAAAAGGCTTGCATAAAAGACTTATCTCGTGTATACTTAGTACTATAGTTGTTTAGTTATTAATTTTAAAAGTATATGATTTAGATTTTTAATTCATATAATATTAGAGATTATAAGTACTAGCAAAATATAATCTGTAATGTTATGTGAATTTCTTTATTTTCATACAGTTACAGAAATAAAAAAAATGGAGGTACCACAAATGAAGGGTACAGTAAAATGGTTTAATGCAGACAAAGGTTTTGGTTTTATTACAACAGAGAATGGTGTAGATGTATTTGCACATTTCTCACAAATTCAATCTGAAGGATTTAAGTCTTTAAATGAAGGCGAAAGCGTAAGTTTTGATGTTGCAAAAGGCGCTCGTGGCGATCAAGCTGAAAATATAGTAAGACTATAATTTCAATTGAGTTAATTTAAAAACTATAAAATAAAACTTTTTTCAAAAAGAGAGCTATTGTAGCTCTCTTTTTGTGTTATTATAAATATAAAAAAGATTAAAGGAGTGCCTATGTTAGAAAAAAATATTGTACATGATGTATTAATGGCAGCGCTTTCTTATGGAGGAGATTTTGCTGAGATTTTTATTGAAGATAGATTTGATAGTTCGATTGGAATGATTGAAGGTAAAGTTGAGCGCTCTATTGCCGGAAGAACTGCTGGCGTAGGAATTAGAATTTTTAATGGTTTTAATAGTGTATACACTTATACGCATCGTATGGATAAAGATACTCTTATACAATTAGCGAAAGCTGCATCTCAGTCCTTAAAAGGGATACCTCAAAATACTAAAATTGATTTTACAATGGAAGAACCTTTGGTAAAACATCCCGTTATAATCCTACCTCAAGATGTTAATAAGTCTAAAAAAGCGGATCTGATGAGAAATGCTCACATGGTAGCTATGGAATATTCTTCTTTAATAAATCAGGTTAAGGTAAATTATCTTGATTTTACTCAAAACGTGCTTATTGCAAACTCAGAAGGAAAGTTTGTAAAGGATCAGAGGACGCGTACTAGGTTTACGGTAAATGCTGTAGCCGAAAAAGATGGTAAAATGGAGTATGGATATATAGGAAAAGGTTCAGGGAAAGGCTTTGAACTTTATGATGAAATAGATGTGGAAGAAATCGCAAGAGAAGCAGCAAGAGTTGCAGTTACTATGCTTGATGCTAAATCGGCACCAAGTGGAAAATTTCCTGTGGTGATAGATAATAAATTTGGAGGCGTAATTTTCCACGAGGCATGTGGTCATGGTCTTGAAGCTACGGCTGTAGCTAAAGGCAATTCTGTATATACCGGAAAATTAGGGCAGCAGATTGCATCGGAAGTGGTTTCAGCAGTAGATGATGGAACTGTTCTAAATGAATGGGGTTCTTCAAGTTTTGATGATGAAGGAACTCCTACAAGTAGAAACCTTCTTATTGAAAATGGAATCCTTAAAAATTATATGGTAGATAGACTTAATGGAAGACGTATGGAAATGAATCCTACCGGTTCCTCAAGAAGAGAGTCTTATAAGTATGCACCTACATCTAGAATGACAAACACATATATTTTAAATGGAAATAGTAAGTTTGAGGATATGATTTCATCTATAGATTATGGGGTGTATGCTAAATATCTTGGGGGAGGTTCAGTAAACACTGCTACTGGAGAATTTAATTTTGCATCTCAAGAGGCTTATATTATAAAAAATGGAAAAATTTTAGAACCGGTAAAAGGGGCAACTCTTATTGGAACGGGGCTTGAAATTCTAAAAAATATAGAGATGGTTAGTGATAATTTTGGTTCAGGAGAAGGAATGTGCGGCTCTATAAGTGGGTCTATTCCAGCAGGGCTTGGGCAGCCAGCTATCAAGGTTTCAGAAATTACGGTAGGCGGAAAGGAAGACTAAATATGAACTTATGGATTGAAAAACTATTTGAAAAAGGGAAGCTTAAAGGCTTTGTAGATCAAGAAATATATTTTGAAACTTCTAACAGCCTTAGAATATCTGTATATCAAGGAGAAGTCGAAAAGTTTAATTTATCAGAACAAGGCGGACTTTCATATAGAGGGATTATAAATGGAAAGATGGGCTATGCTTTTACTGAAAGTTTTGATGAGAATGCCCTAGACATGCTTGTAAATGAAGCTTATGCAAATGCGATGTTAATTGAAGCTACAGATGAAGTGTTTTTGCATGATGGATCAGGGGATTATGTGAACTTAAAGCAAGATATAGCGGAGGATACTAATTCTGTTGAAGATAAAATAAATTTTATGATAGATTTAGAAAAGAAGATTCTTTTAGCGGATAAACGAATCTTTCGTATGTCAGGTAATTCTTACTCTGAGTCAGTATTCACAAAACGTATTAAAAACACTAGAGGGTTAGATTTAAGTGAAATAAAAAAACTTACCTATGCTTATGCGATTGTGGTGGCAAATGAAAATGAAGATACCAGAACAGGTATAGGCGTTCATATGGCAGATAACTTTTCAAAATTATCTATAGATGAAATTGCAAAAATGGCAGTAGATGAAGCCCTTGGAATGCTTGGGGCTAAACCGATACCTTCGCTTAAATGCCCGGTAGTATTTGAAAATAAAACTTTTGCAAGCTTTTTATCTCAGTTTACAAATCACTTTAGTGCTGAAAATATACAGAAAAAACTTTCAGCACTTGGCGGAAAGTTAGATACGGTTATTGCATCTGAACTTGTTACTATAACGGATAATCCGCATCTAGAGAATGGAATGCTTACTACATCTTTTGATGCAGAGGGAGTGGCAACTTATGTAAAACCTATAATTGAAAAAGGAGTTTTAAAAACTTATCTACACAATTTAAAGACGGCTCATATAGATAAGGTTAAGAGTACTGGAAATGCAGCTAAGAATTCTTATAAAAGCTCTGTAGAAATTGCACCTAGCAATTTATGTTTTGAATCAGGGGATTTAAGTCTTGAAACGCTTTTTTCTCCGATTGAAAACGGAATTTATCTAAATAGTGTTCAAGGGCTTCATGCTGGAATAAATTCAATATCAGGGGATTTTTCGCTTCAGTGTAGTGGATATAGTGTTCGAAATGGAAAAATCACAAAACCTGTAAGTCAAATCACAGTTTCAGGAAACTTTTTTGAGCTTCTAAAAGACATCGATGGTGTCGGAAATGATTTTCTTGATTTTCCACTAAATGATGGTACCGCTTCTCCAAGCATAAGGATAAAGGAACTTAGTATATCAGGGCTTTAGGCTCTGATATACTTAATAGATGAAAGGATTTATATGGACTTAAACATTAAACCTTATGATGATAAAAAAATAAGAAAAGATTCTAGCAAAATTGGCTTTGGAATTTTACTGTATTCATTATTTATATTAGGTATAGTTATGTCAGGGGCTATAGTTAGGGTTATAGGTGTTCTTATAAAAAATCCTAACGCTGGAGATGCTGCACTTGATAAAATATCTGATTCTATGATGAATTCTGGTGTGGAATCCATTGTGGGGGTTATCCTTGGAATGTTTCTTTTAAAAGCATTTTTTAAAAATCTCAAATTAGAAAATAATATAGATAGTAGTAATGAAAAAATGAAGATTACAAATTTTATAGGAATTTTATTTGTTTTTATGTCAGTTCAATATATATTCAGTGTATTTTCGTTTGTAGGGGAAACTACACTGAATCATTTTGGATTTTCAATGATGAGTGATTTGGAAAGTGCAACTAGCTATAGTACTACTATATCAATGTTTTTGTATGCTTCAATAATTGGACCTATTTCCGAAGAACTTATATTTAGAGGTTTTGTACTTAGAGGTTTTGAAAAATATGGTAAAAATCTTGCCATAATTGTATCTGCAGTTATGTTTGGTGCATTTCATGGGAATTTTATTCAAGGTATATTTGCATTTGTCGTTGGGATAATACTTGGATATGTAACACTTAGATATTCTATAAAGTGGGCTATGATTCTTCACGTAATAAATAACTTCATTTTTGGAGATTTGATGGGACATATTACTAAAAATATGAGTGAAGATATGCAGACTAATCTTTGGGGAAGTATATATATAGTATTTCTAATAGGTTCAATTGGAATATTATTTGCAAAAAGAAAAGAAATAAAAAATTATATAATTGAGAATAAAAGCAGTGGTTACATTAAAGCATTTTCTTCAATAGGTATGTTATTATTTTTGTGTGTTATGCTTATTACAGCAGCTTTAGGTATTGAAAAAATCTAAATATACTGCTTATATCAAATTTGACTTTCTTTGAGAGTCATGTTATAATATGACTGACGGTCAGTCATGAAAACTTAATTTGATTTAAATTTTATTTTAAAGATAAAGGAGCGTGAGAAGGCTTAGTGACAAAAACGGTTGTATTTAACAAAAGAGAAGCTATTTTATGGGCAGCAGTAGAGCTTATGACTGAAAATGGATTTGACAAAACTTCAATTTCCCAAATTGCAAATCTTGCAGGAGTTGGAAAAGGAACTTTCTATTTATATTTTCAGTCAAAAAGTGAATTAGTTTTAGGAATTGCAAAATTTATAGTAGATGATCTTTTAAAAAACGCCGAAGCTATAGCTTGGAACACAAAGACATCTTTAAAACAGTTTATTATAGATATAACTGATTTAACATATGAGATTACGTCTAAACATAAGGCGCTTATAGGATTTTGTTATTCTGGAACGGCATATTATTCTGCTTTTAATGAGTGGGATGAGCTATATCTACCATACTATCAGTGGCTTCTTGAAAAACTAAGGTTTTATCAAGGAAGAGGTGATATTGTTACAGATTATGATTTAGGTTATTTAAGCAACTATATCGTTGGCTTATTGGAACATGGTGCGGAGCAGTACTATTTGTTTGAGGGTGTTTTATCACAGGCTGAATCTAATCTAGAAATATCAAAACGCACTATGAATGATTTTATTTATAAGGCATTAATAAACAGGTAATTAAGCTAGTAAAATATGATTGAAAATAGGCGTATTTTACATTTATTAGAGGTAATGAAAGGTAGGAAAACTGCTAGACAAAAACCCTCGATGTCTCTATTTTCAGCAGTGAACAAACATGTCGAAATCAATAAAAATCGAACAAAGACTTTTAGTCCAATCTGTAATAATGGCGATTGTTTTTGCTGTTATTGGAATTGTTACAGGTGTCTTGGCAAAGTCTCAAATGATAATATTTGATGGACTATATTCTTTAGTTAGCGTGGGACTTTCCGCGTTGTCGTTATTAGCAATGAAATTTATGTCAAAAAATGACTATAAAAAATATCCATTTGGAAAAGATATTGTAGACCCGCTTGTAGTTATATTGGAATACTCAGTTATTCTAATAACTATATCAAGTTCAATAATAGGTGCTATAAAAGCATTACTTTCAGGAGGAAGGACTGTAAACCTTGATATGGCGCTATGGTACTCAATAGTCTCAACTGTGCTTTGTTTTATAATGTATTTCCAATTTAAAAATAAGTCAAAAAAATTTAGTTCTGGAATTTTAGTAGCAGAATCTTCACAGTGGTTATTTGATGCTATTGCAAGTGCTGGAGTTTTAGTAACTTTTATCGCAGTATATATCTTTAAATATTTCAATATATTCAATTCCTTTTTACCATATATAGATCCTATAATGGTGATTATTTTAGGGGCGGGATTTGCAAGGCTTCCAATAATTTCTATAGGAACGGCATTAAAAGAAGTTTTAGACATGGCTCCAGAAGGAGAGCTGGCTCAAGAACTTCAAAATATGATTAATCAGATAGAAAAGAAATATAAATTTAAAGAATCATTTTTAAGAGTATCTAAAGCTAGAAAAACTTTATGGGTTGAGGTGGACTTTGTAGTTGATAAAGATTCAAAGATAGCCACAATTCAAGAGCAAGATTTGGTAAGGGAAGAAATTTCTCAAAAAATACACCACCTTGGATATGATAAATGGCTTACAGTAGCATTTACTGTAGATAGGAAATGGGCTATTTAAATAAGTTTATAAATCGGTATTTATTATCATAAATTGGTAATGATTACCGATTTTTTTGTTTAAATATTTAACAACATGGAATATAATATATTTTTAAAGAAATCTTTAGAATTCGTATAGATAAAATTTAGAAAAAATATGTATAATTCAATAGTAAAATAGGCGGTTATTAGGAATATTTGAGTTACGGGGTAAAACATTATGGAAAAACAAAATAAAAAGTATTTAAGGATTTTAGTTTTGGTTCAAATCGTAATATGTTTTCTTATATTTATTCTACTGTTTTTATTATCTCGTAATATTGCTAGTCATAATATTGATATTTTGCGTACAATTGCAATAAATGATGCCAAAAAATATATGAATACAGTGGTAGAAGACACCATAGTAGAAATAGATTTAAAAAGGGGTGGTGTAACTAATGAAATGAATGAATTAGTTGATTTAGTAGCATATCAATTGGAAGGGTTCGAAGAAAAAGATTTGGGTAAATCTATTCATGATATAAAAAATAAGCTTAAAAAAATGCCATATGGAAAAACAATACAAATTTTAGCTGTAGACAAAAATAAAGACCTCAAAGATTCATATACTATATATAAGAGAATTTCCAAATTGGAATACGATTTGATTGTTTTTGTAGACCAAAAAGAAATTGATCAGATAGTTAAGTCGCAAATGTATGAAGAAATGCATAAATCTTCCTATAATGAAAATGATTATATTTGGGTAAATGAAATATTAAACTATGGTGGAGGTGATAGATATGCAATTAGAGTAATCCATCCAAATTTGAGCAACACAGAAGGAATATATTTATCAACATTTACTAGAGATATTGCAGGGAATTTTCCTTATTTAAAAGAACTAAAGGGAATAAATGAGAAAGGAGAAATTTTTCAAACATACTATTTTAAAAACAAAATAGATGATGAAATAACTGAAAAATTGGCATATGCAAAACTATATGAGCCTTTTGATTGGGTTATAGCTATTGGGAAACCTTTGGATGATATTTTGAGTGATTCAAAAGAATTTAATGATTATAACAATAAGATTATATTTATTACAACTATAAAAATACTATTATCTATTATGATTATTTTTTTACTTGGAATAAGTATAATAATTAAATCTCAAAAAAAATATTTGTTATATGTAGAAGAATTTGTAAAAAATGAAACTGAATTGGATATATTGACTAAGGTATATACTAGAAAATCTGCTGAAAAATACTTAAAGCAGGTTATGAAAGATATTTCTAAAAATAATGAAAAATTCATGTTTATATTAATGGATATTGATGATTTTAAAAAAGTTAATGATTCGTATGGTCATATTATTGGTGATGAGGTTTTAAAAAAAATTGCAAATAATATATCTATGTGCATAAATCCAGAGGATAAATTATTTAGATGGGGAGGAGAAGAATTCTTACTTATATGCAAGGGAATTAACGATGAGAGTAAAATTCCGTTCGCAGAAAAAATATTAAGCAATGTCAATTGTACTGTATTCAAGGCAAATCAAAAGAACTTTCAAGTTACTATATCAATGGGAGGAACTTATATAGATGCGGAAGATACAGATTTTATACAAGCTATAAAAAGGGCTGATTCAGCACTGTATAAAGCTAAAAATAGTGGTAAAAATAGATATTGTCATGAATAAAACGAAGAGGTGAACATAAAGTGAATTACAAAATATTAATAGCTGAAGATGATTTAGATATAAGTAATTTGTTGAAAATTTATTTAGAAAGTAGCAATTATGATGTGATATGTGTAGATAATGGAATGGATGCTTTTAGAACTGTTCAAAGTCAAAAAGTGGATATTGCACTTTTAGATATAATGATGCCATTAATGAATGGGTATGAATTAACTCAAAATATAAGGAAAATAAGTAATATTCCTATTTTAATTCTTTCAGCTAAAGATCAAGATAGCGACAAAATATTAGGATTAAATATAGGTGCAGATGACTATCTAACAAAACCATTTAACCCTATTGAAGTTATTGCTAGGATAAACTCTAATTTAAGAAGATTTTATCAGTTAGGTGGAGATGTAATGGATTCGCTTAATAATATAATAAGTGAGGGTGAATTGTACTTAAATCTAAATGAGCTAGTTTTTACTAAAAAAGGAGATGTTATAAATTTGACTCCAACTGAATATCGTATATTAGCGAAATTGATGAAATCTCCAGGAAGAATATATGCAAAATCGCAATTGTATGAAAGTATTAATGGGGAATTTTCTCAAAGTGATGATAGCACTATGATGGTGCACATTTCAAATTTACGGGAAAAGATAGAGGATGATCCTAAAAATCCTAGATATATAAAAACAGTGAGAGGAATTGGATATAAATTTGAGTTACAAAAATAAAGAAAACATTCTAAATATATTTACTAAAAAATATATTATATTTTCAACTCTATTATTAGGCATATTTTTTATAATATATATGGGTCTTACTTTGAGCATTAACCAAATGGAAAATCCCTTAAAAATAGACTTATTGTTAAAAGAAGCAACACATCTTACTGATGAAGAATTTATATATTTAGACAAAGAACAATATTTGGGAAAAGGTGGGAAGTTAGTGCTTATAAATGAACATTTAGAAACTATTTATGCTAATGATGCTTCTTTAATTTCTGATTATTTATCAAGCGAACTTTTGGAAATACCGTATTATTGTTTTAACCAAGGATTAGCTATACACTCATTGTCGAATTGCAAATACAGCTATAATAATATAGAAGGAAAAAAAAGAACAATAATTTTGAGAACAGGTGAGTTTTCTGGTAGCAAATTTTTAAGAGAAAAATATCTACTAGAAAATTTATCATATATATTTATAATAGCCTATTTTTTTTCAATGATATTTTTTATAAGAAGTTTAGCAAAAAAAATAAAATATGATATTAAACCTATAAATTCAGCGATAGAGTCTCTGCTTAATGATTCTAGGGAGTATTTGAACAATTATAAAGGCGCTTATGAATTTGTAGAACTATCAAAGAAAATAGACAATTTAGCTGAAAAATTGATAAAAATAGAGTGGGAAAGAGCACGATTAGATACGGGAAGACAAAAATTAATATCAGACATATCTCATGATTTAAAAACACCAATGACTGTAATACAAGGTTATTTAATTGCATTAAAAGATGGTGTACTCCCAAAGGAACAGCACCATATGTATTTTGAAGTTATGTATATGAAATCAAAACACGTTACAGATTTATTAGATACATTTTTTGAGTATAGTAAATTAGAGCATCCTGATTTTCCTATTAATTTTAAAAAATGCGATTTATGTAGTGCCGTTCAGGTATATTTAGCTGAGAAATATTATGAAATAGAACTTTCGGGATTTTTTTTAGAAGTAGATATTGAATGTGGAAAAATAATATGTGAAATTGATTGCAAATTATTTTGCAGAGCGATAGATAACATTTTAAATAACACTATAAAATATAACGCAAAAGGAACTGATATAAAAGTGTGTATTTTAAAAGAATTAGACTATGCAAAAATTATAATTGGAGATACTGGAACAGGTATTCCAAAGGACTTGACCGATACTATTTTTGAACCTTTTTCTACAGGGGATGAGTCAAGAGGGAAACAATATGGTTCAGGACTAGGGCTTGCAATAACTCAAAAAATAATATCAGCACATCATGGTACAATTAAACTAAAATATCCTCCTAATATTGGATACAGTACTCAATTTGAAATTAAACTTCCTATACACTAAATATGTGTATAGGATTATTTAGTTTTAAGGTATAATAAGAAGTATAGTAATTATCTAAAGGAGTACAGATTAATGCAAAAAATATTGTTATTAAGAGATTTGGAGCAAATTTCAGAACATATAGAGAATGAGATATTTAAATATATACATTGTTTTCAAACACATACTTTTGAAAGCTTTGAAAACTACAGTATATTTGGATTTGATTGGTATGATGTAAATAGTGCCGTTACTCAAACCTCTAAAGTTGTAATGTACATAGATAAAAATAATATATTTATAATTTGTGATAACGAAAGAGTATTATTTTATATGAAAGCTATATTTCAAATAGAACTTTCAATTGAAAAATCATTATATCATTTTTTTACAAATCTCACGAAGAATGATATGAATTACTTTGCAGAGTATGAAAAAGAAATAACTGAAGCTGAAGATCAAGCCCTTTCAAATTCAAGAAAAGAAGATTTAAATAGAATAGTTTCTTTTCATAAAGAATTATTAAGACTAAAGAAATATTATGAACAGCTAGATTTAATATTAGATAATATTTCTGCAAATGATAATAATTTAATAAGCAAGGAAGGGGAACGTTTGATGAATATTGTAAGTAACAGAGTACATAGATATCAATCGAATGTGTTAAATCTTAGAGACTATGTCACTCAAATGAGAGAAGCATATCAAGCACAAATTGATATAGAACAAAATGAACTTATGAAAGTATTTACATTAATCACATCTATATTTCTGCCACTGACCCTTATTGTAGGCTGGTATGGGATGAATTTTCAAAATATGCCAGAGCTAAGTTGGAAATATGGCTATATATCAGTAATTATATTCAGTATAATCGTATCTATTTTTATGCTAATTTACTTCAGACGAAAGAAATGGTTTTAATTTTTTATTTTTGGGTATATATTTTTTGATAAAATACTATTATGAAAGGGGATTGTTAAGTGATTTAAGCTTAACAGATACTTATGAACGCACATGATATTGAGTATAAAATATTTGGAGATGATATGCAGTTTGTAGAAATTGAGCTAGATCCACGTGAGTCTGTAATAGCAGAAGCGGGCGCAATGCTTTATATGGATAATGGAATTGATATGGAATCTATATTTGGCGACGGAAGTGAAACAGCATCATCTTCTTCTGGTGGTTTTATGGACAAACTTGTAGGGGCAGGGAAACGAATGCTTACAGGTGAAAGTTTATTTATGACTCAATTTACAAACCTTGGAAATGATAAAAAGAAAGTTTCGTTTTCTGCTCCATATCCAGGGAAAATAATACCTATAAATTTATCAGATTATGGTGGAAAGTTAATTGCTCAAAAAGATGCCTATCTTTGTTCGGCAAAAGGAATAGCTATAGGACTTGAATTTCAAAAGCGAATTGGAGTAGGCTTTTTCGGAGGAGAAGGCTTTATAATGCAAAAACTTGAAGGTGATGGTGTAGCATTTGTTCATGCGGGTGGAACTATAATTGAAAGAGAACTTCAAGCTGGAGAAATACTTAAACTTGATACGGGCTGTCTTGTTGCATTTACGCCAACTGTTCATTATGATATAGAAATGGTAAAGGGCATAAAAAGTGCTATATTTGGAGGAGAAGGATTATTTTTAGCTACGCTTAGAGGTCCAGGTAAAGTATGGATTCAATCACTTCCTTTTAGTAGATTAGCTGATAGAATCCTTTCTAATGCTAGATTTGCAGGTGGAAAATCAAATGATGAGAGTGTTTTTGGAGGAATAGGAAATATTTTTGAAAAACTATAATCAACATTCTATTTATAAAAAATATAAATATTTACCTTCTGTGATGATTTTAATTATTACAGAAGGTTTTTTGTTATTTTTTTGAAACATAATAGTCTTCTCCCCAAATACACATCGTTTTAAGTATAGGCATTATACTTTCACCAAGTTCAGTTAAAGTGTATTCAACTTTAGGCGGAACTTGAGGATATACTTTTCTACTAACCAAGTCGTCAGATTCAAGTTCACGAAGCTGTTGGGTTAACATTTTCTGAGTTATTTGTGGTAATATTTTTTTTAGTTCATTAAATCTTAGAATTCCATTATTTCCAAGGTGCCATATTATAAGCGGTTTCCACTTTCCGCCTATTAAGTCTATAGTTATTTCAAAAGTACACATATAATTTTTATTTTTAAATTCTATATTATCCATATAATTACATATTTATCCTTTCTTTAATAGTATCTTTTTGGATACTATAGCACGAAAATGTGCCTACTTGCTATTTTGAAACTTAATTTCTATAATAGTATCATGAATTATAAAAAATATCAATAAAGGAGATTGTATATGAAAGTAATTGCATTTAACGGAAGTCCTAAAAAAAATGGAAACACATATCAAGCAATAAGGATGGTAGCGGATGAGCTTGAAAAAGAAGGTATTGAAATAGAGATAGTTCATGTTGGAGATAAGCTTATAAGAGGTTGTCTTGGATGTGGAGCCTGTTCAAGGAATAACGATGAAAGGTGTATAATAGGGGATGATATAGTAAATGAAAGTATTCAAAAAATAAAACAAGCTGATGGAATAATAATTGGTTCACCAGTACATTTTTCAGGAATAGCCGGTACGATGAAGTCTTTTCTAGATAGAGTATTTTATATATCAAAAAATGATATTTTAAGACATAAAGTAGGGGTATCTGTAGTTGCGGTAAGACGTTCAGGTGGAGTAACCACATTTAATCAACTTAATAATTATATAAATTACGCTGAAATGATTATGCCAAGCACAAATTATTGGAATGTTATTCATGGAACTCTTCCAGGAGAGGTTTCTCAAGATGAAGAAGGAACTCAGATAATGAGAGTATTGGGTAAAAATATGGCATGGTTATTAAAATCACTTGAAAATAGTAGTGAAAGCCCAGAAAAAGAAAATAAAAAATTTACGAGTTTTATAAGATAACATTTTTTTAAAAACTTCAAAAAAATTTAAGGAGAGTACAGATGATAAAAGTGGTTGCAAGAAATTATGCAAAAGAAGATAAATTATCAGAAATTCTAAAAATGTATAAAGAACTAGTAGATATTACTAGAAAAGAAGACGGCTGTATTAAATATGAACTTTATCAAGACATAGAAAATCCTTGTATAATAACAATGATTGAAGAATGGGAAACAAAATCTTCATTGGAAGCGCATTTGAAGTCAGAACACTTCCTTAGAATAGTTCCTAAAATAAAGCCTTTTATGTCAAAAACTACAGATATGAATATTTATACTAACATATTGTAGTCAGAGTATTACCATTTAACAAATCTATATATTAGAATTCGTTCATCGATATTGAAATTAAACTCTTTGAGTTTAATTTCAATATATAAGTCAAAAAAAGGATTATTGTACATAGTTTCAATATAATCATTTTGAGGGTAATACAATATGATTTTAATGTCTCTTTGCTTTTCAAAAAATGATTCTGTTATATTATTTAATACATTTTCGAAAATTTTAGCAGAAAATGGATTGAAAAAATAAAAAATATTATCATCTTCAGAAATTATATATTCCTGTGCTAAAATATTAAAAAAGTTGATTTTTGTAGATTCCTCAGAAACAGTGTATGTATTTTTATTTACTATACATATATCGAACAAATCTTTATCAAATTCAACTCCAACTGTGTTACATTTTGTCATGTAATTAAGGAAGAATGAAACTCTGCCTTTTCCACATCCAAAATCTACGACAATATCATTATTACCAATATCAATGTAATTTAAAATCTCATTCAAATTAACATAAGAAGTAGCTTGATAAGGGTGGTATTCCTTTATACTTTCATCCCATTCTTTTTCTCCTGTTGTATTTATATGTAAAAATCTATCAAATTCTATATTTTTCTCCATATTTTCCTCACTTTAAATAAACTTAGATTAAACTATACCATATTTTAAATGTATTTAAAATATATTATCAAAAAATAAAACTTGCAAATAAAAAGCATATATTGTATCCTATAATAGATTAATTAACTATTACAGGGGGAACTAAAATGAAAAAATTTAAACAAATCGTATCAATTATTATGGTGTCCGTATTAATGCTTAGCCTTACAGGGTGCGGAGAGGTTGAAAAAGCTAAAAAAAGTGTAGAAGAAATACTTGTGGCTTTTGAAACAGTGAATATGGAAGAAATAAACACCTATATGGGAGATGATGAATTAACTGGAATGGGTATGTTTACCGATGATTCAAAAGAACAAGAAATCCTTACACTTATGTTTTCAAAATTAAGTCACAAAATTATTTCTGCTGAAGAAGCTGATGAAAATACTATTGTTGTAAAAACAGAGATTACTACGATAGACATGGCAGCGGTTTTTCAGGAATTTATGCAAGAAGCAATGAAAATGGCTTTTGATGGGGCATTTTCAGGAACAAGTCTTTCTGAAGAAGAATACAATGCTAAAATTGAAGCTAAATTATTTGAAATATTAAAAAGAGAAGATATAAAAACGGTTACAAATACTGTAGATGTAAAATATGTTAAAACTGATGGTAAATGGGATGTTCAAACAGACGATAAGTTATTAGATGCTATATTTGGAGGATTAATAACTTTTACGAATTCATTTGCTGAAGGATTAGACGAGCTTAATGATGATCTTAATACTGAAAACTAAATATAAAGACAAAAAATCTCTGACATAATAGTTAGGGATTTTTTTAATAAAGAGGTTAATTATGCACTATAAATCATATAAATCTATTCTATCTTCTAAAAATGGAATGAATATATATAGGGGCTGTACTCATGGATGTATATATTGTGATAGCAGAAGCAATTGCTATCAGATGGATCATAATTTTGAAGATATTGAAGTGAAATTTGATGCTCCTATTATGTTGGAGTCTGAACTTAAGAAGAAGCGAAAAAAAGCTATGATTGGCACGGGATATATGAGTGATCCTTATATCCATTTAGAAACCAATCTTCAATATACTAAAAAATGTTTGGAAATTATTGAAAAATATAGTTTTGGATTAGCTATTCAAACCAAGTCAAATAGAATATTACGGGATTTGGATTTATTAAAAAAAATAAATGAAAAAAGCAAATGTGTAGTTTTAACTACGATGACCACATTTGATGAAAATTTATGTGAAATTCTAGAACCAAATGTTTCAACTACAAAAGAACGTTTTGAAATGCTTTTAGATATGAAAGCTAATAAAATTCCTACAGTAGTGTGGTTTTCTCCATTCTTACCATGGATAAATGATAATCGTAAAAATATAGAAGGTTTATTAAAATATTGTATTGAAGCTGAAGTAAAAGGAATTATTTTTTTTGGAATAGGACTTACGTTAAGAGAGGGGAACCGAGAGTATTTTTATAGTAAACTTGATGAACATTTCCCTGGTCTAAAACAGAAATACATTGATACTTATGGAAATTCATATGAATGCATAAGTCCAAATAGTGATGAATTATCAGATTTAATAAAAAAGACTTGTCAATCAAATAATATAATGTATAATCCAAATGATATATTTTCTTACTTAAGAGAATATGAAGACAAGTCTTTATTAAATCAACTTAGTTTTTTTGATTAACTTTAATTTTTTCATTTTCAAGCTTGAGTTCTAAAATCTGTTGTTGAAGATTTTGATTCTCAAGCTTTATTTTATTTATTTCGTCATTATGTTTTTGATTTGATATCTCTATTTTAGAAATATATTCATTTGCCAGCTCATTTTTTGATTCTAATAATTTTGAGATTTCAAGCTGTTTTTCTCTTTCAAATGATAATATCGTTTTTTCTTTTTCAAATTCAAGTTGTTCTTTTTGTTTTTTTAATTCATCATCTTTTAATTTTAAAGCATTTTCTTTATCAGAAATTATAAGTTTTAATTTTTCCATTTCTGATTTTATATTCTCTAAAGAAGATAACTCCTCCCTCAATAAAGATAGCTCTTTTTTTAGTTGATTGGACTCCTCCCTCAATGCAGCAATTTTTTCATTTTTTTCAATACAATTTTGTTCTAGGTTTTTATTTAACAGCGTTTTATCTTCAAGTGAAGTTGTATATTCTTTAGTTTTATTTTCTAATATTTTTTCAAGTTCTTTTATTAAAGCTTCTTTTTCTTCGAATTCTGTTTTTGATTTTTTTGAAGATTTTTTTAAATCATCATAATCTTTTTCAATAAGTTCAAATTTATCTTGTAGATTTTGAATTATTTTCTCTTTTGATTCAAGTAATCTATCATAGCTTGATTTTATTCTTTCCTCGGTATCTTCATTTAGCGATAGGGAAGTAAGATAAAGTTCCTGTAATTTATTTATATACATTTGAAAACTTTCTATTTCAAGTTTTCTATCAACTATTACATGCTTACTCTTTTCTGTTTCGTAAAGATTTACCAGTGCAGATAAACATTGTCCTTGATTTCCAAACTCTTCGGTTGCTATACTTTTAAATTTATCAAAGGTAGTTTCATCTATTCTTAAACTTCTTACTTTTAGCTCTTTTTGATCATTTTCCATAAAAATCTCCTTTTTCAATGCGTTTTATTGTATTACGTAATAATTACATAAATATTACTTTGTAATTATTACGTAATACAATTATAATATATAGTGAGAAAAATAGCAATATGCTTCAAAATCAATCATAAATAGCTGTTTTTGTTATATTTCCTATCAACTATGCGCAAAATGTGTCTTTAGCGAATAGTTTAGCATTAAGAAGTTGTGTCTTGTAACGATTGTAATTAAAGGGTTACAGCTTATTTTGTCAATATTATACACTTGCTGTTTATAAATATAGTAGTATGCAGATAAAATCGATTTAACGTTAGCGCAAGGATATTAAGCCCATTTTATTTTTATTAAATCTGATATTTTCAGATTATTTTACTTATAAAAAAGGGGAGGATTGAAAAATAAAAATAAGAAAAGCAAAAGACGCTCAAGGTTACTTAACTTAGGGATTAGTAACTGAAGCGTCTTTTGCAAATGAAAGTATATGGACATCAAGAAAAAGGGTGATTACAATATTATTTTATTCTTCTTTATCTTTTATTTTTTTAGGACTACATAACATTTCCTCTTTTTTAGCAGCTCTCCCGCATTTTTTACATACAAATTTAGGATCTTTAACTAATTTAATATAATCCTTTATATTATCATCTAGATAATCATCTTTAACTAATTTACAAAGTTTCTTTCCCATAGCGTTCTCCTTCTGTAATGTCAAAAGTTTCCTAGAATTGTATATACCCAGATTAGTACAAAATATTCATATATCTGTAAAAAAAGTATATTTTATAAAATTATCATATGGGGGAGCTGAAAAAAAGAGATATTCTCCTAATTTAAAATTAAGAGCATATCTCTTTTTAGTATGATACTATATTTATTTCACTACAATATTAAATATTTTTCCGTTTACGAATATTTCTTTAACTACAGTTTTTCCATCCATGAAAGCCATTAGTTTTTCATCTTTAGCAAGTACTTCTTTAGCAAGATTAATATCTGCATCTCTAGGAATAGTAATAGTTCCTCTTACTTTACCATTAAACTGAACTGGCATTTCGATTTCACTATCTACTGTAAGGTCTTCATTCCATTGTGGCCATGAAGACTGGTTAAGCATTCCGCCAAAGCCTTGTTCTTCCCAAATTTCTTCTGTGATATGAGGAGCAATAGGATAAAGTAATGCTACAAAGTCTTTAAGTTCATCTTTTGTAACAAATCCTGTATCATAAAACTCATTTATAGCGGTCATCATTGCGGCTATAGCTGTATTGTATTTCATACTTTCGATATCCTGAGATACTTTCTTTATAGTCTTATGCATAAGTGATGTATGTTCTTTAGAGTATCCGGCTTGGTCTTTAGTTATTTCTTGAAGCTTCCAAACTCTATCTAAGAAACGCTTACAGCCCTTAACGCTTGAATCTGACCATATAGCAGGCTTTTCGTATTCTCCTATAAACATAACATATGTTCTAAGTGTATCCGCTCCATATGCATCGATTATATCATTAGGATTTATAACATTTCCTCTTGATTTTGACATTTTTTCGCCGTCGCTACCAAGTACAAGTCCCTGCGCAGTTCTTTTTGCATAAGGCTCTTTATAAGGTACAGCTCCGATATCATAAAGGAATCTATGCCAGAATCTAGAGTAGATAAGGTGACGCGTAACATGCTCCATTCCACCATTATACCAATCTACTGGACCCCAGTAATTTAATTTTTCTTGAGAAGCCAATTCATTTGTGTTTGTTGGGTCTATATATCTTAGGAAATACCAAGATGAACCTGCCCACTGAGGCATAGTATCCGTTTCTCTTTTTCCATCGCCGCCACAGCAAGGACATTTTACGTTCACCCATTCCTCTATATTTGCAAGTGGAGACTCTCCAGTATCTGTAGGTTTGAAGTTGTCGACTACAGGAAGTTTTAGAGGAAGCTCACTTTCTGGAACTGGTACCATGCCGCATTTATCACAGTGGATTATTGGAATTGGCTCACCCCAATATCTTTGTCTGTTAAATGCCCAATCTTTCATCTTGTAATTTACTTTTTTACAACCTATACCTTTTTGAGATATGTGTTCAATCATTTTTTCAATAGCTTCTTTTACAGGAAGTCCATTAATTATAGGTGAGTTTACAAGGGTGCCGTTAGCAATATCCGTGAATGCTTCTTCTTGTACATTTCCGCCACTGATTACTTCTACTATAGGAATATTGAATTTTTTAGCAAACTCCCAGTCTCTTGTATCATGTGCAGGAACTGCCATTATAGCACCTGTTCCATAACCCATCATTACATAGTCCGAAATCCAAACCGGAATTTCTTCTCCTGAAAGAGGATTTATAGCTTTTATCCCTTTAAGCTCAACTCCAGTCTTATCCTTAGCAAGTTGAACTCTTTCGAATTCAGTTTTCTTTTTAGATTCAACTTTATAAGCTTCAACCTCATCCATATTAGTTATTTCAGCTGAAAGCGTATCTATAAGTGGATGTTCTGGAGCTATAACCATAAATGTAGCGCCGTATATAGTATCTGCTCTAGTAGTAAATACTTCTAGGTTAAGCTCATCGTGATTTTTTAATTTAAATTGAATTTGTGCTCCGTAAGATCTTCCAATCCAGTTTTCTTGCTCAAGTTTTATTCTTGGAAGGAAATCAAGGTCTTTAAGTTCATCTAGCAGTTTATCTGCATATTCTCTTATTCTTAAGAACCACACATCTTTTTCCATCTGAACAACTTCGCTTCCACATCTATCACATACGCCGTCTTGAGATTCTTCGTTCGCAAGTACAACATTGCAACTATTACAGAAGTTTACAAATGTTTTGTCTTTGAACGCTAAATTGTGTTTAAATAGTTGTAAGAATATCCACTGCGTCCATTTATAATATTTTTCGTCAGTAGTATCTACAGTTCTACTCCAATCAAAAGAATATCCCGCCGCTTTAAGCTGTCCTGTAAATACTTTTATGTTTTCATCAGTAACTACACGAGGATGCTTTCCAGTTTGAATTGCATAGTTTTCAGTAGGAAGTCCAAATGCATCCCAACCGATAGGGAATAGTACATTATACCCCTCTAGTCTTCTTTTTCTTGAAACCACCTCAAGCGAAGTATACGCTCTTATATGTCCAACATGAAGTCCTGCTCCAGACGGATATGGAAACTCCACTAAATTATAGTATTTTGGCTTACTTGTATCGTCAGAAGCCTTGAATGTTTCATTTTTTTCCCAAATTTCCTGCCATTTTTTCTCTACAATACTTGGATTGTATTCCATAATAACAACTCCCTCATAAGATATTTTTTTGTAATAAAAAATCTCCCTCTCTACAATAGAGACGAAGATATCGCGGTACCACTCTAATTGACAGTGCAAAAACACTGTCCACTTAAAAGTCTTTAACGGGACAAGCCGATAGACATTAATTTCCAAAATATAAATCTAAATTATCTGAAATATAATTTTGGTTTCACATCTATAACTCCCAGGCGAGTTCAGAATAAATCTTTGTTGCCTTTTCACCAAACGGCAACTCTCTAGAAAAGACTAAATTTCTTACTACTCCTGCTCAAAGTTTTGTTCCTAAGATAATATCACGATATGAAATAAAAATCAACACAATTTTCACAACTTGTATAGAAAAAAAGCTAAAAACAATATATAATCATATAGATGATGTGTTTGAAAAGAGGTAATTCATGAAAACTTCGTATATTGAAGAGCAACTTAAAAATCTTCCAGAAAAATCTGGTGTTTATATAATGAAAGATGAAAATGACCACATAATATATATCGGGAAAGCCATATCTTTAAAAAATAGAGTAAGACAGTATTTTAGAGATAGTAATGATGATCCCAAAGTAGTGGCTATGGTCAAAAAAATTGCAGATTTTGAGTATATTGTAACAGATAATGAACTAGAGGCGCTGGTACTTGAAAATCAGCTCATAAAAAAGCATAAGCCTCATTACAACATACTTTTAAAAGATGACAAGACTTATCCATATATAAAAATTACAAATGAAGATTATCCCAGAATACTGAAGGTTAGAACTGTTTTGAAAGATGGGGCACTTTATTTTGGGCCATATACTAATGTATTTGCACTTAACGACTATCTAGAAGCCGTAAATGACATATTCAAATTAAGGAATTGTAATCGTAATATAGAAAAATCACAAAAAAGTAATGAACGACCATGCCTAAATTACTATATAAAAAAATGTTCCGCGCCTTGTAACTCAAAAATAACCAAGGTAGAATATATCTCTGATGTAAAAGATGCGATAGAAATTCTTAAAGGTAATACAGATTTAGTTAAAGACTATCTTACTGAAAAAATGTATCAAGCTTCTAAAAACTTAAATTTTGAAGAAGCTGCGAAAATTAGAGATAAAATAAATAGTTTAGATACTCTATTTGATAAACAAAAAATTATTTCTAGCGATATAGAAAAAAACCAAGATTATATTGCGTTTAGCCATGATGATACCAATATAGTGTTTACGGTATTTTTTGTGAGAAATGGAAAGCTATCTGGGCAAGAAAGTTTTTATTTCGAGCTATTATTTGAAGCAATTGAAGAAGCCTATAATTCATTTCTAATTCAATATTACTTCTCAAGAGATGCCATCCCTGATGAGATAATAATAGAGAAGAATCTCAATGACATTTCACTACTTCAAGAGTATTTAGATAACAAAAAGGGTAAAAAAGTAAGGATTATTGTTCCTCAAAAAGGTGAACGTAAAGAAATGCTTGAATTTGCAAAGAAAAATGCTTATGAACAATTCAAAATAAAAACGATTAGAGAGCTCAATAAAAAATCTAAGTTTGAAATATGTATAAAGCAGCTTTCAGATATGCTAAGTATAGAAAAGTTAAATGTTATCGAATCCTATGACATTTCAAATATTCAAGGGACTGACTCAGTAGGTGTAAAAGTAGTTTATAAAGGCGGAAAAAAATCTCCTAAAGATTATAGGCGATATAAAATAAAAACGCTTGATGGGAAAAGTGATGATTATAGAGCTATGAGTGAAGTTTTGGAAAGACGGTTTAAAGATCAAAGTCTTCCTGATTTAATCCTTTTAGATGGGGGAAAAGGTCATGTTTCTACCATAAAAAAAGTGATGAAAACTTTGGATATAAATGTGCCTGTCTATGGACTTTATAAAGATGATAACCATAGAACCGAAGGAATATGTGATGAAAATAAGGTTTATCAAATAGATAAAAAAAGTCAACTTTTTAAATTTCTAACAGAGATTCAAGATGAAACGCATAGATTTGCAATTGATTATCATAGGAGCATGAGGAATAAGAATATGATTAAATCCGAACTTGATGATATAAAGGGAATTGGACAAAAACGTAAAATGGCGATATTTAATAAATTTGGAAGTATTGAAAATATAAAAAATACCACCGTAGAAGAAATTAGCAGTATTCCAGGATTTAACAAGAAAATAGCTGAACAAATTTTAAATTATTTTAAGGAGAAATAACGTATGTTAAATAGCACACTGACAGTTGAAGAAATGATAAAAGAAATGAAGCTCAACTGTGTAAACATGTCTAAAAAAGAATATAAGCTTGAATCGGGAGATGTAAATAGACCAGGAATGCAACTTATAGGATATTATATGCATTTTGCAGAGGATAGGCTTCAAATTATTGGAAATGCCGAATTTGCATATCTTGAAACTTTGAGTGATGAAAATCTGAAGATAAAACTTGCAGAATTTCTTTCACATGATCTGCCCGCCGTATGCCTGACAAGAGGTCACAAACCAAATGAAATTTTTATGGAACTTGCAAAAAAATATGATAAAACCTTAATTTTGACAGATTTACCAACTACAAAATTTATAAACAAAGTATCAGAATATGTAAATCATAAACTTGCACCTCTTGAAGTGACTCACGGAGTTTTAGTTGATGTCGATGGACTTGGAATTCTTATAAAAGGTGATAGTGGTGTTGGAAAGAGTGAAACCGCACTGGAGCTTATAAAAAGGGGACATAGACTTGTCTCTGACGATGCGGTAGAGATAAGACTTTTAGATGATGATTTATTGGTAGGGCAATCTCCGGAACTGACAAAATACATGATGGAAATAAGAGGAATTGGATTACTAGATATAAAAAGTCTTTATGGTGTAGGGGCTGTAAAACCGACAAAAACTATAGATTTAGTTGCTTATCTTGAAAATTGGCAGGAAGGAAAATATTATGACCGTTTAGGAATAGATGATGAACTTACCGAAATTTTAGGCATCAAAATTCCAAAAATCACAATTCCTGTGAAGCCAGGAAGAAACCTTGCTGTAATTATTGAAATAGCTGCGAGAAATCAAAGACAAAAAGAAATGGGTTATAATGCAGCACAAGCATTTAATGAAAGATTGATAGACAAATTGACCAAAAAATAATATTTGACAAATTTTGCAATTTTTGTTGCATTTTTGTATATATATATGAGATAATAAAGTTAAATATAATTATTTACAACACTAAAACAACTGAAATAAGACATTCTAAATATATAGATTTGTGGGGGAAAAACTTATGAATAAAATAATAGTAAAAATTGCAGGACAAGAATATACGATAATCGGAAATGAAGAAAAAGATTATATACTTAGTCTCGCATCCCATGTTGATGAGCAGATTGCAAAAGCTTCTGAAAAAACCCCAAAACTGAACAGTGTAACCCCTGTGGTACTAGCTTCTATAAATATAGCAGACCAATATTTCAAAGCTGTCGAAGAAAATAAACAGCTTTTAGATAAACTTGATAGCTGTGGAATAGACCTAGATAGTGACGGAAATGCCGAAAATAGATTTCTTCAAGAAAATGATGATTATGTAGATGAAATTAATGAATTAAAAAATATAATTTCTAAAAAAGATAAAGAAATTGAAGACCTTAATATTCTAATAAATAGTTTTCAAAATCATATATATCAGTTGCAGTTAGAAGCAAATAAATCGGTAGAATTAGAATAGTCTCTGTTTTAGAGACTATTTTCTATAAAGGAGAATTATGAAAAAAAATAAAGTTGAACTTTTAGCACCAGCGGGCACTTTTGAATCACTTGTAGCCGCTATTCAAAACGGAGCAAATGCCGTATATTTAGCAGGAACTCATTTTGGAGCAAGAACTAATGCAGGAAATTTTGATGATGAAGAACTTGTAAAAGCTATAAAGTATGCTCATATGCGAAATGTTCAGATATATGTAACTGTAAATACACTGATAAATGATGCTGATATTGAGGATTGTTTGGAATATATACGTTTTTTACACAATAATGATGTTGATGCTGTAATCCTTCAAGACTTTGGATTAGCAACACTTATTAATAAACTGTTTTTAAATTTAGAAACTCATGCTTCTACGCAAATGAGCATTGCAAATACGCTTGATGCAAAATTTGCTAAACAAATGGGATTCAAAAGAATAGTTCTTGCAAGAGAAAATTCATTAAGCGAGATAAAAACTATTAAAGAAAATACAAATCTTGAAATAGAAACTTTTGTGCATGGAGCGTTATGCGTTTCATACAGTGGAAAATGCCTATTTAGTTTTGTTCATGGTGGCCGATCTGGAAACAAAGGAAGTTGTGCACAGCCTTGCAGAATGAAATACAGTCTTTCAAAAAATGACTCAAAAAAACTTATAGACAGTCGTTATTTAATAAGTATGAAAGACTTAAGCACTATAACTCAGATTAAAGATATATTATCAAGTGAGGCAGTAGATTCATTAAAGATAGAGGGCAGAATGAAGAGGCCAGAATACGTAGCGACAGTTGTTAAGAATTATAGACAGGCCGTAGATTCTATGCTCAAAGACCAAATTTCCGATACTGAATTACTAAAATTAGAAAATGAAATAAAATATGTATTTAATAGAGAATATACCAAAGGTCATATTTTAGAAGAAACTCCTAAGGATGTCGTTAATTTTGATATTCCTAAAAATAAAGGGGTTTATCTTGGTGAAGTAATTCAAGTAAATAGAAAACAAAAACGCATAACTTTAAAACTTGAAGATGATTTAAAAAAAGGCGATGGTCTTAGCTTAGGAGAACATGTAGGAAGAATTATTGCGGGAAGAAACATAAAAACAGAAGCCTCTAAGGGTGAAATTATTGAAATTGATTATGTCGGTCAGGCAGATATTGGAACCAAAGTATACAAAACCTATAATAAAGATATAATGGATAGTGCTTTAGATAGTTTAAAAAAGGAACATTGCAAATTTCCAATGGATTGCAAGCTTATTCTAAGAGAAAACCTGTCTCCTGAAATTTTTATTAACGATTTTGATGGAAATTCAGCACACTATATAGATACTGAGTACAAGGTAGAGCTTGCATTAAATAAACCTTCTACTGATGAAAGTATCGAAAAGCAGATTGCAAAACTTGAAAGCACTGTATTTTATTTAAACAATCTTGAAATTGAAAAAGATGAAAATATAATAATACCGCTTTCTATTTTAAACAAACTAAGAAGAGAAGCGTTAGCTATATTAGAAACCAAGCGTTGCTTTAAAAATAAGAGAACAAATATCGAATCTAAAACCGTTAAACATTTAATTGAACAGGAAGTACAAAATTTTAGAGCAATTCAAGATAATGGAACTCGCAATAAATTCAGTTTAGCAGTGAGATGTTTTGATAAAAATCAGTATCGTGCATGTCTAGAACTTGGGGTTGAAAAAATTTATACTTCAGACCTTGATCTGTATAAAGATATAAATGCTGATTCAAAATGTCAAGTATACTATATAACTCCAAGTATTATGAAAGATTCGGATATACTGGAAATAGAACAATTTATATCGGAATATAGACCTAACATAATTACTTCAAGCTTCGGTTTTGGACAAAAATTAAAAGAATTATATATTAATGAGAATAGCACTTCAAAAATAAATATAGATTATATGGCAAATTTAAATAATAAGTTTTCTTTAGAATATGCAGTAGAAGACTTTAAACAAGTTTTGGGGACCGTAAATCCAGGACTTGAATATATAATGAATCAAGAAAATTTAGAGTATGTTTTCTCTGAAGGAAGCAAATCTTATGTGGAAATTATGGTAGCGTCACATCCGCTGCTTATGATTACAGAGTACTGTCCATATAAATCTCAAGATAAGAAATGTACTAAAGAAACCTGTAATATAGACGCTGCTTCTTTAAGTTCAGAAAATGGTGAAGAAAATATTTTAAAAAGAGAACTTAATTGCAAACTTTGTATATATTCAAAAAAATTGGTAGAACTTCATAAAGACAGTATAAAAACTTTGAAATCTAAAGGGTATACTCAATTTAGAATAGACCTTTTGGATGAAAATTATGAAAAAACCAAAGAGCTTATAAGGAAATATAATATTAAGTAAGTGTGGGGAATATGGAAAAGAAAACCTTAAATGTACTAGAATACCAAGCGATAATAAATCTTTTAGAGGATTGCGCTTCGACAGAACTTGGCAAAAGAAGAGTACATCAAATAGAAATAAGCAATAGTTTAGAAGAAATAAAGAAAAGACAGCAAGAAACGAGTGAAGCGCAAAGTATAATTTTAAAAAAAGGAGCACTTCCTATATACAGCCTAAGTGATGTAGGCCGCTCTTTAAAACTAGCTCAAATCGGTTCTTCTATAGATATTGGTAGCATACTAAAAATTGGCGGAATCTTAAAAACTGCAAGATTAGTATATTCAAAATTATCTTCTTTTGAAGAAATTGAAATAGTAAAAGCTATGGCACTTGAGCTATATTCGAATCAAATGTTAGAAGAAAAAATTTATGATGCTATAATTTCAGAAGATGAACTATCTGATAATGCAAGTTTTGAATTAAAAAAAATAAGAAAAAGTATAAAATCAACAAAAGAACAAATTAGGAATAAAATAAATGCTATGGTTTCATCTGAGACAAGTTCTAAATATTTACAAGAAGCTATAGTAACCGTAAGACAAGATAGATTTGTAGTTCCAGTTAAAGTTGAAAATCGTTCAAATGTACCTGGAATTGTCCATGATACCTCATCGTCAGGCGCAACATTATTTATAGAGCCTATGGCAATTGTCGAGATGAACAATAATCTTCGAATTATGATGAACAAAGAACATGAGGAAATAGAAAGAATTATCATGGAGTTTTCAAGTGAAATCGGAGAATATGCAGAAGCTATAATTCACAATATAAAAGTGCTTACAGAGCTGGATTTTATAATGGCAAAAGGTAAGTTGTCTGTAAAGATGAAAGCTATAGAGCCTAAAATAAGTGATAGATTATCTCTAAAACTTAATAAAGCAAGGCATCCATTACTTGACCCTAAAACAGTAGTTCCTTTAAGTCTAGAGCTAGGGAATGAATATAAAACGCTTGTTATTACGGGTCCAAATACTGGTGGTAAAACCGTAGCTCTAAAAACTGTAGGTCTACTTTCTCTGATGTTTCAAAGCGGGCTTCACATCCCATGTGATTATGGTAGCTATATGTGCATATTTAACAGCATTTATGCTGATATAGGTGACGAACAGAGCATAGAACAGAGTCTATCTACATTTTCATCACATATGACTCATATAGTGCGTATATTAGCTAATATGCAAGATAATGATTTAGTGCTTTTGGACGAGCTAGGTTCAGGAACAGACCCGATAGAAGGTTCTGCGCTTGCAATTTCAATACTTGAAAATATAAGACTAAAAAATATAATAACTATGGCCACTACTCATTACAGTGAACTTAAGAACTACGCACTAGAACAAAGTGGTGTGGAAAATGCATCTGTAGAATTTGATGTAGAAACCTTAAGCCCTACCTACAAGTTAATTGTGGGTATCCCTGGAAAATCAAATGCCTTTGAAATTTCAAAAAAATTAGGCTTAGATATCGAAATAATAAGTGCTGCTAGAAATCGTTTAAGCGAAGAAGATATAAAGATGGAAGATCTTTTAAATAAAATTGAAAAAGACAGAAAAACCATTGAAAATGAAAAAGCTTATGCTATAAAAGTGGCTGAAGATATCAGACAACGTGAAGAAGAGTTTAAGAAAAAAGAAATTAAGCTAAAAAATGATAGAGAACGTATAATTACAGACTCTAAGAAAAAAGCTTCTCAAATAATAAAAGAAGCTAAATCAGAAAGTGATGCTCTAATAAAAGAATTAAACGCTCTAAGACAAGAAGTTGAATCAAAAAATATAAATAAAGAAGTCGAAAGACTTCGAGCTAAGGTTAAAACAGGACTTGAAAAATATGGATATACCGAAGATTTATTAGGTCTTGATGAATTCGAAGGAAAATCTTTAAAAACTGTAAGTTTAGGACAACAAGTTTTTGTGCCAAGTTTTGCACAAGAGGGAAATGTAATTGCAGTTGATGAAGCTAAAAAAGAAGCCGTTGTCCAAGTAGGTATAATGAAAATAAATATGCCATTTGATGCGCTTCAAAATCCTAAAAAAACAAAACAAAAAGAAATAAGACGTACGGGTGCAGGAAAAATTCTAAAAGAAAAAGCAAGCAGTATAAAGTCTGAAGTTGATGTAAGGGGAATGGATTTAGAAACTGCAAGAATCGAAGTAGAAAAATATCTGGACAATGCATATCTTTCAGGGATACCAAGAGTCACTATAATTCATGGAGTAGGAACTATGGTACTGAAAAAAGGAATAAACGATATGCTAAAAACCCTAAATTATATTAAAGCTTACAGACAAGGGGGCTATGGTGAAGGCGGTATTGGCGTAACTATAGTAGAATTTAAATAAAAATTATTGATAGCGAGGATTAACTATGACAAGCAACAATAAAGATTTAATAAGCGTTATTCAAAGCGAATTTACGAAACTAAGTAAGGGCCAAAAAATAATTGCACAGTATATACTTGCAAATTATGACAAGGCTGCATTTATGACTGCTGCAAAACTGGGAGAAACTGTAGGGGTAAGTGAATCTACAGTTGTACGATTTGCAAATGCAATCGGTTATGAAGGTTATCCGGAACTTCAAAAATCCCTTCAAGAGCTTATAAAAACTAAACTTACTACGGTACAAAGAGTAGAGATGTCAAAAGAATACTCTAATGACTTTACAATTCTAAAAAAAGTACTGAAATCAGATATAGAAAATATCAAAGGAACTCTTGATGAAATTGATCCACAATCATTTGAAAATGTAATAAATAAAATGATTTCTGCAAAGAAAATATATATTGTAGGCTTAAGGAGTTCCGCTACAATAGGTGAATATCTAGGTTTTTATCTAAACTTCATTCTAGATAATGTAGTGTTAGTAAACTATGGAATAAGTGATGTTTTTGAGCAGATATTAAAGGTCGATGAGCAAGATTTGGTTATAGGTATAAGTTTTCCTAGATACTCAAAAAGAACATTTGAACTTTTAGAATATGCTAAGGATAAAGGTGCTAGTCTTGTAGCTATAACTGATAGCAAACTTGCGCCAATATCTACTATTGCTGAAGAAACACTTATTACAAGAAGTAATATGGCTTCATTTGTAGACTCTTTGGTAGCGCCATTTAGTGTAGCCAATGCTCTTATAGTATCTGTGGGTATGAGAAAAAGAGCCGATATCAAGGATTCATTTGATAAGCTAGAAAAAATATGGAAAGAGTATAGAATCTATGATGACAAATAAAACTGTAGTAATTGCAATTGATGGTCCAGCTGGAGCTGGTAAAAGCACAGTTGCTAAAAAAATTGCGGAAAAATTAAATATAGTCTATTTAGATACAGGAGCGATGTATCGCATAGTAACCTACAAAATTTTAGAAGATAATGTTGATTTTGACAATCAAGAAGCGCTTTCTACGTTTTTAAAAACACTTGATATAACTTATAGTAATGGTGATTTATGTCTGGATGGTAAAAAAGTTGGCGAAGAAATAAGAACATCTTTAATAAATCAAAACGTATCTCGAATATCAAGCAGTGCAATTGTAAGGGATGCTATGACTGAACTTCAACGAGAAATAGGTAAAAAACAGTCATGTATAATGGATGGGCGCGATGTAGGGACAGTAGTGTTTCCAAATGCAGATGTAAAGATATTCTTAATTGCAGATGTAGAAAAACGCGCTCAAAGAAGATATTTAGAAAACCAAAAAAATGGGATTTCATCATCACTTGAAGAGATAAAGTCAAGTATAATAGAAAGAGATAGACTTGATTCAGAAAGAGAAATAGCCCCGCTACTAAAAGCCGTAGATGCTTTAGAGTTAGACACAAGTGATATGAACATAGAACAGGTAGTTTCAAAAATAATAGATATTTATATGGAGAAAACAAATGTATGATTTTTTAAAAAATATGGCATGGCTTCTATCAAAACTAATATATAGAATTGAATATGAAGGTTTGCAAAATATTCCAAAAGAAGGAGCATTTATTCTGGTGGGAAACCATACTAATAATTTTGATCCTGTGGTAATCTCTTTTGCTACAAAAAGAAAAATACATTATCTTGCAAAAGCAGAGCTTTTTAAAACGAAATTTACAAAATGGATTTTCGAGTCAGTAAAATGCATAAGCATAGATAGATCTAAAAATGACATTATGGCAATAAAAAATGCACTTAGAGTGTTAAAGAATGGAGAAATATTGGGTATATTTCCAGAAGGAACTAGAATAAAAAGCGAAACTGATGATGTTCAAATAAAATCAGGCGCCGCTATGATAGCCTCTAAAGCTAAGGTAAATATACTCCCTGTAGCTATAAGTGGAAATTACAAGATTTTTTCTAAAATCCGTATAAATATACTTCCTATGTATGATATCGAAGCAGCAAAAGAGAAATATGAAGGTAACATAGAAAAAATTTCAGAAGATATTATGGCTAAGATTTATAGTGAGGTAAAAAAATAAAAATGGAAGTTAAAATAGCAAAATATAGTGGGTATTGTTTTGGGGTAAAAAGAGCTATGGATATGGCGTGGGAAGAGCTTACAGCTAAGAATACTGCGCCTAAAAATATTATTTATTCAATCGGTCCATTGATTCATAATGACCAAGCAATGAAAAAATATAAAGAACAAGGACTTTCAATTGAGGAAAAAGTAGAAAATATTGAAAAAAATTCAACCGCTATAGTAAGAAGTCATGGACTTCCGAAGTACTTTTATGATAAAATGGAAGAGAAGTCCATAAGAATAGTGGATGCTACTTGTCCTTTTGTAAAAAAAATCCAAGATATTGTTTATAAAAGCCATATTAGTGGTAGTAAAATAATATTGATTGGTGACAGTAGCCATCCAGAAGTTATAGGAATAAATGGTTGGGCTGAAAATTCGTCTATTATTATTAATTCACTTGATGATGCTTCTGAGTTTGAAGTAGATAATGAAAAAGACTATATTGTAGTAGTACAAACTACTTATAAACTTCAAAAGTATCAACAAATTGAAAAAATATTAAAAAATAGATTAAAAAAAGTTGAATTCTTCAATACCATATGCTATGCTACAAGGGAAAGACAAGATGCCGCAAGAGAATTATCAAAAGAAGTTGATGCGATGATAGTTGTGGGTGGTAAAAGTAGTTCAAACACCAAAAAATTAGCTGAGATATGTGCGGAGAATTGTATTACTTTTTTAATTGAGACAGCTGAGGAACTTGACCTAAAAAAAATCGAAAACTTTGAAAAGATTGGAATTTCAGCAGGAGCATCAACCCCTGATTTCATAATCAAAGAAGTTGAAGATTTAATTGTTAACAAAATAAACATTTAAGGAGTTGGAAATTAATGAGCAGTGAAATGGAAAGATTATTATTGGAAGAAGAGCAAAATTACCAGGAGGTTTACAAAGGTTCGAGAGTTAGAGGAATCGTAGAAGTGATAAAGCCAGATTCATTCTATATTTCTTTAAGCTACAAAACTGATGGAGTTCTTCCAAAATCAGAAGCGGGAGACTGCGATGATATAAAAGTTGGAGATGAATTAGATTTAGAAGTTATAAAAATTGACAAAAATACAGGAGAGATTCTTTTATCTAAGAAAAGACTTGATGATTTCAGAGCTTGGGACGAAATCAGCCTAGGAGATATCATAAACGTTAAAGTTTCTGAGAAAAATGAAAAAGGACTTATCGCTAAGTTCAAAGGATCAATAAGAGGATTCTTACCTTTAAGCCATATCGAAACTAGATTTATAGGCGAAGATGCTTTAGAAAAATACATCGGACAAGAATTCGATGCAGAAATCATAGATTTAGATCCTAAAAAGAGAAGACTTATCCTTTCAAGAAAAAATCTTCTTCTTAAAGAGCAAAATGAAATGAAAAAAGCTATCCTTGATAAAATCGTAGAAGGCGAAGTATTCAAAGGTATAGTTAAAGATATAAAAGATTACGGTATATTCGTAGATCTTGGTGGCGTAACAGGACTTGTTCACGTTAGTGAATTATCTTGGAATAGAAAAGATAACATAGAGAAATCTTTCAAAATCGATCAAGAAGTAGATGTTCAAATCTTAAGCTTCGATAAAGAAAAAGAAAGATTATCACTAAGTATCAAATCATTAATGCCAAATCCATGGGCTGTTTTTGTTGAAAACAACCATGTTGGAGATATACTTGCTGGAGAAGTAAAAAATATCAAAGATTACGGTATTTTCGTTTCTCTAGGAGATGGAATCGATGGATTCGTTCATATTTCAAATATGTCAGCAGATTTTGTAAAAAATCCTAGCGAAGTAGTAAAAGTTGGCGACAGAATTGAAGCTAAAATACTAAACATCGATCCAGAAACTCAAAAAATAGAGTTAACTTTAAACCTTAAAGAAATTGAAGCACAAGAAGAGGTTGAAAACACTGAGGAGGTATAACTATGAAAAGTTATGTATGTGATGTATGTGGATATGTTTATGATCCAGCTGTGGGCGACCCAGATAATGGAGTAGCACCAGGAACAGCATTTGAAAGTATATCAGAAGATTGGGTTTGTCCGCTTTGTGGAGTAGGTAAAGATCAATTCTCAGAAGAGTAATAAAAAGAAAAGAGTGGTATACCCACTCTTTTTAAATTGTATAAAATTTTAAATATAATTTAGCTTATTGAAATTTTACTAGAAAAGGGGAATATTAAGATGAAAAAATATAATCTGGATAGTAAAGGTTTTACTTTGATTGAGCTTCTTGTTGTAATAACAATATTAGTTGCCCTAACACTCTTAGGTACATATAAGTATTTCAATATAGTAGAGGAAAATAAGCAGAATATAGACATAAGCAATGCTAAAATATTAGCAGAAGCAGTTTCTGTAGCTGAAGCTACTGGAAAACTAAAACTTGATTCCACTTCAAAAGAAGTTAAATTTGAAGATCTAAAGGATATTTTAAATAAAGAAGTAAGGCCGACTAGCAAAAAATACGGTGGGACTGACGGTAATGGCGTATTCATAATAAAGGTCAAAAAAGTTGGAAATGACTTTGAAACTGAAATAACTGCAAACGGAGAAGCGCTATATCCAAATATAGTTAAAAAAGATGAGTAGAATAAAGGAAAATGTACTATGCAGAAATGGATTTTAAAAAAAGCAAAAATTAATTATAACGATATATTAGACGATTTTAAAATAGATCCGCTTTTAGCTAAAATACTTTCCAAAAAAGATTTTAAAACTAAAGCAGAAATTTATAACTATCTATACCCAAACAAAACTCAAATGCATGATCCATTTTTATTAAATGGTATGGAGCAGGCGGTAAAGCTAATAAAAGAAGATATAGCACACAATAAAAAAATCCTCATATCTCTAGATTATGATGTAGATGGAATAATAAGCGGCGCCATAGCCTATAGAGGTCTTAGTCGATTAGGGGCAAATTGCAGTTATATTCTTCCACATAGAGTAAAAGATGGCTATGGAATAAATGAACGTATTATAAACAAAGCTTTTGAAGAAAAATTCGACACTATTATCACTTTTGATAATGGGATAGCAGCATTTGAGCCTATAGCACTTGCTAAAAAACTTGGAATAAGAACTATAGTGACAGATCATCACGATATTCCTTTTTCTATAGATGATAATGAACAAAAAATATATAAAGAAGTTGAAGCTGATGTAGTAATAAATCCTAAACATCATAACTGCAATTATCCATTTGAAGGGATATGTGCAGGAACCATAGCCTATAAGCTAATATGCGCCCTATACCGTGAATATGATATTCCAGAAAAAGAATCTGAAGAACTGTTAGCTTTAGCAAGTATTGCTACGATATGTGATGTTATGGAGCTAAAGGATGAAAATAGAGCTGTAGTTTCCTTTGGTTTACAGCATCTTAAGAATACACAGAATCTTGGGTTAAGAGCCTTATTTGAAATATATAACTTGGAAAATATAGCAGTTGATGATATTGGCTTTAAAATAGGACCTTGCTTCAACTCAAGTGGTAGATTAAGCACTGCAGAAATGGGACTTGAAGTTTTAACTAACAATAATAAAGAAATTGTCTATTCGAAAACGCAGGAACTGTTTAATCTTAACTGTAAACGAAAAGAGATGACATTACATGCATTTTGTCAGGCCTTAGAACAAATAGAAACTCAAGAGCTTCATAAAAACAAGATAATCCTTATATATATGCCTGAGATACATGAAAGTATATCTGGAATAGTAGCCAGTCGTGTAAAAGATAGGTATAATAGACCGGTAATTGTATTTGCAGATTCAGAAGATATAATAAAGGGCTCTGCAAGATCAGTTGAAGAAGTTAATATATTTGAGCAGCTTTCAAACCATAAACAAATGCTTTCTAAGTTTGGAGGTCATCCTATGGCTGCAGGGATGAGTTTAGAAAAAACTATTTTTCCAGAGTTTTGCAAAGCACTTACAGATTCTATAAATAACTTAGAATTTTCAACTCAAAAAACTTATAGGGTAGATCTTATTTTGCCTTTTACAGAGATAAATGACACCATTGCAGAAAAACTAAAGCAATTTGAGCCATATGGTAAGGGTAATGAAAAAATAGTATTTTCTACTACTAAGGTTTGTCTATCCGATTATAGGGTATTGGGCAAAAATCAAAATGTATTAAAACTCACTTTTTCACAAGCTGGAAAAAGCTTTGATTTTATTGCTTTTGGTGATATTTCAGAAATAGAAAATATAATTAAAAATAAAGTGCAATTAACGAATAATAATGATATAATATCAAGTGAAACAAATACCTTTGATATACTCTACACTATTGGAACTAACGTTTTCAATGGTAGAGAGCGACTTCAGCTTGAACTGTTGAGTATAAGGTAAAAATAATAAAATAATAATGGTAACAAAAGGAGATAATAATATGGATTTAGCATCATACGTGAGAACTATCGAGGACTATCCAAAACCAGGCATAAGCTTTAAGGATATCACAACTCTCTTAAAAGATGGCGAAGCATTTAAATATGCTGTTGATGCGATGATTGAGAACTTAAAAGATAAAAAAGTTGATCATATAATAGGAATGGATGCTAGAGGATTTATTTTTGGTTCAGCTGTAGCTTACGGTTTAGGCATAGGATTTATTCCCGCTAGAAAACCAAATAAACTTCCTGCTGAAGTTATAGGCTGTGAATATGAACTAGAGTATGGTACAAACTCTATAGAAATTCATAAAGATTCTATAGCTAAAGGTGATAGAATTGCAATTGTAGATGATCTATTAGCTACCGGCGGAACTGCTGGAGCAGTGGAAAGTTTAGTTAAGGATTTAGGTGGCGAACTTGTAGGTTTTGAATTTTTAATTGAACTTGATTTCCTAAAAGGAAGAGAAAAGCTTGAAAATCAAAATATACATGTATTGATTCATTATTAGAATATACGAATAAAACTAAATATTTTTATAGAGAAAAGACTTTCGTTTTTTAATGAAAGTCTTTTATTATTGTTCAATTTGTTATATAATGAGTAAATACAGTTAATTATAAAGAGTGGTGATTAGAGTGCTAGAAAATTTACTATTAAGAATAGAACAATACAATCCAGATGCAGATTTAAAGCTTCTTATAAAGGCTTACAACTATGCGTCTAGTGCCCATGAAAACCAATACAGAAAATCTGGAGAGAAATATATAATTCATCCCGTAGAAGTAGCTAAAATTTTAGCAGAACTTGAGCTTGATGTGGATACAATTGCTGCTGGACTTCTTCACGATGTGATTGAAGACACAGATGTTACTTTTGAAGAAATTGAGCGTGAATTTAATAGAGATATAGCTTTATTAACAGATGGTGTTACAAAACTTGGTAAATTGGAGTATAAGAGTAAAGAAGAAACACAAGCAGAAAACATGAGAAAAATGTTTTTAGCTATGGGAAAAGATATTCGTGTCGTTTTAATTAAACTTGCGGACAGACTTCATAATATGAGAACTATGAAGCATATGTCATCAGAAAAAGCAGTAGAAAAATCTTTAGAAACTATAGAGATATATGCTCCTATTGCAAATAGACTTGGTATTTCTAAAATAAAATTAGAAATGGAAGACTTAGCACTCAGATATCTAGATCCAGACGGTTATTATGAGCTAGTTGAGAAAATTGCTCGAAAAAAAGCAGAACGAGATGAGTATATCCAAAAAGTTATTTCTGAAATAAGAGAAAAGTTGGATGACTCAAGTATAGAAGCGGATATAACAGGAAGAGCCAAACATTTTTATAGTATCTATAAAAAAATGAAAAGCCAAAACAAAGAGTTTGAAGAAATTTTTGACCTTATGGCCGTAAGAGTACTTGTTGAAAGCGTCAAGGATTGTTACGCTTCACTTGGACTTGTGCATACAATTTGGAGACCTATTCCGGGCAGATTTAAAGATTATATCGCAATGCCAAAACCTAATATGTATCAATCGCTGCATACTACGGTTATAGGACCAGATGGAGAACCCCTTGAAATTCAAATTAGAACCTGGGATATGCACAGAACTGCTGAATTTGGTATAGCCGCTCACTGGAAGTATAAAGAAGGCAAGATTAATCAAGAAGCCTCAGATATGGAGTCAAAACTTCAGTGGCTAAGGCAAATGATGGAGTGGCAAAAGGAAGTATCAGACCCTAAAGAATTTATGGATTCTTTAAAAATAGACCTGTTCACTAGTGAAGTTTATGTATTTACTCCAAAAGGAGAAGTCATAGAGCTTCCAGCAGGCTCTATACCACTTGATTTTGCATATAAAGTGCATTCCGATGTGGGAAATCGCTGTGTAGGAGCTAAAATAAACGGAAAGATAGTTCCTATGAATTACAAGCTTCAAAACGGAGACCTTATAGAAATTCTTACTTCTTCAAATTCAAACGGTCCATCTAGAGACTGGCTTAATATGGTCAAAAGCTCTCATGCAAAGAGCAAAATAAGGCAGTGGTTCAAGAAAGAACGAAGAGATGAAAACATACAAAAAGGAAAAGAACTTCTCGAAAGAGAAGTAAAAAGACAGGGATACTCGCAATCAGAGATATTAAAGCATAAATACCTTTCTCCTATAATGAAATCTCTTTCAATTCCTAATGATGAAGATTTCTATGCGGCGCTTGGTTATGGAGGAATAACTCTTTCACAAGTAATCCCAAAGCTTAAAGAAAAATATGAGATAGACAACAAGGATAAGGATGCTAAAGATCCTAAAGCAAAGAAATCTATAGTAGATGAGATATCACAAGTAAATCCATCGCCTAGTAAACAACCTAAATCTCAGGATTATAAGGGCGTATTTGTAAAAGGTATAGATAATGTGCTTATAAGATTTGCAAAATGTTGCAATCCGCTTCCTGGAGATGAAATCGTAGGTTATGTTACTAAAGGTCGTGGAGTTTCAATTCATAGAGCCGATTGTGACAATATAGATATAAATACAGAAAATCCTAGCGAAAAACTTGTAGAAGTAGGATGGGATCAAAACTATACTAGCGTTAAATCATTTGAAGTAGAGATATTGATTCAAGCCTATGAGCGCAGAGGGCTTTTTGTAGATGTAAGTAAAATCTTAGCTGATGAAAAAATACAGGTTAATGGTATAAACGCAAGAACTAATAAAGAAGGACTTGTCAATATGAATACTATAATCGTAGTAGCTACGAAAGATCAGCTTAAATCGATAAAGAATAAACTAAAACGAATAGAAGGAGTTATATCTGTAAACAGATTATAGAATACCGATATGAGAGCTATTGTACAACGTGTTAAATATTCAAGTGTTGAATTTATAAAAGATGATGCTAAAATAAAAAATGAAATAAACCAAGGATTTCAAGTACTTCTTGGCATAACTCATGATGATACAGATAAAGATTTAGATTATATAGTTGATAAGATAACAGGTCTTAGAGTTTTTGAAGATGAAAATCAAAAACTCAATCTTTCTATAGAAGATATTTCGGGTGAAATCCTACTTGTTTCTCAATTTACACTTTATGGAGATGCAAGAAAAGGGAAAAGACCAAGTTTTACAGATGCTGCAAGACCAGAAATTGCAGTACCACTATATGAAAATGCTATTGAAAAAATAAAAGCTAAAGGCATAAACTGCCAAACTGGCGAATTTGGAGCAGATATGCAGGTAACCATTATAAATGATGGACCTGTTACTATCATGCTTGACAGCAAAAAACAATTTTAATTAAGAGGTGAAAAATGTTTTTAGAAACGATAGGAAGAAATAAATACGGTATAAACAGTTATATTGTTGCTGATGAAGCTTCAAAAAAAGCCTTAGTTATAGACCCAGGTGTAAACTATGATTCTATAATGTATTCATTAAAGGAAAATAACTTTGAACTACAAGCTATACTTCTTACACATGGTCACTGTGACCATATTGCAGATGTGCCAAAGCTTAAAGCCCAAACAGAAGTTCCTGTATATGCACATGTAAAAGAAAATGAAATCCTTATGAGAGGCGAACTTAACTACTCAAAGAATTTCGGACTAGGACTTATCGAGTTTAGTGCAGATCAGCTTGTAAAAGATTCTCAAGAGCTTGACTTTGGGTGGATAAAATTCACAGTAATCCATACGCCAGGACATACAAAAGGTGGCGTTTGTTACCTAAACGGAGATACAATGTTTACAGGAGATACGCTGTTTGCAGGTTCTATGGGAAGAACAGACCTTTATGGTGGAAATGATGAACATATGAAGGCATCTCTTCAAAAATTATCTATGATGGATGAAAATATAAATGTATATCCGGGACATGGCCCAAAATCTACAATAAAAATCGAAAAACAGACAAATCCATTTTTAAGGTTTTAAGATGATGAATATATTCTTACAAAATTTAAAATATGAATACGAAATTCACATGATGATTAAGACTTTTACTAAAATCGAATGTGAATTTAAAGATATTGCGAATTGGGATTCTAATCAAGACAGTTATGTACTTGTAGAGGAATCTCATTGTGCTGAAAACGGCAATGAAGATATTATAATCGTAAATTGTCGTGCAGTTTTAAATGGCAAGGCTTATGATATAAACGAAACTGCTAAAAATAATAAAAAAGATATAAAAAATGCATACAAAAGATGTCTATACCATATTATGGCTGATATAACTGCAAAACAGCTTCCTTGGGGAATTCTTACAGGAATAAGACCCGTAAAAATAATACATGAGCTTAAGAATAACCATCCCGAATTGAGCCTTGAGCAGATTAAATCAATCATACATTCTGAGTATCTTGTTTCTGTAGAAAAAGTAAATCTAATGGAAACCATTGCCGATATTCAGGCTCCAGTTATAAATCAAATTGACGAAAATAGCTACAGCATATATATCTCTATTCCATTTTGTCCAAGTCGTTGTAATTATTGTTCATTTTATTCAAATGACATAAAACAAAAAGGACAGCTTTGTGATAGTTATATAACTGCATTAGAGCAGGAAATAAAAGGCACACTGTCTTTAGACTGGGTAAAATCCAAAAGATTAGACAGTATATATATCGGTGGAGGTACGCCTACATCGCTTGAAGCTAAACATATAGAAAAACTTCTGAAATTCTTAAACGAAACTTTTGATTTTTCAAAACTTAAAGAAGTAACCTATGAAGCAGGAAGACCAGATACCATAACTGCTGAAAAACTTGCAATCCTAAAAAAATACAAAGTAGATAGAATATCTATAAATCCTCAGAGCATGGTAGATAAGACACTTAAGACTATAGGCCGTAATCATGACTCAAAAAGTATAGAGGATGTATTTAAATTAGCAAGAGAATATAATTTTAGCAATATAAACATGGATATAATCTTAGGTCTTCAAGACGAAGTCCTTGAAGATGTAAAATATACTTTAGAAAAAATAAGTCAGCTTGACCCAGATTCTATAACTATGCATACGCTTTCAATAAAAAGAGCTTCAAAATTGAATGAAGAACTAGATTTAGACGAAATTTCAAGACAGGAAAAGAATATCACAGACATGATAGCTTTAGTTTATCAGTATATGAACAAAATAGGCATGAAACCATATTACTTATACAGACAGAAAAATATATTAGGCGGGTTTGAAAATGTCGGTTTTGCAAAAGAAAACAAAGAGTCATGGTACAATATCGTGATAATGGAAGAAATCCAAAACATAATGGCCTTTGGTTCAGGCAGTGTTTCTAGATTTATCTTCCCTAAAGAAAATAGAATTGAAAAGGTTTCTAATATAAAAAATCTAGAAAGCTACTTAGAAAAAGTAGATGAAATGATAATACGAAAAAGAGCGGAGATGATATAATGAAAATTCAAAAACCAAAAGGGACAGACGATGTTTTACCTAGTGTCATAAGCAGATGGTATTACGTTGAAGACATGTTTAAAAAAGTATGTCATGATTTTGGATATAAAGAAATAAGAACACCTGTTTTTGAATATACAGATTTATTCAAAAGAGGAGTGGGGGATACTACAGATATAGTTCAAAAAGAAATGTTCAACCTTGAACAGAGAATAAACCCTAGCTCAAAGAAAAAGCCAGAAACTTTTTCACTTAAGCCAGAAGGAACCGCCCCTGTAGTAAGAGCCTATATAGAAAACAGTCTATATGCTAATCCTCAACCTACAAAACTTTTCTATAATACGCCATGCTTTAGATATGAGCAACCTCAAGAAGGCAGAAAACGTGCATTTCACCAATTTGGAGTAGAAGTATTTTCAAGTACCAACCCATATACAGATGCTGAAGTTATAGGTCTTGCTATGGAATTCTTCAGAAGAATAGGAATAGACAAAAACCTAGAGTTAAGAATAAACTCAGTTGGAACTATGGAAAGCAGAGGCGCATATTCAGATAAACTTAGAGGTTTCTTAGAAAAAGACTATGATAGACTTTGTGATACCTGTAAAGACCGTTTCCACAAAAACCCAATGAGAATAATAGATTGTAAAAACGAAACTTGTAAAACAATCTCAAAAGATGCCCCACTTATGATAGATAACTTAAGCGAAGAAAGCAAAGCAAACTTTGAAAAACTTAAAGAGTGTCTTGATATAATGGGAATAGAATACACAATAGACCCATATATAGTAAGAGGACTTGATTACTATACAGATACAGCATTTGAGATAGTTTCAAATGATATAGGAAGCCAGTCTACAGTATGTGGTGGTGGAAGATATAACGGACTTGTAGAACAACTTGAAGGCCCTGTAACTCCAGGAATAGGCTTTGGGCTTGGAATAGAAAGACTTCTTCTAGTAATGGAAAATCTAAAAGTAGAATTCCCAGAAGAAAAAGGACTTGATTTATTTATAATTTCACTTGGCGATCAAGCAGATAAACTATCGACAAAAATGATATATGAACTTAGAAAACAAGGAATATCATGCGACAAAGACCATCTTAGCAGAAGTATGAAGGCTCAGTTTAAATACTCAGACAAACTAAATGCTCAATACACAGCTATACTTGGTGAAAATGAGATTGAAAATAATGTAATCGTACTTAAGGACATGAAAAATTCAACTCAAGAAAATATAGATTTAGGAGAATTTGTAAATAAATTTATTCAAATTCTGAAATAGATAAAATATAGGATATGGAGAGAACTATGGAAACTTTAAAAGGACTAAAAAGAAGTGACTATTGTGGAACACTTAGAATTGAAAATGTAGACAAAGAAGTAGTACTTATGGGCTGGATTCAAAAATCTAGAAACCTAGGCGGACTTATATTCGCTGATATAAGAGATACTTCAGGACTTTGCCAAATAGTGTTTGACATAAACGATAACAAAGAGCTTTTTGAAAAAGCAGAAAACCTAGGCTCAGAATATGTAGTAGCTGTAAAAGGAATCATTAAAGAAAGACAGGCTAAAAACCCTAATATAGCAACAGGCGATATCGAAGTAATCGTTAATGAATTAAGAATATTAAATGAATCAGAAACTCCGCCTATATATGTAAAAGACGATGATGATGTTTCAGAAGGACTAAGACTTAAATACAGATACTTAGACTTAAGAAAACCTCAAATGCAACACAATATGAAAATGAGACACAAGGTATGCCAAATCGTAAGAAACTTCCTTTCTGACGAAAACTTCCTTGAAATAGAAACACCGATACTTGGAAAACCTACACCAGAAGGGGCAAGAGACTATCTAGTACCAAGCCGTGTAAACCCTGGTAAATTCTATGGACTTCCTCAATCACCACAGCTATTCAAACAGCTGCTTATGGTTTCAGGAATGGATAGATATTTCCAAATAGCAAAATGCTTTAGAGACGAAGACCTTAGAGCAGATAGACAGCCTGAATTTACTCAAATAGACTGTGAAATGTCATTTGTGGAAATGGAAGACGTAATGGAAGTAATGGAAAGACTTATCCAAAAAGTTTTCAAAGAAACTATAAACGTAGATGTAACACTTCCACTTCCAAGATTAACATACAAAGAAGCTATGGATAGATTCGGTTCAGATAAGCCAGATTTAAGATTTGGATTTGAACTTAAAGACCTTACAGAAATAGCAGCAAACTGTGGTTTCTCAGTATTTGAAGGTGCAGTAGCAGCAGGTGGTTCAGTTAGAGCTATAAACCTAAACGGCTATGAGTCACAATTTACAAGAAAAAATATTACAGAGCTTGAAAACGTAGCAAAACTATATGGCGCAAAAGGCCTTGCTTGGATGAAATTTACAAGCGAAGGAATAAGCTCACCAATAGCTAAGTTTATGACTCAAGAAGTTATAGATAAAATAACAGCAACAATGGATGCAAAAGAAGGGGACTTACTTCTTTTTGTAGCAGATAAACACTCAATAGTATTTAACGCTCTAGGTCACGTTAGGCTAGAAGCGGCTAAAAAACTTAATGTTATAGATGAGAACGAATTCAATTTCTTATACGTAACAGAATTCCCAATGTTTGAATATGACGAAGAAGCAGGAAGATATGTGGCAATGCACCATCCATTCACATCACCACTTGATGAAGATTTCGACAAATTTGAAACAGAGCCACAAACAATGAGAGCAAAAGCTTATGATATGGTACTAAACGGAGTAGAACTTGGTGGAGGAAGTATCAGAATATACGACCCTAAAGTTCAAAGCACAATGTTTAAAGTACTAGGCTTTACAGAAGAAGATGCTTATGAGCAATTTGGATTCCTACTAGATGCATTCAAATACGGAACACCTCCACACGGTGGATTAGCATTTGGACTAGATAGAGTAATGATGCTTATACTAAACCAAGAAAGCATAAGAGACGTAATTGCATTCCCTAAAAATCAAAATGCAATATGTCCATTAACAAATGCTCCAGGAGCAACAGACGAAAAAGCATTAGATGAATTAAAAATAGCAATCAAAAAATAATACTTTCTAAAAGGTTATAAAGTTAATTAAAGAGACTATGAATTATTAATTTATAAAATTATATTTATAGTCTCTTTCTTAAAATCAATATATTAGGGAATAATTGGGGATACCTTATGACACAAACTTATGGGGGTTTTAATTATGAAAAGTATTAAGTTAGATGTACGTATGTCACTATATTCAATGATTATAGGTATTGCATGTGTATTATTAAGAATGCTTATGTCACCAGAAATTCCAAACGCAATATCACTTTCTGTTTGTATGGCTTTTACCGTGTTAGCATTAATCTTATCAGCAGTAGAAGTAAAAAGTCACTTTGGATTCTTTTATTCATTCGCCGAAAATTGGAATGGCGGAGGAATAATAAATAGTGGATTCCTTATGGGATTAGGAGCATTTTTCTTTTCCGCAAATCCTCTAAATTCAATCATATGGTTACTTGCTATAAATCTAGTGCTTATGTTTGAAAGAACTGCGATAGGGTCAGCTGTAAAAAAATAACAAAAACCGAAAGAGAAGAGAGAATTAAATAATTATCAGACAATTTAGTGTGATAATTCATATTTTTAAAATTTAAGAAGGTATTCCCAACTATTCTTTAAATGTATATTTAGCGAAGAGTTGCAAGGAGGTCCCCCGAAAAACATGAAAATCCATAACAAATCAAGCAAACCGACAAATATCGTAATTAACGAAAATAAGCTTATAGAAAAATGTATTTCTCTTGAAAATTCAATGCCGAGTTTTCTTAAAGATTATTTTATTTTTCTAAAAAACTCAGTTTCACTAACTACAAGATACGCATATCTAAAAGATATAGAATTCTTTTTAAAATATCTTTTATCCGAAAATCCTAATTTAAACTCAATTATGGATATTTCGCCCGATCTTATCAATAATTTCACTGCCCGTGACTTTAACTACTTTATTGGCGAATATTGCACCAGATACGAAATTTATCGTAAAGACACCCGAGTTATCTACGAAAACCACAATCGTTCATTGTCTAGGAAAAAATCATCACTAGTATCACTTTTAAAATTCCTTTATAGAAACGATCAGATAACAAATAATATAATAAACGGACTAAACCCAATAAAAATGCCTAAAACACAGCCAGATGCAATAAAAAAACTTTCAGTAAACGAAGCTACACAGCTTATAGAAATTGTAGAAACAGGAAATGGACTTACAGAAAAAGAAATGCAGTTTTGGGAAAAAACCAAACAAAGAGATAGACTTATAGTACTGTTCTTTATAATGTATGGACTTAGAATCTCAGAGCTTCAGTCCCTAAACCTATCTTCATTTAACTATAACCGTAATGAATTCAAGATATTTAGAAAACGAAGCAAAGAAGTAGATATGCCGCTAGATGAAAAAATAAAGGGTTATTTGCTTGAATACTTAGATACAGAAAGAAATACTCAGAAGATAAGCGAAAAAGACGCAGATGCCCTATTTCTTTCAAGACAAGGCACAAGGCTAACCACAAGAGCTATACAAAATCTTATAAAGAAGTATACCTCTATAGCAATGGGCACCACAAGAGAAAACGGCTACTCCCCACATAAATTGAGAGCAACCGCTGCAAGTTCAATGATTGAATTTGGCTTTTCTATATATGATGTCCAAAACCTTCTAGACCACGATAGCGTTTTAACTACCCAGCTTTACGCTGCCCATAGAAAAAATGCTAAAAAAGAGATACTAGAGAGTCTGAATTGGATAAAATAGGATTTGAGAGATTTAGAACCCCCCTTCCATCATATTGTTTAGTAGTGAAAACTAAATATGGAGGAAGGGGGGTTCTAATTGTGTCAACAGTGGTGACACAATTTCACTATCTTTAGTTTTTTGATTACCTCCTGCTTGAACACAGGCGTTGGCATCTATCTTCATCAACAGATAAGCTAAAGAATATGATGTTCCATCCAAGACTTGACCTAGCTTATTCACATCGACATCTACGCCTGTGAACAGTCCGCCAATGTCACTTATTGCAGAACATGCCCTTGTCAATCCACCTCTATCATGTTAAACACTTAAAGATTTTTTAACTGTTCTTGCTTTTATACCAATTTTTTCAGCCATAGCTACGGTGGTTATTCCGTAAATTCAACCTATCCCACAATGCATATTACAACTATCTGAAGAACAGGAAGTCTATTTATATTACCACCGATACAATGGTGTTCCTGGGTATAGAATGATGAAATTATTGATTGCTAGGAAAAAGATCATTCTAAGCAATGCAACTGTCCATAAATATATGAAAGAACTTGGACTGACAGCGATTGTCCGAAGAAAAAGACCGTCATATTTAAAAGGTAAGGCTCATCGTGTATTTCCTAATCTAGTAAGGCGAGATTTTTAAATAACAAAGAAATGAATGCTAAACTTGCAATCGAAACTTTGGATAAAGCTCTATATTAGAATGGTGGTAAAATTCACGATCTTATTCTTCATAGCGACCAAGGAAGTCAATATACATCAAAAGATTTTGTAGAATACTGTAGAGATAAGAATATTACCCAAAGTATGAGTAAGGCTAGATGTCCTTATGACAATGCTCCTATAGAAAAATTTTACAGCTCTTTTAAGACTGAATTTTACTATTTATTCAATTTCAAAGATGACATATCTTTAAATCAAGGGGTTAATGATTATGTTTACAACTGGTACAATCACTTAAGACCACATTCGTTTAATGGAGGGCTAACGCCATTTGAGGCCAGAAGTAAAATTTTATAAATAATCATACCGAAGTGTTACAATTATGCCTGACTAGAACATTTACAATAAATTTAATATTAAATACAATCTATTGGTTTTTCCATACCTCTAGTCCGGCCCATAGAATGGGATTCTTATCAATATACTTTAATTGTGCATTTTTTAGTGCTTCGCTCAAACTGATATTACTTTCATTCATACTATCTAGCAATATAGATAATATATTATTAGTATATTCTGTAGATACATCCCATTTACACAGTAAAATATTATTTACATTTTTCTCAAACAAAGATGCCCAAACTCCATTATTTCTTTCAATCTTATTGTCAATAGGAGTCCCTCCACTACATGCGATAACTATTATATTTTCAATATTTTCATTTGCAACTAATACTTCTTTTAAATCTATTTGTTTTTCCCTAGAAAGTTCTAAATTTAAAGCCCCTTGATAATTATATCTGAATAAATAATTAACTCCATGAGCCACTATAACTAGTGTTTTTAATGGTTTTAGTATTTTTAAAGTATCCTCTTTTATTAAAATATTATCAAAATAGTCTCTGCTTTCTAGATTATCTCTTATTATATCTAAAGAACCCTTTTTAGATTCTGAAGAAAAGTACGCATATCCTAAATCGTTACTAGACTTTTTACTTCTTTCAATATCATAATAGTCTATAACTAGTTCTATATTATTTATATTCTCAATTAACCATTTATCAGCTATCCTTAAATAATTTGGAGTAATATACTTTAAATTAAAGTCTGGCATATAATAAAGAGTATCGTTTTTATTAACAATTTTTAGTAATGGTTTAAATAAAAAATCGGAAATTCGGTCGAAAATTTTTATATATTCTTCAGGTTTACTATTCTCAATAGTTAATACATCTTTCTTAATTTCTATACATAATTGATCTAATAAATGATTTAATTGCTCTACGTTTATCTTATCTACTTCTATGCTTTGGCTATCTTTAGTAATACAAATATGAATCAAAATTTCATCTACTAAAATAGTTTGATAAAATATATCATGATTTAAAAGCCTATCCTGGACTGTTTGAAAAAACTTCTCAGCTGACAGATTATAAATAGGTAATGGTTTAAATCCCGAGTGATTTTTTTCTAAATATTCTTTTGTTTTTAAAAATTGCTTTATATTTTCTTTGTATATAGGATTATTAGGTTCCTTGTAATTTGTATTTTTTATTATATTATTCAAATGCCAATATTTTTCTTCATAGTCTTTCATATCTCCCGACATTTTCATATTAAAGTTTTGATTTTTTTGTTCTATTATTGACTTGGGCAATAGATTTATAATACAACTTATAAATCTTTCATCTTTAGTAAAATCTCTTTTCCCATTCTCCATATAATATAATATCTTTAATATTTTTTCATTTACTATTTTCAATCGTTCTCCAAAAAAAGCTCTTTCTTCTTTATGTGATACTTTTCTTAACTCAATTAAATTTTCAGATGCATATATTAATAACTCTAAAGCAAGTTTATATTCTTTTACTTCATACAAAATATCTGACCACTTAACAAAGTAATTACTAGAAATGTCTAAGTTCTCTGAAGTATTTAGTAATAATGTATCTTTAAAAATATTAATATATTTAATACTCTCCGATACCATGTCTTTTTTATAAAATGCTTGTATTAAATTATCAATATGTAACAAATGCTCTTTTGAGTCTAATTTGAAGTTTATTATAATTTTAATATCGTTTCGTTCAACAATTTTTACAAATTCTTTAATTTCTTTTATTTCATTTTTCAATACATCATCATATTTCCCTATAATACTATAGTATAAAGTTTCAGGAGCATTTGTTAATTTAAAGTATTTTTTTAACAATTCTTTTTTTTCATCATTTAATTTAATCTCATCTGATATGCTATATAAATATTCTAAAATATTATTCATAAATATATTTATAGCAAGAAAATATTCATTTACTTCTATACCTACTTCAATCGCTGCTATGAAAGAAAGTATCCCCTCTATATAAGAGTTAATAGCAAAACAATTATTAGACCAAGTTAATAGACCAAAAGAAATAGCTATTTTTTTATATTTTCCTTCTAAATTATTAGCAAGATTAAAAAAATCATAAGCTATATCATTTGCAATTTGTATGTTTCCCTTAGATACCTCAACTTGAGCCGTAGCTAACAGAAGAGTAAGATAATTATCTATACTCATTGAAGATAAATCTGGCATAAATCCGTGCTCAGTTTCAATGAAATTATTATCTATATAATTTACCTCCAATACTGTACATTGATTATTCTCATTTATAATGAAATCTTCCCACTCAGCTAAATAATCAAATAAAATTTCTTGTGAAAATTCTAACCAAACATCATATGGAATAGACAGTGTTCTGTATAAATATTTACTCCATTTATATGTACTCTTTGATCCATATGTCAAAACAGGTATATTATCAATTAGGTTTTTCAAAAATTTGTAAGCATTACTTCTACCAATATATTTATATTTTTCCCTAAAGTATTTCCAGTAATATATTTCCATTTTTTTAATACTTGTACGATAACTTATATCTTCATCCATAACCATATCTACACTATTAAAATAGTCTAGTGCTAAATCTCTATATTTACTTTTTTTTTCATAATAAGTTAATTCACCTAATTCATAATAAATGATATTTTTATATTTAGGGTGTTCATATACTTTTCTATTGGTCCATTGTACAACTTCTTCAATACTTTTATGTTCAAAATCTACTAAAAACATATTCAGGTCATACAAAAAATCATAATACTTATCTCCTGTTAAATTAAGTATGTATTTCCAAACAGATGATGATTTTTTATAACTTTTATTTTTAGCATGATAATTCCCTAAATGTATTAAAATTCTTATATCCTTTGAATTAATTTTTAAAGCTTTTTTTAACCATGCATATATTTCATCATAACTATTAATATCTTTATCTAATGAATGTAAAATATTGTTAATAATATCAACATTTAATCTATCTTTGTTGTGAATATCTTTATAAATTTGTAATGACTTACTTCTATTGTTCATTTTCAAGTATAATTGTGCTAATAGCCCCATATAGTTACAATCTGTATCTCTAGGTAATTCTTCTAGAATTTCTATTGCTTTCAAATAATCATTATTATATAAATGTAAATATGCGTATAATAATGATTTATTTTCTTCATCTATATTATTTTTATTTTCTTCAATCATACCTATATGTTCTTTTGTTGATATTTTTCCCAAATTATTAACTAATTTACTTGAAACAATATCTTTCTGATTATAAAAATTATTGTGTATTATATCAAATGAATTTAATTCTTCAGCTAATCTAGATACTTCTTCAATTCCAACTTTATTAACATAATTATATTCAAATGTACAAGTAACACCATTACTAGTTCCATTAAACTTATTAAAAAATATATTTAAATTATTAGTCAATTCTTCCCAATTCATATTATCTTGTTGATAAAAATTCATCTGACCATCTGGAAACTTTACAGTAATATTTTGTTTATTTTTGAACTCTAATAATTTTTCTATTCCAATTACTACTGTATATGAATTTTCTACTTCGTTATTAACATAATCAGCATATTGAAATAAGGAATCAAATCGTAATTCACAAGATTTAATTTCAATCATACGATTGGAAATTTTTGAAAATCCGCTGAAATTCTTAGCAATTTCTTCTACATCTTTGATAAGTTGCTCGTATCTAAATGCTCCATCATTAAAAGATACTATATTTATTTTCTCTATAGAATCCATGAGATACAATAAAAATAAAAATTCTTTTAAATTATATTTTTTGTCAATAAAAAATAATAATTCTTTTAAATTATTATTTTTTATACCCGTTAAATCTAATAGACAAGTACTATATATCTCGTTATTTATATACTGTGACCATCCAAAAACGAATAAAAATATTCTTAATAATCTAAATGAGTCTAAATTTTCAGATAATATTTTATTATAAGATATATCCAAAAATTCTATTACTTCATCAGGCTCTAACTTTTTTATGTAAGATTGTACGTTAATTTCTTTAATTAAATTTTTACTACTATTAGGGAGTTCTTCAAACATTCTATTTAATTCTTCTCCCGATATTTTATTCACTTCTAAAATCTTACTTATTTTTGACATATTTTTTATTGTAATAATAGTAAAAATAGTGATTATTTTATTATTTTCTTTCATAAATTATTCAATTATCTCCTAATTAAATTACTAAAATTCAAATTAACAACTTAAGATTAAGTCATGCATATTCTTTTTTTTTTTATTACACAAGCATCATATAAAACGCCACATCTTGATTTAATAATATAAATATATTATTCCATTGTATATTATACTATAATTTATAATAATTACTTTCTTAATACTAGTTAATCACATTTTTAAAAATAAATCAATAAAAAAACACCCAAATCATAGATAACCGTGTCGAACTATGTCCACTTTTAGGTATGTAAAAACCTCTTAAATCAAACAATTCAATAGGTTTAATAGATTAGTTTCGAAGCTGTTGTTCTGATATAGTAAAGTTGTAACACTCCAGTATGAATGATATAATTTCATTAAAGGAGAGATTACAATGGCAAGGATAAACTACGAACCTGAATTCAAAAGAAAACTGATTAAAGTCCATCTTGAAGATGGTAGAACTCTAACTAGCTTATCTGAAGAATACAGAATCAGCAAAAGTATAATTACACAATGGATAAAAAAATACCATGAAGAATGCAATACCAGCTCAGAGCTAAAAACGGTAAATGTCAATGCTGAAATGGTTCTTTCCAATGTTAGTTGATTTTCTTGCTATTCTCAAGATATATTATTTTATTTCTTAATAATTCAAATTTGTTTCTACCGTACATTATTCTCTTAATAACTTTCAATTTATTTACACTACCTTCAGCTAAGCCATTATTATATTCATAAATAATTGAATTTTTTACAGCATCTATATCTCTTAGTCGTCCATTTATAAATGAATTCATATAAGAATTATTAAATTTTTTTGCTTCTAAAATCCATTTATCTAATTTTGTAACATTTTTTTGTTTTAAAATTTCCTTGAAACTTAATCATCAGTAAAAATTTTTCCTAGCAAACCTTGTTCTTTTTCTGAAGTTCTAAAAGGGGTGGCTGTCAGTCCTAATAATTTAACATTTTTAGCTGTATTCTCGACATAATCAATAATTCTTCTATATGATATTGCAGTAGCATGATGTGCTTCATCAATAATCATATACACGTCTTGATTTTTCAACCATTTCCCAAGTAGATCTAAATTTTTAATTATACTATCTTTACTTACAATCAATATATCGTCTTCTGGCTTAATATGTATTGGTTTATCATGCATTCCGGAAATAATCCTATACATAAAGTCAGTTTCTTGTATCATAACATCAGAATAGCAATTTTTTACAAAAGCTTCTGCTGCCTGCTCTAATAATAAGTGTCGGTGTGCAATCCATAAAACTTTTTTCTTTTTATCAATGGCATTTTTTAATAACCAGTGTGCCGCTGTAAGTGTTTTTCCACCACCAGTAGGTAATACTAACAGCGAATGAAACGATGACTGTTTATTGATTTTGTTTAATTCTGTCATAGCTTCTATTTGATGTTCATATAAACTTCTTGGGTTTCTAGAATTTATTACTTTTACCGTTTGCGCGTTCTTATTTTTAACTATTATATCATTCACTTCTCTAGTGCCCCACTTTCTATTTTTTGGCTTAACTCATCATCTTTTATAACTATCATTGCTTCAATTATTGCATGTTTCACCGCATATTTGATTACAATATAAAAAGCAAACATAACCCATATAAAAAGTAATATTCCTATCATATTGGCACCCCCATTATGTACTCATAAATATATTTACTCTATAACCAGTTTTACATATTCTTTGTTATTCTTTAAATAAATCTCATTATAAACATGCTTTCCAACAATATTTATTAAATCTTTTATGTTGTGAATTTCTGTGCCTGAAAATTCTAAATAACAAATATTGGAGTTTCCATCGTTTTTATCCTCATAAAAATCTTCCACAGCGACAAGAAACTTATCTAAAACATCTTCAAGTGGATATTGTGAAATATCGGAAGAATCTTCGCCTTCTCCAAACTCTGGCTCTTGTTCAAAACATAGAGATGTTACATAACAATCTCCATGTAGGAAATTATCCTTAGTTTTATAAATATTTTCTTCTACTTTTTCATATTCATTTTCTTTATATTTTTCAGCATTATAAATTTTAATATTTTTCACATTTTCCTCCAGAAATTTATATGTAGTCCCTATAGTCCACCTATCTCGTTTTTGCTTTAAAACATCGTTTTTAATATCATATTTTCACATACAATCATTTTATCTTTATCTTCTAAAAGAATATCATATACAGAATCATTATATTTTTCAATTCTAATGTTACTAATAATTTCAAGTCCATCTATACCTATGATTTTATCGCCTATAGTTATTTCCCCTATAGCTTTTACTCCATCTTCTGTGAGAATAAGCTGATCTCTTGTTGCTTCTAAATTAGATCCGTTTTTAGTTTCAAGATGACAGATTTCTGCTTCCATTCCACGAATAATATCTCTTATATGTATACGTGCATAATCTTTGCTTGAAATCATATCCCCTATATAAAGATCTTTTATTTCCTTATTAGTTCCATCAGCCATTCTAATTCTTGTTTTCCCTGATAAGCTCATGTTATACCCTCCAATTAATCCATAAATTTAAATGATTTATTATATATTATATCTCATAATGTATATTTCTGAAAATTATTTTAAAAAAGATTTTTTGCTATCTTTAAACTATAAATATTATGGTAAAATAAGATAAATCAAATTAAATAGGAGGACAAAAAATGTCATTTCAAAAAGAATTTAGTTTTGACCTACCAAAAGGTTATATTGACGAACATGGTAAATTACATAAAAAAGGAGTTATGAGACTTGCAACTGCTGCGGATGAAATACTTCCGTTAAAAGATCCAAGAGTACATCAAAATCCATCATACTTACAAATCATATTTCTCTCAAGAGTAATTACAAAGCTTGGAGATTTACAAAGTATTGATACAAGCATAATTGAACGTCTTTTTTCATCAGATTTTGCTTTTTTAATAGAGTTTTATCAAATAATAAATCAAGGAAATGTAGTTGTTGATACTATATGTCCAAAATGTGGACATACTTTCAAAACTAGCTTAGAAACTAGTGTTTAAATTCAATTCTGTTTTTAACCAGTATTATTAAGTTTGTATTAGACTTATCTTCTAAAATTAACATGGATTCAAATGTTATTTTTTCTAAATCATAGTTTTGCAAAGACGCATCATTTAATTTTAGTCCATAGTTATAATTAACATTATCTTCTGAAGTTAGATTTTCTATTTCTACGAGATTTTGTGATAAAACTTTCGACGGAATTTTAATTGATATGTCCCCTTTATATGCTTTATTTAAAGTGAATTTTGTTGAGTAACTTTGATCTTCATGGATTGAATTTGCTGTTACTATACGATAATCTAGAGTATTATCGGTATTCCAATTTGGAATGTTTTCAAAAAAATACTTCCCTGTAAAAATAATCACTTCTTTATTTTTATAATTAACTGAAACACTATCAAATTCTGTTATATAATTATGCAGGATTATTTGTAATTTAGATTCATCAGTTCTAATCACATCATAATCTCCATCTACCAATTCTGCATCAAAATATAGCTTTGATGTTTCAAAATCGTATTTATCAATATTCTCTGGAAAATCAATTGTTATTATTTTATTGTCACCTTCTTCAAAAAACAGATAATTTACCTCTTTGTTTAAGTAGTTTTCAAATAATGTATTTGTTTTTTTGTCATAATATTTGTTCTGATGGTTTATTGAATACCACATGCCTATAATCATTATGAATACAGCTACTATTATAATATATTTTTTATTTTTCAAATTCATAATTGCTCCTATCAGTTTTTCTAACTTTAATATTTTGTATATTTAAATCAGCTATATATTTATATATATTATATGACATAGCATCCATATCACTAAAATTTATTATATTGATATCAATTAAGTTGTTTTTACAAAATTGCCTTAAAAAAGATATACATGCTTTTATTATTCTTACTGCTGGGACTTGAGGTATATCCTCATTACTCAGATTCTCATCTACAATATTTGGCACTATATACATTAGGTCTCTTAATACATATGATTCAAACTCTGAAGTTCTAAAGTTTTTGTGATTCGATATCTTCTCAACAACTTCTGCTATCCAAAAGAAGTCTACATTTTTCATACAATATGTAGTAATTTCTACATTTTCTAGTGAGTTTTTACTTTGCTCTTCTAATGATGCTTCTATTTTCTCTAGTTTTATTTCGTTATATTTGGATACTAAATCATTTGAAGGTCTTATTCCAAGGTCACTTATTAGTTTATTTGAGAAGTCTTTATAAAATTTTACAGCTCCTGCTCTATCTTTATTTAGAGAATATGTATGAAGCGCTTTTACTGCGGTTTCTTCACTATATGGGTCAAGTTTAAATATTTCATTTACTATCCCTATGCTTTCTTCATATTTTTTAAGGCCTTCATATGCCTGTGCTAGTTTTTTAAATAGCTTTATCTTTTTATTTTCAAAATTATTTCTTTCAAAAAGTATTAGTTCATTAAAATCATCACAGTTATTAAAGTAATGTCCCTCAAAAAAATCTCCGCATAGAATACTTTTTATCTCTAAAAGTTTTTCAAGTTCATAATCTTTATTTGAATCAAATTTCAAAAGTTCTAATATGTCACATTTGAAGCTATATTTAGCATTTATGCCACAATAATCTTTATCTATATTTAAAAAATGCTCACCTTTATCATCTTCCCCAATTAGTCTTTTAAGTAACCAAAAATTGTATCTGAGGTTGTATTTAGCTGCTTCTTCATTGCTATCTGGCCATAGATAAGTAATAGCTTTTTCTCTGCTCATATTTTTATTTTCTTGCAGCATTAAAAGCGCTATAAGCGCAGCAGTTTTTGTTCCAACCTTATCTGTTATGTCAAAGTTCTTATATTCAAAATGTAATTTCCCTAGAAAAGATATTTTAAGCATGTGTCCACCTATAATTCCATCATTTTGATTCACAAAGATATAAAATTCTAATTATTTTTATTAACTATTTTTTGAATTATTGTTATTATATCATATGATATGAATAAAAGTTGTTAAGAAAAGTGTTGATTGAATAAATTTGTGTTTATCTATGTTATACAAAAACCACATATTCGCAAACACTTTTTTCGTATAATAGAGAAAAATATCTAAAGGAGAACGAATATGGAACAAAATTTCAAAAAACCTTCACTAGGGATATCCCTTGCAATTGTACTATTTCTATTTATAAGTTTTGCAGTACAAATAATCACTGTAGGTACGCCCGATGTACATATGACTTTGATTTTTGCATCAGTATTTGCAATAGTATTATTATGCGTATTTAACAAAACCCCACTTTCTTTGATTGAAGAAGGTATTATTCATGGTACCAGAATTGCCACAATATCCATGATGATTCTTATGTTTATAGGGGTTATGATTCCTGCTTGGATTGCCGCAGGTACTATTCCATCACTTATTTATTATGGAGTTCAAATCATCTCCCCTTCTCTATTTCTTTTGACTGCAACGCTAGTCTGTTCCCTTTCATGTCTTGCTACTGGAACTTCATGGGGAACTGCGGCTACTTTTGGGGTTGCGCTTATGGGAATTGGTGGAGGACTGGGAGTTAATCCTGCGATGACTGCGGGTGCTGTTATCTCTGGTGCAATTTTTGGTGATAAGCTTTCTCCAATATCTGATACAGTTAATCTTTCTTCTGCATCATGTGAAGTGAATGTATTTGAACATATAAAAAGTGTTGCAGTAGCTACTGTTCCAGGATATATTATAACACTTGTCGCTTCTGTTTTTCTTGGAATGAGGTATGCTGATGGTCAAATAGGAGATCAGCAGATTGCTTCTCTACTTAATATTTTAAGCACTAACTTCAATGTAACTCCGCTATATGCTATAATTAGTTTAATACCTATGATTCTAGTCGTAGTACTTGCACTAAGAAAGTTTAATGCGCTTGCAACTATTGTAATAAGCGCACTTGTAGGTATGTTTATCGCTATGTTATTTCAAGGCTACAGCCTTATAGATATGATGAAATATATGAATTATGGTTATGTTATTGAAACCGGAAATTTTGATGTAGATAAGCTTCTAAATCGTGGGGGACTTCAGTCTATGATGTGGACGGTTTCTATAGGATATTTGGGACTTTCATATGGTGGAATTCTAGAAAAGACTGGAGTTTTGGACACACTGTTATTTAGTGCAAAAGCGTTTACAAGCAATGCTAGAAACCTTATTATAACTCAAATGCTTGCAGGCTTTGCCACAATTGCGGCTACTGCAAGTCCATATGTATGTATTTTAATTCCTGGAAGAATGTTTATAGCAGGATATGACAAACTTGGCATAAAACGTACGGTGGCTTCAAGAACTTTGGAGCATTCGGGGATATGTCTTGACCCTCTACTTCCATGGTCTCTTGGCGCAGTTTATTTTTCTGGGGTTTTAGGAGTAAGTCCACTTGAATATGCTCCATATGCAATACTTTGTTGGACAGTGCCTATAATTGCACTTTTCTATGCAATTACTGGTATCTTTGTATGGAAGGAAGAACCTTCTTCTAAAATTACTGAAACTGAAAAGGAAGCATAGACGAGGTGAGCAAATGAAGCTAGATTTATTACTAAAAAACGGAAATATATACACAATGGAACATGAGGGCAAAAAGGTTGAAGCTCTAGGTATAAAGGACGGTAAGATAGTTTTTGCTGGAACTGATAAGGAGGCTGATGCTTTTGAATCTAGTAAGCTTGTAAATCTTGAAAAAAAAGCGGTAATTCCTGGTATGGCAGATTCTCATATGCATATGTATGCTTACTGTCAAAATCAAACTTTTGTTAATTTGGAAAATGTCAAAAGTATATATGAACTTATATGTATCATGCAAAATAAAGCTAAAACTCTGCCTAAGGGTAGCTGGATTAAAGGCGTTAATTTTGACCAAACAAAATTTGTAGAAAACCGCTTCCCAACAAGGCATGATTTGGATAAAATAAGTATTAACCACCCTATTGTTATAAAACGTTGTTGCCTTCATGCTGTAGTTGCTAATACGGCAGCGCTATCACTTGCAGGAGTCGGCGCTGGCTATAGTGCAGGTTCTGGTGGAATTGTTGAATTTGAAGAAAGTGGTCATCCTAATGGAATTTTAAAAGAACAGAGTACTAGAGTATTTGATGACATTATGCCAGACCCACTTTTGGATGAAGCTGAAAAGAAAAAAATTATGCTTGAAGTTTTTAAAGATATGTCTTCTAAAGGTATTACTACAATTCACACATATGCAGCAAAAATTTGGCAATACAATGAAGATATAAACACTTATAAGGAACTTGATCGCTGCGGGGAACTTCCGGTAAGAGTTACAGTATATATGGATGAATTATTTGAGCCAGAACAACTTAGCTCTAATCAAAAAAACGACCCATATAGACTTGCTCAACTTGGAGGATATAAGATTTTTTCTGATGGGTCTTTAGGCTCTAGGTCTGCGGCACTGTATGAACCTTATGACGATGCTCCTTATGAAAAAGGATTTGTTCTTTACTCTCAGGATGAATTTACTTCAAAGGTATTAAAGGCTTACCAGCACGGGCTTCAACCTGCAATTCATGCAATTGGAGATCGTGCGCTTGATATGACCTTAACCGCAATTGAACAAACCCTTGAAATTTCAAGAAAAAATGGAATGATGGAAAAGGAAATCTCTGAGCGTCTTCCATTTAGAATAATTCATGTTCAAATGATAAATCAGTCACTTTTAGATAGAATGAAAAAGATTCCGGTAGTTCTTGATATTCAGCCCGTATTCCTATGCACCGATTATCGCTGGGTTGAAGATAGAATTGGAAAGGAACGTGTTAAGAATGCCTATACTTGGAAAACCTTTGTAGATGAAGGCCTTATCCAAACTGGTGGTTCTGATTGTCCTGTAGAAAGCTTTGATCCAATAACAGGTATATATGCAGCCGTAGCACGTGCAGATAAAGACAGTTTACCTCTTGGAGGATATTATCCTAATGAAAAATTGTCTGTGTACGAGGCAATTGAAATTTTCACAAAAAATGTTCATTATGCTACAGGTCAGCAAGACGTTTTAGGAACCCTTGAAGTTGGTAAATTTGCTGATTTTGTAATACTTGATTCTAATCCGTTTGTAGCAAATGAATCTGATTTGAAAGATATTAAAGTATCTCAAACTTATGTTGCAGGAAAAAGAGTATTCTAAAGTTTAGTTTTACAATATGAAATGGCTGGAGGAAATAAATTGAAAGCAGATATATTAATAAAAAATGCCAAGTGCCTTACTATGAAAGACGGTTTTATTGCAGACTGGATTGCTATAAACAGGAAAAAAATTCTTTCTTTAGGTCTTAGTGGAGAAGAACATAATCTTATTGGTAAAAATACAGTTGTAATTGATGCCCTAGGAAATTCTGTGCTTCCAGGATTTATTGACAGCCATTTCCATGTTGTTCAAACTGCTTTAAATGCAAAAAGTATGGATTTAAATAATGTTAAAAGTTTTGAGGATATAGGAAGTCATATTAATGAGGCGATTTCTAAAAATACAGCTAAAACTATAACTGGTATAGGACTTCAAATCGAACAGCTTGCAGAAAAAACATTTCCTGATAGGCTTGTACTTGATAAATATTGTAGTAATGCGCCTGTTTGGATAAGCAGTTTGGATTATCAAGTCAGTATGCTAAATACTTATGGACTTTTATACTATAAAATTCCCTTTAATATGGAGGGCGTTGAAAAGGACAGCAATGATGTTGCTACTGGAATTATCCGTGGGAAAGCTAATGCAGTATTACGAAAAAGTATTTTGGATGCCATAACCGATAAATATCGAAAAGAAGTTGTATCTAATATTATTCCATCTGTGCTTTCTACTGGTATTACTACGGTTAATGCTATGGAAGGCGGCTATATGTATAGTGATAAAGATGCGGATTTTATACTTGAATATGAAAATGAATTTCCTGTAGACATGGTCTTATTTTACCAATCTTTAGACTTAGACAAAGTTAAGCGTCATAATCTAAACCGTGTTGGTGGGAGCCTTTATGTAGATGGTACTATGGGTGCTAGAACCGCAGCGCTTTCATTTGAATATGCAGATTGTCCAGGAACTATGGGTAGTCTTAGATATACTCAAAGCGAACTCAATGAATTTGTGGCTGAATGCTATAGAAATAAGCTTCAGTTATCGCTCTATACTATTGGCGATCGTGCTATAGGTTCTGCGCTTGCTGCTCATGAATATGCACTATATCAAACTGGTATAACAGGGCTTCGTCATAGACTTGAACATGTTGAGCTTGCCACAACGGAACACATACAAAAAGCTAAAGAGCTTGGAATTATATTTTCTATGAACCCAACTTATGAGACTTATTGGGGTGGCCCTAATAAAATGTATTATGAACGTTTAGGGGATAAATACGTTAGAACTAATATGTTTAGAGAAATAATTGACCGTGGAGTGCTTCTTGTAGGTGGTTCTGATAGTGATATTACTGATTTTAATCCCCTTGTAGGTATATCCGCGGCTATAAATCATCCTGTTGAAACGCATAGAATAAGTGTATACGAAGCTTTAGAAATGTATACATCCAAATCTTCCTATGCTATATTTGAGGAAAATAACAAAGGTACTCTTGAATCTGGAAAATTAGCAGATATTATTATTCTTGACCATGACATTCTTTCTGTCTCACATGATTTTATAGATAAAGTAAAGGTGCTTACCACTATTAAATCTGGAGATATTATATACAAGCGAGAAAACGAGGTACAAAATGGATAAAATACTTTTTGGAAAAACAAAGGATAATAAAGATGTATTTCTCTACAAATTATATGATAATCAAAATCATATAAGCATCTTGAGCTACGGGGCTACTATACAGTCTCTAGCTATAAAAAATAATAATGATGAACTTGTAGATGTTGTTTTAGGGTTTGATAATTTATCTCAATATGAACAGCTTGAAGATAGAACTTTTATGGGTGCAGTATGTGGTAGGTATGCCAATAGAATAGCATATGCTAGTTTTTATATAGATGGTAAAAAGTATAATCTATTAAAAAACAATAATGGAAATTGTCTTCATTCTGGAATTTCTGGTTTTGATAAAGAAGTTTTTGAAGTAGAAAGTTTCACTGATAATTCTATAACTTTAGCTGCAATATCTTTTGATGGTGCTGGCGGTTTCCCTGGCGATATAGCTTTAAAAGTAAAGTATACTTTCAAAGACACAATCTTGCTGATTGAATATTTTGCTACTACTACAAAACCTTGCCCTATCAACATAACTAATCATTCATATTTTAATCTTTTAGGAAAAGGCAATGTTTTATCTCATAAATTAAAGCTTAATAGTAATTATTATATGAATGTAGATGATAATGGTCTAGCAAATGGATTGATTTCAAAAACAATAGACTCTCCATTTGATTTTTCTAGTCCTAAAGAACTTTCGGGCGCTATAACTCATGTTCAAAAAAGCCAACCCTCTATAGCTGGAATAGATCATCATTTTTATGCAAATCTAGAAGCTTATGATTATAGATATTTTGGGACACTATCTGCTCCAGATGATTCACTTTCTATGGATGTATATACAAATCAGTCTGGCGCTCAAATTTATACTGGGAATTTCATCCCAGATACCGCTTCTAAGTCTGGAGAAATTTCAAAATTCAGTGGCATATGCATAGAGACACAGTCGGTTCCAAATGCTATGAGTTTCCCCTACCTGCCTTCGCCTATACTTAAAGATAATGAAACTTATTATCATAAAACAGCTTTTAAATTTTATTAGCTTACAAAAAAACCTATCTAGTTATTTACTTGGATAGGTTTTCTGCATTAAATTTCTGAACTGGCATATCTGTTAATAGTTTTATTTTTTCAGGACTTTCAGCATAGCTTCTAATATCAGTATCAAGTAGTTTTTCAGCGGCTTCTCTAGTATTCATAAATCCTACTTCACGATTTCCATCAGTAAGTATCGTTCTTACTCCGTCTGCATTATCTACTAGTGTAAGCAGTATAACTGCATTTTTAGCAAATGGATTAGCATTTAGAGCTTCTTTCTTTTCATACTGTTTTAGCAATTCATTTGAAACTGAATATGCAATTTCTATATTATATGGTCTATCACTAGTATATAACTTGAAATGATTATAACTAACACCTTCTGGTACATTTAGTAAACCTATAAGATTTCCAACTGCAGAATTATCTCCTATATATTTGGTTTGGGATTCCCACAAAATTTTACTGTAATCAGACTCCGTAGTCTCAGATTTAGTGTTAGTAGGATTAGCTACAAGAGCAATCCCAATTGCTATAACTAGTATTATATTTACTGCTAATATTTTAAATTTAGGTTTTTTGTAGGTAAGAATATTTTTAATTCTTCCACTCACATTCCCTTCTCCAAATGCAATTGGACTTCCACTTAAAATATGTTTTTCTGTCGCAAGTGATAACAGTGAACTCGCATAAGATTTCTTTGTCTCTAAATTCATTTCTTTTAGCACGCTTTCATCGCAGGAAAGCTCCATATCTGCACTCATCATCATAAATGCCAGCCACACAAAGGGATTGAACCAGTGTATTGAGAGCATTATAAATGCAAATGCTTTTATAATATGGTCTTTTCTTTTTATATGCGTTTTTTCATGCAAGAGTATGTTTTCTTGTTCTTCAAGACTTATTCCCGAAGGTAAATAAATCTTCGGTTTTAATATCCCAATCACAAACGGCGTTTTCAAATTAACGGCTTCAAATATATTATCATCTATTAGTGAAGCATTTTTGAGATGTTTTTTCAATTGAAATATGGAAATCACACTATATGAAAGTAATAATACAATTCCTAAAAGCCAGATATATGCTCCTATCTCTGTATATAACTGCCAAGGGTCTACACTTGCTGTAATATTTGGAGTAGTTATTATGTTTTTTGAAAGATTATCCGCAGACGATGTTATTCCGTTTATATTATTTACCTGAGAATATATTAAATCTTTTGATATCGGTTCGCCTCTTAGATTCCATGGAATAAGGCTAAATGCGCTTTCAAAAGAAAATGGAACAGTAAGTCTAAATCCCACTACAGTCCATAATGCATAAGAAATTATCTTTGGAGATTTTTTTAGTAGCAATCTCACAAGTATTACAAATACTATAACATAACTTGCGGTGAGACTCATATTTAAAACTGAAAGAAATAAACTGCTCATAGCTACTCCTCTCTATAGTTATCAATCAGTGCTTTCAATTCCTCTGCCTGATTTTTACTTAATTTGTTTTTACCTATGAATGCGGTTAGAAATTTAGGTAACGACCCTCCAAAAGTATTTTCAACGAAATTTATGCTTTGGTTAGCATAATAATCGTTTTTTTTAATCAGTGATGACACTACTGAATTTTCATTTTGAAAAATAGCTTTTTCACATAATTTTTTTAGTACGGTATAAGTTGTGGATTTTTTCCAGTTCATTTCTTTTTCACATAGTTTTACTAGTTCACCAGAACCTATTGGCTCATTTTGCCAAATCAATTCTGCAAATTTTTCTTCGCTTTCTGTAAGTTGATATTCGTTCACAAAAGCCTCCTTGGTCTATAAATTATCGACTCGATATATCTAGTCTATACCTTATAGACCTATATGTCAATTGTTTTTTATGAAATATTAAGGTTCTTTTGGATACGTATTGTTATCATAACACTTGGAATCAGTACCAAATACAAGTATTGGTGATACCGATTTTGTTTTTGAGTTTTTCCCTGCTGATGAAATATCATAATCTCTTAATGTAATATTATAGATTGTTGCCCCTTCTGCGACACCAAACATTCCAATTACTTTTGCATCAGGTGATGTCATGGTTATATTTTTTATTTCAAAACCATTTCCGCAATAGGTTCCTGTAAATGGATGCTCTATAGTTCCTATAGGCTTCCATTCATCTGTTGACATATTTATATTTTTCGTTTGAATATAATTTTTATCAAGACCATATTTTTCAGTACCTATCAAGCGTAACTGTGTCTCATTTTCCACCTTATAATATGTTTTCCCAGACAATACAAAAGTATCCATTTTATTTTTATCTTTGGGATTTTTGGTTATTTTAGGATAAACTTTGTTATCTTCTAATGTAACATTATCTGGAAATGCACAAATAGAAATATCTAAATCTCTTAATTCGATATTATGAAGCAAAGCATCTTTAGCATATCCAAAAAGTCCTATATTTTCTTTATTATGACTACTCATAGTTTGACCTTTTATGTAGAAGTCATTTCCATTAAATGTCCCTGTAAATGGTTTATCCTTACTTCCTATAGGTTCCCATTCTTTAGAAGATAAAACAATGTCATTAGCCAACATATAAACACCATTCAAAGAGTTGTTATCTTTTCCAATAGAACGAAGTCCTTTTTCGGTGTAAACATAATATATTACTTTATCATTTATTTTCCCCATATTTTCAATATCAAGATTCGTATTTTTTTTATAATTTATATTTTCTAAAGCATATGCTCCTGAAAAGATAAAGCTACATAAAAGTATTATTGTAGTCATTAATGGTATGATTGAGTTAAATTTGTTTTTTCTTTTAAAGCTCATAATCGCATCCAACCTCTCTTTTAATAAATCCACATTTTTAGTAAGTGTAACTGAAGCCAGAGAATTCTCATAAAAATTTCCGACTCTAATTGCCTTAATTAAAGTATTACCATACTCATATATTTTTTTATCATTGAATTCTTTAATAACTTCCTCATCACAAGATAACTCACAGATTCTATTTATTTCTTTTCCCATTATGTAAACTATAGGATTAAACCAATGTATGCATATAGTTATTTGTACAAGCCATTTATAAAACATGTCCTTTCTTTTATAATGAACTAATTCATGCAAAATTGTACATTCAAACTCCGAATCAGAAAGCTTTTCATTGGGTAACATTATACAAGGTTTAAAAAAACCTATAATTAATGGGGAAGAAATTAATTCATTTTTATAAATTGATACGGGTGTTACTATGTGTTTTTGCTCTAATAATTTGCCTAAGTGTTCCCACTGTTTAATATCAGATATTTCTTCTCGACCGACTTTAATATAATTTACGAAGCTTTGATAGATAGTTATTTTTCGAATAAATAACATGGCTGCTACTAATAACCATATAAACCAAATATTTTTTAAAATTAGGCTATATATATTTGCTGTATATATTTTATTTGGAGAATACTCATTATTTTCACTGTAAATGGCTAAATTTAACCTTTCTGATTTATTTTCATCTACAATTTCTGATTGTATCATGGTATTATCATTTATTTCTGATATATTTCCCAAAAAATGTATGTCAGGAGTCCAAGGTAAAAGTAGTCTTACAATAACCATAATCCAAATATAATATTGCCATGTTTTACTTACTTTTTCTTTTAGTACTACTCTCATTATCATAAGTATAAATATTAATATAGTTCCTGAAATTGATAGTGAAAAAATTATATTCATCAGTTTATTCATCTTCAAATTCTCCTATCCAGTAGCTTCTCAGTTTTTCATACTCATCTGGAGAAATTAAATTTTTTTGAATCAATGTAGAAATCAAATCTTTTGCATTACCTTCATAGATTTTATCTAAAAAAGTTTCTGTCTGAGCAGCCCTATATTCTGACTCAGAAACTACAGCTGTATATTTATTACGGCGACCTATTTTATTGGTTTTTAAAAATCCTTTTTCAATCAACCTTGAAAGTAAAGAAATAATAGTATTTTTTGTAGCCTTAATGCCTTTTTCTTCTAAAGCTTCCACAATATCTACATATAACGATGTACCTCCATTTCCCCAAATTACTTTCATAAGTTCTAATTCAAAATCAGATACCTGTTGTGTCATACTTACCTCCTTTCTTTGATTGCATCTTGCACTCTATTTTTAAGATAACACATTGCACTCTAAGTGTCAATATTTCCTAATAATAATATTTTTTTACATATAAATAGACCTTCTATAGGTTAGATTTATTCTAACTACAGAGGCCTATTTATATTTGTAATATTTTTATTTAATAAGAATATTGTTATACTTGGTCTTTATAACCATCTCTAATTACTCTATATTCTCCTGTTTCTGTGTTTAAATCATAAATACTAAAATTAGTTTTGATATCAAACCCATCATGACGTACTGCCAAATTTATAGAAGCTGAGCCTTCTTCTCCACTTACAATTCTGTGAAATACACCTGTTGGCCACACCAAAACCGCACCGCCTTCTACAATAAGCTCTCCATTTTTATAAATCTTATTAGGATATACTGTAAAATGCTCTACTTTTCCATGTTCTTTTGTATATATATCCACTTCCCTCACTCCATGAAGTACGATTAGGTTATCTTCTTGATGCTGATGTAAATACCAAGGTCTTTCCACACCTTCTACTGGACCTGGCGAAACCGCACTATGAGTATGCAGTACTCGGTCTATTCCATCAATTTTAGGAACTGCATCCATTGGAAATAAATCAAATACAACACCTTCTGTTTTTCTAAATGGGCTTAATTCAATGATTTTATATAAACCTTTAACTTCTTCAATGATTTTCATATGACTTTCCTCCATATATTTTTGTCGTTCAAAGTTTATTATACCCTATTACAGTATATATAACTCATTTTTTTGAGGAATTGTCTTTGATATTATTTTTCCATTTCTTATTGAATAAAGTACTGCTGCACGTTTATTTAACACCTTGTAGAAATTATCCGCATCTAAAATTATCATGTTTGCTGGATTTCCAAGCTTTATTCCATAATTTTCTCCAAGATTTAGCGTTCTTGCCGCATTATGCGTAACTAATTTGTATGAATTTAGAATTTCTTCATACCCCATCATTTGACAAACATGGAGCCCCATATGCACCACATCTTTCATATTTCCTGTGCCAAGTGGATACCATGGGTCGAATATATCATCATGTCCAAAAGAAACATTTATACCATCTGCTAAAAGTTCTTTTACTCTAGTTACTCCTCTTCGCTTTGGATAGCTATCAAATCTTCCCTGCAAATGAGTATTTACTAGGGGATTTGCCACAAAATTTATACCTGACATACGAAGCAATCTAAACAGCTTATATGTATAGGCATTATTATATGAATGCATTGCAGTTGTATGACTTGCAGTAGTTTTTTCTCCTATTTTATATTCATAGGCTCTAGTAGCAAGCGTTTCTAAAAACCTTGATTGTTCATCATCTATTTCGTCACAATGTACATCTATCAGTTTATCGTATTTAGCCGCAAGTTCTACTGCAAAATTAAGACTTTCTACGCCATATTCTCTTGTAAATTCAAAATGAGGAATAGCTCCTACTACATCTGCTCCAAGTTCTACTGATTTTTTCATAAGTTCTTTTCCATTTGGATATGACAAAATTCCTTCTTGAGGAAATGCCACAATCTGAATATCTACAATATCTTTAAATTCAGACTTTAATTCTAGAAGTCCTTCCATTGCCACAAGTGATGGGTCTGTTACATCTACATGAGTTCGTATATACTGCACTCCATTTTGAATTTGAAGTTTAATTGCTTCTGTAGCTCTATTTTTTACATCTGCTTTAGATAATTTATCTTTTCGTTTACTCCAACATTCAATTCCCTCAAAGAGCGTTCCACTCATATTCCAAACTGGGTCCCCGGCTGTCATACAAGTATCTAGATGAACATGTGATTCTATAAATGGAGGAATAGCGAGGCAATTACTCCCATCAATAACTTCTTCGCCATCTAGTTTCTCTATATTTGCTTCAATTTTTTCAAAAAGACCATTACTAATTCTTATATCGACTGGAGTTTCAGAGTTTTCTAAATGTATGTTTTTAATTAGCATTTTCTTTATCCTTTCTTTCCAATGTGCTTTTAGCTTGAATTCCAAGCTTTGTTAATATTAAATACGAAATAGCCGCAAACATAAGAGAGTTAATCGGAGCTATTCCTTTTAAAAGTATTCCACAACTTGCTCCTATTACTACTGCTATAATAGCATTTATATTCATTGATTTATAGATATATGATTTATTTTCATAATTTTTTTTATTTAATATAAAATCTACGATTATTACTGCTCCTACTGGAGGTATTATTGAACCTAAAAACGATAACCAGCTTACAAAATTATTATAAAGCCATATTGCAGATATAGTTCCTATAGTTCCACCTATTAAAACCATTATTTTGCTATTCTTTTTGGTTATGTTAGAAAGTCCAAGACCTGCGGTATAAAGTGCATTGTTATTTGTAGTCCATATATTGAGTCCTAATACTACAATCGCAGGAATCATAAGCCCCTGTGCTATAAGGATGTCAAATATATCAGGATTTCCTGTTACAGCTCCTCCTACCGCACCAAATATAAACATAATTGAATTTCCTAAGAAAAATGCAATTATTGTTGAAACAACTGCTATAGATTTACTTTTTGCAAAACGAGTAAAGTTTGGTGTAGCGGTTCCCCCACTTACAAACGAACCTACTGTTATTGATATTGCAGTTGCAAAAGTTATGGGTACAGCAGGCATTTCTTGAAACACATTTGAAAATCCTCCGACTTGTGAAATTCCACTATTTACAGAAATAATTCCAAGTATAGCAATAAGTGGCACCGCTATAGAGCCAAGTGCTGCTAGCGCTTTTATTCCATAATAGGCTGTAAATGTCATTACAAGTCCAGTTATAATAAGTAGCATAATAACGTTTATATTAAGCAGTCTCGCTACTGGAATTACAAACATTGCAACCCCAACTCCAAACCAGCCTATCTGAGTAAAGCTAATCAGCGCTGATGGAAGATAGGAGCCTTTAATTCCAAATGAATATCTAGCTAATAAATCAAGTGTGAGTCCAGTTTTATTTCCAATATATGCAAGTACTCCTGTATAAATTCCAAGAAAAGCATTCCCAAATATCATTGCCAAAAAGAAATCCCTCATATTAAGCCCAATTCCAAGCTGACCACCTGCTGACATACTTGGAGAAAAAAATGTAAACCCAACCATTACTACGAGCATTGCAAAAAAACCGCTTTTACTATTTTCTGGCACTGCCGAAAGCGAGTATTCAGAATCATTAGCTTTGGAATTAGTATTTTCTTTCATTATACGCTCCCTTTATTTATATTATTATCTATTACTGTTATTGCCTCAGTATTACTTATTGGCAATAAATTAAGTTTTGAATCATAGTTATCAATTATTTTTTGTACTATTTTTTCAAATGGATAACAATTGTGATGAGGGACTGGATAAAAATCGATTAATCCTAATGAACTATATTCTTGTAAATTTGGAGCTTTCTCTATATTATCCATACCTTTAACATATTCAATATTATTAGATGTAATTATTGATCCTGCTGACTCGCCTATATATACTTTTCCATTTTGAACTTCAGATATAATTAGCTTGTCAGCACCTGTTCTTTTTAGTTCTTGTAATAAAAAGAAAGTGTTTCCTCCTGTAACATAAATAAAATCATTATTTTTAAGTTTATTTTCGATTTCATCTCTACTAGAAGTAGATATTTCCAGTTCGTCTACTATTAAACCTAAATTTTCAAGTTCCTGCTTTCCTTCGTCTACATAAAACACTACTTCTTCTACAATACTTGCGGTAGGAATAAAGGTTACCCTTTTCCCCTCTAAATCATTCTCGAATTTCTTAAATATGGAAGATACATCTGTAAATGATGATGCTAAAAATAATTTTCTCATATATTCTCTCCTTTAATATTCATTATGATTATAGTATAATATTAAAAGGTTTCATTTCATGACACCTTTTAAAAATTTGCTTACTAAATGATTTTGTGGAGGTACTTTTTGAATAAATCAGCACGCTTAAATGATATGATGATATACCTGAATGACAAAAACTCGTTTAATTTAAAAACTATAATTGAAAAATATAATATATCAAAAAGTACCGCCCTTAGAGATATTCGTTCGTTGGAAGAACTTGGAATGCCTATTTATTCTGAATCTGGAAGAAATGGTCATTATGGGATACTTCAAAATCGTCTATTATCTCCTATTGTATTTAATATCGATGAAGTATCTGCTCTATATTTTTCAATGCTTACCCTAAATGCTTATGAAAGTACACCTTTTCATTTAAGTGTAGATAAATTAAAGCAAAAATTCGAAAACTGTCTTTCTGAGGAAAAAATAGAAATGCTTCGTAAAAGTGAACAAATCTTCAGTTTAGGAGCTATATCTCAAAATAATCACTGTGCATTTTTAAAAAATATATTACAATTTGCTGTCGATGAAATTGTATGTAAAATAAAGTATAATAAGGAAGAGACTACAAAGTCTTATATAGTACAATTTTTTAATATTTCCTCAGCTTATGGTCAATGGTATGCTACTGGCTATAATTTTGAAACCTCTCGTACGCAAGTTTTTAGATGTGATAAGATTTTAGATATAACTAAAGATAAAACCTATAAATCAAAAACTTTTTATGATTTTTTTAAACCAGTTGAATCTTTTTATAAACACCCCGATTCAATAAATTTTGAAGTTTCGGTATCAAAAGAAGGCATAGATATATTTCATAAGGAAAATTATCCTTCAATGAAGCTATTTTCAGAAAACAACCATCATATAATTCGTGGTTTCTATAATAAAGGTGAAGAAGACTTTATTTCAAGTTATTTTCTAAGTTATGGCAAAAATATATTATCGGTTAAGCCTTTTGAATTAACTGTACTTATTAATAAAAAAATTGAAACTTTAAAATCACATTTTTCGTTAATTTAATTTGTGATACTTTAAAATAGCTAAAAACAGCTTGCATTTAATATTTTGCGAGCTGTTTTTAATTCATTATTTGGTTTCTATATTTATACTTCCTACCCCACTTGATATTTTCATACTATAGGGAGCATTATTTTTTCCAAAACTTTCTTCACTTTCGATATCTTTACCATTAAAAACTATCCCTCCAAGACCTTTTTCCAGTTCATAGAAATACGCATCTTCTGGAAGTGTAGTTTTTAGTGATATGCTTCCTAAACCACCTTCTACGTCAATATTTCCTTTTATTTCTCCATTTATATCAATATTTCCTACGCCTGCCTCAACTGTAATATCCTTTGCTTTAATATTTTCAGTCTCAAAATTTCCTACACCACCTTCTATCGTTAGGTTTTGATTTACAATATTATTTAAATTACAGTTTCCTACGCCCAAAGTCATATCTATTTCTTCAATAAACAAATCCTCTACTTCCCATGCCCCAACCCCTTGTTCTGTTTTTAGGAGTTTAATTTCCTTATCTTCTGGGATTGTAATAATAATATTGTTTCCTCCATTATTTTCAAAATGTTTTTTATTCACTTTATCTTCATTAGATTTTTGAATTACTTCTAAGGTTTTATTATTTACTTTGTAATCAATTGCAATTTTTTCATTCATGTCAATACTTATACTATATGTATCGCCCTGAATAATTTGTACATTAGAAGCTCCTATTTCTAGTGACATTTTGTCAAAATCACTAAGTTTTTCATTATCAACAATTTGCCTTTTACCACGTTCATCTGATTTTTCAATATTTTTTTCTGGAGCTATACGTATTCCTAAAAACATAAAAGCTGCGATTAGAAGTATCGCGATTATTCCTAATTTTTTCATGATATTCTCCCTTTAAATTTATTTACTAGTATTATATCTATACTTTCTTAAATACTAACTAATATAAATCTTAAAACTTTCTTAAAATTTATATGAAATATGAGGTTGTTGGAGATACTTTCTTAAATACAATCATTGCATTATATGTTTTTTCAGGTACAATTGTTTGAGTGTAGAACATTTTCATACTTTTTTGCCATTCAGAAAGTCCTGCATTTAGACAACTCATAGTTTGAGGTTTTTGTATTATCTGGTTTAAGGTTTTGTTATTTACTACTTTTGCAAAATCAAAGTAATAAAAACTGCTGTTAATGTCATTTAACTTAGCTGTTAAATCATTACTATTTTGAACCTCCATAACCGTGTAAGCATCTTTTCCTTCTGAATTAAATGTTGTAATTTCAGCATCTGTACCTATTGTAAAATAAGCCTCTTTATATTTTTCAGACAAATATTCGCCCATACACTTATAGCCTGAGGCTGAAAATTTTCCAATGTGTCCATTATGCCCATTTACAAATACTAAACTTTTATCCCCATGCTCTAAAAACCAATTCACTTTATTAGCCATATTTCTATCTCTTAAATTAGAATATTGAGCAGAAAAACGACGTAATTCTATATTTTCTCTTATCGAATTTGCACATTCTCTTGCAATTTCAAACTCAGCTTGACCTACTATCGATATTATTTTTGATTTATTAGCATCTATTTCTAAAATTAAGTTTGTAATATCCTCATTTGCCTTTACAGCGATGTCTTTCTTTATTAAGTCAATATTTTCATCTGACAATATATTCAGTTTAACTTTGTAGTTATTGCTAAGTTCAGGTATTCCCTTATCTAGAGTTTTAAATAAATATTCTTTGTTATTGTCAAATCTTTGCATATCCATTCCATAAAAATGAAGTTTTTCACTTTCTTTTGCGCTCTTATTATAATCTTTCATCCATTCTATTAAATCTACCATTTCTTTAGTACAATATATGGAAAATCCAATTTCTCTTACCGCTTCTCTTGAAGTACCTGTTCCTCCATTAATATATTCATCTACCTTAAGAGCCCCGCCAAAGTCACCTTCTATTATAAATGTACGGCAATTATTGTTTTTTACTAATGCTTTAAATACTTCTAGTTTCATTTTTTGATATTCGCTTACTCCATGACTAGCTTCTCCAAGGCCTACGATTTTAACATTTTTTGCTACAGTTAAACTGCTTATATCTGTACTTAATGCTGATTCTCTTGAATTTGCGACACTTATGAATCCTGTGCTAAAACTCATACACAAAACACTGGCTAAAATTACTGATATACATTTTTTAAATTTCATAAATTTCTTCTCCTTTCGCTATCAGTGTATGCTTTTTTATGTATTTAGTCAATATGTCAAATTAAAGCTCTAAGTATTTTATAAACACCTAGAGCTTTCTGTTAAAATTTATTATTGTTATCTATATATCTAATCATTTCTTAAACTCTCCAAAGCGCTTAACTGCATTGCTCTTTTTGCCGGAAAATATCCTGCTGCTACCCCTACAAATGTTGTAAACATTAGCGTTGCTAAAGCAAGCCACATTGGAATTATTGAAATCATGTTACTTGAGCCTTCTGCCATTCCCATAGAGGCTCCAAACATAGAACCCAAAAAGGTATTTAATATGGTTGAAAAGATATAACTCATACTAACTCCTACGGTTCCCCCTATAAAACCTATAGCTGCCGCCTCAAATAAGAACAATTTTTTTATATCTTTTATATTTGCACCAATTACTTTCATGACCCCTATTTCTTTGGTTCTTTCATATATAGACATTATCATCGTATTGGTTATTCCAAGTGCAGCTACAAGCATAGATACTGCCCCTATTCCTCCAAGTACCGCCTGTATCATTGCTGAAGTTTTTTTCATCTGATCTAACATATCTGTAAGACTGGAGCTTTGGAGTCCCATTTCTTTTATTTGTTTTGATATATCTTTTACTTGCTCTACGTCTTCTACATATACTTTGGCCGTTGCATAAAACTTATAAAAAGTTATAAACATATAAATTTTACTTTTATTATTCATTACTAAATAACATTTCCTATTCATCGAGTTCTATTTGGAATAATTTCTTATTCTACTTTAGCTTGGTTAACTCTCCAAGGACTTAAATTCTCCCACAACGCAGGATACACATAGTATACTTTTTCTACATTACCAAGTTATACTATTTTATAGTTTCCAAGATTAA
>JBGSPX010000039.1:0-42763 GCA_041738345.1 Proteocatella sp.
TTAATCTTGGAAACTATAAAATAGTATAACTTGGTAATGTAGAAAAAGTATACTATGTGTATCCTGCGTTGTGGGAGAATTTAAGTCCTTGGAGAGTTAACCAAGCTAAAGTAGAATAAGAAATTATTCCAAATAGAACTCAATGAATAGGAAATGTTATTTAGTAATAAATAATAAAAGTAAAATTTATATGTTTATAACTTTTTATAAGTTTTATGCAACGGTGATTAGATATGACAAAATCAACAAAGATAAAATTTTTTAAAATTGGAATGATTGTGAGTGGAATACTTACAATTATTATTGCTATAAGTGACTTTATAATAGAGAAGTTTGTAAAATTAGTTCTAAAAATTGATATTTCATCAAATAATGCAACTTCTGTGGGTATAATTGGAGGTGCTGATGGACCTACAACCATCGTATTAGCAGAGAATCAGCCATTTTTGAGTAAATATATCTGGATGTTAATTTTTTTAGTTATAACGTTAGCTTGTTTTTTATTTTGGAGAAAATATTCTAGTATTGAATAAAAGATATTGATAATTAAATTTACAGATGTATAATAATATAGGGAATTAAATATTTAATATTATGGAGGTTTTATAATGAAAAAGAAACATTTATTAATTTTTTGTTTGATAGCAGTATTATTAATTAGTTTATTATCAGGATGTAACAGTTCAAAACAAGAAGAAACCGCAGGGTCTTTTGTTTCTGAAGAACTTCAAATTGAGAATGAAGGAAGAACTATTCCGGCTACGCTAGTAATACCAGAAGGAAAAGATAACTACCCACTTGTTGTAATGAATCATGGATTTGCTGGAAGTAGAAATGAGAATGGTGGATTTACAAAAATTGCAGAATCACTAGCAGAGTCAGGTATTGCAAGTGTTCGTGTTGATTTTGCAGGATGTGGTGATTCAAAGGCAGATTTTAAAGAGTTTAACTTGAAAAATAACATGTCTGATGTTAATGCATGCCTTGAATATGTTTTAAGTAATAAACCTGTAGATAAAGAAAATATAGGTGTATTTGGATATAGTATGGGTGGAGCCTTAACTGTATTATTAACAGAAAATGAAGATAATCCATATAAGGCTATGGCATTACTTGCTCCAGCTGTAAATAAAGATGAAGCATTTTTTTCAGACATTGATAATCAACTGAAGGAGGCAAAAGAAAAGGGGTATTATTCATTAGACTGGTTTGGGAAGGAACTTCATGTAGGAGCAGATTATTATGAAGGTCTAAAAGCAGCTTTTGATATCTTTGAAAAGTATGATAATACAAGAGATTGTATAGTGATTTATGGAGACAGTGATACTACGATTTTACCAGAACACAGCAAAGCTTTTGCTGACAAAATGGAAGTCGAATCTGTTATGATTGAAGGAGCAGATCATGGATATGGTATGTATAGCGATCAGCCAGATGTTACTAAAAAATTAATAGATACAGTAACTTCTTTTTTCACAAATGAACTAAAATAAATTGTGTTAATAAAAACTTGCGGGTATATTTTAAATTATATTCGCAAGTTTTTCCTATATAGAATAAAAAGTACTCGATTTTATTAAGTTTTTTCTCCAAAGAATAAAAAGGTATTATTTTTAATGATTTTTTCTGTAAAAATTTTAAGTTTGATATAGGTGTAATTTAATTAGTATGATAAAATTTATAGAATGAATATAGCATATGGAGGGTGTATGATAGAAGAAATTGTTATGATGGAATGGCCAAAGCGAGTGCGTACTGTGAATTGGGAAGATGGTATTCTAACTTTGGATAATACAAAAAATATAGAAGTATCAGAATTGACATTGGAATTAATGGAAAAAATTAGTGAGTATTCTGATTTGGTAGGGTTTCATGTGAAAGGATATCACTTTACGGATGAACTATTGAAACCTCTAGCAAAACTTAAGAACATGGTTAATTTTGGTATTGAGGAGGGGGAGCTTACGGATGATTGCTTTTCAGTATTTGCTTCAATGCCTAAACTTAAGTACTTGTTTTTAAATGGGAATTCTAGTATAGATGGTAGCGGTTTATCAGCTTTTGGAAAATGCAAATTAGAACTTTTGGCATTAAATCGCACAGGGCTTGATGATGCAGGACTTTCTTTAGCAGCAAATATATCAAAACTTACTCACATTCATATTAATCATACTAATGTTACATATGAGGGAATAATGGATATAATTAGTAATAAGAGGCTTAGGCTGGTTAGCAATGAGCAGTTTACGAAAGAAGAGTTAGAGGAATTTTCTGTAGCACAAAGAAATAAAGCAAAAAAGAAGACTGAAATAGATTATAAAGCGGTGGAGCAATGTCAAAATGTATTGAATGACTTTTTTAAAGCTATGACTAATTGGGAAAAGCACACGTATAAAGTAGGATTTAATCACCCAGATGTAGAAATTGGGATTAGAGAAATTTGGGATAATTATGTCAGTGAAAAACCTCGCAAGGGCCATCGTCCGTTAGCTATGCATTATTGTCCTGATGGAACTTATGAAGATGATGTATTTATTGATGCAGAACAAATTACTAAAAATAAGTTATATATTTATACAAAACAAACGAGCGGAGGGAGGTTTGAAAAACGTTTTTTAATGAAACGCGTCAAAGATGAATGGAAGATAGATGCTGTTCAAGAGCGATTAAATGGTTGGGAGCGTATTGGATTATAGTTAAATTAAGGAGAAAATATTGTGAAACAAAAAAAATTACTAGTTTTAGCATCTACTATTTTATTGATGATAGGAATACTAACGGGTTGTCAAAATTCATCAGAAGAATCGGCATCTAAATCAGACAAACTTACGATGGAAGAAGCTACTAAGGTAAATAAGGCGTCATACCTACTAGAGCACTATAATTCGGTTAGTTACTCTCAATTAGATTATGTTGGTGGAAATACTATACACATAACCTATTTTAAGGATGATAAAGGAAATATTTGTGCTACGGCAGATGATTCTGGCTATAAAGGATATATGACAGATGCTTTTAGCTTTTCTAGAGAAAAAGGGGAATCTAAATATACCATATATGCTACAAAAGAAGTGAATGTTAGTGATTATTTATTTATGGTTTCGGGCAGCGAATTTACATCTCAAAGTACTGATAAAACTGGAAATATTGTATGTGAAACTGAGGCGGAAATTGATCAGGAATTTGCAGATAATCTTTCTGAAACGTGGCCAGTTACAATTGAGGATAAAATGATTACAACTACAGCTTTTGCACCTGATGATTTTCGTGTGTTATCTGTAGACTTTAGTATTCGTCGTCCAGATAAATCAGAATTAAAAATTGCTTCGGGGGTTTTGTTATACAATCAAGAGATTCAACATGCAGATGCAGTTAAAGGTTATCTTGATGCAGAAAAATTTACTATATCTATTAATATGGAAGACGGTAACCTAAGGACAGCAGAAGTACCTAAGGGTGAAGTTTATAAATGGGAGTGTGATGAGGGCTATGCACTTTATTTAGATGATAAGGGAACTATGCCGATCTTAGAAACATCTAATCCCGTTCAGAGTAATATGACACTTTACTGTCTGCCAAAAAAATAATGCCAAAGAAGGGTGAAAAGAAATGTTTGAAGTTGCTAAGAAATTGACAAAATCTCACTTTGATGAAATGGAGATATTAGAGAAAAAATATTATGCTGAAGAATTTATTACTCCTTCTGAAGAGAGTTATGCTTGGTATTTAAAACATCCAAGTAGTATTCAAGTGGTTACACATTTTGGAAAAGTAGTAGGTTTTATGAATATGTTTCCAATATCAAAAGGTTTGTTTAATACAATTAAGGAAGGCTGTTATAATGATGCTTATTTAAAAGTAGAAGATATTGTTTCACTAAAAGAATTTGAATCAGAGGTATATCTTTTTTTATCATGTATCGTAGTAGATAAAGAATTCCGTAGAACGCCAGTGCTTAAAATGTTGATAGAAAGCTATGTTAATATCTATAAGCAATATCCAATAAATGCTATTATAACAGATAACATAACTGAAAGTGGGGCAACTTTTTCTGAGCGTATCGGATTTCAATTTTTAGTTAAATCTGACCACCATTCAAAAATATATATTGGCAGATGGAATGATTTTGAAAAATTTGGAGGAAGCTTATGAATAATAAATCAGAAAAATACAAAAAGCCGCTTGAACCAATATTAAGAAGAAAATTAACAAGTCTTCAATATGATGTTACTCAAAATAGTGCAACTGAAAATCCTTTTCACAATGAGTACTGGAATTTTTTTGAAGAAGGAATATATGTGGATATAGTTACTGGGGAGCCACTATTTTTATCGAGGGACAAATTTTCTTCAAGCTGTGGATGGCCTAGTTTTTCAAAGCCTACATCTGAAGATGCAGTTGTATATATAAAGGATAGAAGTTTTGGTATGCTTCGTACTGAAGTTAGGAGCAAAATTGGAGATAGTCATCTTGGCCATGTGTTTGATGATGGACCAAAAGAAAAAGGTGGACGACGATTTTGTATCAATAGTGCAGCGATAAAGTTTATATCACTGGAGGATATGGAAAATCTCGGGTATGGTGAATTGAAAAATCTTGTATCGAGTGCAGAATAATTTAATATTTTTCCCTGCTATTTTCATTATTAAATGATATAGCAGGGAATTTTTTATATTTACAATACCTAAAAGGTATGTTACTATAAGGTATAATAAAAATGTGGAGGTATCTATGGATAAAATAATTCTAGGAATTTTAATGTTACGCAGAATGACAACTTATGAAATTCGAAATGTAATTAAAAATAATTTTAAGTCTATATGTAGTGACAGTCTTGGTAGTATACAAATTGCTTTAAAAAAATTGTTTGAACTAGGTATGGTTACTTGTGAGGAGTTGGTTGAGAAAGGAGTGAACAAAAAAAGATATTCGATAACTGATATAGGACAGGAAACGTTAATGGAATGGCTAAAAGTACCTATTGATACTTCAAAAACAAAAAATATGGATTTTGGAAAGATTTTGTTTATGGGATATGTCCCAAAAGAAAATCAGAAAGAATTGATTGATAAAATAATTTTATCACTAGAAGAAGAATACGTATCATTGAAAGCTGTAAAAGATTCTATAAATGCTGAAGAAGAGCGAGTTGAATTTGAAAAATATTTACTTACAGACATTGAGTACAAAGATAGAATTAGCAGTTTAAATGAGTCTAATAATATATCTCAGAATATAAATGAAATTAGCAAGTTTACATTGGCAACTTTAGATTATGGAATAGATATGGCAGCTTTTAATATCGAATGGTTCAAAAAACTCAAAGAAAATATATAAGTAACTCAAAAAGGCGGTATAAATATGAAGGATACAAAAATAATTAGGAGAAATATAATTATTTTCGCAGTAGTAAGTACGCTTTGTGGTTGGATAGGATATATTATTGATAAATTAGCTGGTAATGCTCAATATGAAAATATTGGAACTATGGCGGGTGAAGAGCCGATAGGAATGCTCATATGGTTGATATCTCCACTGATTTGCACTATCATACTCCGTACTTTTGCTGGAGATGGGTGGAAAAATGCCGGATTTTGTTTTCGCTTTAGAAATAATAAAAAGTTCTATTTGATTGGGTTTTTAGTATATCCAATGGTAACTATAATTGTTATATTACTTGGATATATGACCAAAGGAATAAAGTTTTCCAATGTAAACATTGGTATTTCAACGTATATCGGTATCTTAATTATGCAAATTGCTGCTCAATTTATAAAAAATATTTTTGAAGAATCCGTTTGGAGAGGCTATCTTACAAATCAGCTTTTAAAATTAAAGCTACCGGACTTAAAATTATACTTGCTTATAGGTTTTATTTGGTGGATATGGCATTTACCTTATATTATGATATTTTTATCGGAAAGTGAAATACAAAATACTTTGCCGGTCGGACGATGGAGTTTTTTCTTTATTGGAATGGTTGTAGTAATAATTTGGACAGTAATGTATACAGAAATTTTTAGAATAACTAAGTCTGTATGGCCATTAGTTATTGCACATACTATGGAAGATGCAATAATAAATCCATTGCTTTTATATGGAATTGTGACTATAGAAAAAAGTCAAGCTTTTCTTTTTTCGCTTTCGGTAGGGCTTGTCCCAACAATTTTTTATCTAATAGTAGGACTTACTATTCGTAAATGGAGGATAAAGAATTGCCAGTCTTAAAAATATAATATATTTTTGTTGATATAAATAGGTGTAGAATCTACACCTATTTGTTATTAGTTATTATTTTATTACAAATATCACGTACTATTGTGTCCGCACAGTTAGTTTCAATATCAAGGCCTTCAGCAGAGATTGTTAAAAACTCAGGTATTCCGTAAAGTTTTGATAGTCTTGAAATGTAGTTTTCACAAATTCTATCTTCTTGACTCAAATAATCGCCGGAAGTATATATGTATGTAAGTGATTTAGCATTACAAAGTCCGACGCTTCCTTTTTCTGTGTACTGAAATGTGATTCCAGGAATAGAGACCATTTCAAAGTAACAACTTACAATAGCAGGAAACAAAAATTCCCAAAAAGGAGCGGCTAGTATGATTTCATCAGCATCTGCAAATTCTTTTGCAAAGAAATCTTTTGCAGATGATATTTCTCCAGTTTTTAAATCAAAAGATTTGTTTGAGAGAAAATTTATATCTTCATTGGATAGATTTCGTTCAATAAGATGGAAATCCTTTTGATTCTTTAAATTTTCAATATACGTATTTGCAATTTTTAGAGTTCTAGAGTTATGTTCTCTAATACAGCCATTAATAAATAATATATTTTGCATTTTATCACCTCGTAGTTCTAATAACATATAATGATATAATAATACCATAAAAATTTTAATTAATGGAGAAGAAATATAAAATTAGCAGTTATTTAGGGTATAAATATCATTGAATAATCTGAAAAAACTGTTTATAATGTAAAATAAAAGCTAATTATATTTTACATATGGGGAAGGGGGGGATAATCATTTTTAAATCCAGGAAATTTAATACATTAATGTTGTTAGTTTTGATTATTGCTGGTATTGTAACAACATTTTTTTTAATAAATGCACATGATGCTAAAACTGAGGAAATATTTCTTACATCTGAAGAAAAAGCTTGGCTTGATCAACATAAAAATGATATTAAAATTGGTTACACAATAGATTATCCTCCTGTGGAATTTTTAAATAATGGGAAATATGTAGGTATTTCAGCGGATTATTTTAAACTTTTAGAAAAAAAGCTTGGAATTCATATTCAAATGGTTCAGTTTGATAATTTTGATGCGCTTATGAAAAAGGTTAAAAGTAAAGAGTTAACGGGAATAACTGCAGCTACAAAAACTCCTGAAAGAAGTAAATTTCTTGATTTTACGATTCCGTACATAGAAAATCCAAATGTTATAATTACTAGAAAAAATTTTTCTGAGGATTTAACATTTGAAAAACTTGCAAATACGAGCATGGATATATTAGTAGCAGAAGGCTATGATATAATAGAAGTTCTTGATGAAAGATTTCCAAAATTGGAATATAGAACGGTAAAATCTCCAAGTGAAGGTATGAGAATGGTATCTTTTGGGGAAGCTGATGCGATGATAATTGAGATAATGACTGCATCTGCGGCAATTCAAAGTGATAACATTTCAAATCTTATAGTTAATATAGAGACTCCTTATGACTCTAATTTATCTATAGCTACTAGAAGTGATTGGCCTATGCTAAGTCAGATATTTAATAAAGGTATAGCTCAAATCACAGATAGTGAAAGAAAATCTATTGAGCAAAAATGGATGCCTCTTCAAAGAGAAAATATATTTCAAAATATATATTTTTGGATAGCTATATTAGCTCTTGTTGTACTACTTATAATTATTATAATTATTATTTTAGTATGGAATTCCAGCCTAAAGAAAGCAGTAGAAGAGAAGACCCGTGCACTTGAAGAGTCAACAAAAGAACTGATGTTTAAGACTTATCATGACGAACTTACAGGTCTTTACAACAGAGCGTATATGACTGAATTTCTAAGAAAATTTGAAGGAGAAAATTATTTACCGATTTCAATTATTGTAGCGGATTTAAATGGACTAAAAATTACAAATGATACGTTTGGGCATGAAACCGGAGATCAGATGTTGATTAATGTGTCTGAAATAATAAAAAGAAATATCAAAGGCAATCATTATGCTTGTAGAATAGGTGGAGATGAAATGGTGGTATTTATGCCACTAACAGATGAAAAAGAGTGTGAGAGCATTGTTAAAAATATTAAAGATGATACGCTTTTTGCAAAGGAAGATCCAATTAAGCCATTAGTAGCGTTAGGTAGTGAAACGACATATGATTATTTTAATGATAACTTTAGCAGATTTTTTAAATCAGCAGAAGACAAAATGTATGCTAATAAGGTGGCTGATAGTGAAAAAAATTATGATATGATTATAAATTCTATAAAAAAGAGTCTTTATGAAAATAAATATGAAAGTAAGGAACATTATGAAAGACTATTTAATCTATGCAGAAAATTTGGCGAAACTATTAATTTAGACAAAAATGATATGGAAAATCTTATTTTGTTAGCAGAGTTACATGATATTGGAAAAGTCGGACTTGAGAAGGAACTTCTTTTAAGAGAGGGACCATTGAATTCGGAAGAGTGGCAAAAAGTAAAAAGGCATCCCAAAATTGGATTTAAAATAGTAAGTGCATCTGCAAAACTTTCTCATATCGGTAAAGGGATTCTTGCTCATCATGAGCACTGGGATGGAAGTGGGTACCCACAGGGCTTAAAATATGAAGAAATTCCTTTTATAGCAAGGCTATTTTCAATTATAGAAGCATATGATGTAATGACGCATGAAAGACCTTATAAATCGATATACTCTAAGGAAAGAGCAATAAAAGAATTAATTGCTAATTCAGGAACTCAATTTGATCCAAATCTCGTGGAGATATTTGTAAATTTTGTAGTGGAGGTGTAATTTGGAAAATAGAATGAAAAAAGCGCTTATTGGTGGGGCATTACTTGGACTTATTTGTGTAGTAGGGGCGTATATTCGTTCTGGGTTTACCGCTTCACCGGTTTTTGTATTCTCACTATGGTATAATCGTTTAATTATTGGTTTAGCTGTGGGTGCGCCATGGAATATAACAAGTAGAAAAAAATCATTACTTAGAGGAGCACTTCTTGGGATGTTGGTTTCTTTTGCTTTTTATAGCACTACAGGATTTCAAGATTCTGTAAGTTTTGTAGCGGGAATTGTGTATGGGGTTATACTTGAAGCATGGCTAAGTAGATAAAAAAGGTAAAATTGCAGGAAAATGTAAAAACGAGAATAAGGAATTATTTATCTTAGAACCAGAAAACTGGTTCTATTTTTTTACACAAAAGATACTTAGTAGTTATTATAAATATAGCATTAATGGAAAAGTGTTTTTGCATAAGTATCTTTATAATAGATATAAATACAAATATAAATTTGGAGGTTTTTATGAAGTGGTTAGAAATTGGTATTGTAAATGTAGATTATATAAAAAAAGAAATGTTAGTAAATTTACACGATGGATATAACAAAGCTTTAAGTAAACTGGATATGTTTTCACACTGTATGTTATTTTTTCTTATGGAAGATAAATTAGAGCTGAAAGTAAGTAAGATTCTTAAAATTGAAGAAAATCTTGGACAGCTTAGATTGAGAATTACAGAAGATTTGTATATGGAAGGTCAACTGATAGATATTAAACCATACTTTCCGGCGGAAGAAGTAATACTAGATGCTAGGGAACCAATAAATAGATATTTTATAAATTATTCAAATAATATTATTGGAGAGTACAAGCTTTTAGAAAATAAGACTTTTATTCAGCTCAATAAAGATGTATTAAATGAATTAAAAAAGAATATTGATTTATGTGAAATACCTAAAAAAGGGGATTATATTAGAGTTTTATGGTGGTTTGATAGATTCGATAAATCTTCTTTTAGAAAAAATAGAACATGTAATCCCCCATATAATAATGCTCCGAGAACTGGTGTCTTTGCAAGTAGATCGCCAGTAAGACCTAATCCAGTAGGTTCTACAGTGGTACTTGTGGAAAATGTTAATTTGGATAATGGAATAATTGAAATTCTAGGATTTGACGGTTTTATAGGTACAAAAATTTTTCAAATTATGTTTTATCAGCCATCTACAGAGCGTGTAGATGAAGCCAAATTACCAAATTGGGTATCTCATTGGACAAATTATAAAAAATTTGATAAGCCAAAATCAATCAAAACTTTAATTAAATATGAAGATATTCCTAAGGATATTAATTTTGAAGACAATAATATTTGCAATGAACTTGAAACGGATTATAACGCAGAAGATTTGTGTGATAATAATGATATTAATATATATAATGCTCATATTCATAATCTTAAAAATTTATATATATCTATACCTAAAAATAGCATTAATTTAATTACAGGGGTTAGCGGTAGTGGTAAATCAAGCTTAGCATTTGATACAATTTATGCAGAGAGTAAAAAGCAATTTATGGATATTATATTGTCAAATCAGATTCAAAATGATAATTTTTCTGAAAATTATGTGGATAAAATTACTGGACTACAGCCTTCTATAGTAATTGATCAAAAATCATTAGGCTCTAATCCAAGATCAACTATAGGTACAATTACAAAAATAGCAGATATTTTAAAGCTCATATTTTCAGCAATTGGAGAACGTAGATGTCCAAAGTGTCATAATATTGTTGATTATAGTAATGTTTGCAATAGTTGCGGTGAAATTCTATTTGATATGACACCACAATTATTTAGTTACAATAATCCTGATTACATGTGTCCAAACTGTAAAGGATTAGGCTTAGAAATGCGTATTGATATTGAAAGAATTGTGGAGCATCCAGAAAAGTCGTTATTAGATGGCGCATCTTCTTTGTATGGAGATTTAAGAAAGCATAGGCAAAAACCTAATGCAAATTGGATGCGAGGAGAAATATTAGCTTTAGCGGATGATTTAAATGAAGATTTGGAACTTCCGTTTAAAGAATTAACAAAAGAATTTAGAAATCAATTTTTTTATGGATCTAATGGACGAGAAGTAAGTTTAGTGTATGAAAATACAAAAGGAAGAAGTGGTGTAATTAAAAGACCTGTAGAAGGAGCATTTAATATTATTAAGAGATTGACTGAAAAATCGGATTCTACAAGAATGATTGTACAGGCAGAAAAATATATGTCCAAACAAATCTGTAGTGTTTGTAATGGTGAGAGATTAAAAGAAGAGGGTAGATTGGTAAGTTTGATTGGATATCGATATGTGGAAGTTGTGAATTTCAGCATAAGACAACTTCGAATTTGGTGTCATAAAACATTTATGCAATTAAACGATGAACAAAAAAAGAAAACAAAGATTATGTTTGTCAAACTGAATCAAAATTTAAAAAGAATAATAGATGTAGGATTAAGCTATGTTTCTCTTGATAGAAGTATAACTAGTCTTTCTGGAGGAGAAGCGCAGCGTTTAAAATTAGCGACACAGTTTGGAACAGGGTTAACAAATATACTATATATTATGGATGAACCATCAAAAGGATTGCATCCTAGAGACTACAAATTTTTGATGAAGGCTATTAAAGATTTGAAAAATAATAGAAATACAGTTATTTTAGTAGAGCATAAAAAAGGGTTTATGGAAATTGCGGATTTTCATATTGAAATGGGACCTAAAGCTGGTCGCTATGGAGGTCAAGTTATAAATGTACAGAGCAATTTGGGAAGTAATAACCACAGTTATAATGATGGATTGGAAAACATTGAATTTGCTGAAAAAGGTAGTAATGAAGATGAGTTTATCGAACTAAAAAATGTATCTACGAATAACCTGAAAAATATTGATGTAAAAATTCCTGTCGGTAGGATGACATCAGTTATTGGAGTAAGTGGTTCTGGGAAAACTAGTCTAATATCAAAAACTTTATATCCTTGTATAATGAGGTTTCTAAATAGGGAGATTGAATATGAATATAAACTAGAAAGTATAAAGGGAATAGAAAATTTTATAGATGTATCTTATATTAACCAGAAATCCATAGGTAGCAATTCAAGGTCAAATCCAGGAACTTATACAGGGGTATTTGATTTAATAAGGAAATTTTACTCAACTACCAATGAGGCAAAAATTAAAAATTTTTCGAAAGAATATTTTAGTTTTAATTCTTCAAAGGGACAATGTAGCGAATGTAAAGGTCTTGGTGAAGTATCTATAAATATACATTATTTGGATAATATAAATATTTTGTGTAGCAAGTGTCAAGGCAAAAGATATTCTGATGATATACTTAATATAAAATGGAAGGGAACGTCGATAGGTGATATTCTTGATATGGAGATTCAAGACTTAATAGAAATTTTTAAAGATGAGAATGAAATCGTAGAAAGATTATGTATGTTAGATAAAGTTGGACTTGGATATCTTAAACTTGGGCAAAGTGCGTCTAGTCTATCTGGAGGGGAAGCACAAAGGATAAAACTGGCAAAGGAGTTATACAAGAAAGATTGTAAAAATGTAATTTATATATTGGATGAACCAACTACGGGTTTACATGAAGATGATGTTAAAAAAGTCATAGCGGTATTGGATGCGTTAAAAGAAAAAGGAGCTACTATTATTGTGATTGAACACAATATGAATCTTATAAAAGAAAGTGATTATGTTATTGAACTTGGCCCAAATGGGGGAGTAAAAGGGGGATATATAATAAAATCAGGATATCAAAAAAAATAATTGATGAAGCCTCTTTTCTTTGATAGTATAATTTAATAAAGGAGGCTTTATTTTATGGATGGAAATAATGAAAAATTCTATATTGAACAAATTAACAAAGTTCAAGATTATATAGAAAATAATCTAGATAAGTCACTTTCAATTAAAGAACTTGCCTCAATTGCTAATTTTAGTGAATATCATTTTCAGAGAATATTTGTGTATATAACAGGTGAAAATATATATAAATTTATAAAACGAATTAGATTAGAAAAGGCGGCGTATATGATTTTAGCAGATAAAAACCGGCCGATGATTGACATTGCTATTAGCTTAGGTTTTGCAAATCAAGCTTCTTTTGCTAAAGCATTTAAATCTAAGTATGGTATTAATGGAAGTATATATCGAAAACGAGATGGAATTGTAAGTGAAGCTGATTTTTGGGTTAAAGATAAGTATAAATTAGATAATTTAATTGAACCTTTATCTATAGATATACGAAAAGAAAAAGCTGTAAAGCTTATTTATACTAGATATACAGGTCCATATCAAGGCGATAGTGAGCTTTTTTCGAATTTATTTAATAAAATATATGATTGGGCGAAGGAAAGAAAACTTATAAAGGAAGATACAAGATGGTTTGTTATTTATCATGATTTTGGTCATGAAACAGACGAAGATTATTTGAGAGGTAGTGTTTGTATGGAGGTGGATAGAAATGTGGCAGTTGGTGGTGAGATTGGAATATTAACACTTGGAGAAGGTCTATATGGTGTAGGAAGATTTATGATTTCATCAGATGAATATGATAAAGCATGGAATTATATGTATACTAAATGGCTTCCTACTAGTCGTTATAGACTTGATGATAGATTCTCGTTGGAACATTATCCTCCTATGGAAATAGAAGGAGAAAAACGACTAGTAGAAATTTATATACCAATTATTTGTAGTTTATAGATTTTGTTTTAAAAGAAATGATAAAAAGCACTGCAAAACTTACGGCAAGCCCTATATATATTGAACTTAGCTTTTCTAGGCCTAAAAAAATCCATAGTGCAGCAGCAGATGGACCAGCTATTACTGAATAAAAACCAGCTTTTGGATTTATATTGTTTTTAAAAAACATTGCGGCTGTAACTGGAATAAATATTGGAGTAGCTCTAAATATCATGGAGACAAAGCCCCAATCAAGTATCATGGAATCATTATTGTTTATGACTATAAAAAATGTAACTATTCCAACTAGAATTATAACTGATTTTAGAACTAAAAGTTGAGTTTTATCATTAGCTTGTTTATTTAAGAGTTCTTTATATATATCACGAGTAAACATAGTAGCTATACCTAAGGTGAGACCAGCTCCTGTAGCTATAGATGAAATTAGTACTGTAGCTATAGAAATTCCTCCAAGAACAGGATTTAAATATGTTGTTAAAAATAGAGGGAATGCTTCACTAGGGATTATATTTGGATGATGAATTCTCATATACATCCCTATTATTGTGCAAACTATACCTACTGGAAATACTAAAAATGCTACTAGATATGAACTGTATCTTGAAACCCTACTGTTTTTACCGGCCATAATAGCTTGAAAATAGGTTTGTGTTGAAAGGACACCAAACACTGTTGAGACAGCAGAACCAAGATCAGAAGATACACCTCCACTAAATACATTAAACCATGGTTCTGGTTCAAAAAAAGCTTTTATTTCATAGATACCATTTAATTTGAATATAAGTATTATTCCACAAATAATACTTGTGCTATATAGCAGTACAGATTTAACGGCGCCGACCATAGTACCTCCCCAAAAACCTCCGAATACTACATATATTACAAGTAGAGAAATAACGATAAATGCAGTTTTAACTGTACCTAGTCCAAAAATTGCAGTAAAAAGAGCCATACAAGCAATTATTTGACCGTTTATATGGATGAACATACCTAAGGACAACAGTATACTTGAGGCAGTTCTTGTTTTTTTGCCATAAGTATTTCCTATAATTTGAGGTAGAGTTTCATTAGCTTTTTTATCAACTTGTTTTGAGTAAATTAGGCCTAATATTATACTTGCAACTGAAAGCCCAGTTATAAACCATATGGCTGCAAAACCACGCGTATATGCCATCTGAGCAGTACCAACGGTAGAGGCACCTCCAATAATTGAACCCATAAGCATACTGGTTACGCCGACTATGCCTAGCTTGTTGCCAGCCACTATAAAGTCCTTTGAGCTATTAACCTTAAGTTTTCCAAGATATCCAGCTACTCCTGTAATAATCAAGGTAATAGCTGCACTAATAATTAAAATCATGATACATCTCCTAAGTCAATTTAAAACAGTAATTATATGGTAAACAAATAATATCCAAAACCATCATAGTATTGAGCATTCCATTTGGCATATATGCAATATATGGTATTTTTTTCAGGAATTAAAAAATTGTTATTTTCAATTTCTAGAGTTTTATAATTTTTATCAAGACTATCTAGCTTTGAATATTCTGAGGTGCTCCAATAGCGTATTTCAAAATAATCAGGAGGAGTAGGAAAGTCTATTGAAATTGGTTTTTTAATATCAAAATCAAATCTAGTTATCTGATCTATGGGGTATATGGAAAGTGGACTATCAGATGATACAGATGATCCTTCTGAATATCTATAAGTCCAGTGTCCGTAGTTAGAATATGAAATATGAGTTTCATCATTTGATTTAAGAAGCGCAACTGGAATACCTTTTACCCGGTCTACTTTGGGAGTATTTTCACTTATTATAAAAAATGAAAACAAAACTGCAGAAATTATAAGAATTATTATGCTTGAAAATATAAGGCTTTGTTTATTGCTGAGGGTAATTGAATCTGAATAGCTTCGATTAGACTCTTTAAAGCATTGATATAATTTTGCAATAGCTATAAAGGCAACAAATAGAATTACTATTTTTGACAAAAAGAAGGCTTTATATTTAAAAAATGTTATATAAAATATACCTAAGAAAATAAAATTTGACATGGCTATAAATATAGACTTAAAAAACGCTAAATCTCTAAGCTGATACGTGGAAAGATAAGTATAGGAACTATGGGCATTAAAATAAGTTTTATTTTTATTAAAATATAAATATCGGATAGCAGTATATATAAAGGCAGATGTCTTTATAGATAATAATAAAATAAATAATTCCTTGTATTTTGTTACTATAATAAGGGAAATAATGAATGGAAGGACTTCTAGAGCCGAGTGAACAAGATTTTTTTTATTTATTTCAAGAAAATCAGGAATATCTTGAATTTTAGTATCTTCTTTTTGAAGCGAAGAAGTATTTAATTTTCGAAAGATAAGTGTTTCATTACAGTAATATATATATTCCCAGCCTTCGTTTTCTTTTTGTATTATATAGTCATTTCTATAATCTTTGTCTTTGTTATCCATATATTCTAAAGTGTAGATGTATTTATTAGGAACATCTTCTTCATAGTAAGCGAACAAGGAACCAATTTTTTTTAGAGAGAGTCCTTCTTTTGAACGGTTTGCTATGTAATTATGTATTTCTAGTAAATCTGTTGGTTCAAAAGGCCATACTTTTTTTATTTTTTTCATATTTCCCCCATTTGACTATTCTAAAGTTACAGTAGTCAACTAAAAATTTAGTTTTTCTTTAATTATATTGATATTACTCAATAATGTCAAATCTAAGAATCTAAAAGATATTTGTAAGTCAATTTTCCCTAAAATTATAGCAATTTCACCTAAAAAGGTTTATATTTGCTATTTTTGATAAAATAAAATAGTATATATTTTTAAACTGGGTAAATATAAGTATTTAGTATAACGATACTAATATTTATGAGCTTAACAAATCGAAAGGAATGTAAAAAATTATGAAAGAAATATCTAAATTTAAAATTGTTATACTATCTTTAACGGACTTTTCAGATGCAATTTTTACAGGAATTATAGCATCATATCTTATGTATTATTTTTTGCCTTCAGATAGTTCCGGAATTATAACATTATTACCTCAAGCAACATTAAGCTTTGCAGTAGTAAAGGCAATTGGAACTTTTTTTGATTTTTTCGTAGACATTATTATTTCGAAATTTTTAGACAGAAGGAAATCTGGGAAATTTGGAAGACGTGTTCCAATAATGAAGACTAGTTTAATTGCATTAATATTATCTACATCTTTAGTGTTTTTTGTTCCATTTCAAGAAGTTAATATATGGAATGCGCTTTGGCTTGGTTTTTTTCTAATTGTATATTATACTTCTTTTTCGCTATACTATGTATCTTATTACGCTTTGGAACAAGAACTAGTTCCAGCAGGTAAAAAAAGGAATTATACTTATATGGTTTCTGCAATTACTTATTTTTTTGGTACAATTATAGTTATTCTTATCCCTGGAATAAAAGATTTATTAGTAGATTTAGGTTTTTCTGTTATGAATTCTTGGAAAATAACGATTTTTGGAGCAAGTATTTTAGCGGGATTTTTTGCATGGTTGCCAATAAAAGTTGTAAAAGAGAAAGATTATTATATTTCAAAAGAGTATACTTTATCTATTAAACAAACAATTATAGAACTTTTTTCAATTAAAGAGTTTAGGGCAATGTTTATTGGTTTTTTCTCAATAAATATTTTAACTTTTGTAATTGATTCACTTGATTTATATTATATAACTATAATATTTTCACTGCCAGAAGAAGTATTTTCAATGACACAATCGATTTATTATTTAATAGCAACTATGACTATCTTTTTTGCAGTTTTTATGGCAAATAGAACTAGCATGAAAAAACAACTTTGTATAGCATCTGCTTCTTGCTGTTTAGCATTTATTAATATTTTATTAGCACCTATTTTGTTAAAGTTTATAAGTGGAACAGTCCTTATGATTATTTACTATGGTTGTTTAATATATCCTTATGCAGCGTTTTCTGTATTTCCTTATGTGGTATTTGCAGATATTGCAGAATATGATAGAAAAAAGAATAATAAGCATCGCTCAGGATTTCATTGCGCATTGCAAAATTTTTCATTTAAATTTTCGCAAAGTTTTGCGTTTATAGTGATACCATTTGTTATAAAAATTGGAGCATCACCAGGATCAAATGTAAGTAAAATTGGATTATATGGTTCAGCTATAGTATGTTTGTTTTTTTCTATAATTACATTATCTATTTTTGTTAAATATCAAGAACTCGATTTGAGCTATAATAATTCAGATAATTATATAGAAGTAGAAGTATAGTTTTAATATAGCGACTTGTATATTTTTCTCAAAAGAAATATAATAAAACTAGAATGTTTTATTATAGGACGGTGAAATTTATGAGACGAATATTTTTGGTTGAAGATGATGAAGCAATTGCTAGAAATTTGAGGCTTCTTCTTAGTTCGGAGGGATTTACAGTTATACAGGCGTCTACTTATAAGGAGGCGCTTGAAAAACTTGAAAATAATAAATTTGATTTAGCGCTTGTAGATATTTCGCTACCTGATGGAAATGGATTTACAGTCTGTACGGAAATTAAGGCTAAAGAAGCTATTCCTGTGATATTTCTTACAGCTTCGGGGGATGAATCAAGTGTAGTTACAGGTTTAAATATGGGGGCAGATGATTATATAACTAAACCATTTCGTCCAAGGGAATTAATAGCACGAATTGGAAATGCTTTAAGAAAGAGTGTATTATCTAGCACAATCTTTGAAATTGATGGAATTAGAGTTGATACGGCAAGTGGACTTGCCACAAAAGAGGGTAAAGCTGTTTTTCTTTCAGCATTAGAATATAGATTATTATTAGTTTTCATCAGCAATCCTAAAAATATTATCACTAGGGCTAGGCTTCTCGATGAGTTATGGGATGCCTCTGGTGAGTTTGTAAATGACAATACACTTAGTGTGTACATAAAACGCTTGAGAGAAAAAATAGAAACAAATCAAGCAAACCCAAAAATAATTCTGACCGTACGTGGAACAGGGTATAGGTTAGGGGGCGTAGATGTTTCGAAATAGAGAAATAAGGCAGTTTGCAATTGTATTTTTATCAATAGCGTTGATTTCTATAATTGTTGGGTTTAATATAAACAAAGCTACTCTAATTCTTGTTAGTGCATCTTCTGTTTTATTTGGCACAGCATTTTTTATGTTTACTAGAGCTAGATATAAAAGCATTTCGCAAATTTCAGCTCAAATAGACAAGGTGCTTCATAATGAAGAGTATCTATATATTGGAGAATTAGAAGAGGGTGAACTTTCTATTTTAAATAGTGAAATCACAAAGATGACATTACGGCTTAGAGAACAAAATGAGGCTCTAAAAAAGGAAAAACGGTATCTTTCTAATTCTTTGGCTGATATAGCGCATCAGCTTCGGACTCCACTTACATCAGCAAATATAATACTTTCATTATTAGAAAACAATAATAATGAAAAGGAGAGAAGAGCGTTTGTAAGAGAAACTGAGGAATTACTTTTAAAGATGGATTGGCTGATTACTTCACTTCTTAAATTATCGCGTCTAGATGCAAAACTTGTGATTTTAAAAAAAGAACAGGTAGAGGTAAAGAAACTTATATTTGAGGCAGTCCGTCCTTTATTAATTTCTATGGAACTACATGAAATTGAATTAAAAGTAGATGTGCCAAGTGAAATTGTTATTCAGGGCGATTTAAATTGGCTTTCTGAAGCTATTCAAAATATATTTAAAAATTGTATGGAAAGTGTAGGAGATGAAGGCAAGCTTGAAGTTACTTGTACTGAAAACCCTATTTTTACTGAAATTGTTATTCATGATAGTGGGTATGGATTTGAAGAGGAATAATTACCTCATATATTTGAACGGTTTTATCGAGGGAAAAGTAAAAATGCTGCAGGGTATGGCATTGGACTTTCGCTTTGCAAGATGATTATAGTGCGTCAAGGAGGAACTATTGTTGCAAAAAATCATCCTCAAGGTGGAGCGAGTTTTGTTCTTCGTTTTCCAAAGTGACTAATCTCTCACTCAAAAGTCACGAAGCTGTAAGTTAAATATTCTATTATATGAGTAAAGGATTAGAAAGGAGACTCAATAATGGAGTTTTTAAAGATTGAAAATTTATGTAAGGTATATGGCGATGGGGAAAATCGAGTGACTGCACTTGATGATATTTCGCTTACTATTGAAAAAGGGGAGTTTATTGCTATAATTGGTTCTTCGGGTTCGGGAAAATCCACATTACTTCATATTCTTGGGGGTGTAGATGTACCTACAAGTGGAAAGGTGTATTTGGAAAATCAAGATGTATATGCACAAAATAATGAAAAACTAGCTATTTTTCGTAGACGTCAAGTAGGACTTATTTATCAGTTTCATAATCTTATTCCCACTTTGAATGTGGTTGAAAATATCACACTGCCTATTTTAATGGACAAGCGAAAAGTTAATGAGGAAAGATTAGATGATTTGCTTGAAATGCTTGGGCTTCAAGATAGAAAACATCATTTACCGAATCAGCTATCAGGCGGGCAACAGCAGCGAGTTTCTATAGGAAGAGCGCTTATGAATGCTCCAGCAGTTATGCTTGCAGATGAACCTACAGGAAGTTTAGACAGTAGGAATGGACACGAAATTATAAAGCTTCTCAAAGAAAGTAATAAAAAATATGGACAAACTCTTATTATGGTTACTCATGATGAAAATATTGCGCTACAAGCAGATCGAATTATAGGGATATCCGATGGAAAAGTAGTCAGAAATGAGAGAGTGAGACCATGAATATTTTCAACAAAATCACTCTGCAAAGCATGAAGAAAAGTCGTGCTCGAACTTTAGTTACTATCATAGGAGTTATTTTATCTGCGGCTATGATTACTGCGGTTGCAACTTTTGGAACGTCTTTAATAAATTTTTTAGTTACAGGATCTATTGAAAAATATGGCAATTGGCATGTCGAATTTATAGAGGCATCTTCTGATTTTATTAAGGAAAAAGCTAATGATGATGAGGTTATAAATGTTTCGTCATTTGAAAATATGGGTTATGCAAAGCTAGAAGGCGGAAGAAATTCTGAGAAACCATATCTTTTTGTTGCAGGATTTAGTGACAAAACTTTTGAGAATTTACCATTAAAGCTTATTTCTGGAAGTTTACCTCAAAATAGTAATGAAATTCTTATACCAGAACATATTGCAATAAAAGATGGAGTTAGATTTAATGTGGGAGATAAACTTTCACTTGATTTAGGAAGTTTAACTGATGATAAAAAGTTGGGTTTGCCAGAAGAAAAGAAAACATATACGGTTACAGGGATTTGTGAAAGACCTGGTTTTGAAGAGCATTCATCACCAGCATACACTCTAATAACCAAAATAGATACCAAGCGCGAGTCAGCTCAACAAAATTATAATGGAGACTCGAAGAAATTTAGCGTTTTTGTTACATTAAAAAATCCACGCCAAGCTAAAATTTATGCAAGTAATAAGTCGGAAAGCTATAGCTATCTGTTTAATGACAACGTACTACGGTTTATGGGCGTTTCAGAAAATAAAATATTTAATACATTTCTGTATACTATTGGTATTGTTTTGCTTAGTATAATAATGATAGGTTCTATTTTTTTGATATATAATGCGTTTAATATTTCGCTGAATGAACGCATACGTCAATTTGGTATTCTTTCATCAGTAGGCGCGACCCCAAAGCAACTTCGAAATTCAGTACTATTTGAGGGGATTTGCATTGGTATAATAGGGATACCGATGGGTATTATAGTTGGAATAGCGACTATTACGTTATTGATTCCTATTATTGCTAATAATTTTGTAAGTATTATGCACAGCAATGTTCCTTTGAAATTATATGTATCTATACCTGTAATTTCTATCGCAGCAGCAGTAAGCTTAATTACTATTTTGATTTCGGCTTATATTCCAGCCAAAAGAACTTCAAAAACGCCTATAATGGAAAGTATTCGTCAGACAAATGAAATAAAAACTGAGGCAAAGGATGTAAAGCTTTCAAAATTTGCGCAAAACTTTTATGGTTTTGAGGGGATGTTAGCACTAAAGAATTTTAAACGAAATAAAAAACCGTATAGAAGTATTGTGCTATCACTTGTTTTAAGTATAGTATTATTTGTAGCAGGCAGTACTTTTAGTACAACTTTAAAAGAGCTTTCACAGCGATATATAATGGATATAGACTATGATATTCTTTTTAGTGCGGAAAATCTACCTGATAGTGAAATAATCCCTCTATATGATAAGCTGAAAACGGTAGATGATATTTATGAAAGTTCTTATCAAAAAGTGCTTGAATATTCATGTAAGACTGATACTAAAGCTTTTTCAGATAGCTATTTAAAAAGTTTGGGGTGTTCAGATTTTAATAAAAGTGTTGATTTGCCAATGGATATTCAATTTATGAAAGAAGACGAATATCGAAGCTTTATAGAAGAATTAGGGCTACCTTCAAAAGAATATACAGGAGAAAATGCAAAATTTATAGCAGTTGCTAAAAAAAGAGCTATAAATGGAAATGGCGAAAGTGAAGTAATGGATATATTTTCAAAACCTTCAATGACATTTGTCGTAGCGCCTAAAGTAAATGATAATATAGATATGGAAAAATCTCAGAGTATAGATATTACTTTTGTAGATACTTATCCATTAGATCCGCCAGCAAAATCATCTTTAGAGGCTCAAAAAATTCCAGATGTTTTTATGGTTGTAGCGCCGTATTCATTAAAAGAAAAATTTGAAGTTGAAAATATTAGTTCTTATACAGGAATGGCATTTAGATCAAATAATCCGTTGAAATCAATATCTAAAATAGGAGATATAATTCAAGTAGAAGGCATTGGCGTTAAATATGCTCTATATAATATTCACAATATGCTTGAAGAATATCGCAGCATAACGTTTATTATAGATGTATTTACTTATGTTTTTGTTATAATGATTTCATTAATAGCGGTTGCCAATGTTTTTAATACTATTTCTACTAATATAAGACTTAGAAGAAGAGAACTTGCTATGATACGCTCTGTAGGGATGTCTGACGGTGATTTTACTAAGATGATGAATTTTGAATGTGCATTTTATGGTATACGGACGATTCTATTTGGACTTCCAATATCAGGAATAGTATCTTGGTTTATTTATAAAGGTCTTGTTTTTGCAGAAAAAATCGATAATTTTGAGTTTATATTTCCATGGAAAAGTATTATTATAAGTATAGTAGGTGTATTTGCTATTGTGTTTATCACAATGATTTATGCTACCAATAAACTCAAAAAGGAAAATATTATTGAAGCACTTAGAGATGATATGACTTAAATTGAAAATCATCCAAATTTTAAATTCTAAAAAATTTAGAATTTATTAGAAAGAGAGGTTACAAACATGAATAAAAAAATGCCAGTCTTATTTGTAGGTCATGGATCTCCAATGAATGCGATTGAAGATAACGAGTATGTTTGTACATGGAAAGCTATATCTAAAAAAATTCCAAAACCAGAAGCTATTCTTTGTATATCAGCGCACTGGGTAACAAATGGAACAAGAATTAATGATGAGGAAAATCCTAAAATCATATATGACATGTATGGCTTTCCTGAAGAACTTTATCAAGTGGTTTATGAAGTGAAAGGTTCAAATAGATTTGCGCACGAGACCGTTAATCTTATTGGAAGAACTGTACAAGTCGATAATAGTTGGGGAATTGACCATGGCACATGGTCTGTTCTTTGTAATATGTATCCAGAGGGAGATATACCTGTATATCAGCTTAGTTTAGATAATAATGCAAATGCAGAAACGCATTTTCAGATAGGAAAAGATATAAGTATTTTACGAGAAAATGGAGTATTAATAATTGGAAGCGGAAATGTTGTTCATAACCTTACAAGAGTTAAGTGGGGAATGGAAACTGGATACCCTTGGGCACTTGAATTTGATAAATTTATAATGGAAAATATAAAAGAAAAACGATATGAAAATGTGATTCATTATGAGAATTCAGAAAGTTTTTCAAATTTAGCTTTTTTAACAACAGAACATTTTTATCCTTTACTATATGTTTTAGGAGCAACAAGTGAAAATGACAAACTATCAATATTTAATAATTCATGTATTATGGGTTCTTTGTCAATGACTGGTTATTTATTTGAGGAGTAATTATATACAATGTTGAAACAAACTGAAATTAATTGTTATTATTTAGGAAAGACGTACCCATTATATACAAAATTAGATTTATCGATAAATAAAGTAAGTATAACTTTTGATGGTAAAGTGTTTATATGCATTAGCCCGCAGGAGGGAAAACTAGATATTGCTGATATTTTACACAAATTTTATGTAAAAGAGAGCAAAAAAATAATTGGGGAAAGATTGAAGTTATATCAACCTAATTTTAAAGTTAAATATAAATCGTTTTCTATAGAAAATGATAAAAATAAGTGGGGAAGTTGTAATTCCAGTAAACATTTGACATTTAATTGGAAGCTTATACTATTTCCAATTGAAGCCATAGATTATGTTGTGATACATGAACTTTGTCATCTGATACACATGAATCATGATAGGTCTTTTTGGAGACTTGTGGGAAAACTTCAACCTAGATACAAAGATGCAATGGCTATTCTAGGAAGTACAAGAACTAAAGATATTTAATCTGAAAGGAATATAAAAAATGAATAAGTATTTACATCATGTTTGCATTCAAACAAATAACTACAGTGAATCATTAGAATTTTATTTAAATGTTTTACAATTTAAATTAGAAAAAGAAACTCCAAATTTTCATGGAAGGAAGTATAATACATGGATATCATTGGGAAGCTTTATGATTGAAATGCAAACCCCAAAAGCTGATGAAGTTTTTCAAAAATGCAGTAAATCAAACGAAGGTATTGTCCATATGTGTTTTTGTGTAGCAGATATTGTTGAAGAATATGAGCGAATAAAAAATGCAGGATGGAATGATTTTATTTTAAAAAATAATGAAGTTATATACTCGGTTGAGGGTGGAAAATTATTTAAACTAATCGCACCTGAAGGAACAATAATAGAAATAAGAGACAATGAAAGTATCTAAACTAGATAAAAATGAATAAAGGAGGAAGCGCTATGTCAAAAAAAACTGAAGAACCATTATATATAGAATTGCATAAGAATTCACTTAAAGGCGAAAATGTAATAGAACTACAGGATGATATAAGAAAACTTTGCGAGAGTGAGCTATTTGGGGTACTTGCTACCCAAGGAAAGGGAATTACTCATGCATCACTGATAAGTTTTGCCATAAGTAACGACCTTAAATATATTGTATTTGCAACACCTATTAATACAGGGAAATTTAATCTTATCGCTGCTGAAGAGAATATTTCAGTTTTAGTGGATGATCGTTCATCACATAAAGATAGCATAAATGAAATAAGTGCGTTAACAATTATAGGAAAAGGGAAAATTTTATCGGATGAAAATGAAATTTTCAAATGGGCTAGTTTGTTAACAGAAAAACATCCAAATCTTAATACTTTTGTTAAAGCATCAAGTACAGCCATAATACTTTTAGAGGTGGGAAGATATTTATATGTTAAGAAATTTCAGGAAATGACAGAATGGGATCTAAGATAATTAAAAAAAGACAAGTCTTATTTTGATGTAAAAAGACAAGTCTTATTTTGATGTAAAAAGGCTTGTCTTTTTGAATGAATTAATTTGAAAGAGCTTTTTCTCTTAGGGCTTCAAATTGAGTTTTTATAGAGTTATCATTAGCTTGAGGGTCTAAACTTTTTTGCCATGCAATGTAGTATGATAATATTTCGGATTCATACTTTGTCCAGTCTTCTTGGTTTATTTTTAGAAATACACTTCCGCCTACTTTTGCCTGTTCTTCTTGAGTGGCTTCTGATATACTTTTTGTTTCAATTATTTCAACGATATCTTGAGGTAATGCTATTCCATCCGCAGCATTATTCCATGCCCCTTTTATAGATACAAATGTTCCTCCTGCGACAAGAAGCAAAGATACAAGTAAAAGTGAAAAGCCTTTTTTTAAACTTCCTTTTTTAAAATAAAGATATCCGAATATTATCCAAATTGATACAATAAATACTATTGCACCGATTACCGCTATTATTGTTCCAAAATTTCCCATTTAATTCTCCTTAAGGTATGTTTTTATGTCATACAAAATTGTACATTGCCTTTTTAAGGCTATCATAAAATCTGATTTATATCAATAATTAATTTAACAAAATAAAATTTTTGTTTAGAAAGTATAATAAAATTTGTTTCTTTTGCGTGAAATATTGTGTATAATTTTAGTATATATTATGTTTAGAAATGAAGTGTATTAAAAGTTAGGAGAAGGTATGTATAAGTTAATAGCATTAGATATGGATGGTACTTTATTAAATGAAGCTAAAGAGATTACTAAAGAAAATTATGCGGCAATCCAAGACGCAAAAGCAAATGGAAAAAAAGTAATTTTAGCTACTGGAAGACCTTTAGCTGGAGTTCAAAGATATTTAGAGCACCTAGATCTTATTTCAGATGATGACTATGTAGTAGCATTTAATGGAGCTTTAGTTCAAAAAACTAAAAGTGGAGAAATTATTTCAAAAACTCCATTAAGCGTGGAAGATTATCAATATTTATATGAAACTAGTCAAAAATTAGATGTTCATATACATGCACTTACCGATTCTTATGTTACAACGCCTGTAAATAATGAGTATACAAAGATAGAAGCTGAAATTAATCAGATACCGATTATTGAAAAACCGTTATCTGAAATTGGAAAAGATGAAACAATTGTAAAAGTTATGTTTATAGATGATCCAGAAAAATTAGATAAAGCTATAGCAAATATGCCTAAAGAAATAAATGACAAATATACTGTGCTTAGAAGTATGCCATTTTTTCTAGAATTTTTGGATAAAAGAGTCAATAAAGGTTATGGAGTTAGTCAAGTAACTAAAGCATTGGGTATTGATTCAAAGCATGTAATCTGTGTAGGAGATGCTGGTAATGATGTAGATATGATTGAATATGCTGGATTAGGTGTGGCTATGGGCAATGCCTTTGAAGAAGTGAAGGAAATAGCTAACTATGTGACACTTTCAAATGAAGAAAGTGGCGTAGCACATGTAATTAAAAAGTTTATGATTTAAAAACTTAAAATAAGGGGATATCTAATGGATGTTAAACTAAGAAAATAGTCATTAGAGGATAAGGAATAAATCATATGAGAAAAATAATGCTTTACATTGCAATGAGCTTAGATGGCTATATAGCTGATGCTACAGGGGGAGTAGACTGGCTTAATGGAGATGGATCGGATAGGAATTCTGTAGGAAGCTATAATCAATTTATTAAAGATGTGGACACTGTCATTTTGGGTTACAATACGTACAATCAAATAGTAACGGAGCTATCACCAGATAAGTGGGTATATGATGGATTAATGACATATGTATTAACGCATAAATCTTTAACAGACTCTAAAAATATTATTTTTACGCAACAGGATATAGAATCATTACTTTTAAAACTTAAATCAGAGAGTGGCAAAAATATATGGATTTGTGGAGGAGCAAACCTTATAAATCAAGTTGTAGAATTAGACCTTATTGATCAATACTGTGTGTCCATAATACCTACAATACTTGGAGATGGGATTAGACTTTTTAACAAATACTATAAAGAAAAGAGACTAAGTTTAATAGAAACTAGAGAATATAATGGGATAGTAGATTTAGTTTATAAAAGATTTTAAAAAATATATATTTTAAAGAGGTAAAGTTTTGATAAGAAAATTTAAAAAAGATGAAATTGATCAAATTTCGAATCTTTGGCTAGAGACTAATATATCCGCACATAATTTCATAAATGAAAACTATTGGAAAGCACAATTTGATAATGTAAAAGAAATGCTTCCGCAAGCAGAACTATTCATTTATGAAGAAGACGAAGAATTACAAGGATTTGTAGGGGTAATAGATAATTATATCGCAGGTATTTTTGTATCGAAAAATATACAATCCAAAGGGATTGGTAAAAGTTTATTAGACCATGTAAAGACTTTAAGGAACGAACTATCATTAAGTGTATATAAAAAGAATGAGCGTGCTGTAAAATTCTATATTCGAGAAGGTTTTGTGATAAAAGAACAGAAAGTCGATGAGAATACAAGTGAAATTGAATATTTAATGTTGTGGAAACATAATGTGTAAAGGTTTACAAACTTATGAGATTATGGACTATTCAAAGCTATGAAGCATATGAGAGATTAGTAGATACAGGAATTTTAAGAGCAGATAAAAATTGTATTTGTGATGAAAATTTTTGTTATGCATATAAATGGATAATAGCAAAAATGAAATCTAAAAGTATTATTTTACCAGAAAATGTAGATTATCCAATTTGGTCATGGTATCAATGGAACGGGAAACGTAAAAGACGAGATATGAGGCAACGGGGTTATGCAAATTCTGGTAAAAAAATTGTTCAATTGACAATAGAAGCTGATGCTAAAGACGTTTTACTTTCAGATTTTGACCTATTTCACTATGTTTTAAATTATTGGTATCTAGCTAAAGACGAAGATGAGGATAAAGCTTTTGAGCTTGAATATAGAAGTTTAGGTTTTGAATTCAACGATTTACAAAATTTTAGTATTCAAAATGGAAATATGAAATATTTGCGAAAAAAAATAGAAGATAGCTGGGACAATATTTTGGATTTAGAAAAAGAAGATGATAATTATATCTATGGGAAAAACTCAGAGAAATCTACACAAGCGACTTTTGGCGAGTTGAAACTAGAACAGGTAGTTAAGGCAGAAGTTTTTATTGCAAAATAAATTGATTAAGGAGAAATTATGAAATCGGTTATGTCACTTGAAGGAATTTCAGACGGAAGGCTATACGATATAGAGGACTTAGTAAGTGCAGATGCAGGTGGTTGTAATGGTTGCAGTGCATGTTGTCAAGGGGTAGGAAATCTTTTTGCGTTAACTCCTTATGATGTTTATGAAATTAGAGTCTGTTTAAAAAAATCATTTGAAGAACTTTTAGAAGAAACTTTAATTTTAAAAGAAGATGGAAAACTAATACTTCCTCATCTTGGAATGACTGAAGATGAGGAAAGCTGTAAATTTTTAGATTTAAATGGAAGATGTTCAATTCATTCACACAGACCAAATATCTGTAGGCTTTTTCCTCTTGGAAGAATTTATGAAAATAATAACTTTAAGTATTTTCTTCAAGTAGGAAACTGCAAAAATGCTGTTCTTAATGAAGTCAAGGTCAGTGATTGGCTTGGGATTGAGGATTATGAAAAAAATAAAGAATTTATATTAATGTGGCACAATACAATTAAAGCCATGAATTTCCGTATGAAGTTTGTATATGATGAAGATGCTAAAAAAAGATTAAATGATATTTTATTAAATAGCTTTTATAGACTTGAAGTTGAGGTAGGCGAAGATTTTTATTCGGCATTTTACAGAGTTTTGTCAGAAGTAAAACAAGAACTTGGAATAATTTAAGATATACTCTCGGAATAACTCCGGGAGTTTTTATTTTAGGAATAACAATTAAATGATATAATAGAAAGGATTGGAGGCTTTTAATGAATAAGAAATACAAAGGAATTATTTATATTATATTATCGGCTTTATGTTTTGCGTTTATGAATACTTTTGTAAGGTTAGCAGGCGATTTGCCTTCTGTTCAAAAAAGTTTTTTTCGTAATTTTGTAGCGCTTATTTTTGCAGCTATGGTACTCAAAAAAAGTGGTATAGGATTTTCTTTTAAAAAAGAGGATTTAAAAATACTTACTTTACGTTCTTTATGTGGAACTATCGGGATTTTATGTAATTTTTATGCTATAGATAGATTGGTTTTAGCAGATGCATCTATGTTAAATAAGATGTCACCTTTTTTTGCTATTTTATTTAGTTTTTTTCTTTTGAGAGAAAAAGTGGATTTTATACAAGTTGTATCGGTTTTGGGAGCGTTTGTAGGAAGCATATTTATTATTAAGCCTAGTTTTTCTAATGTAGCACTTATTCCTTCTATGGCAGGGTTTATAGGCGGAATGGCAGCCGGTGCGGCGTATACTTTTGTTAGAATTTTAGGACAAAAAGGAGTTAAGGGACCATTTATTGTATTTTTCTTTTCTGCTTTTTCTTGTTTAGTGACGCTTCCTATGTTTATTTTTAATTTTCATCCTATGACAACGTTACAATTATGTTATCTGTTACTTGCAGGCGTTGCAGCAGCAGGAGGACAATTTACTATTACAGCTGCGTATTTTTATTCACCAGCTAAAGAAATTTCAGTCTATGACTATTCTCAAATTATATTTTCTGCGTTACTTGGATTTTTATTATTTTCTCAGATTCCAGATATATACAGTATAGTAGGCTATTTGATAATCTGTAGTATGGCGGTTTTAATGTTTGTGCATAACAACAATAGCACAAAATCAAAAGAAAGTTATTTAAATATAGAAAAAAAGACTTCTTAAATGGCAGAAAGGAATGGATATTATGAGGAAACTAGCAATAGGCATACTGGCTCATGTTGATGCTGGTAAGACAACTCTGTCAGAAAGTATACTTTATCTTAGTGGAAAGATAAGAAGGCTTGGTAGAGTGGACAATAAGGATGCATTTCTTGATACAAATGAACTTGAACGTGCAAGGGGAATCACTATATTTTCAAAGCAGGCAGTAGTTGAGTTTGAAGATACTGAATTTACACTTCTTGATACTCCAGGACACGTTGATTTTTCAGCTGAAATGGAAAGAACGCTTCAGGTTTTGGATTATGCAATTCTTGTAATAAGTGGAGCAGATGGAATACAAGGTCATACAAAAACCCTTTGGCGTCTTCTTGAAATGTATGATATACCAACATTTATATTTGTAAATAAAATGGATCAAAATGGAACTGACAGCGAAAAACTTATAAATCAATTAAAAAATCAACTAAGCGATGGTTGTATAGATTTTGGAATTCAAAAAATAGATGAATTTTATGATGAACTTGCTATGTGTGAAGACTATCTTATGGAAGAATATCTAGATACTGGAAAATTATCGGATAAGGCTATTAAGCATGCAATTTATGATAGAAAAGTATTTCCTTGTTATTTTGGGTCAGCGCTTAAGCTGGAAGGGGTAGAAGTTTTTTTGAGGGGGCTTGTAAATTTTACTAATACACCATATTTCCCTGAAGAATTTGGAGCTAAGATATTTAAGATAACAAGAGATGAACAGGGAAATAGACTTACACATCTTAAAGTTACAGGTGGGAGCCTAAAGGTTAAGGATATTATGACTGATGGAATATCTGAAGAAAAGGTAAACCAAATAAGAATATATTCAGGTGAAAAATTTGAAACTACTTCGCAGGTCTGTTCAGGAACGGTATGTGCAGTAACTGGTTTAAATTTTACAAAACCGGGTCAGGGACTTGGTATTGAGGAAGCTTCAGAAATGCCGGTTCTTGAACCTGTGCTTTCATATAAACTAACACTACCTGAGGGGAATGACCCTAGACTTCTTATGCCCAAACTGAGGCAGCTTGAGGAGGAAGAGCCGGAACTTAATATAGTATGGGATGAAAATTTGCAAGAAATTCAAGCAAAGATTATGGGCGAAGTGCAGCTTGAAATACTTCAAAGTATTATAAAAAATAGATTTGGAGTTGAGGTTAGTTTTGATTCAGGGAGCATAGTCTATAAGGAAACTATATTAAATACTGTAGAAGGGGTAGGGCATTTTGAACCTTTGAGACATTATTCAGAGGTGCATCTTTTACTCGAACCAAGTGAGACAGGAAGCGGATTGCAGTTTGAAACAGCTTGTAATGAAGAAGTGCTTGCAAAGAACTGGCAAAGGCTTGTGCTTACACATCTTTCAGAAAAAGCACATAAGGGAGTTCTTACAGGTTCTGCTATTACAGATATGAAGATAACGCTCGTTTCAGGAAAGGCTCATAATAAACATACCGAGGGTGGAGATTTTAGAGAAGCGACTTATCGTGCAGTGAGACAGGGGCTTAAGGAAGCTGAGTCAGTGCTTCTTGAACCTTATTATTCATTTCAATTAGAATTGCCAGAAAAAATGCTAGGTAGAGCAATGACGGATATTGAAAAGATGTATGGAACAAGTGAGATAAAAAGCAGTAATGGAGAGACTGCGGTACTTGTTGGAAATGCACCGGTGGCAACTATGAGGAATTATCAGCAGGAAGTAACTTCATATACCAAAGGCTATGGTCGTATATTTGTAAGTTTTATGGGATACAGTAGGTGTCATAATGAAGATGAAGTTATAGCAAACATCGGATATGATTCTGAAAGAGATACTGAAAATACGACGGGTTCTATTTTTTGTGAAGGCGGAGCAGGATATTTTGTTGAGTGGAATAATGTGAAAAACCACATGCATTTGGAGAGTTATCTAAAAATAAAACCAGAGAATCAAGAAGATGATTTTGGAGATTTCAAATCAGGGGAAAGATATATTGGCAGTGATGAAATTGATGAAATAATAAATCAAACTTTTTATGCTAACCAAGGGAAAAAGTCAGTTTGGAAACGAAAAAGGTCAAGCCGTGAGTCATATAGTGAACCGGTGCGTTATGTGGGAAGGGCAAATGATACAAGAGAAGAATATCTGCTTGTTGATGGATATAATGTGATTTTTGCTTGGCCAGAGCTTGCAGAACTTGCAAAAGATGATATGGAAGGGGCTAGAGTAAAGCTACTTGATTGTCTTAGTAATTATCAGGGGATTAAAAAATTCAAAATTATTGTAGTGTTTGATGCTTATAGGGTAGAAGGGCATCGTGAAGAAATTATTGATTATTACAACATACACATGATATTTACAAAAGAGGCTCAAACTGCAGATCAATATATAGAAAAATTTGCACATGACAATCAGAAAAAGTACAATATGACAGTAGCGACATCAGATGGACTTCAGCAGATAATAATAAGAGGCTCCGGATGTAATCTTATATCGGCAAGAGAGCTTAAGGTTGATGTTGAAAATGCAGTTGCACAGATGAGACAGCTTTATAATGAAGTACAAGTAAAAGACAGAAATTATCTTAGTGATTCTATATCCGATGAAGCTAGAGAAAAAATGGAAAAGCTTGTAAAAAAATAAAAACTCAAATAAATTGACAGAGTGGATTATGTGGCTTAAAATATAGTTAGGAAACTAATTATTAGCATACTAATTATATTGGAGGGTAATATGAACAAAACATTTCATCATTTAATGATGGTTAATCAGGCAATATTTCAAAAGAAAATTTTAAACAAGTTGTTAAAAATAGGGTTAACTTCAGGACAACCTAAAATATTAGAATATCTAAATCGGTATGATGGAAGTATTCAAAAAGATATAGCAAATGAATGTCATATAGATCCAGCGACATTGACAGGAATTTTAGAGAGAATGGAAGAAAAAGATTTGATAGAACGTAGGTCTATTAAAGGTAACCGTAGATCTAGTTATGTTTACTTAACAGAATATGGGAAAAAATATAGTGATATTGTATTGGAAACATTTATTGAAGAAGAGAATAAGGTTTTTAGGGGTATTGATAAGACTGAACAAAAGCAGTTTATGGATATTTTGTATAAAATATATTGCAATATGACATCTGTGGAGGGAATTAATGAATAAGCAAGCATTAATAAATAGGTATATTATATTCATGATAGGTTTATTCATTAATTCATTTGGGGTAAGTTTCATAACAAAAGCAAGTTTGGGAACTTCTCCAATTTCAAGCGTCCCTTATACTTTGAGTCTGGGTTTTGAACCTACATTAGGAACGTTTACTTTGTATATGAATATTCTTTTAATCATTGTTCAGTGGACTATACTTAAAAAGAACTTCCCCAAATATTATTTTTTACAAATACCTGTAGCTATAATATTTTCTTGGTTTATTGATATTACAATGAATTTAATGAGTTTTATGGTTTTAGATAATTATATTATAAAACTAATTTGTCTTATTACAGGATGTGTAATATTGGGATTAGGAGTTTATTTAGAAATTATAGCAGATGTTATTATGTTACCTGGAGAATTATTTGTAAAATCAATAGCAGTTACATTCGATAAAGATTTTGGGAAAATAAAAATTGTATTTGATGTATCGTTAACAATTATTGCAGGTGCTATTGGATTTATTTTATTCCACAAGTTTGCAGGAGTTCGAGAAGGTACGGTTATAGCAGCACTTCTTGTTGGATTTATAGCAAGGTTTTTGAAACAAAAATTAGTATTTTTTGAAAAGTTATTGTTAAGAGATACAATATAAGTATTTCAAGGAATTTTTGTAAATAATAAGAAATGTTTACTTAGAAATATTTTTATTTTATCTTATCAAGAATACTGCAAATAGATTCTAGGTTACTATTTAAATTATATATGTCTTCATCTTCAAGTTCGGAGAGTTTGCTTACTAAGGATTTTACAGCAAGCTCTTTTTTTAATTTAAGTATATCTTTTGCTTTTTCAGTTACTTCAACTCTTAAAATTCTTCTATCTTTTGAGTCTTCATATCGATTAACGTAGCCCTCTTCAAATAATTTATCTATGATTGGAGTCATATTTGGTTTAGAGATAAGCAGTTCTTTTGCAATAACGGATACAGGGGTAGAACCTTTATGTGAAAGATAAAAAATAACTTTAGCATGAGATGGAGGAATAGGTAATCCTTTCATAAATTCCTCAGGCTTAAGAACTTTTTTATGAAGCTGCATTATTAGTTGAAAGAATTGCTCTGATAGGTTTTTTATATTTTTTTCATCCATGGGAGTTCTCCTTTTTTTAAAAATAGTTATTGACTCATAATAGTTATGAATATATAATTATTATACAATGATAACTATTAAAAAGCAAGTCTTAATCCTATAAGACGTTAAGGAAACTCACCAAAGGGAGGGGAAATTTTGTTAAAACTATTAAAATATTTAAAAAAATCTATAGTGTCAATTATTGTAATAATTGCATTAGTTATAATTCAAGCAGTCTGTGATTTATCGTTGCCTGAATACACATCTAATATTGTAAATATAGGTGTACAGCAGATGAAACCAGACTATATATTAAGTGCTGGAGCCAAAATGCTTGGGGTAGCATTACTTAGTATGATAGCCACAATTTGTATAAGTTTTGTAGCATCTAGGGTAGCAGCAAGCTTGGGAAGCAGTTTAAGAAAAGAAGTTTTTACTAAAGTTGTAAATTTTTCAAGTAATGAAATGGATAAGTTTTCAACAGCCTCATTAATTACTAGAAGTACAAATGATATTCAACAGATACAGAATCTAATGGTTATGTTACTTAGAATTGTTATTTATGCTCCAATATTAGGAATAGGGGGGATAATAAAGGTTTTAAGTACTGAAAATACAATGGCATGGATTATTGTGGTGGCAGTATCTGCGATAATTATCGTGGTTTTTACTTTATTCAAAGTGGTAATGCCAAAGTTTAAACAGGTACAAAACTTAATTGATAAGCTAAATCTTGTGAGTCGTGAAATTCTAACTGGAATGTTAGTTATTCGTGCATTTGGTACTGAAAAACATGAAGAGCAAAGATTTGATAAGGCAAATGAGGATTTAACTAAGACAAATTTATTTATAAATAGAACTATGGCAATGATGATGCCATTAATGATGCTTATAATGAATGTTATAACTATAATAATTGTATGGAATGGAGCTTATGCGGTAGATACTGGAACGATGCAAGTTGGAGATATGATGGCATTTATTCAATATACAATGCAAATTATAATGGCATTCTTGATGATTTCTATGGTTTCTATAATGCTTCCAAGAGCCGCGGTGGCAGCAGGGCGTGTTGATGAAATAATAAATACTGAACTTTCTATTAAAGATCCAATAAAACCTATTAGTTTTCAAACTGATAAAAAAGGAATTCTTGAGTTTAAAAATGTTTCATTTAGATATCCTAATGCGGATGAAGATGTGCTTGAAAATATAACTTTTACTGCTAAAAAAGGAGAAACTACAGCATTTATAGGAAGTACAGGGAGCGGAAAATCTACATTAATAAATCTTATTCCAAGATTTTATGATGCTACAGAAGGTGAAATAATTTTTGATGGAGTTAATATAAAAGATGTAAGCCAGCGTGAATTAAGAGCGAAGATAGGATATGTTCCTCAAAAAGGAATATTATTTTCAGGAAATATTGAAAGTAATATTAAATATGGGAAAAAATCAATTTCGGATGAAGATATAAAAAAAGCTGTGGAAATTTCTCAAGCTAAAGAGTTTGTTGAATCTGCGGAAAGTGGATATGAAACCGAAATAGCACAGGGCGGAACTAATGTATCTGGAGGACAAAGACAGAGACTTTCGATTGCAAGAGCTATTGCTAAATCGCCAGACCTTTATATATTTGATGATAGTTTTTCAGCGCTTGATTATAAAACCGATGCAGCTTTAAGAAAAGCGTTAGGCAAGGAAACTAAAGAGAGTACAGTGCTTATTGTAGCTCAAAGAATTAGTACAATTCTTCATGCAGACCAAATAATTGTACTCGAAGAAGGGAAAGTTGTTGGGATAGGTACACATAAGGAGCTTATGAAAACTTGTGAAGTATATAGACAGATTGCACTTTCACAGCTTTCTAAGGAGGAATTAGACAATGAATAATATGAAAAATGAAAGAAAAGAAAGTTTGAAAAAACGTCCAATGGGAGGTGGCCCAATGGGTGGAGGTGGCCATAATGCTATGGCTGGAATTTCAGAAAAACCAAAAAATTTTAAAGATACTTTAAGAAAATTAGCAGTTTATTTAAAACCATATTCACTATCTATGTTTTTAGTACTATTATTTGCAATAGGAAGTGCTTCGTTTTCTATAATTGGACCAGCAAAATTAGGAGATGCAACAACTGCAATATTTGAAGGTTTAATTAACAAAAATAAGGGATTAGAATTAGGAATAGATTTTGGGTATATCAGCAGGATATTAATTTTCTTATTGGGATTATATCTAATTAGTGCAGGTTTTGGGTTTATACAAAGCTTTATAATGTCAGGGGTTTCTCAAAAAGTTTCTTATAAATTAAGAAAAGAAATTTCTGAAAAAATAAATTTAATGCCTCTAAAATATTTTGATACTAAGACTCATGGAGAAGTTTTATCGAGAATTACAAATGATATAGATACTATGAGTCAAAGTTTAAATCAGATAATGACTCAATTTATTACATCGATAACCACACTTATCGGAGTTATTATAATGATGATTTTGATAAGTAAAGTTATGACTTTTGCTACTATATTATTGCTTCCACTTGCTGGAGTGTTAATATCTATAGTCGTTAAAAAATCGCAAAAATATTTTAAGATGCAGCAAGAATTATTAGGAAGTGTAAATGGTAAGGTTGAAGAAGTGTATAGTGGTCACAATATAGTAAAAGCTTTTAACTGTGAAGAAGATGCTATTTGTGAATTTAATGAACTAAATGATAAATTATATCATTCGGCTTGGAAATCGCAATTTCTTTCGGGTATGATGATGCCGATTATGAATTTTATAGGAAACTTAGGATATGTTATGGTATCAATACTTGGAGGATATCTTGCAATTAAAGGCTCAATAACGGTAGGTAATATTCAGTCTTTTATTCAATATGCAAGAATGTTTAATCAGCCAATAGCCCAAACAGCTCAAATTGCAAATTTAGTTCAATCAACTATAGCGTCGGCTGAAAGGGTGTTTGAATTTTTAGAAGAGGATGAAGAAGTGCAATTTGCTGAAAATCCTATAAAACTTAAAGCTGAAACAACGGATGGAATTGAAATTCAAGGAGAAGTAAATTTTGAACATGTAAGCTTTGGATACTCAAAGGATAAAAATATAATAAACGATTTTACGGTGGAGGTTAAACCGGGGCAAAAGGTTGCTATTGTAGGGCCAACGGGTGCAGGGAAAACTACAATGGTGAAGCTTTTGATGAGATTTTATGATGTGAATAGCGGAAATATTTTAATTGATGGACATAATATCAAAGATTTTGATAGGCATGATTTAAGAAGTATTTTTGGAATGGTACTCCAAGATACATGGTTATTTAATGGTCCAATAAAAGAGAATATAAGATATGGGAAATTAAGCGCTTCCGATGAAGAAGTAATAAATGCAGCAAAAGCAGCTAATGTGCATCATTTTGTAAAAACCTTACCTGATGGATATAATATGGTTTTAAACGAAGAAGCGAGTAATGTGTCGGCAGGGCAAAAACAGCTTCTTACAATTGCTAGAGCAATTTTGGCAGACCCTAAGATTCTTATACTTGATGAAGCGACAAGTTCAGTGGATACTCGTACAGAGGTGTTGATACAAAAAGCGATGGATAATTTAATGAGAGGAAGAACTAGCTTTGTTATAGCTCATAGGCTATCTACAATAAGAGATGCAGATTTAATTCTTGTTATGAAAGATGGTGATATTGTTGAGCAAGGAAACCATCAAGAACTATTAGCTTCAAATGGATTTTATACTAAGCTTTATAATAGTCAATTTGAAGATGCTCATGAAGAAGCAGTTTAATGAAAAATAGTGATTAGTAATGCAGATATTGGATATATTTAGTATATAAGTAAATGGTGTAAATTGCACATCTTTTGTTTATAAATATATATGTCGCAAAATAGTGTGGCAAGGTGGAGGAAAGTATGAAAAAAATTAAGTTTATTGCAATACTAAGCTGTTTCCTATTATTTGTTACAGGTTTTACTACTGTTCCAAATATAAAAGAACAAGCCGTAAAATCGCAAAAGGTGTTAGCAACAGATTATAGTAAAAATGAACATTGGCTAAATATTCCTAAAACGGCGACTAAAGAGGTAGATGTATTCTATTTGTATCCATCGGCATGGGCTAAAGTAAATGAAACTGATCCAATTATATGTGAAATTGATAATCCAGTTATGATTAAACAGTCAAAGCTAGCTTATGATAGACAGGCTACAGCTTTTGAGACAGTAGCTAATATCTATGCTCCTTACTATCGTCAGGATGATGCAGGATCCACTCTCAAGTTGCCATTTGAAGAACAACAAAATATTGTGAAAGGAATTCCACTGACTGACGCAACAGCGGCGTTTGAATATTATATTGAGAATTACAATAATGGGCGTCCTTTTATCTTGGCTAGTCACTCTCAAGGATCAAATGTAATGATATATCTGTTACAAGATTATATGAAAGAACATCCTGAGGTTTATAAACGAATGGTAGCCTCTTATGTTATTGGTTATTCCGTAACAGATGATTATTTAGCAAAGAATACTCACTTAAAATTTGCTAAAGAATCTGGAGATACTGGGGTTATTATTTCTTATAATACGGAGGCGCCAGTTATTGAAGGGAAAAATGGGGTAGTGCTACCAAAAGCACATGTTATTAACCCAATAAGCTGGACTACAGATGAAACGCTAGCTCCTGCATCTAAAAACTTAGGTTCTTTGCAACTCAATAAAGATGGCTCAGTAGCTAAAGATTCAGATGGTAAATATATAAAAGTATTAAATTTAGCTGATGCCAAAATTGATAAAGAAAAAGGTGTTATAATATGTAGCAGTGTAGATGTAGATAAATATGCTCCAGGGGGCGGATTATTTGGCAGAGGGATTCTTCACAGTTTTGATTTCCCTTTCTACTATTATAATATTAGAGCTAATGCTGAAGAGAGAGTAGCTAATTATTTGAAAATAAATAAATAATATACAAAACGGGCTGTCGGGAAATATAGCCCGTTTTTAATTATTTTTAAATACTAATATAAAATATAGTATAATATATTTTATATTAGTATTTAAAAATAGAAAGGATAATATTGGCGGAATTTATGGATCTATCAAAACAAAACTTGAAAAAAACAAGAATCAATTATGGTATAGCATTTTTTCTATTACTTTTAATAGAAGTAGTGATAGCAATTTATGTACATGACTCATTTATTAGACCATACATTGGAGATATGTTAGTAGTAGTGCTTTTATATACTGCATTTAAAATATTTAAACCATATGGAGTGAAACTTTTACCACTATACATATTTCTATTTGCAATATTTATAGAATGTTTACAATTTTTAAATATAGTGAAAATCTTAAAACTTGAAAACAATACATTTTTTCGTATTGTTATTGGATCGGTGTTTGATATAAAAGATATTTTGAGTTATGCAATAGGATGTATATTTATATATCTTTATGAAAGGAAATTAAAGAAATCAAAATCTTAATAGTATCTAATAGATTTTAAGAATTCTATTTTGTAAATCATTTAATACGATTTATACTACCTTGTAAAATCAGTGAAATATTCTCGATAATATAATCAGGTGTTTCTTTCATTCCATATTCTAACCATTGAATAAGTATACCTGTGAAGCTAATTGCATAAAAATTGCATAAGAAATCTTTTTTATTTTCATTCAATCCAAATGAAATGCCTTCTTGTGTAATGACAGGTACAACCATTTTTAAAATAGCATTATAAAGAAATGATTCTAAATATTGTCTATCTGAAAATTTAATAATAGAAAATGCAAGTTCTTTATTATTGTAAAAGTAATAAAAAAGTTCTGACAGTCCATCTCTCCAGTGAGAAAAATCAATATATTTACTAATGTTATTTTCTATTTCGGTTTGATAGCTCCACTCTAATAAATCATAAATATCCTTAAAATGCCTATAAAAAGTTCGTCTATTTAGACCTGTTTCTTCTGAGAGTTCTTGAATAGTAATTTTATTAATAGGTTTTATTTTAATGTATTTTTTTAAGGCATTAGCGAATAGTTCTTTGGTGATTTTTGAAAGTACAGAACTTGTCATTATTTTCCTCCATTTAAGAATAAAGTCACAATTTTAATTAGTTGTGACACATTGTCTCAAAGCTAAGTATTTGATTATTGTTATCGTAGCATCCGAGTTGTAAAATGTCAATAAGACAATACTTTTTGAAAACTTAGGAGGATATAAAATGGGTAACTATCAAAGGAACAAAACCAATATTCCGCAAAATATTGAAGAACGCAAAGCTTATTTAGTTGGAGGGGGCATAGCTTCTTTAGCTGCGGCGTTCTATCTTATGAGAGATGGACACATGGAAGGTAAGAATATTACAATTTTAGAGTATTTAAATATTGAAGGCGGTTCAATGGATGGGGCAGGTGATGCACAGACAGGCTATGTTGTGCGTGGCGGACGTGAAATGGAAGCACACTATGAGTGTACTTGGGATCTTTTTGGAGATATTCCAGCTTTAGAAAAAGAAGGCTATTCTGTTTTAGATGAATTTAAAGAACTTAATGAAAGTGATCCAAATATATCTACATGCAGATTGATTAATAAATGTGGGGAAAAAATAAATGTGGATGATATGGGTTTGAATAAAATGCATGTGAAAGAACTTACTAAACTTTTTCTTGCCACAGAAGAAAATCTTGGGAATATTACAGTAGAAAATTTTTTTGATCCTACATTTCTTGAGACTAAGTTTTGGTTTTTATGGCGTTCAATGTTTGCCTTTGAAAACTGGCATAGTGTTGTCGAAATGAAACGATATATGCATAGATTTATTCATCTTCTGCCAGGATTTAATACTATGGAAGGGCTTGTTTTTCCTAAGTATAATCAATACGATTCTTTCATTTTACCACTTACTAATTATCTAAAATCATATGGTGTAAACTTTGTTTATGACACAGAAGTAATTGATTTAGATATTGAAATTAATGGTATAGAAAAAATCGTAAAAGGTATCCATATGATTTCTAATGGGAAAAAAGAGCATATAAATATAAGTGATAAAGATATTGTTATGGTAACAAATGGTTCGATGACAGAATGCTCTACTTATGGTGATAATAAAACCGTACCTGAACTTAGACGGGATCTAGGGGCTATATGGAAACTTTGGAAAAATATTGCTTCTAAAGATATAGCCTTTGGGAATCCAGATGTATTTTGTAATAATGTGGATCAGTCTAAATGGGAATCATTTACAATTACTGCGAAGGATTCAAAATTAGTTGAAAAAATTAGGGAACTTAGTGGAAATGAACCTCATTCTGGTAAAACTGTTACAGGAGGAATAATCACAATGACTGATTCTAACTGGTTACTTAGTGTAACTTGTAATCGTCAACCGCATTTTCCTAATCAACCAGAAGATGTAGTTGTAATATGGGCATATGGTCTGTTGTTAGATGAAAAAGGGAATTATATTCAGAAAAAAATGACGGAATGTACAGGTGACGAACTTCTTATGGAACTTCTATATCACTTAGGACTTGAAGAAGATATAGATGAGATTTTAAAAACGGATAAAGTGATTCCAGCTATGATGCCTTATATTACTGCACAGTTTATGCCAAGAGTAAAAGGAAATCGTCCAGAGGTTGTGCCAGAAGGGTCTAAAAATTTAGCATTTCTAGGTCAGTTTGCAGAAATTCCTGGAGACTGTGTTTTTACAGTAGAGTATTCAATTCGTTCAGCTATGATGGCTACGTATAAGCTTTTAAACGTCAACAAAGATGTTCCAGAAATACATCCATCGCAATATGATATACGCGTTATTTCTAAGGCGATGAAAGCTCTAAATTGTGGAAGACCGTTTCCAGCACAAGATGTTATTCAAAAACTCCTTAAAGGTACTACGATGGAAGGATTGATATAGTATTATCTCAATAAAAAAAGAAGTTTCCAAAATGATACGTCCCTTGTCAAGGAGACAAAGAAAATAATTAAATTGTAGGTTCTAATATAACCAGCATTCATCAGAGTGCTGGTTATATTTTCATATTGCTTGTTGTAATGCTCGTTGTTTCTTTTGTTCTATCTCCGTCC
>JBGSPX010000057.1:0-100530 GCA_041738345.1 Proteocatella sp.
TGACATCTTATCAAAGGATGATATTGACATGTTTAAAAATATCTAATATATTCTAAATAGTTAGAGACAGCTCTTCGAGCTGCCTCACATTTAAAATCTTATCATAGAAAGCCTATTTACAGACTTTTTTTCACACACTCTCATCGTCAATGAGAAGAAGCGGCAAATCAATAATTCCTGTGTCATGATCAGCATTATTTTCAACCAACCATTTATATAAATTATTCAGTACGCCTTTATTCTTCTTAACTACAAAAAGAGCCGTGCCATTATATGTGCGCAGACTCAAGCCTAAGGCTTTTAAAGTAGCTTTATTAAAATCAGTAGCTACTGAAGTAAAGCAGGCAACACGCTTATACTGATTAATAGGTGGTATTTTCCCCACCCCAACAGGGATATTTCTGATTTCTTGGTCAGCTTTTTTATCCAGAGTATACTTACTTTCAACTCCAACGAATTCTGCGTCTAAGCGTTCTTGTGTTTGCACTCTAAGATTTTCCATCATACCTGCCAAAACAATAATTACCCTATAACCTGCATCTGCTGCTTTATTGCAGATTGCAGTATAAGTTGCTGTTTTTCCTGACTGAACATCACCAAGTAAAAGTCCTCGACGCTGAAATGGGCGTACATAATCCTTAGGGTCTCCCAAGTCGTCCATTATGTTGTTTGTTGTTTCCCCCAACCGATTTACAACTTCAATACCCCAACGCTTTACATTCTTCAAATAGGACCGGTATCGATTCCAGTAGAACTCATCATTTTCTTGGCCATAGTACCAAGATTGGTGCTCCGAATCCTTTCCTTTAAGAGAAATCGCCGTACCTATAGAGTGTAAAATATTTGATGCCAAGTTTCTTTTAACCTGCATAAATTCTTCATCACTGATTGGATAAGCTATAGCAAAAGCATCACGAATAAATTCCGCTTCTGCATATATATCTTCTAACGAGGGAAGATTATCTCCAAACTTAGTGTTTATCATTGTTGTGGCATTTCCAACAATATACTGCATATTATTTGTCATCGAATTCGCCCCTTTCTTTCGCAAGATCCAATTCCTCAATATAGGAACAGAATGGCTCTGAAAATTTTAATGCTTCAAATATTTTATTTTTTTCATTCTCTGTATGACTTGCTGACACAATAGTTTTTGCAAGTGCAATAATGTCATTGGCAACCGATCCATTCTCGCTTACCAGTTTCTCATCATTTGTTAAGTCAATATAGAGAGAATTCAGAGGTAAAGATAAGCTAATTTGTTTCAAAAGATTTTCCATTGGAAACTTTAAATCTGGGTATTTTTCTACAATAGAATTAACAAGCAAATAGTCTGGATTGACTTCATAATAAATACCACCGTCTCTTGAAATTATACGATTCCATACATGTATAATATCATCCCGGGTTTCCTTTTTCCCTCGATATGTCCATGTTCGCTTACTCCCTTCCGATATTTTTTCAATAACTACAGCAAGATTTTGTTTTACTTCCTCTGGCGGAATGGCAGTAGATTTCTTTATGTCCAATGTCCACAAATCATCCAAAGAGTTTGGAATATCCACCTGAACTCTCGCAAGTTTAGAGAGATCCCCCTGACGCATTAACCTAAACCAAGTTCCCCCTATCAATAACCTTTTATTTCGATAAACATAAAATCCTTGCTGTTTTCGCAATCCTTCTTTTCCACCTAGAGCCTTAAGCTCTTTTTGTGTAAGCTTTGAAGTATGAGGCAAAATGAAAGGTTTTATTCTTACTTTTTCTCCACGAACTGTAATTGTTTCTTCATCCATGAGTTGCGTGCTTTTTTTAATTAAAAAAGGATCTTGAGCCGTAACAGGCAAATTATTCATCCTAATTTCAATCTTTTTTATTTCTGTTTCTCCACTTAGATAACGATGAAACACCAAAGAAATATGTTCGCGAATAATTTTCATTTTTCGTGAAAACGCATCCGCCATATCGTGCTCCCCTACTCCAAATTTATCAAGATCTTGCCAAATAACCAAAGTACCATTTGTCAATGACTGTATTTTAGAAAGACATGGCAATGCTACCATATCATTTTGTTCAAGTAATATAAGAGACCATGTTCCAACGTTTCTTACATGCTCTAAATTCCATTGACACCCAGATAATTTTCCTTGTTTTTGTGATAAAACCGTCAGCACTCTGCACTGTGATAAAGAGGCAGTCTTCATCCCCAGTCCATATCGCCCCAGATCATTTTCAGCCCTACACTCTAATGGACTTTGGCTACCATATTGCATTGCATGAATCAGCTCATCTTGACCCATGCCACATCCATTATCCAGTACTGCAATATAAGACTCCCCAATAGGAAAAAAATCAATATCAACCGTAGAAGCCCCTGCTGCAATACTATTATCAATAATATCCGCAATGGCAGCCTCAATAGAATATCCTATTGATCGAGTTGACTCCATTAGTGTAGGTGCATGCGGTGGTATTTCTTCGTATTTCATATTAGCACCTCCATTATACTAAACTGATTTCTTGCATCAACAGTTTTAACAAACACTTTATTATTTTTCGATTAAGTTGTATAAATCGACTGAGCTTTCTTTGATTCTCTAGGACAATTCCTCCAAATATATCAATTTTAATATATTTGGATTCTTCCATCTCAAAGGAGGTATCCATGATATATAATTTGTCACGAATATCATTGCATTGTTTTTCAATTTTTTTAATATTACTAAGATTAATCTGTGCCATAATCAGATCCCATTATATATGTATTGTTATAAAATTATTTCTCTACGCCCTTAATATATCCCTTTCGACCCATTCCTTATAAACTTTCGCTTAAATTTTTTTAACTTACAATTTTTAATATCCACAAACAAAATAAATCTCCATTCACTGCCAGAGGTTTATTATTCTTCTTTTCTGTTATAATATCAATTCTGACAATGTTCTAAATAATAATAACAAATTTATGTAATTTTCTCAAGAGGAAACCGTTAAATTAACAGAAAGACTCTCATTTTTCATATAATTTTATAATATTATGCAAATACTCCAAAATGAATATAATTAATCTGTTTTACTTTCAGTTTTGCTGGAACAAATTCTATTTCTATTTACATAAACTTTTTTCCATTTAGAAAATTAACGGTATTTATCGCAAAACGGCTAATAGATTTGGTAAGTATCATGTCAATTTTACCATCATAACAATCGTAAATCATATCATTGAAACTATCTCTTTGCTTAGTACTAGTTGCAGGCTTTCCCTGATCCGCATAAATCCCTGCAAAACTCCACTTAGGATTAGATGAAATCTTTTCTAAATAGTATGCCATCTGAGCTTCATAGCTGTTTTCCTGTTGCTCAAATCTCGTGCTCACTCTGCAATAGGCCGCTACCTTTAGCTTTTTTTGTTCCACTCGTATTTGATTGTCATGCTTTTCTTTTCGTGGAATAATTATAATTTCTTTTTGTTCATTGAATATTTGCATTACAGCCAATACTATAATTGTTATATTAATTCAATACAAATTCTGAGAAGACAAGTTATATAATATTTAATACAACTTATCAATTAATTATTTCATCTATATATTCTACTAATTCATTTATATTATTGGAAAGTAGGCCTGCGACTTTAACAAGGTTTAAGGGCTTTAAAATTACACTTGCCATTTTAAAATCGGAGATTGGATCTTTAACATCAATTTTTTGGACGGATGGTATATCATTAATACTTGGGTAAAGTATTGTAGCTGTCTTGTCTCCAATTCCACTTACTGCATAAATCGCCAGTTGATATAACATCTCACGTGGTAAACTTTTCTCCCATAAATCTCTATACTTAGCATCTAATAACTTTACTACTTTTCCCTTCTTGATAAGTACAAAGTCTGGTCTTGGTGTAGGTGATTTTCTACTACATGGATTGAATCCTGGAGTATATATGAACATATCATGCAAGCTAAATTGATCTTTTACTGAATATCCACCACTGCAGTTCGCAAGTAGCCGCCCTACAAGTGTTTCAAAGAAAGCGTTCATATCAAAGAAATATCCTCTTAGATTAATATGGCTAGAGCTGTCTTCTAGTTGTATACCTTGTGACTCATATAATATATTAATTATCTCAAGTACAGCAGAATATCTACCAGTTAATCTATTAATGCTATTTTTTGCGTGATGCAAATTTCCTCTTGTTAAACTAATATTATCAATGCTCTCTTCCAAATTAGAACAGAGCCTTTTAAGCTTAACTTCCAGTCCATTATCTACTACTAACTTTAAACCTAATTTCAATCCAGCAAGAAGCGTTTGATTTAGGATGTTGTTTTCCTCTCTATTAAAATACTTACATGGCAATTTATCTTTGATTAACCCGCCTTGAAAACAGAGTCTATTCACATCAATTCTGCCTCTTGGTGATAATAAATCCTCTTCTCTCAAAATATAACTTTTTTGAATTCCCATACGTAGCAAATCTTCGGCTTCTACATAAAGCTCATAAATAAGCAAATCAAAGAATGGAAAATTTTCTAAGGAGTGTTCTGCAGTATTAAGTAACTTTAACTCTCGTAAATCATATGCATATCTTAACAATTGATATAATGGCATTCCATTAAGCTTGGGATAAACATTTATCTGTATATTCCCTAGTTTTATTCTACCAACATAAGAATTACTCGTAATTGATACCCCATCTCTAAGTTCTACAATTTCGATAATTCCTTTATCTTTTAATATTTGTGCAGTATCACGAACATCATTATCAGACAACTCTACACCCTTTAAAAATAAAGTTTGCCATTCTTTTAATTCGATATCTTGGTACATCATGATTCTTCTCCATTATTACTATCATCATCTACTTCAATATCTTCTTCTATCTCATAATCAGCTGCTTGTGTACCTAAACGCAGTGTTGGACATGGTGACAGTAATGCAGTGATAAGATCAGATACATCTGATGTGCTGAAGAGCTCAAATCTTATAATCTGATTTTTGACATCAACTACACCTTCTCCCAGTATTTTAGAAATCATTGTGTAGTCACCATAACAGTATTCTTCTATAAGTGGTATAATATCTTCTTTAATAATTCGCTTAAATTTTTCTTGATCAAAGATAGCTTTTTCTTTCTCTAGAAAATATGAATGTCCAATTTGTAAATTACGAGCATCCTTTCCAATGTATTCACATAATCTTGCATTTAGTTCCATCAGCCATCCTGCAAGTGGTAAACCATTAAATTCTATCCCTTCAAGCAAACTGTAATCTGGCATTAATTCTATAAACCCAAAACGCCTACGAAGTGCAACATCTAAAAGAGCAATAGAACGGTCTGCTGTATTCATTGTTCCAACTATATACACGTTTTCCGGAACTGAAAATGATTCATTAGATAGAGGAAGAATAATTTGTTTTCCCCGTTTGCCATTTTCTATTAGCATAATAAGTTCTCCAAATATGCGAGAAATATCTCCACGATTGATTTCATCGATTATGAGGTAGAACTTTTTATTTGGGTTGCCTGCTGCATCTGAGCATATCTTCTTAAAAATACCATCTTTGGGTTCAAATATAGTTTGGTTATTAATCACTCTTGGTTTTATCCCCTCTATAAAGTCCTCATACCCATAGGATGGATGAAAACAACATATACGAACCACACCATTTGTTCTACAATTACCTACTATAGTATTTCTTTCATCCTGCGAAAGCGAATTAAAAGACTTTTTAAACATATTCCTAGAAGCAAGTTCACAACAAGCCTTTTCAGCATAGTATGTTTTACCTGTTCCAGGTGGTCCATATAAAATAACTTGTTTTTTACGTTCAAGAACACTTTCAATATCAGCAACAACCCCAGACAAATTTGATAATTGTATGACTGAATTATCATCAACTTCAATATTTTCTTCATTTATTAATCTCTGGATTTCTATAATGTTCTCTATGTCGTTATATGGAAAGCAAGTAGTTAGTTTTCCAGCACTAGACTTTGGAAGTTTAATAGGTTCTTTAAAAGTTTTAATCCAATCAACATTCTTACAATGCGGATAGGGACGTTCTTTCACATACTCATAATTTCCAGAGATTTTACCAATTCCATATACTTTTTCGCCTAAAACTGCGACCACAACATCTCCTATTTCTAACCCATTATAAAATCTTACTATTTCACCAGATTTCCTGCTAGCAGTTTTACTATCATATTTGTAAAACTTTATAAGATTCTCTGAAATATCATTCTTTATAGTTTTGATATCACTATATAAATTTAAGTCCCCTAGCTCTTTCCAACCAATAGCTACATAAAAATTAGATCTCATATCGTGCCAATAACTATTACTATTATCCCCTGTTCCGATTCTAAAATAGTTAACTGGAGATCCATATATCTCTTTAATAGCTACAATTACATAATTAACTGGCAACTCACAGTCTTTAGCAATTTTAATAAAGTTTCCCGCCATTTCATATAAATTATCTTCTTTTACTGGTTCAATTCCACAACAAATCAAACCGTGTCTTTGCCATTTTACAGAATGAAAATCATCTATCACACTTGGGTAAATCATATGATAATATTTATGAACCCATCCTAATCTGTTCATATTATATTTCATATTATTATCAAAGTTTTCTTGGAGATTTTTATATTCAACACATCCCATGTTTGTACTAGAGATTTGTTTTATTATTTCTGAACCATATATTAAAATATCTCTCAGTTCTCTTGCTAATACAATAGCCTCACTTAATGATAGAATTGTTGGATTTTGTGGATTTCCAGTTACCCACTTATCATCTAGATTTCTTTTAAACATAACATATTTAAACGCACTTCCCCCAGCTATACTTCCATAATCGCCTGTATGAAATTCATCATCATTTTTAAACTCTAACCAATAAGTTAATCCATCTTTATTTCCTATATTAAAAATAGTGTTTAATAAAAGTTCTCCATCTAAATTTTTCAATACTTCTGGACTAAATTTTTGTGAAAACGACTTATAGCCTTGCGCAAGCTGTTCTTTACTTGACAGTTTTTTATCTGCTAACAATTTTTGGCATATTTTTTTTATTTTAGAAAACACATCTTCAAATTTATCATTCTTTATATTGTGGATAAAACTTTTAAACAATATTAATGATGAACTCCATACCCTATTGTCTCTTTGATTTTTTTTAAGAAATTCTTCTGAGTTTTCGATTTGGCTAATAATTTTATCTAATTTTTCAACATCTGATATTTCATATAAGTTTTCTATTATTCCTAATTCAGTGTTAGCCCAAGATGACATATGCGAAATTGCATATAAATAATTCTTCTTTGTTCTATCGGAAAGATTTGTATTCTCATATAACCAGTTTTCAAACTGCTCTTTTCCCACAATGCACTCCCCCTTTATTCTTTATCTAAATCAACTAGAAATGATGACTTAAAAAAATTTTTTATTATAGCAAATATCAGCTCAATTTAAAATAGTATTCGATGTAGCTTTAAATCAAATCTAAGATAGATATTCAAATTTACTTAAATCTAGCTCACAGTTATTACAGCTTGCTATAAAGTTCTCATGTCATACAGAACATTGATCCATTAATTCTATTACCATAATATCCCACCTGATAATCAAATTTTATACTCATCTTAATTTATTGTCAATGTAGTCATTTACTCTATTACCAACTGCGTTAGAATAATATTCTAGAAATCAGTTGTGCCTATCCTCATTATTAAATATTATACTCCATTTCACTTCCTTACATAGTGATAGGATATAGTTCTATAGATTAATTTAAATCTCTTTAGTTTTCATAACCATAAAAAAATAAACCCACTTAAAAAATATATTTTAAACCAATTCTTTTTTCCTCATATACATCCTCCTTTTTCAATAATATAAATTTTAGGGTTTATAAAAAGGCTAAGTCAGAATCAGTAATTGATTCACAACTTAGCCTCAATATTATACAATTATTTAAAAAACATACATGTCATATCTATTTCATATGTTTTTTCATCGTTTAAAATTCCCGACTTTAAACTTCTAAACCCTTTGCAATTACTTGAGTTTGAGCTCTCGTCATAAGAATTATCGTTTCAACGTGCATTGAGTGAGCAAATAAATCAACGCCCTGTGCTTTATCTAGTTTGTAACCGTAATGAGACAGGATTTCGATATCTCTTGCTAGGGTTGATGGATTGCAAGAAACGTATACTATCTTTTCAACATTCATCTCTGCTATTGTCTTTAGTACGATTTCTTCGCAGCCTTTACGTGGAGGATCTACTACTACAACGTCTGCGATTTTGCCTTCTTTATAGAGTTTTGGAATAACTTCTTCGGCTTTTCCGCAGATGAATTCTGTATTATCAAGGTTATTAAGTTTTGCGTTTCGATTTGCGTCTTCTATTGCCTGTGGTACGATTTCCACACCTATTACACTTTTAGCTTTTTGGGCTAAAAATAGTGATATTGTACCTATTCCGCAGTATATGTCAAACACGGTTTTAGTTTCGTCTATATCTGCAAATTCTAAGGCTTTTGAATAAAGTACGTCTGTCTGTACTGGGTTTACTTGATAAAATGAGTTTGGCGATATTTCAAATACTAGCTCATGAAGTTTGTCTTTTATTATGCCTTCTCCGTAAAGTACTTTATTTTCTGTGCCCAAAATTACATTAGTCTTTTTAGGGTTTATGTTTTGAACTACAGTTGTAAGGTTTGGCACCGCTTCTTTTAGCATTTCTACTAATAGAGCTTCATTTTTTAGCTTTTTTTCTTTGGTTACGACTACTACCATTATTTCGCCTGTCTTAAAGCCTACTTTGGTAACTATTCGCTTTAGATTTCCTTTGTCTGTCACTTCGTCATAAACTGATATTTTGTTTTGAAGTATAAAAGTTTTCATAACTTCTAATATTTTATCGTTTACTGGGTCTTGGATATGACAGGTTTCAAATGGTACTACATCGTGGCTGAATTTTTTGTAAAAACCGATGTTAAGGTTTCCATTTTTATCTATTTCAAGTGGAAACTGGGCTTTGTTTCTATAATTATAAGGATTTTCCATGCCTATTATTGGAAGTAGATTTGGAGCTTCTATTTTTCCGATTCTTATAAGGTTTTGTCTTATCTGGTCTTCTTTTATTTCAAGCTGTTTTTTGTAGTCCATATGCATTATCTGACAGCCTCCGCATACTCCTGAAAGGCTACATTTTGGAGTTACTCTATCTTCGCTTGGCTTTACTATTTCTACAAGCTCAGCAACGGCATAACTTTTTTTAGAAACTGTAACTCTACCTGTTACGACATCTCCTTTTACTGCTCCATCTACAAACACTGTGAAGCCATCTACTTTACCGATTGCTTCTCCCTTGTGTCCCATATCTACTATTTCTATTTGATATATTTCGTTCTTATTTAGCATTTTTTCTCCTAATTATTTTTAACTGATTCTATAAGGTTTTTTAAATCCTGTTCTTCAAATTTATATTTTGTATTGCAGAAGTGACACTGGATTTCTGTACGTTTATCTTCGTGAAGGATTTCTTCTAAGTCTTTTAGGCCTATACTTATAAGGGCTTTTTCCATACGCTCTCTACTGCAATCGCACTCAAATTTCACTTCAAGTACATCGTTTATAACTGGTTCCATTCCATCTAGTAGTATTTCTACCATTTCTTCTGGTGTGTGCCCTTCGTCTATAAAGTGAGATACTGAAGTTATTTTTGCAAGGTTTGCTTCTAGTTTATCAATCTGCTCTTCTGGTACATCTGGCATAAGCTGGATTATAAAGCCACCTGCTGATTTTACGCTTCTATCTGTATCTACAAGTACGCCAAGGGCTACTGCGGATGGTTGCTGCTCTGAGTATACATAGTAAGCCGCTAAATCTTCTGCTATTTCGCCGCTAACTAGGTCTGTCTGTCCTATATATGGGTCTTTTAGCCCTAAATCTCTTATTACGGTAAGCTTTCCTTCTGTTCCAATTGCACCTGACACGTCAAGTTTCCCATCTGATTCTCTTACTGGAAGGTCTACATATGGATTTGATGGATATGCTTTTACAGTGCCTTTTGAATTTGCAGTGCAAGTTATATTTTTTAGTTCGCCATTTCCTTTTATAACAAGGGTCATCTTATCATTGTCGCCCTTCATCATAACGCCCATCATTGAAGCTGCAGTAAGAACTCTTCCTAGCGCCGCGGTAACTACTGGTGTCGTATCATGGGTTTCTCTTGCTTTTTCTACCATATCTGTTGAATCTATTGCAAACATTCTTATTGAATAATCTTTATTTGTCGCTCTTACTATCTTTCCCATCTTATTTCCTTTCACTTTCATACAATTTTAATTTATTTTAACTTGTCTTACTATTTTTTATTTGCTATTTTCTACAGCTGAAGAATATTCGCTGTGAATCGTTTTTGTAGCCTTCTGCTTTATCAAAGTCTGCATGGATTTTTATATTTTGATAGCCTATTTTTTCAAGGACTGCTGTTATTTCTTCTACGCTATAGGCTCTTTGAATATGGGTTTCGCTAAATCTTTCGTAAGTGCTTCCATTTTTTTCAAAGAAATTTATATCCATATTTACAAGTTTTTGCTCGCTATCATAGAAGTTTTCCCAAAGGTATACCATATCGTCAAAGCTTTCGCCATAGGTATTATTGCCAAGCACATGCTCTAGTTTGTACTCTGAGCTTATGTCAAATACTAGCTGGCCACCTTTTTTAATTCTTGGATATAGATATGAAAGAATATGCTCTACATCTTTTATATCGGTAATATAGTTAAAGGTATCATTTGCACTTATTACGGTATCTATTTCATAAACTTCAAAATCTATTTCTCTAAGGTCCTGCTGGATATATATTATATTGTTGCCGAATTCCTCAGTTTTTTCTTCTGCAAGTTCAAGCATCTCTTCGCTGTAATCTATGCCTACTACTTCATAGCCTTTTTCCAAAAGCTTCTCGGTTACGTTTCCACTTCCACAGCCAAGCTCTAATATGTTAAGGGGTTTTTCGCCCTGCTCTAATATCAAGTGTTCTAGGTAATTTGCCCACATATCGTAGTCTACATTTACCATTAATTCATCATATATCTGTGATAGTACACTGTACTGCATCAAAAAGCCTCTTTTCTATTCATTATTCTTATTTATTTATTCTGCGTTTTGTATTATAATCTAATTTACATACAGATTATATTATACACTAAAAGGGAGAAAAAATGAATAATAGATTAGGTGAAGAAAGTATAAATAAGCTGCTCTTTGAACTTAGTATTCCTGCGATTTTGGGAATGCTGAGCAGCGCTATTTTTAATGTTGTAGATAGAATTTTTGTAGGTAGAATAAGTTCGCTTGCGCTTACTGGAGTTGGAATTACTATGCCGCTTCAGGTGCTTCATATGTCACTTGTACTTTTGATTGGAGTCGGTTCTTCGACGCTTATTTCTATAAAGCTTGGCGAAAATAAAAATGATGAGGCTGAGGAAATTTTATTTTTGGCCTTTAAGTATATTGTAATTGCAATGATTGGGTTTGCGGCATTATTTTTTATGTTTGAGGAACCTATTTTAAAATTGCTTTCGGTATCGGATGAGGTTCGCCCTTATGCAGATGTATATATAAAAATTCTTATGTTTGGATCTATTTTTGGTATTCCGGGATATTGTCTTAACAATTCGCTTCGTGCTATTGGAAAAGCAAATATTTCAATGAGAATAATTCTTTTTTCATCTGTACTAAATATGATACTTGACCCTATCTTTATATTTACATTTGACATGGGAATTGCAGGCGCTGCTATTGCAACGGTTATTTCGCAAACAGTGCTTACGGTATATGTGGTTTATATTTTTATAAAGCGAGATGATTTTCTTATAAATCTAAAATTCGTTAAGATTAGGGATGAGTTTTTATTATTTAAAGAGATAATGCACAATGGCTCTCCTTCATTTTTTGTACAAGTATTAGCTACTTTTGTCGGAATATTTATAAATGCAAGCTTCTTAAAATATGGAACTGACCTTGATATAGCTTCGGTTACTATAATGTCTACTATTTTTAGCTTTTACCATATGGTTGTATTTGGAATTGTACAGGGAAATCAGCCTATATGTGGTTTTAACTGGGGTGCCAAAAAATATGACAGGGTTGCCGAGTCGCTAAAGCTTTCACTGTTTTACTCGTTTATTCTTTCTATGGTTTTGTTTATGGCAATTCAGCTGTTCCCATTTGTTCTTGTAAGAATGTTCACGCCTGATGCACAGCTAATAAGTCTGACCTCTGGGGCTATAAGGGTTTATTTAAGTATGCTTCCTCTTATTGGAGTTCAAACGGTAAGTTCTCAGTATTTTCAAGCAGTTGGAAAACCAAAGCTATCAAGTGTACTTTCCTTCCTTCGTTATGGAATAATTGTAGTTCCAAGTATTCTTATACTTGCGCCAATTGTTGGAGTTAAAGGAATTTATGTAAGTAATGCTATTTCGGATTTTGTTGCCTCATTTATAGCTATTGCATTTATTTTAGCTGAACTTAGACATCTTAAAAAACTTCAAAATTCAGTAGACTAAATATCTGGAGAATTAAACCTTTAATATTAAACCCCTTAAGATAAAATAAGACTATGCTTATTGTTATTATAAGGGGTTTATTTTGGGGTATTTATACTATATCGTATCCTTGATCTTCGATTTCAGTTTTTAAAGTGTCTATGCTTACAGCTTCAGAGTGCTCCACAGTTACAGTTTTTGCTTCTAAATCTACGTTTACTGACTCCACGCCTTCTAGCGCAGAAAGTACTGTAGTTACTCTATTTTCACAATGTGAACACATCATTCCTTCAACATTTAATACGGTTTTCATATCAAGTTCTCCTTATAAAGTTTATTTTTTATATTATCTCATTTAATTAGTTTTGAAGCAAGGCCTACTATTATTCTAAATCAAAAGGCTTAAGCAGTTTTTTCTCTGTTATTTTTTCGCCCTTATCATTCATCATCTCTACATCTGCGTATAGCCAGCCTTCTATTTTTGTAACATCTGCTCCATATGCTGCAATCATTTCGGGATTTATAACAAATACTACATCTTTATCATTCTTTTGAATATCTTGAGCCCATTCAAACATATTCCCATTTCCTAATTTTATTCCAAAATGGTCAAGCTGAGCATGGTATCCTACTGCATCTCTATTATCTTTTACAAAGTTTTTAAAGGCTTTGTCTGGGTCCTCTCCTGCTTTAGATTCGGCTTGCTCAAATTCAATTATCAGTTTATCTGCTTCAATCATTTCTTTAGGAAGTTTTGAAATATCAAGTCCTGCTTCTTTAAAAGGTTTTATATCAACGCTTATTCCGGTTTTATCTCCCCAGAAAAAACTTGAGCTATTATCTGAAAGTGTGTATCTATATACTGTTTTTTCTGACTCTAATTCTTCTACCTTTATATAAGAGGCTTCTTTTTCTGCTATTTTATTAAAGCTTTCTACAGCTTTATTTCCAAGTACATCTGTACTACATCCTGAAACGACAAGTAGTGAGGCCGTCATTAATGCAAATACTTTATTTTTTTTCATGATGAACTCCTTTCCAATTATACCTCTGATTTATATTGTGATTGTGATTTATATTCTTATATTGAAACTTTGAAATTTCTAAGTCTAAGTGCATTTGATACTACTGATACGGAGCTTAGTGACATTGCTGCAGCTGCAAAAATAGGATTTAGTAGTGGGCCTCCAAAAAGATGGAACAGCCCTGCTGCTAGTGGTATTCCCGCAACATTATATGCAAATGCCCAGAAAAGATTTTGCTTTATATTTCTAATGGTGCTTTTTGAAAGCTGTATAGCGGAAAGTACATCCATAAGGTCGCTATGCATTAATACTATATCCGCAGATTCCATTGCCACATCTGTTCCCGAACCTATAGCTATTCCTATATCTGCCTGTGCAAGTGCTGGAGCGTCATTTATTCCATCTCCTACCATAGCCACGAGCTTACCTTGACTTTGTAGTTTTTTGACTTCGTTTGCTTTATCTTGCGGAAGTACTTCGGAAAGTACTATATCTATTCCTGCTTGCTGTGCTATAGCATTGGCTGTATATTTATTGTCTCCGGTTATCATTATAACCTCAAGTCCCATTTCCTTTAATTTTTTAACTGCCGTTATACTGCTTTCTTTTATTACATCTGCTACTGCTATTATTCCACAAAGTTTTCCATCTATCGCTATATACATAGGTGTTTTTCCTGTATTTGCAAGTGCATCTGCATTTTTTTGAGCTTCTTCTGATATATCAATACCCTCTATAAGCTTAAGGTTTCCAATAGCTATTTTTTCGTCTTTGATTTTAACTACTATCCCTTTTCCTGTTATCGATTCAAACTCATCTATAGCTAACAACTCAAGTGCTTCTTTTTCTGCTGCTCTTACAATAGCTTCTCCTAATGGATGCTCACTGCCTTTTTCTGCTGAAGCAGCAAGCTGTAAAATACGCTTTTTGTCAGTTGCGTTAAATGATATTATATCTGTAACTTCAGGTTTTCCTTCTGTTATGGTTCCTGTTTTATCAAATATTATGCTTTTTATTTTATGTGTAGTTTCTAGCGCATCTCCACCTTTGATTAAAATTCCTTTTTCTGCACCCTTTCCAGTACCCACCATTATAGCGGTAGGCGTAGCAAGTCCAAGCGCACATGGACAAGCTATTACAAGTACGGATATGAATATTGTAAGTGAGAAATAAAGTCCTTCTCCTTTAAGCATCCAGAATCCAAATGCAAGCGTTGCTATTATAAATACCGTTGGCACAAAATACCCTGATACTATATCTGCCATTTGAGCTATAGGCGCTTTTGAATTTTGTGCTTCTTCAATCAATTTTATAATTTGAGCTAAGGCTGTATTTTCACCAACTTTTGTTGCTTTAAATTTTATAAATCCATTTTTATTTATTGTAGCTGCAAAAACTTTATCTCCTATTTTTTTGTCCACAGGCATGCTTTCTCCAGTTAACATGGACTCATCAATAGAGGTTGTTCCCTCTAGTATTTCTCCATCAACGGGAATCTTTCCACCTGGTTTTACAAGAATTACATCGCCTTCTTCTACATCATCTATATCTATTTCAAATTCTATACCGTTTTTTATTACTATTGCAGTTTTAGGTGCCATCCCCATAAGTTTTTTTATCGCCTCTGAGGTACGGCCTTTGGATACGGCTTCTAGATATTTCCCAAGAAGTATCAATGTGATTATTACTCCTGCAGTTTCAAAATAAAGTCCTTCTACATAACCCATATCCCCGATTGAAATTCTCCAAGTAGAATAAAAACTATATAGCAGCGCTGCACTTGTTCCCATAGCTATTAAGCTATCCATATTAGGACTTCTCATCCAAATTGCTCTATAGCCTACACTGTAAAATCTGCGCCCTGCTATAATAATTGGAATTGTTAGCAAGATTTGAAGAAGTGCAAAATTAAGCGGATAATCCATTGGTCTTATGAGTTTTGGGATAGGAAAGTTTAGAAAGCTTATCATAGAACCCATAGATATATAAAGTAGTGGGACTGAAAACACTGCTGATACTATAAATTTTGTCCAAATGGTTTTTATTTCCTTTTCTTTCTTGGCTCTATCTTCATCTACTTGTTCGGCTCCTTTTTTTAATTCTGCCCATCCAAAACCAGCTTTTTCTACTGCATTTGTTATTTTGTCCAAACCTATTTTAGTTTCGTCAATATATACTGACATTTTTTCGGTAGTAAGATTTACAGTTACGCTCTCTACGCCTTCTATTTTAGAAACTACTTTCTCTATTCTTGCTGAGCAAGCTGCGCAGGTCATTCCCGATATTTTTAGAGTTTCTCTTTTCACAAAAAACGCCTCCTTATTTATTTTCTAGTGCACAACATGCGCCACCTGAACCAGTTTGTACAACTGCATCGTTTTGAGTATCTTCTATAATCCCAGCTGATTTTATATCATCTACTACAGTGATTGTACTTCTTATCATACCCATCCAACAGCTATATTTAAAGGTTCCGGTTTCAGTTGGAGTAAATTCTACTATATTTTCTCCTGCTTTAAGTTTTATATCTATATCATACGCAGGGATTATTATCTCATTATTACATCCATTTAGATTTTCTTCTTCCACATTCATAATCCATTTTACAGGTATATCTTTTTGAACTACTATACTTTCATAGCTAGAAGGCCATACATCTGTTTCTATTATCTGCTTGCCATCTTCCATTAGGGTTGCACTTATCTTTGAGCTATCAGTATTATCCACTACCTGTTTTGCGTTATAAAAGCTAGTACTATTTTGGAACATTAAAACTCCAAGTATTACAACTAGTACTGAGCTTACTAGTATCATATTTTTTTTGAATTTTTTATTTAACATAGAACTCATCACTCCTAATCCAAACATTAATGGGAAAGTCCCCACACTAAAAAGAAACATTGAAAGTGCACCTTGAAATGCAGAACCTGTGGAAAGTGCATAAAGCTGCATAGCTTGAAGTGGACCACAGGGCATTAATCCATTTAGTATTCCTACATAAAATGGTGTAGCGTTTTTTTTCTTTTCATGAACTTTATCTGATATAAATTTAGGTACTCTTAAATTAAATTTTCTTAAAAATGGAAATATATCCATCATATTTAGTCCCATTATTATCATAAATATCCCTGCAAAGCTCATCAGTAAAGCTTTTGATGTTCCAGAAAGGCTAACGACTGAACCAATAGCGCCTACTATTGCGCCTATTATAGTATATGATACGACTCGTCCAGAATTATATTTTAAGCTGGGGATATACGAGGATTCTCCTAAGGCACACTGAGATATATTAATGCCTCCACACATAGCTATGCAGTGAACTGAAGTCAGCACTCCTATAAGAAATATTGTGACATATCCCATTCCCGTTTTTGCTAACGGAAAATTATTAAAAATATAAATCAAACCTGTAAATTTTAGCACCTGATATATCAAAAACAAAGCTAAAAGTATTACGCCTATATCCCTAATTTTAGTATATGGCTTAATTTCAGATGAAGAATATCCCATCTTTTCTAAAATATCTAAAATTTCAGCTTGGCTAATAGCATCCTCTTCATATTCTATAAACACAGTTCCCATATTATAATTTGCTTTTACATTTTTTATTGAAGTGATTTTTGAAAACCTTGATTCTATTCGTCTTTCACATCCTACACAGGTCATTCCACTTATTTTTAGCGTTATTTTACTAAGCTTCATCCATGCTCCCCCCTCCAATTTCTATTTTTCAGTTTTAGTTTACCACTTTTATGTGTAGATTATATGAAGATTAAAAAAACCTTCAAGCTTTTTGCTTAAAGGTTTATTATAAAATTGGAGCCTTTTCCTAGTTCACTTTCTACTTTTATGTTGCCCCCATGAGCTAATACTATTGAGTTTACAATAGAAAGTCCTATACCTGAACCCCCACTATTTCTACTTCGAGATTGGTCTGAGCGATATAAATATTCAAATATATTTGGGATATCTTCTTTCGCAATTCCTATTCCAGTATCACTTATACTTATTTCAACTGAATCCTTATGTTTTGCAAATTTTATTTTTATTGTTCCTGAATCTGTGTATTTTACAGCATTTGATATTAGGTTTACAAAAACTTGGCTTATTTTGTCTTTATCTGCCTCAAGTTCTACTTGAGGTGATTCAAATTCAAAGCTTATATTTTTCTGTTTTGCTTCGCCTTCAAATCGTATTAAGATGCTTTCTACCAAACTATTTAGATTAAATTTGGTCTTATTTAAAATCAAATTCTGACTTTCTATTTCTACAAGTTTATCTATATCTGATACCATTCTTGTAAGTCTTAGAATTTCATCATGACAGCCCTCTAATCTGTCTTTGCTCGCATCCAAAACCCCATCTATCATGCCTTCCATATTTATTTGTAAAGAAGTAAGCGGTGTTCTAAACTCATGTGCAAAATCTCCTGCCATTCGTTTTTTGATTTTTTGTTGTAATTCCAAAATATTCGCCAAATCGTTAACGCTTGAAACAAGTTGATCTAGTTCTATAATATTGGAAGTTGCGGATATTCTGTTATGATATTTACCTTTTCCAATTTCACTGGTCTGCTGAATCACATTTTTTACAGGTTTAGATATTATATTGGCCATTACAGCACCAAGCCCCACTGCAATAAATAAAAATACTGCTGAAACAATCAAAAAGATTTGGTTTAGCATTTTTATAAATTCTATATCCTGTGCATTATAATAAAATGGTCCATAATATCCAAGCACTGCGGTTCCATAAAACGCATCTTTGGTTTTTATATCATAATGTTTTTCTGTATACTCGCCCTTCCAATGAGGATACCTTTCTTTCATAGTCTGTTCCATAGCGGAAATCATATTTTCACATTCCATCGTATTAAGACAGCTCATACAAAATATTTCTTTCCCCTGTGCATCATTTACCATTAGCACAATTCCCTTATCAAGTGCACTTTCCCCTAAATTTAACAAAAAACTTTCACTCAACTCTCCTTTGATTTCATATTGGTTTGAAAGCTGTGCTACTATGCCTAAATTTATCTGTTCTTGATTTTCTTTTACATATTGCTGAAACTGTTTTTCGAGCATGAAATTTGAGGTAACAAGAAGTGAAACTGTTATAAATATAGCTATCGTGACATATGATATTATTAATTTTGACTTTATAGTCATCTTCATTCCTATTTTAGGCCCCATCTTATCCTCCAAATTTATAACCCACTCCTCTTACGGTGATGATATACTGTGGTTTTGCTGTATCTGTTTCTATCTTACTTCTAAGATTTTTTATGTGAGAATCTACAATTCTATCATAGCCATCGAAACTTTCTCCTTGAGTTATATTTATTAATTCATCTCTTGTAAATATTTTGTTCGGATAATTTATTAAAGCTGTAAGAATTTTATACTCACTTGGTGTAAGACTTACTATTACTCCTGCTTTTTTTACTGTACATGAACTCATTTCTACTTCAAGGTCATAATCATTCCAGCTCATTTTATTGAATAAAGGATTTTGTTCTAAACTACATCTTCTCAAAATTGCATTTACTCTAGCAACCAGTTCTCTAGGACTAAAGGGTTTAGTAATATAGTCATCTGCCCCGATATCAAGTCCCTCTAGTTTGTCACTTTCTGAAACCTTTGCCGTAAGCATAATTATTGGTACTCTTGATGTTCGCCTTATTGCTTTGCAAACTTCTTCACCACTAATTTCAGGAAGCATTAAGTCTAGAATTACCATATCTATTGTTTTTTTATTAAAAATGTCAAGTGCTTCTGTTCCTGCAAAAGCTTTAAAAGTTTCATAACCTGCATTATTTAAGTAAACCTCTATAACTTCTGATATTTTAATTTCATCTTCCACAATTAATATTTTTTTAGAATTTGACATTTTTTACTCCTTTACAGCTTACTATTGTTTTATAAATTCTATGCTATATATAAGCTTTTTGTCAATATAAAAATCCCTCTTAAATAGATGACTACTGCCAGTTCTATTTAAGAGGGATTGTTTTAACCGCCGCCTACTGGAGGAAAAAGTGCAATTACATCCGCATCTTTTATTTTAGCGTCTACTTTTGAATGTATGCCATTTATTAGGCATATCGCCACTTCATCGTAGGGGATTTTTAAATAATCTAGTATATCGGATATTTGGGGGAATTTTTCCGACTCTAGAAATAATATTTTCTCTCTTCCTTCTCTAAAGGTCGCAAAGAGTCTTACTTCTATCATAGCTTCTCCTATAGTAATCCTAAACGTTTTAGGGTTTCTTCTGTTGGGAATGCATTTTCCCAGCCTCGTGCTTCATAATATTGTGGAAGGGTTATTTCAATTTTACTAAGCTGCCCTTTTGATGGTCCATTTGATATTGGTTCTTCTGTCAAGCGTTTTGGCAAGTTGTCGTCTTCGGGCTTCATGCCTGCTGCTTTGTTAAACATGCGCTCTATATTGTATATTCTTTCGCCTACTTCTAAAATACCTGCCGCATCATAGTTTGTTCCTGTTCCAGCATTAAGCATTGCTGCATATTCTGGTGCGCCAAGTGCGAATGAAGTGAATATACACATTCCCATAGAATCTATAACCGCAGTTAAATCTTGGAATATCTTTGCCCATACCGCTTTGTTTTCAGTTTGCATTCTATCTAATTGTTCTGGAAGTCCTAATACCTCTGGAGATATCAAATAACCTCTAACGTGACATCCTCCACGGTTGCTTGTCGCATAGGTTATTCCAATTCCTTGGATTCCTCTTGCATCATAGGCTGGCATCTCTTGTTTTTTAACTGACATCGAAAGCTCTGGCACACCATAATATTCACATAGTCTGTATGAACCCTCTGCCATAAGCTTTCCTAATTTAGTTTCACACGCGCCCATACGTTTAGTCCATTCAATTATCGCTTCATTGCTCCCCCATTTTAGCGGAACGCCTTCGCAGTCCTCATCTTTTATATAACCTTTTTGGTAAAGTTCCATTGCTGCAGCTATTGTACATGGCGCTGAAATAGCATCTAGGCCATATTCATTACACCAGTAGTTCGCTTCTGCTATTGATTTTAAATCTGTAACGCCACAGTTTGAGCCGTATGCCCAAAGTGGTTCGTATTCAGGTCCTCCCACTAGTTTATCGTTTAATTTAATAATTCTACCACAGCCTATTGGACATCTATGACAGAAGCCTTGTTTTTCAAGAATTTCATCTTTCATCGATTCACCTGAGAACATATCTGCATTTTCATCATAAGATTCCTGCCAGTTATTTTTTGGAAGTGAACCTATATTATTTACTATATTTACAAGAACTGCGGTTCCATAGGTTGGAAGTCCACTTCCTGTAACTCCATTTTCTCTTATTTTAGCATTCGCATCTTTTGCTAATGCTTTCAAAGCTTCTGCATCATATGGCTCCATCACAGTTTTAGTTGAGGTTACAGTTATTGCTTTTAGGTTTTTAGCTCCCATAACAGCACCTACACCACTTCTTCCTGCCGCTCTATCTTTATCATTCATTATAGCAGCCATCAGTGACTGTCTTTCACCTGCTGGACCAATGTTAAGCACTGAACATTTTGGATATATTTGTTTCAGCTCATCATCTACTTCCTCACTTTTTTTACCCCAAAAAGCTTCTGCTGATTTTATTTCTACTTTTTCATCTTCTATATTTATATATACTGGATTTTCAGCTTTACCTTCTACTATAATTGCATCCCAACCTGCATATTTAAGCTTTCCGCCCCACTGGCCACCTGAATTTGAGCTTGCTATCATTGAGGTAAGTGGTGATTTGGTAACTACCATATAACGACCACCCGTAGGCACTGCTGCCCCTGTCATTGGACCAGTAATATATATAAGCTTATTTTTATCTGAAAGCGGGTCTACTTCAGCTACACCTTCATCTAAAAGCATTTTTGTGCCCAGTCCTCTACCCCCGATAAATTTTTTTGCAAGTTCTAAATCCAATGCTTCTTGCTTTATTTCTCCTGTAGTAAGATTGATTCTCAATAATTTTCCATTGTAAGTAGTTTTCATGGCTATATCCTCTCTTTGATAAAATACTTGGTAAAATAAATTGTTAATCATCCTTCTTTGTTTTTGGACAACAAAAAAGGACACGCAAAAATTTGCGGACCTTTCCAAACGCGGGAGGCACTGAATCATCCTCAGCACCCATTGGTATTGTCGGAGTCGATGGCAATACTCGGACCTTGTTTTAATATTACCATAATTTTCAGAATTTGTAAATAATTTATTATATATATTTTTTAGCTACTTCCTAGCGCACTCACTTGCGGAGCCCTTTAAGATTTCTATTCCATGAACTACAGGTTCGCTTATAAATTCCAAGCATTCTCCCACAGCTTTTGGACTTCCTGGAAGATTTATTATCAGGGTCTGTTTTCTTATGCCTGATACTGCTCTTGAAAGCATTGCTTTTGGAGTTATTTGAAGACTTTTGTATCTCATAGCTTCACTTATTCCCGGCGTAAGCTTTTCTAATATCGGAAGCGTCGCTTCTGGCGTGATATCTCTTTTTGAAAATCCAGTCCCGCCTGAGGTTAGAACTAAATCAAGCTCTAATTCATCACTACAGTATTTTATAGCTTTTTGGATATCTTCGATTTCATCAGGTACAATCGTATAATACTGCATCTGATAATTTTGATCTGAAAGCATTTTTTCGACTACTGCTTTGCAGCCATCTTCTCGCTCGCCTCTTGAGCCCTTGTCACTTATTGTTATAAATCCGTATTTTATCATATTTTGCTCCGTTACTATTTTCTTATAATTATTCTACGATTTCGATTTCATCGCCCACTCTTACCATGCCGCCCTCTAGAATTTTAGTAAATATTCCTTGTGTTGGCATTATACATTTTCCTACTTTTTGTGCCACTGCACAGCCTTGATGTGCATGACATTCTTTTCCTATTTGAGTTACTTCTTGAAGGGTTTCTCCTATTTTTAGTTTTGTACCTACTGGAAGCTCATATAATTTTATGCCTTCTGTAGTTATATTTTCTGCAAAATTTCCAAAACATAGGCCTTCTGCACCCATAGCGGTCATTATATCTATAGATTCTTGAGCTAAAAGACTTACCTGTCTATGCCAGTTTCCACCATGGGCATCATTTTCAAGCCCAAAATCCACTATAAATTTACCTTCCTGCATAGGTTCTTTCATTTCGCCTTTTTTCTTTGAAATATTGATTGATAATACTTTTGCTTTACTCATTTTCTTCTCTCCTCTTATAATGGCCACTTTTGCCGCCTTTTTTTTCTAAAAGATGGATTTCTCCAATCTCCATATCCTTATCTACCGCTTTGCACATATCGTATATAGTAAGCGCTGCTACGCTGCATGCTGTAAGTGCTTCCATCTCAACTCCAGTTTTTCCTTCGTTGCTCACCGTAGCATATATATGTACCGCAGAATCTACTTCGTCATATTCAAATTTAATGTCTATCCCTGTAAGCATAAGCGGATGACACATAGGAATTATATCCCAAGTTTTTTTTGCACCTGTAATTCCAGCTACTTGTGCGACTGAAAGTACATCACCTTTTTTCATCTGACCTTGTTTTAATTTTTCAAAGGTTTCTTGTTTCATGCTTATTTTGGCATGGGCAAGTGCCGTTCTATTTGTAACTTCTTTTTCGCCTACATCTACCATTTTGCCTCTGCCTTGTTCATTAATATGTGTAAATCCCATTTTAACCTCCTATGGTGCTCATACCTCTTGAAATTGTCTCATTTTCTAAAAGATGGTGTTTCTGTGGTTTTTGTTTTATCGATTTTGTAATGATTTCGCTTAAATCTTCGCCACCTCTGATTGCATTTTTTATATCTATTTCTTTATTGCTGTGAAGACATGGTTTTAGTTTTCCATCTGAGGTAAGTCTCATTCGGTTACACTGGTCACAAAAATGAGATGACATTGCTGTAATAAAGCCTACTCTGCCTTTTGCCTTTTTATATCTGAAATATTTAGTAGGAGCATGAGGGTCATCACTTATCATAGGATAAAGTTCTGCTTGTTCTAATATTTTATCACATGACATAAAATGTTTTTTGGCAAAATCTTGCTGCGCTCCAATTGGCATAAGCTCTATAAATCTTACATCGGCATCGTATTTTTGGGTAAGCTCTATCATATCAAGAATTTCATCATCATTTATGCCCTTCATCAGTACTACATTAAACTTAACCCCAAGCCCTACATTTCTAGCAGCTTCTATCCCTGCTATAACATGGGATAATTCTCCAACCTTAGTTATGTCTCTAAACTTAGCTTCATTTAAGGTGTCTATGCTTATATTTACTCGGTTAAGCCCCTTCGCTTTTAATATAGGGGCCATTTTTTCAAGCAGTTCTCCGTTTGTAGTAAGTGCAATATCATTAATATTTTTAAGGCGCGATATACTCTCTATAAGCCCTAATATACCTTTTCTTATCAGCGGCTCGCCACCTGTAAGTCTTACCTTATTTACTCCAAGTAAAGAAAACTCTCTTATTACGGTATATATTTCTTCCAAACTTAATATATCTTTGTGCTGTAGATGCGCTACGCCTTCTTGAGGTACGCAGTAGCTACATCTATACTGACATAGGTCAGTAACTGAAACTCTTAAGTAGTTTATATTTCTTCCATACTCATCAATCAACTAAAATCACCTCTCCCAACCTTGAATAGCTATAGCCTCCAAGTGTTTCTAAAACTTTTTTAAATTGCTCACTCTTTATAATCTCTAAAAAATCCTTTATCATAGGAAGTTCAAGGTAGTCTTTCGCTATGGCAAAATCATATTCTTCTTCTCCAACTGGAATAAAATCTAAATCCAACGCTTTTGCTGCTGAAAATACACCCATCCCGGTATCACAGCTTCCACTTTTTACAGCTGCTGCTACGGCCATATGTGTAACCGCTTCTCTTTCGTAACCTTTTATCAACGCTTTATCAATATTTAGTTCTTTTAGTTTATAGTCTAAAAGGAGTCTCGTCCCCGCACCTCTTTGCCTATTTATAAAGCTCACACTTGTTAGCGATTCTAATGAAGTTATCGACTTGGGATTTCCTTTTGGCACTATAAGTCCCTGAATTCTGCTAACCCCTTTTATAAGCGCATACTCTCTATTTTTCAGTTTTTTGAGTTCACTAAGATTATATTGCCCGTTTTCATCTAATATATGTATAGGTGCTATATGACATTCGCTTTTTCTAAGTGATGTAATTCCTCCAAAAGAGCCTGTATGTGCACTTGTAAGCCTTGCATTTTTTTGATTTTCACTTAATAGATTGTTTATTACATCTATTATTATATCATGACTTCCTATACTTACTATAGTATTACTTAATTCAGCTTTGGATTTTATTAAGCTTACACTTACTTCTTCATTTATATCTATACCTTCGCTATTTTGCTCTACTATGCAAAATCCATCACTTTTTACAAGCGACATTGCACTTCCTGCTCCTCTTGAAAGTGGCACAGCTATATACTTCCCATCCACGAGCCCGACATTTACTCTTATGTATTCCTTATGCTTTAGAGAAGATACCATTCGCCTTGTTGCTACAGCGTTTATAATTTGTGTTTCGTTGCAAATTTCATGTGAAAGGTTTCTTATTAAAGGGGCTGCAAATTCTTCAAATACTATGTATGCGGATACTGGATATCCGGGGATTCCTATAACTGGGATATCTCCTATTCTTGCAAGTATAGCTGGTTTTCCTGGTTTTATAGCTACGCCATGAATAAATACTTCTCCAAGTTCTTTGAGAATGGATGCTGTAAAATCTTCTCTGCCTGCACTTGAGCCTGCATTTATAATTATCATATCGCAGGCTTTGGAAAGCGCTATTATATTATTTTTTATCTCTTCATAATCATCTTTTACTGGCGGTATTCGCTTTGGAATACCTCCTAATTCCGTGGTGAGGGCTTCAAATACTCTTGAATTTGATTCTATTATATCGCCATCTTTAGGAATTTCATCTGGTTCTATAATTTCAGTGCCTGTTGGAATTATTCCTACTATAGGTTTTTTATAAACTTCAACTTCAGTTATTCCCGAAGATAAAAGTACGCCTATATCTATTGCTCTTATTTTATGATTTGTGCTCATTATAAGTTCTGTAGCTACAATGTCTTCACCTATTGGTCTTACATGTTGCCACGGGTGGGCAGGCGCAATAATCTGACAGATTCCATCCTTTTCTATAATATCTTCTGCCATTATAACGCAATCATATGGATTCTTTATAGGGTCTCCTGTATCTACTTGTTCATATTTTTGAGGTTCCAAGATAAGTGGACTCTGTTCACTTGCAGATTTTGTATATTCTGATTCTACCATTATCCCATCCATAGCCGCACAATTATATAAGGGCGATGAATATTTTGCATATACAGGCTCTGCAATTATTCTTCCTAAAGCTTCTATTACAGGAACTTTTTCTGTTTTTCTCTTATTTAATATATCTTCAATTTCTACTTGATAAATTTTTTTAGCTTCTTCTAAGGGCGTATTTTTTAGGTATAGATTTCGTTTAGTCATATTCTCACCTCAGTAATTTTATTTTTACCATATCTCCTGATTTAAGCCCCTCGCAGTTTTTATCTACTACTATGTAACCATCTGCATTTGAGAGACTTTTTATCATCCCTGATTTTGCATATATTGGATTGGCAATATATCTTCCTTCTTTTTCGCTTATACTGCAAAGAATATAGGTTTGTTTTCCTGCACTTGAGGCAATATTACTTCCTAGTTCTGCATAAAGATTTGGGGCTTCGGTTTGATATCTTAGACGTTTTATTACGTTTCCAACTATTACTTCAAACACTATCATTGCCGAAACTGGATGTCCGGGAAGTCCAATATACCAAACGCCTTCAGCGCCTCCTAAGATTGTAGGTTTACCTGGCTTTATAGCTAGTCCATGAGTAAATACACCTGGATTTCCCATAGCTTCTATTACCTGATTTGTAAAATCTTTTTTCCCCTGAGAACTTCCCCCTGAAAGAATTATCATATGGCTATCTAAACTTGCCGCTTTTAATTCTGCTTTCAAAAGCTGCTCATCATCTTTTAAAATTTTCTGGCGTACAACCTTCATCCCAAGTTCTTTTGCCATAGCACTTATTCCATATCCGTTTATATCTCTTATCTTACCTTCTTCAAACGGATGTCTATTATCGATAAGCTCATCTCCTGTTGAAAAGACAGATACAGTTAAATCTGAAAATACTTCTACTTCATATCTTCCTATTCCAGATAAAAGCGCTATATCTCTTGGTGTAAGTCTTGTTCCTTTAGCAAGCACTTTTTCTTTTTCTGTTATATCTTCTCCTCTTAGTACTACATTTTCTCTATAGGCTACTGGAGAATAAAAGGCAATCTCGTCTTCTGAAAATTCTTCAGTATGTTCTATCATAACTACAGCGTCACATCCATTAGGAAGCATTCCCCCTGTAGGAACATAGGCACACTCGCCACTTGTTATAGGTTTTTGTGCAAATTTTCCCATCTCTATTTTCTCTGTAAGTCTTAGTAGGCTTGGGATGGATTCTGTACACCCATTAACATCAGCTGATATTACCGCATAACCATCCACCATAGAACGGTTAAAACTTGGCAGTGTTTCTTCACTTATTATATCGTTACTTAAGATTCTTCCAAGTGCTGACTCTAGAGAAACTATTTCTGTATCTAATTTCCAATTTTCTCTTATGTAATTAAAACTTTTTTCTACTGCGTCTTCTATAAAATCCACTTTTAATAGCTTCAACCGTTTGTCCTCCCTTGCTTTTACTGTTATTCTAACATTTTATACGCAGTTTGTACAGAGAAGTGACAGAATTTATCTTATTTTTCTGTAAATTTGACAAAAAATAAAACCACGAAAGTAATTTCCTACTTCGTGGATTTTTATTTTAGATTTATATTATAGACAATTTGGTGCGAGCGATGGGACTCGAACCCATACGTAAATTCATACACATGCCCCTCAAACATGCCTGTCTGCCGATTCCAGCACGCTCGCTTACTTTGTTATTCTATAATAATTTTTTTGATTTGTCAATTAGGAATGTAGATATTTTCTATCCCATTATATATATCTATATCTGTAGGTTCTAAATTTCCTCTAAGCTTTTGATTAATTATCATATAGTCATTTTTAAAGCCTATTCCTACATAAGGAACTACTTTTACTACTTCCTCTTGAAGTTTTTTATACTCTGATTTATGAGCTTCTTTCGAAGACATAGTTTTTATTTCTGCCATTTTCTTATTTATTTCTGGATTGCTGTATTTAAATATATTGCTATACTTGTTTAAAAGCTTGGTAATATCTTTGTCTAATGGCGCATTATATTCCATTATAAGAATATTGTAGTTTTGAGATTCAACTATTTTTGATACTTCATCTTTTGAAACAGCTCTTATAGTTACTTCTGGACTTATACCAAGCGCTTCTATTTTATTTTTGAGCATATATGCAAGCCTGTGTTTCATAGGATCATCTTTATCTGCAATTATAGTTATTTTTTCCTTAAATTTTATAACTGATGCTTTTTTTAGTTTGTCTTTTGGAATCTGATGCATATTCCCATCTATAAAATCATATCCTGATTTACTATTAATTGGAATCATATTAAGATTCACCGTTTCTCTATAAGCATCTTCTGCTACTTTATTAAGGTCTAGTATTCCTGCAAGCTGAACTCTATTTGCTTTTTGGTCAAATGGCGGTTTTGCACAGTTGAAGGCTATAAGCTCAAATTTTCTACTTTCATATGGCTGTACTCTAAACACATCATATTGATATTTGCTAAGCTCATAATAGTCACTATCTATTATATCTACATTTGAGGCAATAAACATATTCTGACGTATTTCTTTGCTGTCAAATATGCTGACATTTATATTTTCTATATGAGGTTTTGCTCCAAAATAATTCTCATTTCGTTTTAGTATAAAGTTTTTCCCTTTTTTGTAATCTACAACCTTATACATACCATTTCCAATAACTCCAAATTTGTCATCTTTTAAAATTTGTTTTGTATTTGATTCTGAATTTGAACTTATTATTGGAAATATTAAGTTGTACGCTTCAAGAACATTAGGTGTTTTCAATTTTAAGGTTAGATAAAGTCCATTTGAAGACACTGATTCTATATTTGAAACTAAGCTTGCATACGGACTATCTTGAGTTTTTTTAATAGTGTTTATACTATACTCTACATCACTTGCTGTTACGCTTGTTCCATTATGCCATTTTGCTGCTGAATTCAAAGTTATTGTCATTTGAGAAGCGTCCTCGTTAAAACTATAGCTTTGAGCTACTACATTTTTAAGGTTATATTTTGAATCAAATTTAAAAAGTGGGTCATAAATTAATCTTAATACGGCATCAAGAGATTTTTCTTTGTTTTTCAGTGGATTTACAGTGCTAAACCTAGATACTGATAATTTTATAGTTCCCCCATCGACTGGGTTTGTATCTTTAATATTGTTTTCAGCTGGGGCAGGAACCGTTGTTAATGCTTCTGTTTTTTGATTTTCTTCCTCTATAATCTGCTGTTTATCTGTATCTATAGTAAGTAAAAACACATATATTATTGTAAATATTGCAATTCCTATAGAAAGCCATATCTTTTTTTGTTTTTCCCTAGTGTCTGTAATATCTTTTTTTTCTCTTCTTACTATCTTTTTCTCTTCCATTAGTCTACCTTTGTATCATTTATTTTTTTCAAAATCATTTCAAGTTGAGCATAAAGAACTTCTTTTGTGTTACTATTATCAAGCACATAGTCTGCAAGTTTTATTTTTTCGTCTTGATTCATTTGAAACTCATCTATTTTTTTTATCTCTTCAATGGTTTTATTATCGCGTATAGCAGCTCTTTGGTATCTTATGTTATCCTCACAATACACCATTATTACCTTATCTAAGCCCTGCTGCATATTCTTTTCAAACAATAATGGTATATCTAAAAATAATATAGCTTCTGTCTCAGAATAATATTTTATCATAGCTTCCATAGTTTGTCTTATATATGGCGCTATTGTAAGATTTAAAATTTCAAGATTTTGAGGACTATTAAATACTATTTGGGCTATTTTCTTTTTGTCTAGGGCTGCATTTGTCAGTATATCATATGATTTAAATGCTATTCTCATATCATTAATAAATTCGCTGTCAAAATATATATCTGCAACTAACTTATCTGCATCTAATACCTTGTAGCCTTTAGCTTTTAGGTAATTAGTAGCTTCTGATTTCCCGCCTCCTATATTGCCTGTTATTCCTATTTTTTGCATACTATTTTGTCTCCAACCAATTATTGCCACTTTTTATATCCACTTTTAATTCCACTAAAAGTTTAGTAACATTTTCCATTATATCTTTTATTTTAAGCTGCAGCTCTTCTATTATGGTTTCATTTGCTTCGATTATAAGTTCGTCGTGAACTTGAAGTATAAGTTTAGCATCTATATTGTTTGCTTTAAGATATTCATAAACTTTTATCATAGCAAGCTTTATTATATCTGCCGCAGCCCCTTGAATAGGTGTATTCATAGCCTGTCTTTTTCCAAAGCTCTTTATCATAGCATTTTTGGCTTTTATTTCTGGAATATAGCGTTTTCTGCCAAATATAGTTTGTGAATATCCTGTTTCTTCTACTTCTTTAACTACATCTTCTAAAAAATGTTTTATGTTTACATATTTTTCTAAATATCTATCTATATATTCTTTAGCTTCTTTTTTAGTTATGCCAAGGTTATTAGATAATCCAAAATCACTTATTCCATATACTATCCCAAAGTTTACCGCCTTAGCTGCACTTCTTTGCTCTGAGGTAACCTCTTCTATTGGTATTCCAAACACTTCAGATGCAGTTTTGGTATGGATATCTTCATATTTTTGGAAGGATTCAAGCATTATCTCATCCTTTGCTATATGCGCAAGAATCCTAAGTTCGATTTGAGAGTAGTCTGAATCTAAAAGCTTATACCCTGGCTTAGAGATGAATACTTCTCTTAGCTTTTTCCCTCGCTCAGTTCTAACCGGTATGTTTTGAAGATTTGGTTCTGAAGATGATAGTCTTCCCGTTGCTGCTATCGTCTGATTGAACGTTGTATGAATTCTTCCACTTTCAGGATTTACTATATTTAATAATCCATCTACATAAGTAGATTTTAACTTGGTTATCTGTCTATATTGCATAATATGGTCTATTATTTCATGCTTATCTTGAAGCGCTTCTAATACTTCTATATTTGTAGAGTATCCTGTTTTGGTCTTTTTTATAACCGGAAGGCATAATTTATCAAAAAGTATATTTCCAAGCTGTTTTGGTGAGTTTATGTTAAACATCTCTCCTGCAAGTTCATAAATATGATTTTCTAAATTTATTATTTCTGCTTCATATTGCTTTGAAAGGCCTTTAAGTCGCTTTATATCCACTAAAAATCCTTCTTCTTCCATATCCGATAGTACTTTTATAAGCTTCATCTCAATTTCTTCAAACACAAAGCTTAAGTCTTGTTTTTTTATGTCTTCTGAGATTAATTGATAACAGGCTTCTATTGAATTTAGTGAATTTATAAAATAGTTTTTTAGTCTATTCTGGTCCGCAAATATAAGTCTTACTTCTTTTTTACCTTTTCCTAATATTTCTTCTAGCGTTTCAAAAGTATCAAATCCATATTTATTATTTATATATTCAAGTGTAAAATTGGTATTATTAGAATCGATAAGATATTCTGCAATCTCTATATCAAAAAACATATCAGCAATCTCTATATCGTGTTTTTTTAGCGATTTGTATATATTTTTCAAACTATGGCCTATAATTTTATTGCTAGCATTCTCCAAAAGAGGTTTAACATCTTCAAAAGTATCTACTATATATATTTTTTCATCAATTTTCATGTATAGTTTGTCTAATATATATTCGCCCACCTCCTCAGTCTTTTCTGCCTGTGCATTTATAAATATCATCTTATTTTCTAGTTTAGAAAGAGCTTCTTTGTCATAAATTTCAAAAACCTCAACAGTTTTTGCAATTTGTTTTCTGTCTGGAGATTCTTTTTGGAGTTTATTTAAAAGAGTAGTGAATTCAAATTCTCTAAACATAGAAGAAAGTTCTTCATAGTTTATTCCTTTTAGGCGAAGTTCTTCCATATCTGCATCAAGCGGCATATCTCTTACTATAGTCGCTAATTTTTTGCTCAAAAATGCAGATTCCTTATCATTTTCAAGCTTTACTTTTGTGCTGCCTTTTATAGCATCTATATTTTTGTATATTCCTTCTATCGATTTGTATTCTTGAAGTAGTTTTATACCAGTTTTTTCTCCAATTCCAGCTACGCCCTTTATATTATCGGACTTATCTCCCATCAGCGCTTTTAAATCTATAAATTCAAGAGGTGTAAGCCCATATCGTTCTACTACTTCTTCATCGGTATATCGTTCTAAATCTGTTATTCCTTTTTTTGTTATATATACTACGGTTTTTTGAGATGCTAATTGAAGCGCATCCTTATCCCCTGTAACTATCATAGTCTCAAAATCTTCGTTTTCTGCAAGTTTTGAAAGGGTACCTATTATATCATCGGCTTCATAGCCTTCAAATTCCACGCGCTCTATTCCATAAGCATCTACCATCTTTTTGAGTGGTTCCACTTGCATTCTAAGCTCGTCTGCCATACCTTTTCTATTAGCCTTATATTCTTCATATGATTTATGCCTAAACGTAGGCGCTTTTAAATCAAATGCTATTGCCATATGTGTAGGCTGATAATTTTCAATTATATTATTGAGCATCATCGCAAATCCATATATTGCATTTGTATAAAATCCATTTTTATTCATAAGTGGTGGCAGTGCAAAGTAAGCTCTATTAAAAAGGGAATTTCCATCTAATAATATCAATCTATTTTTCATGTTACTTCTCCAGTCTGTTATAAAAATCATATTATTAGTATATCAGATTAATGTATTAATTTACAGAGTTTATGTAAAAAAAGAAATCCCGCTTTCATATTTGAAAGCAGGATTTCATATTTAAAAATTTATTTTTCTATGAATGAAAGTAGTATTCCACCGTATTTTACAAAAAGTGGCGCAAATACAAGTGATACTATTGTCATAAGTTTTATAAGAATATTTATTGATGGTCCTGATGTATCTTTGAATGGGTCACCTACTGTATCTCCAACAACTGCTGCTTTGTGTGGTTCTGAACCTTTTCCACCATGAGCCCCTTGCTCGATATACTTCTTCGCGTTATCCCATGCTCCACCAGCATTTGACATCATTATTGCCATAAGCACTCCTGATACTAGTGAACCTCCAAGTAATCCACCTAAAGCTTCTGTTCCTAAAAGAATGCCTGTCGCTATTGGTGATAAAACTGCTAAGATACCTGGAATAACCATTTCTCTTAATGCTGCTGCTGTTGATATATCAACACATTTAGCATAATCTGGCTTTCCAGTTCCTTCCATTATTCCTGGAATTTCTTTGAACTGTCTTCTTACTTCTTCTATCATTTCAAATGCTGCTTTTCCAACTGCTTCCATAGTAATAGCTGAGAATAAGAATGGAAGCATTCCACCTATAAGCATACCTACTATTACTGCTGGTTTTGTAATTGATATAGAGCTAAGCCCTGTTACTGCTGTATAGGCCGCAAATAACGCAAGTGATGTAAGTGCTGCTGAACCTATTGCAAATCCCTTACCTATTGCTGCTGTAGTGTTTCCTACTGAGTCAAGCTTATCAGTTATTTCTCTTACTTCTGGCGGAAGATCACACATTTCTGCAATACCACCCGCATTATCTGCGATTGGTCCGTAAGCATCTACTGCGATTGTCATACCACCTGTTGCAAGCATTCCTACTGCTGCAAGTGCAATACCATAAATACCTGCTACTCCATAAGAAGCTAATATTCCTACTGAGATTAGTAATACAGGAATAGCTGTAGACTGCATACCTACTGCAAGTCCTGATATTATTGTAGTTGCAGGTCCAGTTTCTGACTGCTGTGCAATTTTTTGAACATGTTTGTAATCACTTGATGTATACATTTCTGTAATTTGGCCTATAAGTGTTCCTACTATAAGACCTATAAGGATTGCAAAAAATCCAGTTGTATTTCCAAGCATCATTTTTGAAAGTAAAAATGCTGCTACTATTGTTATTGCCCCTGAAACATACGTTCCCATTTTTAATGCTTTTTGCGGGTCTGTTTTGTCATCTCCTTTTACGAAGAATGTTCCTATTATAGATGCTATTATTCCTATTGCTGAAATTGTAAGTGGGAAAATTGCACCTATTACTCCGTAAGCTTCACCTGATGGATTTGTAGCTATTATTCCTAATGTTATCGCTGAGATTATAGAACCAACATATGATTCAAAAAGGTCAGCTCCCATACCTGCAACGTCTCCAACATTATCTCCAACGTTATCTGCTATAACAGCTGGGTTTCTTGGGTCATCTTCAGGAATTCCTGCTTCAACTTTACCAACAAGGTCAGCACCAACGTCTGCAGCTTTTGTATATATACCACCACCTACACGACCAAATAGTGCTAATGAAGATGCTCCAAGTCCAAATCCTGTAAGTATAGTTGCTGCTTGTGATGGATCCATTCCAGTTGCAGTAAGAACTATGTAAAGTACTCCCACTCCAAGGATTCCAAGTCCAACAACACACATTCCCATTACTGCTCCACCTGAGAATGCTACAGAAAGGGCCTTATTCATTCCACCTTCTTTTGCTGCATTAGCTGTTCTTACGTTAGCTTTTGTAGCAACTTGCATTCCAAAAAATCCTGCTAATGTAGAAAAAAGTGCTCCTACAACAAAACAACCTGCTGTAAGCCAATCAATACCAATTCCTAAAATTAGAAATAATGCCGCAACAAAAAATACTAATGCTTTGTATTCTCTTGTTAAAAACGCCATCGCACCTTCGTGGATGTATGATGATATTTCTTGCATTCTTGCATTTCCAACATCAACTTTCTTGATTTTGTTTGTAAGCACAAGTGCAAATAAAAGTGCTAATACCCCAGAAATTGGGGCTAGCATAAGGATACTGTTCATATTTAATTTAAACCTCCCTGTAATGTTATAATTTTTTTATTGTAATGCTACCAGTACAACTGCCAGAATAATAAATAACATTGCTGATACTGCAGTTATCTTTCTAAATATAACATCTGCGCCTCTAGCCTTATTACCTGTTAGTTGTTCTGCTCCACCACTAATCACACCTAAACCCGCTCTATTTCCTGATTGTAATAATACTGTAACTATCAGTATTAAGCTTACTATTATTTCTAATACTAATAATGCTGTTCTCATTTCACACCTCCTAAAACTTATAAAATTACCTATCTAGTTTATCATAGCTATGGCTTAATTACAAGTCTTTATATTTAAAATCTAAGCAAAAATAAATGTTGAGATGCTGTCTCAACATTTATTTTGTATTAAATTACTTAGGCTGTTGCAAAACCTTGAGAATTCAATATTTCTTTAGCTTTATCAAGCTTATCTTCTGCTACTAAAATTATCGGCCCTGTACAGCCCATTCCACTTTCTGCATAGACTTTATGCTTCCAAAGCATCTGAACAGCATCTTCAAGCTCCATTATATCAACTCCAGATATTTGGGCTATAACTACTTCTTTTTCAGGCATAGCTACTTCTTCAGTCTCTGATTTAGTTTCTTTTTTAGCTGTGTTTTGAGCAATAACATCATTCCAACCTATTTTATTAAGCATTTCATATTCTTTTTCTGCTACTTTATTTATATTTCCAATTGATATATCAAAAGCATATTTAAGTGCATTCGCAATAACTGGTGCTCCTGAGGCTCTTGATATTATAAGGATATTTCTATTAAATCCTTCACCTATTCCTGGCCCATATCCGTAACCTGCTACTTCATATTCTCCTCCACTTGTAAAAGATGAGAACATTTTCATAAGCACGTTACCTGTAAGTGAATCTGTAACCATAACATCTGGAGTTCCTAAAAGAAGATCGTTTCCTCTCATAACTACTCCACCATCACTTCTTTTTGACTCTGTAAAGTTTATATTATATCCTTTTTCTTTTATTTCTTTAAGAATTTTTTCTACGGTTCTTGCGCCATCAAGATTTAGAATTCCTACTTTTGGGTCTTCTATACCAATTGATTTAGCAGCTATTATACCACTAATCGCATTTTTCACCATAGCCTCTATCCTATGTGGAGATGTTGTACCTGTAGTGGTTGCAATTATCATCTCTTTTCCTTTTGAAGGCGTTATTACTCTTCCTACAGTTGATACTCCAATTGGAAAATTGTAATGCATTGTAACACATGCACTTATTTCTCCAGAGTCTAATTTTTCTTCCATTATTTTATACATCTCATCCTGACATTCTGTTTCATATGTCTGGAATCCTGTATTATTTTTCTTCCCAATTAAAACTATTTCCATATTTGGATATAGTTTTTTTGCGAGCTTTGCACCTTCTAAAAGTGTATCCTCGCCATGTTCGCTTCCAAGCGTTGTAAGTGCTACTTTTTTTGCTGGCGCAAAACTTCCACTTTCTATAGCATTTGCTATATCTTCAAACACTTTTGCTATTGTATTATTCATTAGCTATCCTCCTATTCAGCTATACTTTGAGCTAGTTTTCTCATTGCGTCTGCGATTAGAAGTTTTATTTTTCCTTCATCTATTCCTTTTACATCTTCTTCTACGCCGGTATTCTTTTGCATAACAAATGATACTCCATCAAATAGATTTGTCATTCTGCCTAGGAATAATGAACCTTTTCCTACTATCATTACCTTTTCTAGATTGCCAGCTTTCATTTCATCTATTGCAAAACCTACATATGGTACTCCTGATGGAATATGCCCCTGTGTAGGTGCAAAGCCTGGCATTCCGTGTTTTTTACCAAATTCTAAAAGTTGTGATTTTTCAAGTTCACCTCTTTTTACTCCAAGCGCAGCTATCATTTTGTAGTTAGCTTCTGGTACATCTCCTGCTCCTGCAAGTTTTGTAACGTCTGGATTTTGCATTTCCACTGAATATTTATCTATATCAGTTATCTTTAAATTTCCTTTATCTAGTGGCATTGTTATTAATGAAGTTATTACTGCTTGTGGAGATGACCCTGTTCCTACAGTATGTCTTCCTACAAGATTTGTATTTAAATATGGAGATATTCCATCATCTTCTGATACAAGAATCGCAAATCCTCCAAGCACATCTTCAAGCACTGGTGCATCTTTTTTAACATGATCTTTAGCATTCATTCCAAGTTTAGCTGTAGCTCCGCCTCCTACTACAACGACATTTTTATATACACCTGCTTTTACTAGAGACGCTGCTGCAATAACTGAATGTGTAGGCCCTGCGCAGAAGCCTCTCATATCTGAACCTGTAGAGTTTACAAATCCACAACACTCTGCTATGGCTTTTGCAAAGTTACCACCGCCTCTTTGGTTCATGTCTCCACAAGCTTCTTCTGAGCACTCTATTACATACTCTATTTCAGATGGTGCTATTCCTGCATTCTTTATAAGATGTCTTGCCGCTAAAACTCCTGATGCTTTAACCACAAGATTTTCAAACATTACATGCGCTGTAAGATTGTCGTCTACATCATGCGCTCTTTTTATACATCCTACAAGTTTTCCTTCATGCTCAAGTGGTTCAGAATGCTCATTGTTTACAAGTGATTCTATTACTTCAAACTCTTCTCCTGTTTTAAAACAAGCTAGATCTTGTTCTGTAAATATTGGATCTTCTTTTATTTTAGCCACTACCATTTCAGTAAACTCTTTTGACAGCTTTACTAAATCAAAAGCATCTGATATTTTAATCATAGCTATAAATTCTGCCTGAGGCTGTATTTCGCCGTATTTACCATATCTTGATGCATTTTCAATCTTGTGTTTAAACCAAGGCTGAGAATAGTTATCTAGGTCTTCTGGCTTTATATTTCCAATATATGCCTGGTTTGGCGGATATGAAACTACGTCTTCATAACTTCTAACGTGGTTTTTTACCACTTTTAAAAATTCTGATTCTGGGTTTGTTTTCATTTCTACTTGACACGTTGTTCCGTTATTTACTATCATATCAGGGGTATGTACTAGTATATAACTTGCATTTTTAAGTACGGCTTTAGACATCTTTTAATCCTCCATATATTTTTAATTATTAAAAATTAGATGGGCGTTTGCCCATCTAATTTGTTTTAATTTACAATTAATCTTCAAACACCGTCTGAACATGAACTTCAGTTTGTAATGCTTTAAGTGCTTTCATAACTAATTTTCTTCTAAGTGATTTTTCTTCTTTTGCATCAAGTGCTGGGTTTCCAAGTGGATGTGGAATTGCGATTGTTGGAATTATTCTATTTGCTCCAACTGTTAATGAAATAGGAACTACTGTACACATGTGTACTACTGGTATTCCAGCTCTCTCTATTTCTTTTACCATCGTTGCTCCGCAACGAGTACAAGTACCTCACGTAGATGTAAGGATAACTGCATCTACTTTCGCTGCAAGAAGGTCTTCTGCAATTGCGGCTGCAAATTTTTTAGAACTTGCAACTGAAGTTCCATTTCCAACAGTTGTATAGAAATAATCATGTAGTTTGCCTATAACACCTTCTTTTTCAAGATCTCTTAGTACGTCTACTGGAATTACTCTATCAGCATCTGCATTTGCATAAGTTGGGTCATACCCACCATGTGCAGTTTCATGATCTTCAGCTGTAAGATTATCAAATTTTGATATATCATATTTTCCATATTTTTGAGCTGATGAAGACTCAATTCTGTCTGGATTTCCTTTTGGAACTATACCGCCTGATGTAACTATAGCGATTTTAGCTTTTGTTAAATCAACTACTGGTTGATTAGGAGCTACTCTATCAAAAGCAGGCATCGGATACTCAGTAGTATACTCTTCTCCTTTAAGTTTTGCAACAAGCATTTCTACAGCTCTAGTTGCTCCTCTTTTTTCAGAGAACATATTAACACGTACACCTCTTTCGATGTAGCCTTCTTCAGAAGGAGTTCCTATTGATTCTCCATGAAGAATTTTTAGTGCAAATTTAGCAAGCGCTGGAAGTGCTTTTCTCATTCCTGCTGCTGAATCTGTAGTTCTTACTATATACAATTCTTTTCTAAATACATCCACTCCAGGATTCTCATCATACATTGCAGTAACAACTTTTATGCCTAGTTCTTCTTGTATCATTGTAGATACTGTTCCACAAGCCATTCCGTATCTTCCTGCATTGAATGCTGGTCCTGCTATAATCATATCTGGATTTGCAGATTTTATAAGTTCTAAAACTTGCGTTTTAGCTGTTTCAAGATTTTCGTTAAAGTATGAGTCTCCACACACTACTGTAGCAACTATTTCAGCTTCTTCTCCTAAATTTTTTTGAAGTTGCTGGCTTATTGGTGGCATTCCTTCAAATATATGTGGTTCTGTCCCTGCTTTTTCCTCTCCACCTATTCCAGCGTAGAACTGGTTAATATAGTGGACTACTCTCGCTTTTCCCATATTATAGCCTCCTTCGTTTATATAACAACTGGTATTAGAATTTGCAGAATTCGCTTCTAATGTTGTTCATTTCTTCTATAATCTCATCCACGTTTAACACCATTTCCATCATTCCGATTTGTTCTTCAAATATATCTGCATCCACAGCTTCTTTGAATTCTGGCTCTACCACGTGATATACTGCAAGTCCTAATTCTACACCCGCTAAAGGTCCTGCGAAAGTTGGATCTCCTGCTGTTACTGTTTCAGCTGCTAAACCAGCAGCTTCGGCTTCTGATGCACCTATTAATACCATAACGTTCTCTGCGCCATATTGGTCAGCAGCATCTTTAACACGTTTTTGGTTTTCTAGGTCCATAGCCCCAGCAGCAGTTCAGACAAAACATTCTGTTGATGAGTATATTACTTCCCCACCCGTTCCTTTTATACATTCTTCAATGGCTGGTCCTGGTATTCCGTCACGGTCGCCAATGATTATAAGTTTTTTTCCTTCGAAAAAGCTCATTGTATTCCTCCTATATCTATCTCATTATTTAAATTTCATTTTCACTTTAATTTTAGTATGTTCTTGCTGTTAGATATCCAAAGCCTACTTCACTTGTAGCTCCTGTTATAGCTTGGATTTCTACTTCTAACGATCCATCTTCTCTAGTTGATCCTGCAAATCCTCCAGCGATATAATCTACTACTTCTATATGACCTATTATTTTATCTAACTTTGGAAGTGTTATAATCATATTCGCATTTCCATTTGATATACAAGCATCTCCTGCTGGATCTGAATCTGCAAGTGATTGTGATGCTCCATCTCTTCCTGCATACTCGTCTGTAACTATTACAGTTTTAATTCCTTTTGCAGTGATTTTTTTACAGTTCATCATAAGGTCTGTATCTGGATTTCCAAAGCCTTCTTCTGAAATTATTACTGCATCAAGTCCCATATATTCAGCTAATTTCGCTGACCAGTTTGAAGATCTTTCTTTATCTGCAAGATATACATTTTCATTCGTAATGATTACTCCCATGAAGTTATATTCTTTTCCATGCAGTTTGTAAAGATCATGGATTATTGGGCTATTCATGTGTACGTAAGTTGGATTTTTATCACATGCAGATACACAGTTTCCTGAAACAATAGCCCCATCCATAATTTCTGTTGGGTATATTATTGTTGGTACTATTTTCTTAGCATCTACTCCATATACATATGTATCATGAAGAAGTCCTTGAGTTTGAAGCATGTATACATATGCTACTTTTGGAAGTTCTGGATACTGTGCCGCTTGCTCAAATAATGGTTTTGTTTCATAAACATTTACTTCATCTGGAGTAACAGTTCTTCCAGCTTCTCCTAAGTATTTAGCCGCTTTAAATCCTACTATTCTAACTGCTTCTTCATGTGCATGTTGAAGAAGTCCATCAGCAGGCTCTGCTATTACTACTAAATTACAAGTTTTTGAGAATGGAGTATATTCTGCTCCTGGACCAGTCATGTCTATTATTCCCTCTTGGAAACCAACTATTTTTCCTGTAGTAACTACAGCTGCACCTTTAAGTACATTAGTTTTTCCTTCTCCTACAACATCCACTTTGCTTAGGAATCCTGGGAATATTCCACCTTTTCCTTCTACTTTTACTCTTGGTTCGATTACGTCTTTTACAGGTGTTATTCTTACACTCTCACCTGGCTTAACTATTTCTAAATCGATTGATTTAATATGCTCATCTTCTGAAAGTAAGTTAACTAATTCTTCTTTGTTAACATACAGTACCCCATTTTCAACCTTAGTTGCACTGGCAAATTGTATGTCTTTTATGAAGATATTTCCTACCTCTAAACGCATATAGCCACCTCCTAATTTTCCTCAAGATATTTTCAAGTTATATATCTAAAAATACTTTATTATACGTATTTTTTGATCATTGCTTCGATGTTTGCTGCTGTAGCATCATCTTTTGTAAGTTCATCAATTTTTGCGCCATCTTTGTACACTGCCATTGTTGGAAGTCCAAGCACTTTTTCTTTTATTGCAAGTCTTCTTGCTTTTGTAGAGTCTAATTTTCCAAATTTCATACTTTCACCATAAGCTTCTGCAAGTTTTTCAACATCTGGCATAAGCGCTTTGCATGGTTCACAGCCTTCACTCCAAAAATCTACAAATACATATCCCTCTGCTTTTAGTACCTCTTGTTCAAAATTATCTTTGTCAAATATAACCATAATATTTTCCTCCTTATTTTATCAATAATTAATTCATTAAAATGTATTTTAAATTTTTTATAACTAAATTAATACCCCTTTTAAAAATTTAATTAAAATTCATTATCCTCAACATATTTTTCTGCCATAACTGCTGCTATAGCTCCGTCTGCTGTAGCTGTAACTACTTGTCTTAAAAGTTTTTCTCTGCAATCTCCTGCTACAAAAACTCCTTCAAAATTAGTTCTCATAAGCTCATCACCTTTTATATAACCTTGCTCATTCATTGTAACTTTGCCTCTGAATAAACTAGTTTGAGGATCATAACCTGTAAATACAAATATTCCAAATGTTCCAAATTCTTCATCTGCATCAAACTGCTCTAATTCTCCAGTTTTCACATTCTTAAATACTACAGATTCTACAATTCCATCGCCCTTTACTTCTTCAATTACCGAATCCCATTTAAATGCTATTTTAGGGTTTGCAAATGCTTTTTCTTGAATTGATTTTGCTGCTCTAAGCGCATCTCTTCTGTGAACTATAGTTACTTTTGATGCAAACTTTGTAAGAAACATAGCTTCTTCTACCGCTGAGTCTCCGCCACCTACAACAAATACATCCATATCTTCAAAGAATGCTCCATCGCAAGTTGCACAATATGATACACCTTTTCCAGTAAGTTCTTTTTCTCCTGGACAACCTAATTTTTTAGGAACAGCGCCTGTAGCTATAATAACTGATTTTGCTTTATATTCTTCTTTTTCACATTTTATAGTTTTTACTTTGCTTTCAAAATCAAATTCGATTACTGTATCCTTTATTCTTTCTGCACCAAATTCTTCACATTGTTCTACCATCCTTGCTATAAGTGATGGGCCTGTAGCATCATGAATTGAACCTGGGTAATTTGCAACTTCATCTGTAGTTACAATTTGTCCTCCAGTTTTATCTTTTTCAATAATAAGCGTGCTCAGTCTCGCTCTTGCTCCGTATAATCCTGCTGCAAGTCCTGCTGGTCCTGCTCCTATTATTACTAAATCATAAATTTTCGACATTGCGTATTCCTCCTAATTTTTTATTTAATCAAAGCATTTTTTATCAAATCTAGATCAATCACTCTAAAATCATCTAATATATTTTCTCTCCAAAGTGGAGTTTTTAGATCATGTTGAAGCTTTTCATAAACCTCAATTGCGCCATCTATTAATTCTAATGAGAATAAATCTAGTTGATCTCCTTTTTCTATTGCAATTGATTTATATGGAGTTTCATTCGGCTTTATGCTACCTGAAAGCGGATGTGTCAAAAGTATATAATTCTTATGTACATAATCCCTAACCTTTAGAAGTACTTCTACATATCCACCGTCTATAAACTCTACAGTATACTTCTCTAATGGTTCAAAAAAATCTCTTACGTTCTTATTGTTTGTAATTACTAATCTCATGAAGTCACCATCTCTTTATAAATAACGTTTTCCTTATTAGGGTAAAAAATAAGGGAATCTCGCCGAGATTCCCTGTTATACCAGAGTGTTGTCAGAATTAAGTCCTTTTACCTGAGAATTTCATCAAAGAATGGCATCCTTTGACTTGTCCCTTCGGTGGCTACTAAAGCGCTCTCCCTAATCCATCATTCAACCTTATAATTAAGTTTTATTATTTTTATTAACTTCCTTTATGGATATGATAATACAAAAATAAAAATTTATCAATACTTTTTTTGAATTTTTTAGAATATTTTTTTAAAAGCTGTTATTTTTTTATCTTTTAACCACTTTATAAATTATCTCATATTTTGTATTCCAACTTGTCTTAAAACTTCGTAAACTCCTATAGCAACTGAATTAGACAGATTAAGAGATCTTATTCTGTCTTCATTGACCATTGGAATTCTTACCATATTTTCTGGATATTTTTCTAAAATATTTTTTGATAACCCTTTTGTTTCTTTCCCGAAAATAAGGTAACAATTATCTTCATAATTCACATCGTAATGATTTTTTTGCGATTTAGTCGAAAATAAAAAATATTTTCCGTTAGGATTTTTTTCTTCAAATTCTGCAAAATTTTCATAGATATTTATTTTAACTAAATCAATATAGTCAAGCCCTGCTCTTTTCATATGTTTTTCATCCATTGAAAATCCAAGTGGCTTTACAAGATGTAGTACCGCATTTGTACACGCACATGTTCTTATTATATTTCCAGTATTTTGTGGAATTTCCGGTTCCACTAAAACTATATTTATTGCCATAAGTATCCTCTTTCTTTTTACCCAATTCATTCATAATAAATCTTTATTCAAAAAAAAGAGTGCTTATGCACTCTTTTTTCGATTAAGCTGTATATATGCTTACTTGTTTACGTTTTTTATCTTTTCTTTCGAACTTAACTACTCCGTCTATTAATGCAAATAGAGTGTCATCGCCACCTCTACCAACATTAGTTCCTGGATGTATTTTAGTTCCTCTTTGTCTCATTATTATAGAGCCAGCTGTTACAACTTCTCCATCGAACTTTTTAACACCAAGTCTTTTTGACTCAGAGTCACGACCATTCTTTGAAGATCCAACTCCTTTTTTACTAGCAAAAAGCTGAAGATTAATTCTTATCATCCTACTGCACCTCCTCTTTTTTCAATTTTAAATATCTTCCATAGTCTTGAACTAGAGTTTCTATTCCAAGCTCAAAAGTATCTAATAGTGCATTTATTGAAACATCATTATTTCTATTTTCAAGGCTAAATTCTAAATATCCATCGGATATTTCAAATTTAACATCTTTTTTTAGCACATCTGTAAGCCCATTTAAAATGGCCTGTGCTAAAACGGATACTGCCGCACATACAATATCTTCTCCATGAGCTGCATATTCGGCATGACCGGATACTACAACCTTTTCAATGCATTGCATATTGTTTTTATAGATATTGACTTTAATCATATCTTATGCGTTTATTGCTTCAACAGTAATTTTTGTATATGGCTGTCTGTGACCTTGTTTTCTTCTGTAGTCTTTTTTAGCCTTGTATTTGAAAACTATTATTTTCTTAGCTTTTCCATGAGAAACAACCTTCGCAGTTATTGTTCCAGCGTTCTCTCCTGTTGTTAGGCTTCCGTCTTTTGAAACTGCTACTGCTTTTATAGTAACGTTTTCACCTTCGTTTGCTGCTAATTTTTCTATGAATAAAGTATCTCCTACTTTTGCCATGTACTGTTTTCCACCAGTTTCGATTATTGCGTACATCTTTACACCTCCTCATAATTAAGTCTCGCCGTCAGAGGCACCCAAAGGGTTTAATACCTGTTCCGTGCGGAATGCTTACCAAATTATTTTATCAGAATAGCCGGTACGTGTCAAGAATTATTTTAATTTTGTATACTTTTGACTATAATAAGATTCTGAATTATAATTATAGGTAGTTATAGAAAATATTATTTACACGGAGGTAATATGCTACGTTATGAAGGTGCGGTCTACAGACCGCCTAGTGAAGCTCGAAGTCTAATAATTCAGGCTACACTTGGATGTTCTCACAATAAATGTACATTTTGTTCTATGTACAAAGAAAAACCTTTTAGAACACGAAAGTTTGAAGATGTAGAAACTGATTTGCGTTATGCAAGAAGTATGTATTCTTATGTAAAAAGAATTTTTTTGGCAGATGGTGATGCACTTATACTAAGTTTTGAAAAACTTAGTCGTATTTTAATTTGTATAAAAGAACTTTTCCCAGAATGCGAAAGAGTTGGTATATACGGAACTTCAAAAAGTATTAATCTAAAGACATTAGAAGAACTTATAGAGTTAAAGAAACTTGGCCTTGGCATAATCTATCTTGGGCTTGAATCTGGAAACGAAGAGATTTTAAGAAGAATTCAAAAAGGTGAAACTGGCGAGGATATAGTAAGAGCTGGTAAAAAAGTGAAAGAATCTGGTATTCTACTTTCAGTAACTGCAATATCCGGACTTGGAAGTCAGGAGCTTAAAAATGAACACGCCATAGATACCGCTAAAGCACTAAGTGCAATGAAGCCTGATTTTATAGGTTTTTTAGCACTTATGGTAGAAAGTGAAGCAGAACTTTATAAAGATGTTTTAAGTGGCAAGTTTAAGCTTCTTACACCCACTGAAATAGTCGAGGAAATGATTCTTTTTCTAAAAAATATCGACAGTGAAGGTTCGGTTTTTAGGAGTAATCATGCTTCTAATTATTTTTCGCTATATGGTGATTTAAACAAAGATGTGCCTTATATGCTTGCTGAGCTTGAGGAAGTACTAAAAGATGATGCGCTTTTAAAGGCAGAATGCTTTAGAAGATTGTAAAAAAAAGGGATGAGTCTTAAAAAAACTCTCCCTTAAAAAATTTTAACTATTTTTCCATTGGCATTTCTGGGTCTGCTGACCATTCGTAGATTGAACCTTCGTAGTTTCTAACTTTCTCAAAGCCAACTGCTCTGAGGATCGTGGAAAAGTATCCCGATCTTATACCCATAGTTCAGTAAACTACGAAATCATCTTCAGGAGTTACGCCCATATCGGCCATAATCTTTGTGATTTCTTCTGGTGATTTTGGAGTAGCATTTTCATTAAGTATAGCTGACCACACAAGATGCTTTGCCCCTTGTATATGTCCACCTCTTGCTTCTCCTGCTTTTTGACTTCCTTTATACTCTTCTTCACTTCTAACATCTATAATTACAGTTTTATCTAGATTTTCTTTTACATATTCCTTTGTTGCTCTATAGCTTTCATCAAAATCTTTTAGTTCCAAGGAGTCTGAAGCTACAATTTCGCCTGCTGGCTCAGTACTAACTTCATAGCCTAATTCTTTCCAGTATGGAAGTCCTCCATAAAGCAATTTTACATTATCAAGTCCTGCCATTCTCATCTGCCACACATTTCTTCCATCTGGGCCTGGTCCTGGAAGTACATTTGAATAAAATACTACTAATTTATCATTTGTAACTCCAAATGATTTCAGTTTTTCTGTAAGTGTTTCTTTATCAAGTGTAGTTCCCCAAAGTGGATCTCCTGGCTTTCCTTCTACATTTGAAAATGAATGAAACCCTACGCTTATAGCGCCTGGAATATGACCTTTATCATACATATCAGTTTTGTTTCCATCAAGTATTATTACATTTTGATCCTGTAGTTTTTCTTTAAGCTCTTGCGGAGTTATAAATAGATCCGCATTCTTGTAAGCTGAAAGATCTACGGCTACAGACTCTGTCGCAGAACCATCTTGAGTTTCCGCTTCTGTTTTAGTATCACTTGCACAACCACTAAGCATAATTGTAAACGCTGTAAGTGCTGCTAAAAGTGCTTTTGATTTTCTTTTAAACAATTTTCTTATCTCCTTTTTCTTTTTTTTGTATGTTCTTATCATTCCATACCTGCTTTAATAAAAATATCAATATGCTCACCGAAAATAACATTAAAAGTCCAAACACAAAGGTCTTAACTCCCCCTGTAAGCATCCCCCCTATATATGAGTATATTATAGTTGCTGGAAGTTGGCCTATGCCAGTTGCTATAAAGAATGACCAAAAACCCATAGAGGTTAAACCTGCTGCATAGCTAACTATATCAAACGATATAAACGGAAGTAGCCTTGCAATAAGAATTGCATATTTACCATATTTTTCAAAAAACTTATCTATGTTTTCAACTGCAAATTTACTTGTAAGTTTTTCTACGGCTTCTCTACCATAGAATTTTGCAATAAAAAAGCATAGTGCCGCTCCTGCCATAGCGCTCGACCAAGAAAGTAGTGCCCCCTTAACCCAACCAAATAAACCTGCATTAGCAAATGTTATTATAAACGCTGGAAGCGGTGCCATTATTGACTGTAATACCATAAGTAAGAACGAAACCACAGGTGCTAATATTCCAAAAGAAAGTATGTATCCTTTTACTAGCTCTACGTCCACATTACTCATTATAAATATTGCTTGCTTTATATTCTTTTGTAATGGTTCTGATAACAAATACACTAGTACACAAAATAATATGAGTCCTATTTTTATAAATAATGATTTTTTCTTGTTCATAACATATCCTTTCATCAATTTTTAGACTCCTTATTATATTATAGATAGAACAAACCCGTCTACAACTATAGCTAATTTTAATAATAGAAAATTTTAATGACATTGATAGATATAATTTATACTAAATATAAGTTTAATCTATTTATATTTATTGCATAAAAAAAGAACATTGATTTACTCAATGTCCTTCTTTTGCAATAATATATCTATTAGAACTACTGTTGTCTGAGTTACGAATATAATCAGCGCTCCTAAAGTTATATATGGCATAATATTTAAATTTTTAAATAGAGTCAATTTGTAGCTAGCTTCAATAAAAATAACTGAAATAATTAGCTTTATAAATTCTATTTTTAATGACACATTCATGCATTTTTGTTTTGTAATAATCAGCGCTAATAGGATTATGACTATCCAAAATATTGCTGAAATCAGCATCAAATTACTTTCATTTAGGATAGTTGCTTCCCACTGATATTTTTTTGCTATTACATGATGGTTTACGCCAGCACTCTTGTTTGAAAAGTAATTCAATATAACTAGCGATACTAAAATTACAATTTGAGTAACTGATGCCACTATGCTTATTATTTTTTTCATTATTTAGCTGGTTCTCCTGTTTCACTTGGAAGTCCTGCATTAGACCATCCTATCCAACCATCACTATAAAGCGAAACATTATCAAGACCTGCTACATTTGCATAATAAAGCACCTCTGCAGCTCTCCATCCACTTCCACACATAAATGATAGGTGTTTAGATGTGTCTATTCCATATTCTTTCCACATTGCAGTAACTTCATCAAAATTTCTCATAGTATTATCTATATTTCTAAAATAATCAAGTGAACTAGAATCAGTTTTTCCTGCATATCCAAATTTTGCATCTGGAATTCTACCCATCTTATCATGGTAGCTGTATCCAGAACTTTTTCCTATATATTCTTCCCAAGTTCTATTGTCTACAAGTGTAAATGTATCTAAATTTTTAAGAGTTTGTAATTCTTCTATAGTATCTACTATATCTGGATTTCCCGGGAAAGTTCCTCCAAAATCAGTTATTGGCGTAGGCGCATTTGAGGTTGTTTCAAGTTCATAACCAGCTGCAGTCCAAGCACCTGTTCCTCCATTTAAAACTCTTACATCTGCTACTCCTGCATATCTAAGCACTAATGCTACCCTATATGCTGCCATTTGAGCTTCACCGCTTACAATAACTGTATCTGTTGCACTGATTCCATTATCAAGCATTACTTTTAATAATGTAGCATCATCTGCAAGCATCCAAGCTGGTGGTGGTTCAATTGAGTCTGTATTTATATGAATTGCACCCTTGATATGTCCCTTATCATATGATTCTTTAGCCTCTCCCCAGCTTGCTTCAACCATTTTTACAGTTTTAGCATTTTCAAAAGTTTCTGGAGTCTTTCCATCAAGTAGTTCATTTACTACAACCGGAGGTACAATCCACTTATACCCTGAATACTTAACTAAAGTTTTGCTGTCATCATTTGCCCAATCATTTAGGTCATACACATATAAATTTTCATATCCTTTTGAAGTTAAATAAGTTGCTACGTCTGAAGCATCAACTCCATTAACATCATATACTACGATATTTTTATCCTTACTAATACCTTTTGTATCAAGCGCTTCTTGTAATATAGCATCTTTATCTTCTCTTTCAACTTTTAGCCAATTTGCTGAAAAGTCCACTGCATTTTCTATGTGACCTCCTCTTTTTACTCCGTCCAAAGCCCAACCGTTAAACGCGTTGTTATCTCTAGCATCTACTAAAACCCAGTTTTCGTCAGTAAGTTTCGCCGAAAGGTCTTCAGTAGTTATGGTCTTAAACTCAGAGGTTTTTGCACTATCATTATCTTGAGGTGCTGAACACCCTGAAAGTACAAGCATAGCTGTTAAAGAAATAGCCAGCAATGTTTTTAATGATTTTTTCATTTAAATTCTCCTTTAAACTATAAATATGGTTATAGACTTTCATATTATATATTATTTGAAAACATTAGTCTATAAAACAAATGTTTCTATTTATAGTTTTTCTCTATGCATACCATTATTTTTTTCAATTACTCTTCAAGCTTTAATTTACGTGCTAACCATTTAGATGTACTCGCTTGTAAAGTAAGCGTTACTATTATAGTTGCAAAGGTAACAGAAGATATTATATCAGCATGCTTCATCCCAGAAGACATAAGCATACCTGCAAGGGCTGCTGGAATAACCCCAGTTTCTCTTATCCACATTAGATATATAATTTCCTGCCATGACCACTCCGCTTTTTTATCTAAAATAACACTTATAAATACAGAAATCGGTCTTGCTACAAAAATAAGCGTTGCCACTACTATCATAACAGGCACAATATTGTCTAATAGATTTTCAAACTCAAGATGGGTTCCAAGAAGTACAAAAATCATCATTCTTAATATATCTGTAAATACTGCTTTAAATTTTATATGTTTTTGGAAAGGCTCCTCTGGTACCCAGAATTTAAGCATCTTTTTATTTCCACAAAACATACCAAATATAAATACAGCCATAAAACCACTAAACCCATATTTATCAGATATCAGATATGCTCCTGTAACTGATACAATTGAAAGTTCCGATGGATAATCACTTAATATCCCAAAACTACTTTCATTGACTAAAACATGTACCGCGTAGCCTATCGCTGCTCCTACAAAAGCCCCTCCAAATATCGCTTTTAATAGTTCCAAGATACTTGCACTTGCTGAAAATTCTCCGCCCATTATTATTCCTATAATAGTGAAGGTTATAACTGCTCCCGCTGCGTCGTTAAAAGCTGATTCTGATATTATAGTCTGCTTTAACTTGTTACTTATATTCATAGTCTTGAATAGTGGAACCAGTACAGATGGATCTGTAGAAGCTATAACTGCTCCCACTAAAAGTGCATACTCGAGTGGAAAATCAAATACTTTCATCGCAACAATACCGACTATAATTGTCGATATAAAAACCCCTATTGTAGCAAGCATCGAAACTGATAGCTTTACTTTATTAAGAATTCTTAAATCAATCTCTCTTCCTCCATCATAAAGGATATAGGCGGCACCGAAAGATAAAATCATCTGGTTTTCCACTGGATATTTTGCAACATCTACCCAATCTAGAACATAAGGTCCTAATATAATTCCGGCTAAAATATAAAGTACTACATCGGGCATTTTAATAAGTTCGCTCATCTTACCAAATATAAGTCCTGCAAGTATTACCAGAGCTATTAGCTCCATTAGCTGATTAGCTGATTGAATCACTGAACTTTCCATAAATTACACTCCTTTTTAAAATTTAGACTCAGACTGACTAATTATACATCAGTCATTTGTAATTGTCCACAACAAAAAAAGGGAAAAGAAATATTTTTATTTCTTTTCCCTTTTTTGCATATTTACAATCAATTTTCTAAATATTCATATCATTATATAAGTCTCAATTTTTCTAATTTCGCTATCAATTTATGACCTTTTGGCAAAGCTTCTAAGTCTTGTCTTGTTATAGTTTTAGTTATAAAAAGTGTCACCACATAAACTGCACCGCCTACCAGAACTGCTAGAAGTGTAGCTATTGCATTTCCAATAAAAGATACTGTTAGTACATATGAAAGTCTTGCAAATACTCCCATTATAGCCGCTGTTATCAATGGTTTTATTAAGAAATTATTAAAATCAAATTTTAATCCAAGATATTTTCTTACAGATATATAATCTAATATAGCTGCAACCACATACGCACACACGGTACTTATAGCCGCACCCTTCACATTAAGTGATGGCACTGCGGTAAGTATATATGTCATAACAAATTTTATAGCCGCACCTACAAATAAATTGACTACAGGGATATGAGCCTTGCCCATACCTTGAAGTACCGAGGTAAATGATTGTATCAAACTTAAAAATACTACTCCTATCGCCATTATAGCAAGTATTCCACCCACTGATGACGGCTCATTTGGATATAATAGTCCTATTATAGGAGTTGCTAGTACAAATAGTCCTACAGAACACGGAAGTCCTATAAGAAGACTTACTCGTATTGCAAGATTTGTATTTTCTCTAGTTCGCTTCATGTCATTCACTGCATATGCTGAAGATATAACTGGCACTAAACTTATCGCAATTGCACTAGTTATAACCTGTGGCAGATTTATAAGCGTAGCTGCAATTCCTGTAAGCTGTGCATACATGGTATTTGCATCAGCATGTGTAAAGCCAGCGGCTACTAATCTTCTCATAACTAGTGCTAAGTCTATGGTATTCATAGTAGGCATTACAAGTGCCCCTATTATAATAGGAAGCGCTATTGTAACAAGTTCTTTTAATATAAATGAAGTCTTCTCTCTTTCAAAAACTGGACTATTTTTCAGTTCTTCTTCTCGAATTTTCTTATTTTTATAATAAATAAATAGCATTACAGAAAGTCCACATACTGCACCTGCAGTAGCTCCAAAAGTTGCTCCTGCAGCCCCATATTCTAGTCCTTTTGGCACAAATACTATAGCAAGTCCCACTCCAAAAATAACTCTCGCAAATTGTTCTGCTATTTGAGATATTGCTGATGGATTCATGTTGTTGTGTCCTTGGAAATACCCTCTAAACGCTGCCATTATTGGCACTAAAAGGATTGCTGGGACAAGCATTACAAGCGCCCAATAAGCTTTTGGATTTTGAAGCATAACTGTAACTATATAGTTTGCTCCAAAAAGCATAACCGTGGATGTTATAATACCCATTGCAAGCAGTATCATAAATATTATTCTAAATACACGGTCTGCACCTCTTATATCACCTACTGCTCTTCTTGATGAAACCATTTTAGATATAGCTACTGGAAAGCCTGATGTAGCAATAGATATAAGTAACACATATATAGGATATGCCGTTTGATAATATCCTAAGCCTTCTGATGTAATTATCCATGTTATTGGAATTCTAAACGCCGCTCCAAGTATTTTTACAATAACTCCTGCCAATCCTAATATCACAGCACCTTTTAGAAAAGTACTCTTTTTTTCTTCGCTCATTTTAACCTCTCAATTATTTCTTTATTGTGTCTTCATATCTTTCTATTTTTGCTTTACTTTGAAGTTCTTCCATTTTTTGGTTATATATATCATAACGCATAGTTCCTAATATATTTTCTCGTTCTTCTTCAAAACTTGAAACTTCTTCTTTTTTATCATATAGCTTTATTATGTGGTATCCAAATGAAGATTTTACTATGTCGGATATCTCCCCTTTTTTTAATTTAAATGCAGCTTCTTCAAACTCTGGAACCATAACCCCTTTTGCAAAATATCCTAAATCACCTCCATGAACTGCTGAAGCCTCATCTTCCGAATATTCTTTCGCAAGTTTTTCAAAATTTTCACCTGACTTTAGTCTCTTTAAAAGCGCTTTAGCTTCTGATTCTTTTTTTGCTGTTTCTTCTTCCGAAAGTGGTTCTTTCATTGCATTTAAAGTACTTATAAGAATATGTGATGCTTTTATCTCTTCTTTTTTGTACTCATCGATGTGTGCTTCGTAATATTTTTTTAGCTTAGATTCTTCAATTTCTGTTTCACTCATTATCTTATTTCTATATTTTTCAAAAATTAAATTTTGTTTAAAATGAGATTTCAAAAATTCATCATCAATATTGTTTTCTTGTAAAAACTCTAAATAATTAGGCATCTTGCTTATATATTCCATGAACGATTTTACTTCATTTGATATTTCCTGTTCAGTAACTACTATCCCTTCTTTTTTTGCCTGTTGAGATACAAGTTCCTGACTTATCATTACATTTAGAATTTCTTCTTTAAAGACATCTTTAAAAATTTGTCCTCCATCAACCTCACTATTCCAAACATCTTCACCAAATATCATTTCATATTCTTTGCCTACTTTTAACGAAGTTTTTTCAAAATCTTCCTTAGTTATATCTTCCCCATTGACTTTTGCTACAATATCTTGACTCGCAGATTCACAACCAGATAATACTAGCATGGCTAATAAAATTAAAACTACAAGTCTAAATGCTATATTTTTCATAAAAAATCTCCTTATCTAAATTTTCAAAGTTGCTTCTTTAATTATAACATTTTTTCAAGATACTGCGCTATGCTTTTTACCAACTTGTAATCTTCCACTTTACCAAAATCCTTCTTAACAATTACCTTTCCTTCTCTCGAAATGAAAGTTATGACATTTTTTTCTTTCACGATTTTAGCTATTTTTAATTTTTTACCTAAAGATTTTATATAAGCCACGTCTACAAGAAGGCTAACCGAAATTGGCATATCTGAAAAACGATCTTCTATTTCTATTTCTAATTCCGTTTTTTCTTCCAAACTTGATATACTTGCAATTTTTTTATAAACTTCTATTTTATCCATTTCATCTTCAATATAATCATTCGGTATATATGCATTTAGTTTTATAGAAATTTCAGTTTCAAAAGTATCTTCTTCACAGAATTCGCCTTTAAGTTTCGCTATTTCCTGTTCTAACATCTTTACATACATCTCGTATCCTATATCTGCAATATGTCCATGCTGACTCTCTCCAAGTAGCGTACCTGCTCCTCTTATTTCAAGATCTCTCATCGCTACTTTAAATCCAGATCCAAATTCTGTGAATTCTTTTATCGTCTTGAGTCTTTTTTCAGAAATTTCTGTAAGCACCTTGTTTTTTTCATACATAAAATATGCATATCCCTGTCTGTTACTTCGCCCAACTCTTCCTCTAAGCTGATATAACTGCGAAAGCCCCATTTTATCAGCATCATATACTATCATAGTATTTGCATTAGTTATATCCATACCCGTTTCTATTATCGTTGTTGAAATAAGTACGTCATACTCTTTATTTGTAAAGTCGGTTATTATTTTTTCAAGCTTTCTAGGACTCATCTGTCCATGCGCCACTGCTACTCTCGCTGAAGGAACAAGTTTTTTTACAAGCTCATGCATTTTATCTATAGTCTGAACTCTATTGTAAACAAAGTAAATCTGTCCCCCTCTATGAATTTCTCTTTCTATAGCATCAGCAATTATGCTTTCTCTAGATTCCATAACATAGGTAATTATAGCTTGACGCTCTTTAGGAGGCTCTTCTAATACACTCATATCTCTTATACCACTAAGAGACATATGAAGCGTTCGTGGAATAGGAGTAGCCGAAAGACTTATTACATCACAATTAGTTCTAAGTTTTTTTAGTTTTTCCTTATCCTTTACTCCAAAGCGTTGCTCTTCATCTACTACTATAAGTCCTAAGTCTTTAAATTTCATATCTTTAGACAGTATCCTATGAGTTCCTACAATTACATCAATCTCTCCAGTTTTTATTTTATCCGTTATTTTGTCTTGATCTTTTGTAGTTCTAAATCTACTTAGAAGTTCCACTTTTATTGGAAAATTTGCGAAACGTTCCTTTATAGTATGGTAATGCTGTTGACTAAGTATTGTAGTAGGCACTAAGAAAGCACATTGTTTAGAATCCATACATGCTTTGAATATTGCTCTTATAGCTACTTCAGTTTTTCCATATCCAACATCACCACAAATAAGTCTGTCCATAACCTTAGAACTTTCCATATCTTCTTTAACCTCTGATATTGCTCTAAGCTGATCATCGGTTTCTACATAAGGAAAATCTTCTTCAAATTCTCTCTGCCAAATTGTATCTTGGCTAAATTTGTAACCTTGAGTATTTTCTCTTTTGGCATAAAGCTCCACCAAGTCTTTTGCGATAAGCTCTACTATTTTTTTAGCTTTAGCTCTAGTTTTTTTCCACTCATTATTACTAAGTTTACTTAAGGTAATTCCATCTTCTGCAGAGTTACCAATATATCTTTGGATTTTTGACATTTGTTCAAGAGGAAGATACAGCGAATCCCCTCCACCGTAGACTATTTTAATATAATCTTTTATTATATTATCAAATTCTTTCTGCTCTACAGCTACAAATTTTCCTATACCATAATTTTCGTGAACTACATAATCTCCTGGTTTAAGCTCAATAAAGCTATCTATTTTTTTAGTTTTTACTTTTTGCTTAAATTTTCGGTCTACGTTTTTCTCACTACTATATATTTCATTTTTAGTAAATATTGCAAGTTTTCGTTTTGAATAAATTGAACCCGCTTCAAAATACTCATTCGTAAATATAACATTTGATATTTCTGCTTCAAGAGTGTCTTTATTTATTCTGACTGAATTTACATTATTTTCTCTAAAAACTTTTTGCAAACTTTTGACAAGTTCCTCATCTTTTAATGATATCACAATCTTATAATCATTACTTCTAAGATACTTTACTTCATCTATAAAATCATATATTTTACCATGAAAAGTTTTTGCTTCTCTTGTTTCTATATCTATAATTTCGTCTACCTTAAAATTTCTAATTGTAGATGTAAGTGTGGTATTAAATACAAGTTTATTTTCCTGAAGCTTTTCTATTATATAATCTGGCGATAACAAAAGATTTCCTTCTCTTTTTATCGCAAAACCTTTTTCCAATGCACTCTGATAATTGTCACTAAATTCAATAAAGATATTTTCTAATTTTTCATAAATTCTATTAGGATCATTTATCATGAATATTTCCACATTTTTTATATAGTCAAATAAAGTATTTTCTTCATAAAAATAGTCTATATATTTAGAAACCCCTTCAAAATATATTTTATTTTTTATTCTTTCTAAATCATAAGTTATATCTTCATTAGTATTTGAATTTATATCTTTTTCTATTTGAGATACTGACAAACTCACATCTGTTGGATATAAAAATGACCTTGCTGGCAATATTTTTACAGATTTTACCTTATCTATAGATTTTTGAGTAAATATATCAAAAGGTCTTATAGAATCTACTTCATCGTCAAATAATTCAATTCTTAATGGATATTCTACATTCGGTGTAAATACATCTATTATTCCGCCTCTTATCGAAAACTGTCCTACCCCTTCTACTTTATGCTCTCTTACATATCCCATATTTATTAGTTTATCAATGAATGAATCTTTTTCTAACACTTCCCCTAAATTCAAGTTATAGGAATTCGCCTTCATTATGCTTTTGGGAGTATATTTTTTTATAAGCGAATCTGCTGATATTACAGCTACTTCATAATCGTCCTTTGATAATTTGAATAAATTATTTACAAGCTTAGCCTCTAAAGTTCTATCTTTAGCCTCTACTGAATAAAATCTTATTTCATCACTCTCAATTATTACAGCATCTATACCTTTTTTTAAAAGCACATTGTATATTTTTTGTGCTTCTCCATCACTATGAGTAATTACTACATGTTTTTTTTCATTTCTTTTCAGATAATCTATAAGCTCTGTTCTTTGTCCATCAAGAAGTCCGCTGACTAAAATATTCTGTTTTCCTTTATCTATCGCATTCGCAATAAGCTTATATTCTTCTGATGAATCAAGTATATTTCTCAAAAAATTATTCATTTTCGTTCCTCTACTTGTTATACATATTCATGGCCTTATCTAAGTTAGTTTCTGCCGTTTCTATAACTGCTTTTGCACCTTTTTTTATCGAATCTACCACAAGTTCTACCTCTGTTTTGTCAAACTTACTCAGTACAAAGCTGGCTAAATCTTGTCCGTTTTTAGGTTTAGATACGCCTATTCTAACTCTAGGAAAATCCTGTTTTCCCAAAAGATAGATTATATTTCGCATTCCATTATGCGTCCCACCGCTTCCACTTTTTCTTATTCTTATTTTACCAACATCTAAATCTATATCATCATATATCACTATTAAATTTGATATATCTACTTTGTAATAATTCATAAGTTCAACTACAGCTTGTCCACTTAGATTCATAAAGGTTTGAGGTTTAGCCAAAATTATCTTTTCGCTACCGATTCGTCCTTCACCAATTATCGATTTGAATTTAAGTTTATCTACTTTAATATCTAATTGCAAGGCTAATTCGTCTATAGCTATAAACCCAACATTATGTCTTGTAGCCTCGTATTGTTTCCCTGGATTTCCTAATCCTACTACTAAATACATTTTTCTCTCCTATTATTTTCAGCTGAAAAAGAGCCTTTAATCAAGGCTCTCTCTTAATCATTTTATATTATCTAGATGATTCTGGTGAAAATAGTACACTTACTGACTCACACTCAAATATCTTATCTATTGCTGATGCAAAAAGTGGTGCAGTTGTAAGGACTTTTATCTTGTCAATTCTTTTCTCTTGTGAAAGAGGTATTGTATCAAGCACTATTACTTCTGTAAGTTCAGAATTTGCAATTCTTTCAATCGCCGGACCTGAAAGTACTGGATGTGTACAACATGCATATATATTTTTTGCTCCAAATTTCTTTAGGGCCTCTGCTGCATTACAAAGCGTTCCAGCCGTATCTATCATGTCATCAAGAATTATAAGATTCTTATCTCTTACATCTCCTATAATATTCATAACTTCTGATACATTGTTTTTAGGTCTTCTCTTATCTACTATAGCTATCGGTGCATCTAAATACTGAGCAAACGTTCTTGCTCTTGCAACACTACCATGATCTGGAGATACTATAACTAAATCTTCTATATTCATTTTTTCAAAATGTTCAACAAGTATTCTTCCACCTAAAAGATGGTCTACTGGTATATCAAAATATCCTTGAATTTGGTTTGCATGAAGATCCATAGTAAGAATTCTATCAGCTCCTGCTGCAGTTAAAAGATCTGCTACTAATTTAGCTGTGATTGGATCTCTCGCCTTAGCTTTTCTGTCTTGTCTTGCATATCCATAGTATGGTATAACAGCTGTTATTCTTCCTGCAGATGCTCTTTTGAATGCATCTATCATTATAAGCATTTCCATAAGATGTCTGTTTACTGGCGAACATGTAGATTGAATTATAAATGCATCTACTCCTCTTACACTTTCATTGATATTTACGGAAATCTCTCCATCACTAAACCTTGTTACTTCAGCATCTCCAAGTTCAACACCTAGCTGGTCTGCTATCTTTTTTGCTAATTCCTGATTGGAGTTACCACTGAAAATCTTGATTTTGTTACCGCTTGTATTCATTACTTCCTCCTAAAGATATTAAGTTATATTTATTTTTTATTCCAATCACTTTTATTTATCTGTCTTGCTCTAGCTATAGCAAGCGAGTTTTGAGGAACATCCCCAGTTATAGTTGAACCAGCTGCTACAAAAGCTTTCTCGTCAACCACTACAGGTGCGACTAAATTAGAATTTGAACCTATAAAGGCATTGTCTTTAACTAATGTTTTATATTTTTTTTCACCATCATAGTTTACAAAAACTACACCACAACCAATATTTACATTTTTTCCAACCTCTGCATCTCCTATATATGAAAGATGCGAAGCTTTTGAACCATCTCCAAATTTCGCATTTTTCAGTTCTACGAAATCTCCTATTTTGCAATTATTTCCAACATCTGACTTCGGTCTTAGATATGCGTAAGGTCCTACTGTTGTATTATTTCCTATTTTAGAATCTATTATAGTGGAAGATTTTATTTCTACACCTTCTCCTATTATACTGTTTTCTATAGTAGTGTTTTCTCTTATAACTGTAGTTTTTCCAATTTTTGTCTTTCCAAATATATTGCAATTCGGATAAATTATACAGTCTCTTTCTATTACAACATCTTTATCAATATAAGTACATTCTGGATTTATAATACTAACTCCCTCACTCATATGATATTGGTTAACTCTTCTTCTCATTATCTGTTCTGCCTGCGATAATTGAACTCTGCTGTTTACTCCAAGAATCGATTCATTATCAACTTGAAATGTACATACTTTATAAGAAGCAGCTATATTTTCAAGCACATCAGTAAGATAATATTCATTCTGACTATTTTCAGTACTTAAATTTCCAAGTTCTTTTTTAAGAAGACTTCCATCTATTATATATGTTCCTGCGTTTATTTCTCTTATAAGTTTTTGTTCAGCTGTAGCATCTTTTTCCTCTACAATTTTAACAAAACTATCTTCATTTTTTATGATTCTTCCATATCCTGTAGGATTGTCTACACAAGATGTCATCACAACTGCTTGAAAACCCTGTTTTTTTAAATCGTACATTCTTTGAAGAATATCTTTTTCTATTAGAGGAGTGTCTCCACATATAATAAGCACCTCATCATTATCTGTAATATGGTTATTCGCCATCATTACAGCATGCCCAGTGCCTAGTTGTTCCATTTGATATGCGTAATTCACACTATCTCCAAAGTATTCTTTTATAAACTCACTTTTATGTCCAATCACTACAACTGCTTCACTATTATCTATGTTTGTATTACTAATTACATGCTCAAGCATAGGCTTATTACAAACTCTATGCATAACTTTTGGCAGCTCAGATTTCATTCTGGTTCCCTGTCCCGCTGCTAATATTACTACCTTTAAACTCATATCTACTCCTCTGTTTTCAAACAAATAAGCCTCAAGTCTCTTTATTAACATACTAATAATAACACTTTTTTCTACAAAAGTAAAAGTTTTTTCAAGATAATTTTTAGATAATATAAATTTTCTCATTTTTTAGTTCAATTGCAGCGTTAGTTTCATTTTTATTCAATGTTAATTCATTGACATCAACCTCACTATAAGTCAGTATTAGCAATGTTTATCAAAAAAATATAGCATTTTTAAAATGAATTATTGACTTCTAGTTTCCTGCATGATATATTTATATAAAGTGATTTCATAAAATATGTAAAGTTTGATATATTTTTAACATAAATTAGGAGGTTTATTCAAAATGTCTACAGATATTAAGCAATTTAAAAAGGTCATGATTGCAAACCGTGGTGAGATAGCAATAAGAATATTTCGTGCATTATCCGAACTTGGAATAAGAACTGTTGGAATTTATTCGAAAGAAGACAAACTTTCTCTTTTCAGAAGTAAAGCTGATGAATCTTATCTTATCGGAGAGCATAAAAGTCCGCTTGATGCATACCTTGATATGGAAGGTATCATAAGATTAGCTAAGAGTAAGAAAGTTGATGCAATCCACCCAGGATACGGCTTCTTATCTGAAAACCCTGTATTTGCAAAGATGTGTCGCGATAATGGAATCGCATTCATAGGTCCTTCTGTAGAAACTATGGAAATGATGGGTGACAAAATAAGCTCTAAAAAAGTAGCAGCGCTATGTGATGTGCCTACTATCCCTGGAACTAAAGATCCTATAAAAACAGTAGATGATGCTATAAGAATAGCTGAAGAAATAGGTTACCCTGTAATGGTTAAAGCTTCAAACGGAGGCGGCGGACGTGGAATGCGTATCGTAAGATCAAGCGAACAAATGAAAACTGATTTTGAGTCTGCTATGAATGAATCTATAAAAGCTTTTGGAGACGATAAGATATTTATAGAAAAATATCTAAATCGTCCAAAACATATAGAAGTCCAGATTTTAGGAGATGCTCACGGCAATATTGTTCACCTTTATGAAAGAGATTGCTCTTTACAAAGAAGACATCAAAAAGTTGTAGAATTTGCACCTTCAATCTCATTAAAAGAAGAAACTAAGACAAAATTACTTGAATCTGCAGTTAGACTTGCACAATATGTTAATTATAAAAGTGCTGGTACTTTAGAATACCTAGTGGATGACCATGGTGATTTTTACTTTATAGAAATGAATCCTCGTATCCAAGTTGAACATACTGTTACAGAAATGATAACAGGCATAGATATCGTTCAAAGCCAAGTCCTTATAGAAATGGGACACTCACTTAAGGACGAAGAAATAAACATTCAATCTCAAGATGATATCAAAGTTAATGGATATTCAATTCAGTGTCGTGTAACTACAGAAGACCCAACAAAAGGATTTATGCCTGATACTGGAAAAATATCAGTTTATCGTTCAGGCTCAGGATTTGGAATAAGACTAGATGGCGGAAACGGCTTTACAGGTTCTGAAATAACACCTTATTATGACAGCTTACTAGTTAAAACTACATCTTGGGATAGAACTTTTAGCGGAGCTACAAGAAAAGCGATTCGTGCACTTAGAGAATTTAGGATAAGAGGAGTTAAGACTAATATTCCTTTCCTTATAAATGTTTTAAACCACCCTAGTTTCATAGAAGGAAAATGTTATACTTCATTTATAGAAGAAACTAGTGAATTATTTGATATAAAAGCAAGTAAAGACCGCGCAAGCAAATTAATAAACTTTGTAGGAAATGTAATTGTAAACGAAAAAACTGAAAATAAATTTGATGAAAATCTTATAAAAATACCAAAATTCGAAATCACAGACACTCCTGGTTCTAGAGATTTATTTCTAAAAATGGGAGCTAAGGATTTCACTCAAATGATTAAAAATGATAAGAAACTATATATAACCGATACAACTATGAGAGATGCACACCAATCGCTTATTGCTACAAGACTTCGTACTCATGATTTAGAAAAAATAGCTAAACATTCAAATGAAGTTTTCAAAAATACTTTCTCAATGGAAACTTGGGGAGGAGCCACTTTTGACGTAGCATACAGATTCCTTAAAGAGTCTCCATGGGTTAGACTTGAAACTCTAAACAAATTAATGCCAAACGTACTTCAGCACATGCTTCTTAGAGCTTCTAATGCTGTAGGTTATAAAAACTACCCAGACAATGTAGTAGCTGAATTCATAAAGCTTTCTGCAGAAAGAGGCGTAGACGTATTTAGAATATTCGACAGTTTAAACTGGATGGAAAATATGAAGCTTCCTGTAGAAGAAGCGCTTAAAACAGGTAAAATCGTTCACGGAGCAATCTGTTATACTTCTAATATATTAGACCCTAAAAACACTAAATATACTACTGAATATTATGTTAAAAAGGCTAAAGAACTTGAAGCTATGGGAGTTCATATTGTAGGTATAAAAGATATGTCAGGCCTTTTAAAACCTTATGCTGCTAAAGAACTTGTAACTGCATTAAAAAGTGAACTTAATGTTCCTGTAGAAATTCATACTCATGACTCTACTGGTAATGGCGTAAGTTCTATGCTTATGGCAGCAGAAGCTGGCGCAGATATAGTTGATGCTGCAATCGAATCTATGTCAGGTCTTACAAGTCAGCCATCTATAAACTCTATAGTAGAAGCCTTAAGACATACTCCAAGAGATACAGGCCTTGATATCGATAAACTTAACGAAATAAGTGCATACTATCTTGGCGTAAGAAAAATATATTCTAAGTTTGAGACAGAGCTTAAGACTCCATCTGTTGAGATTTACAAGTATGAAATTCCAGGCGGACAGTATTCAAATCTTCTTCCTCAGGTTCAAAGTTTAGGTCTTGGCGATAGATTTGAAGAAGTAAAAGTTGCCTTTAAAGATGCTAATGATTTATTTGGAGATATTGTAAAGGTTACGCCGTCTTCTAAAATAGTGGGCGATATGGCTATATTTATGGTTAAAAATGATTTAACTAAAGAAAATATACTTGAAAAAGGAAAAGATTTATCTTTCCCTGAGTCAGTAATAGAATACTTTATGGGATATATAGGTCAACCTGAGGGCGGTTTCCCTAAAGAGCTTCAAGCTATGATACTAAAAGGTTCTAAACCTATAACTTGTAGACCTGGTGAACTTCTTCCTCCTGAAGATTTTGATAAAATAAAAAAATATCTTGATGAAAATTACAATGGCAGAGGAAATTCTAGAAATGTTGTAAGTTATGCTCTTTATCCAAAAGTTTATGATGATTATTGCAAACACCTTGAACTATATAATGATATAAGCAAACTTCCATCGAATGTATTCTTTAATGGCTTAGAAACAGGCGAAGAACTAGATGTCGAAATAGAACCTGGAAAAGTATTAAATATAAAATTCCTAGCTTTAACTGACCCAGATGAAAACGGAATGAGAACCTTGAGTTTTGAGGTTAATGGTTCTTCAAGAGAAACTGAAATTCTTGACCATTCAGTTGAAATATTAACTTACAATGAAAGAAAAGTAGATTCTACTAATCCTAAACATATAGGCTCTCCTATTCCTGGAAATGTAGTTAAAATATTCGTAAAAGAAGGCGATAAAATCGAGGTAAATAAACCTATAATGACTATCGAAGCTATGAAGATGGAAACTACTGTACTTTCTAAAAAAGAAGGTATTATATCTGAAATTTTGGTTAAAGAAAATGACCGAGTATCAGATAACCAACTTATTGCAACTTTTGAATAATTTCTAAAAATAATATTTAAATTATATAAAGTCAGATAAATCCCAGTCGATTTGTCTGACTTTTTTATAACACACTATCATTTCACACTTAGGTGTTTAGGCTTAATTTCAGTGGGTATAATTGGACTAGAAGTTTATTTTACCACAGTAAAATCATACATAGCTGTGGGAATTATTATTAAGGTTTATATCTTTTTTGTATTTTCTTGTAGGGGGGCGTTGTTATGAAAAAGATGCTAAGCCTACTTACGATTATTATGATTATAAGCTTAACCACAATATCGTTCGCAGGATTTGATGAGTATGGTATTTATCGTGTAAATGAAACTGCACGTGTTTTACAATTAGAAGCCGATGGTGTAAATATTCTTTGGCAATGGTCAAAAGGTGTAACTTATACTGGCGCAGAACCGCCAAATATTGCTGATTGGGCAGGAATTCCTCATACTTCAGCTCTATTATTTGATTATGACAGTGCTGGAGATAAAGATTATCTTCACCTTAAAAAAACTTATTACACCGATGGCTATGACACAAACTTTCATATGCGTTATATGGGCGAAAATCCAATAGAGGACAGAATAATGTATATGAGCGTATGTGAATGGAAGTTCTCAAAAAATAAAGGTGTAGAACTAGACCCATTCTTTATGTATACTCCTTGGAAAGTATTCCAAGCTGAAAGAAACATTTATATGCTTACTGAAGTTGAGCCAGAAGTTTTTGAATATGTATATTATGCTACTGAAAATGCAGGCTGGTGGACAAATGATTTACCTGAACCACCATATGGTTTTGGAACAGTAGATAAGTAGTTATGAATTAGTCTCCACAGCTTTGTACGTTATATATGCTAGTAAAAAAACGAACCGCTACATAAAAGCGATTCGTTTTTTATTATTTCGAGTGTAAAAACACCTTATTTATCTCTAACTTTACCATCACTTATAGCTGCTTGTGCTGCTGCAAGTCTAGCTATTGGAATTCTAAATGGTGAACAGCTCACATAATCAAGCCCTACCATTTGACAAAATTCTATAGATTTAGGATCGCCACCATGTTCTCCACAAATTCCAAGTTTTAAATCTGGTTTTGTAGTTCTTCCAAGTTCACTCGCCATCTTAACAAGTTTGCCAATTCCGCCTCTATCTAAGCTTTCAAACGGACTCACTTCAAGTATCCCTTTTTTGGTATACTCGTCTAGGAATTTTCCAGAATCGTCTCTTGAGAATCCAAATCCCATTTGAGTAAGGTCATTTGTTCCAAAGCTGAAGAACTCTGCTTCTTCTGCAACTTCATCAGCTGTAACTGCTGCTCTTGGAACTTCTATCATAGTTCCTATAGTATATTCTACCTTTTCACCTTTTTCTTCAAATACAATTGCGATTTCTTCTACTAAAAATCTTCTAATGTATGCAAGCTCTTCTTTTGCACATATTAGTGGAATCATTATCTCCGGCTTAACATTGATACCTTCTTTTTTCATCTCTATTGCTGCTTCTATAATAGCCCTAACTTGCATTTTGTATATTTCTGGATATGTTATAGCAAGTCTACAACCTCTATGTCCAAGCATAGGGTTAAATTCATGAAGCTTTTCAACAACTTCTTTTAAGTGATCAAAAGATTTTCCTAATGCATCTGCCACATCCTTGATGTCTTCATCTGTATTTGGAAGGAACTCGTGAAGCGGAGGATCTAATAATCTTATTGTAGTAGGTAGTTCTTTCATAACCTTATATATACCTATGAAATCTTGCTTTTGATATGGTAATAGCAATTCTAGCGCAGCTTCTCTTTCTTCTAACGTTTCTGCTACTATCATTTTTCTAACATTTAGTATTCTTTCTTCATCAAAGAACATATGTTCCGTTCTGCAAAGTCCAATTCCTTCTGCCCCAAGTTCTATTCCTTTTTTAGCATCTCTTGGATTATCGGCATTAGCTCTTACTTTCATAGTTCTAAATTCATCTACATAATTCATAAACACTTCGAAATTTTCAATAAGACTCACGCTTGCCTTTGGGATATCTCCAAGATAAACAGCTCCAGTTGAGCCATCTATAGATATTATATCTCCTTCTGTAAGTACTTTATCTTTAACTTTCATAGTTTTTGCACGTTCATCAACTCTTATATCTTGACAACCTGCAACACAACACTTACCCATACCTCTTGCTACAACCGCAGCATGAGATGTCATTCCACCTCTTGCCGTAAGTATCCCTTCTGCACTTATCATTCCAGCAATGTCCTCTGGTGATGTTTCTTGTCTTACAAGAATTGTCTTTATTCCTTTTTCTTTAGCGGCTACAGTTTCTTCTGCTGTGAAATATATTTGTCCTGACGCTGCTCCTGGCGATGCTGGAAGACCTTTTGCTAAAAGTTCATGATTTTTTAGTTCTCTTTCATCAAATGATGGATGAAGAAGTTGCTCAAGCATATGAGGCTCTATTCTTCCAACGCTTTCTTTTTTGCTTATTTTTCCATCCTTCACAAGATCTACCGCTATATTTACTGCCGCTTTTGCTGTTCTTTTTCCAGTTCTAGTCTGAAGTAGATAAAGTTTTTCATCTTCTATTGTAAATTCAATATCCTGCATATCTTTATAGTGATTTTCAAGAATTTGAGTAGTATTCATAAATTGTTCATAAACTGCTGGCATTACTATATTTAATTCATCGATTGACTGTGGCGTTCTTATCCCTGCAACAACATCCTCTCCCTGTGCATTCATAAGAAATTCTCCAAATACTTTATTTTCTCCAGTTGCTGGATTTCTTGTAAAAGCTACTCCAGTTCCTGATCTATCTCCCATATTTCCAAATACCATACTTTGGATATTCACTGCTGTTCCAAGCTTATGAGATATTTCATGAAGGTCTCTATATATAACTGCACGAGGATTATTCCATGAATCAAATACTGCGTTTATAGCTAATTTAAGCTGTTCTTTTGTATCTTGAGGAAAGTCTTGGTTTAATTCTCTTTTGTATATCCCTTTGTATATTTCTACTAGGTTTTTTAAATCCTGAGCATCTAAATCTGTATCATTTTGAACCCCTTTATTATGCTTCATTTTTTCAAGTTCATGTTCAAAATTTGATTTTACAACCCCCATTGCTACATCGGAAAACATCTGTATAAATCTTCTGTAACTATCATATGCAAATCTTTCATTTCCACTTTTTTTAGTAAGTGATATTACAGTTTCGTCATTTAAGCCAAGATTAAGTATTGTATCCATCATACCTGGCATAGAAAATACTGAACCTGATCTTACTGATACAAGCAGTGGATTTTCTCCATGTCCAAAAGTTTTTCCAGCTTCTTTTTCTAACTGTGCCAGTTTTTCAAATATTTCATCTAAAAGCTCCGCCCAAAGTATTTTTCCTTTTTCATAATACTCTATACAAGCTTCTGTAGTAACTGTAAATCCAGGAGGTACATTTAGTCCAATATTCATCATTTCTGCTAAATTTGCGCCTTTTCCCCCTAATAGGCTCTTCATATCTTTGTTTCCTTCTTTGAAGTTATAAACAAATTTTTTCATATACTTTTTCTCCTTTGGAATTAGTCATTATATATTTTTATTCCCTGTTTTTTTAATATATTTATTATTATGTCTGCTGTTTCCTCAATAGCTTTATTTGATACATCTATTATAGGACATCCTATTTTCTTCATTATTTTTTCTGCGTAATCAAGCTCATCAAGTATCCTTGTCATAGATGCATAATTTGCACCACTAGTAAGTCCTAAAGCTTTTAATCTTTCTTCTCTTATTTGATTTAATTTTTCCGGAGAATTTACAAGTCCAATTATTCTAGCTGGTGATATCTCATAAATTTCTTTTGGTGGAAGCGATTCTGGTACTAATGGTATATTTGCTACTTTTATATTTTTATTTGCTAGATACATTGAAAGTGGCGTTTTAGAAGTTCTTGATATTCCAAGAATGACTACATCTGCTTTTTTTAAACCTCTAGGGTCTTTTCCATCATCATATTTTACTGCAAACTCAATCGCTTCAACTCTGTCAAAGTAAGCTTTATTTAGCTTTCTTATAACTCCAGCCTCTCGATTTGGTTCCATCTGAAAATGTTCAGATATAGCTGATAAGGTTTCTCCCATTATATCAATACATCTTATGTTATATTCTTTTGAAAATCTATTTAATTTATCTATAAGCTCAAGCTCTACTAAAGTGTATACTAATATTGAATTATTAGATTTTGCTTCTTCAAGTATAGGAGCTAAGGATTCTTCATCTTGTACGTATGGACGTTTTTTTATTTCATAATTACCTGTATCAAACTGTGCTACACAAGCTTTTACAATTTGCTCTGCAGTATCTCCTAAAGAATCCGAAATTACATATATACTTAATTTCATCAATGAATGCTCCTTTTATCTAATTTTTAAGTAATTCTGCCAATAATTTGGTAGCATTTGTTTTTGTAAATCTTCCTACAATTTCTATATGATTGGTTTCTGTATCCTTTGATACTACTGGAAGACTATCAATTTCATGTACTATAAGCTTTGTTATTGCTTCTGGCACATATGCACTTTCCTCAATTGTAACCACGTTCGGCATTCTCGTCATTGCCATACTTACAGGAACTGTGTTCAAATCTTTTTCTCCAACTGTGCTCTTAAGAAGATCTTTTCTTGAGATTATTCCACTTAAGCCTTTTTCATTTACAACAAATAAACTTCCTACATCTTCTAAAAAAAACTTAACCATAGCATTATGAAGTGATTCTTTTTCATCTATCACTACAGCTACACTCATGACTTCAGAGACACGTTTTTTTAGAATTTTTTCTGCTGAAACATTCAATCTCTCTTGTATTACATATCCCACCTTCGGTCTTGCTGCAAGAAATCCTAGTTGTGTAAGTACACTAAGGTCAGATCTTAGCGCCGCTCTTGTAAGTCCAAGCTCTGCTGCTATACTCTCTCCAGTTACTGGCTGAGATGCTTTTACTATTTCCAAAATTTCAATTTGTCTTTTTGATAAGTTTATACTAATCACCTCGCTTTATGGTACTCTATATTTATGTAGTATATCACATTTAGGTTTTATGTCAATATTTTTATTGTATATTTTATATTTCTTGTCATTTTTTCTACTTATACCCATATTTATCCCATACCAACATAAATAGTGTATGCTATTTTAAAATAAATAAAAAAACCATAGTTTTTATAAACTTACGGTTTTTTCAAATTATAAAATTTAAATATGAATTTATTATATACGCTCCCTTTATTAAAGCTATATATATTCCAAAACTTAAATATGGGCCAAACGCTATATGTTCCTTGTTGTTATTTTTTTTGCTTATCAGTAAATAACTTGCATATATACCCGCAGTCATTATTGCTATAAATGCTGCTAAAATAGTACTCTGCCACCCCAGCATAAATCCACCTACAGCTATCAATCTTACATCCCCACCGCCAAAGCTATTTGGAATAAAATACCTACATAGAATCATGGGTATACTAATTACAAAAAAACCTAATATTCTCTCATAAAATCGAATTTCAGGTTTTAAAAAGAATAATAATATAGCTAATGGAATCATCAAGAATATTAACTCTGTAGGTATTGTAAGTGTATCTGTATCAATTATTGATATGCATATGAGTATACTTGCTATGAAAAATATCACTATACTGTCTTTCGAAAAACCATTTATATAAAACGTAATTATTGCCATAAAGCCTGTAAAAATCTCTACAGCCGGATACCTAAATGATATTTCATTATTACAAACACGACATTTTCTTCTTAGTATAAAAAAGCTAAGTATTGGAAATAAATCATAGATTTTTATTTTTGCGCCACAGCTTGGACAAATAGACCGTCCTTTTAAAACTGATATTCTTCTTGGAATCCTGTATATAATTACGTTCAAAAAACTTCCAATGCAGATTCCATAAATAAATATTATACTATATTTAAATAATTCTATAGTAATATTAATCCCCCCTATATTCAAAATATATTTAAAAATTATTTTTTTCTAAAAGTTTTTCGAAATCTTCAACGGGTATTGGCTTTGAATAATAGTATCCTTGAGCTTTATTACAACCTATACTTTTTAAAAAATCTGCCTGCTCTTTTAACTCTACCCCTTCTGCAATTATTTCTATATTTAATTCTTTAGCCATCAATACAATATTCTTTATAATTTTGCGTCCTCTTTCTTCGTTGGCATTTGAATTACAGAATTTTCTATCCAGTTTTATAACATCCACATTTATATCTTGTAGCATATTTAACGATGAGTGTCCTGCCCCAAAATCGTCCATTGATACCTTAAATCCATAATCATGAAGGCTATCCAAAGATACCTTCACCAAGTCTAAATCTTCTAAAAACATATTTTCAGTTATCTCTATCTCTATAAGATTTCTAGGTATTTCATAACTGTCTACTATATCAGTAAAATGTTCTATATGAACTTTGTTATATAAATTTAGTCTAGATTGATTTACAGATATAGGAATGTAACTCAAGCCGTTTTCAATTCTAGATTTTAACCATTCACAGCTTTTTCGAAGCATATATTCATCTAACTTTATTATATCTCCATTTTTTTCAAAAAGTTCTATAAATTTATCTGGAAAAATCATTCCTTTTTGTGGGTGCAGCCATCTTACAAGTGCCTCCCCACCTACAATTTCAGAATTTTCTATATTATATTTAGGCTGAACGTAAAGTTTAAATTCTTCATTTTCAAAAGCCGTTTTACTATAATTTTCAATTTCTTCTTCTTCCAATATTTGAAATCTCATCTCCTCATTATAGTAGTTTATAAACTCATTGTTTAATTTAGCTCGTTTTAGTGCTATCATCGCTTTGTCGCCTATCGACTGTATAGAAGTTTCCTTATTCTCAATCAACTTTATTCCACAATTAAAATTAATGGTATTTAACAAATTATTTTCAAAAATAGTTTTTCTGATATTTAAAGAAAGTTTTTTAATTCGTAGTTCTATATCTCTAATATCAATATAATTTAATAATATATGAAAATTATCTGCCGTAAATCTGCTAAATATTTCTTCATTCTCACTTTCAAATTCCATTTTCAAAGTATTTGATATATGCTTTAACACCTCATTACCTTTAACATATCCATATTTATCGTTAATAAGCTTAAATTGTTTCACATCTAAAATAACATATGCGTTCTTTAGCTCTGAATTTTCAATCACAGACTGTGCCTTTGATACAAATAAATTTTTATTCAGAAATCCTGTTAATTCATCAAAGTAAGCTAGTTCTGAAAGCTTTTGCTTTGATTTTAACTGTATAAATAATATGTATAAAATTAAACTAAATAATATAAAAATAAACAATAGACTAGAGTATATATTACTTCTAAAGGTATTTTTAAGTTTTTTTTCTATTAAATCATATGGTATTATTGTTCCTAAATACCAATCATTTATACCAACACTATGGATATTTATATATTTTTCTTCTCCTTCTAGTTTTAAAAATGCCAATTCACTATCAACCATTTCAAACTTATTCTCTTTATATATATTAGTTGGCTTATAGTTCAAATTAGAGGTATTACTTGAAAGTACTATATCTCCTTTTTTAGTAAAAATTATACATTCAATACCATTATCTAAAACATTTGTAAATATTTTATTTTTAAATCTCTCAACATCTATTGTTGCAGTCAACACTCCTATAATGTTATCTTTTTTTAATATGGGAATTGCATAAACTTGTACCCATTTGTTTTCAATTCGACTAAATAGTAGTTTAGATAAATTACTCTTCCCCGATACCGCAGTTTTAAAATATTCTCTATCCGATAAATCTAAACCATTTTTTCCTATTCCAGATTTATTTATTATCCCAAATCTATTAAATGATTTGAATTTAGGATTTTCATTGAAATCATACAGTACATCTTCATATTGAGATACTTCTACTTCAGATAAAGTCATTGCCACTGCCTCGAGCATAATCATATCATCTTCTACAAATTTTTTTATATTTATAGCGTTTTGCTCTGTTATTTCATTTATATAAACCAAACTATCTCTCTTTAACAAATTATTTGTATCTTTAAAATATATAAATAAACTGCACAAAACAATTATAGAAAATATCCCCAAAAAAACTATGTATTTATATAATTTATTTTTTGAATATTTAATATCAGATACTTCATATTTATTATATTTTTCCCCTAATGCCAAGTCCTTCCCCCCTAATTTTTAATAGAATCAACTATTTTTATAGTACTTCTTTCAGCTAATAAAGTCAACGCTTTATTTATGACTTTATTCTAACTTTTTATAGATAAATAGCTTATTTTTGTTATATATGTTATTATTTATTTATAGCTTACAAGGAGGTATTTATGAATAATTTTGATACACTTTTTTCAAAAAAGGTTTTTGAATTTCTTAGAAATATATCAGATATTCCAAGAGGGTCTAGTAATGAAAAACAAATTAGCGACTACTTGGTTAATTTTGCTAAAGAAAGAAAGCTTGAGTATTATCAAGATGAAATGTTTAATATCATAATAAAAAAATCAGCTTCTTCTGGGTATGAACATCTACCTTCTATTGCACTTCAAGGTCACTTAGATATGGTATGTGAAAAAAATGAAAATATAACCCATGATTTTTTTAAAGATTCTATAAAGTGGATTATAAAAGACGATATCATATATGCTGATAATACTACCTTAGGTGCGGACAACGGAATTGCAATTGCTATGGCAATGGCAATATTGGATTCTGATAATCTAAAGCATCCATCTATAGAAGTAATTCTAACTGCTCAAGAAGAAACAGGACTAACTGGTGCTAAATTTTTAGATGAAAAACTTATTGATTCAAGAATTCTTATAAACATCGATGCAGAAAAAGAAGGAGATTTTTTAATAGGTTGTGCAGGTGGTCTAAAAAGCGATATTTTGCTTCCAATTGAAACTACTCAGCTTGAAGCAGAGTTTGAAACCTTTAAAATTTCTATATTAGGATTACTCGGGGGGCACTCTGGTACACAAATTCATCTAGGAAGAGGAAATGCAATTTGTATTCTAGGCCGAGTGTTACGGGATTTACAGAGATTTTTAAAATATGAAATTTTTGATGTAAGTGGTGGCTCTAAAGACAATGTGATTCCTAGAGAAGCTTCTGCTGTAATAGCAATAAAAAAAGGAAGTTCTGAAATTCTCGAGCATCATCTAAATGAATGGATTTCTATTTTAAAAGAGGAATATAAACTTAAGGATGATAACATTGATATAAACTATCAAAAATTAGAAATTTTCACTAATAAAGTTTTAAATATGAAATCGAAAAATAATCTTCTTTATATTTTAAATCTACATCCAAATGGAGTTTATTCCACGAGTGCTCAAATTCCTGATTTAGTTGAAGCTTCATTAAATCTTGGAGTAGTATATATAGAGGATTCTCATATACATTTTAAATCGCTAGTTCGAAGTTCTGTATCTTCTATAAAATATGACATTTCTAATAGATTACGTCTACTCTCTGCTCAAACAGAATCTACAATATATATAACTGATGATTACTCTGAATGGAAAATAAAAGAGACTTCCAAAATAAGGGATTTATTTTCAGAAAGATATCAAACCTTGTTCAGCAAAAATCCAAATATAACTTCCATTCACCTTGCCGTAGAATGCGGTGTATTTGAAGAAAAACTTAAAGATATTGATATGATATCCTTTGGACCTAATATGTACGATATTCATTCCCCAAATGAGCATCTATCTATCTCCTCTACAGATAATTGTTATAAATTACTTGTGGATATACTTGAGAATTCAACTAGTCTTATATAAATAAAAATACTGATGTATATTAAATCAAATTTAATAGTACATCAGTATTTTTCTATTTAATATGCAAAACTTGAATGCGATTTGCTATAAACATTCATAATTATTACAATTATTATCATAGTAGTAAGCATAGAACTTCCTCCATAACTTACAAAAGGAAGTGTCACTCCAGTAACTGGCATAACCCCTATCGTCATTCCTATATTCTGAAACACTTGATAAAATAGCATACCTAAAAAACCTGTAGTTACAAGTGTACCATAAAAATCTTTTGAATTTTGCGCTATCGAATATATTCTGGAAAGTAGCATAAAAAACAAAAATATTATTAATGCCATACCTACAAATCCAAATTCTTCTCCAAGTACTGCAAATATAAAATCACTTTCCGTAACAGGTAAAAATCCATATTGACTTATCGTTCCATTAAAAAGACCTTTTCCAAAAAAACCTCCTGAACCTATCGCGGTCATAGATTGTATTACTTGAAAATTTCCTTCAAAAGATGGGTCTCCTGGATTAAGAAACGCATCTATTCTTACCCTTTGATGATCTCTCAATATAAACTTATATATTATCGGTGTTGATAATGCTAGCGTTAGAAGTGAATTCATAATGAATCTTAGATTAAGCCCTGTCGCAAAAAGACATACCGCTGTTATTGATACAAAAACTATAACTCCACCTAAATCAGGTTGCTTCAATAGCAACAATAAAATTGGAAGTGGATATGCTAAAGCTGGCATTATTTCAGATAAATCGTTGAGTTTATTCTTTCGCTTTTCAAGAAAAGATGCGTATGCTAGAGTATACGTTATTTTTGCTGCTTCTGAAGTCTGAAAATCCATAAACCCTAAGTTTATCCAAGACCTTGCTCCAAACTGAGCTTTTCCAAGACCTGGTACATATACTAACAGTAGTAACGCTATCGTTATAAAATATAGCTGTTTCCCATACCTGTTTAGTATTCTATAGTCAAATAGCCCTGAAAAGAACACCATGACAATACCTATTCCAAAAGAACCTCCCTGCATTATAAGACGCCTCTTATCAAATTGTGTAGCGCTTGATATTAAGACCATTCCTATTAAAAACAGCAGACCTATTATAAGCATAAGTGTCCAGTCTATCTTTTTTTTATTTAAAGTATTATCCATTATTTGCCTCTTATTTAACTGTCCTAATTGGTATATTTGCAACTAAAGCATTTACCAATTCTCCATATTCATTTTCCATCTTAGTAAGCTCCACATCAACAGAACCACTACTAACTTCTACATATTTTTCTAATGCTAATAGTATGTCATCTTTCATTCTAGTAAGAATATCATTAGACATTCTTCCTTTATCCTGCATAAGTACAAGTTTTAGTCTTTCTTTAGCAACATCTTTAGATTTGTTTTTTGACTGCATAAATCCTAACATATCTTTTTTCCTTCCTCAAACTCTCTATTTGTTCAAAAAAAGCTTTTGAAACTTTTTGAAGAAACTCTCTTGAACATCTAGATTTAAAAACTTTACTTCCTCACCCATTACCCGTCTTGCTATATTACTATATGCGGTACCGGCTAAAGAACTCCCATAATCTATAACAGGTTCACCTTTATTTGTCGCTATAACTACATGTTCATCATCAGGTACAACCCCTATAAGCTTAACACCTAATATATCTAGTATATCATCTATATCAAGCATATCACCATTTTTTACCATATTTATTTTTATTCTATTTACCACAAGATTTATTTCCTTAACTAAATTTGCTTCCAAAAGTCCTATTATTCTATCTGCATCTCTTACCGCGGAAACCTCTGGAGTGGTAACTACAATCGCAGCATCTGCTCCTGCAATTGCATTTTTAAAACCATTTTCTATCCCTGCTGGACAGTCAACTATTACATAGTCAAATTCTTCTCTAAGTTCATCACAAACTTCTTTCATCTGCTCAGGCTTTACCGCATCCTTATCTCTGGTTTGCGCTGCGGGTATAAGATACAGTCCATCAAAACGCTTATCTTTAATCATAGCCTGTCTTATCTTACATTTTTTCTCAACTACATCTACTAAATCAAATACGATTCTATTTTCAAGCCCCATTACTACATCTAAGTTTCTAAGGCCAATATCTCCATCAATAACTATAACTTTATTTCCAAGTTTTGTTAATGCTGCCCCTAAATTTGCAGTAGAAGTGGTTTTTCCAACTCCACCTTTTCCTGAAGTTACAACTATTACTTTTCCCATACGATCCTCCTCATTTTTTAAAATGTTTCTATTATAATTTCGTCATCTTTGCTTTTTACAATAGCATTTGTAAGCATTTTTGCATCTTCTGGAGGAACTGCAAATAAATTCCCTATTCTTATTTGCAGAGGTAGTAATTTCAATGCTGCTAAAAAACAATTAGAACTGCCTTTTCCTGCATGTGCCATTCCTCTAAAACTCCCCATAACCATAATATTTCCTTTAGCCGTTATTTTTGCCCCAGGATTTACATCTCCAAATATTACGACATTTCCATCATATTCAACTTCTGATCCTGATCTTAAGTTCTCAAAAAGAAATTTTGTAGGCAAATCATTTATATTTTCTTCTTGAGTGTCTAAATCATCTTTGCTTAGTTTAGTAAGATTTTTTATCTTATTTATAGTTTCATCAATTGAGGTTATTTTATCATTAAAAAATCCTAGATTTGTATTGCTTACATATTTCCTGCTAATTTTTTTCCTCTGATGGTCTTCAGTTTGTTGCTCTTCTTCAAATACTACTCCATATGATTCTTCAAGAAACTTTATAAGATAATCTCTATCCGAATTTTTTAATCCAGGAGAATTAAATTTTATAAATCGACTTCCCTTAAAAAAATCATTAGCTTCTTCAAATTTATCTATTAAAAGTTTCCTAGCATCTAAAAAATCTATAGCTTCATCAATATTTATAGTAAACCCTATTTTGGTTGCTTTTATTTCTAAATCCATAATTACCCTTTCTTTTAACTAATTTTATCTGTAAAAGAAAACTCTTCATCAACTACATCATCTTCGATAAGATTAAAATATTCTGCATAAACATCTCTTGCAACAGCTGCCCCAAAACCTCCATGTCCACCTTGAAATAGAAGTGTTACTACTGCAATTTCAGGATTTTCAGCAGGTGCATATGATACAAGCCATGCAAAAGGATCATATGAATCCTTGTAAGCATTAATCCTTTCTGAAGTTATGTTTGGATTAAGTTCCATTATAGCTCTTTTCATATATACATGTTTCGGATATCTATGCTTATCATCTATTTCATATTCTTCTGCAAGTTTCATAACTTCAGTCTTATTCACTCCAAAACTTCCCATATATCTTATCAAATAGGCTTCTTCATCTGCCACTGGTATTTTTCCCGATTTTTGGGCAGTTCCTGTTTTTGAAGCTATTTTTATTGGAAATTTTTTCAAATATGAACTAGCTGAACCTTCATCCGAAACGTCTTCCATTCCCTGTCTCATATATTTTAAGTTTTCAGGATTTTTAAGTTCCAATTTTTTACTAACTCGTTCTTCCATCTGAATAGTTTTTTTATCAGAAGATTCAAGTTTGTCTACTACTGTGACCTTATTTAAATATCCACCATTTGCTATTGCCGAAATATAATTCGCAAGCTGTATAGGAGTATACGCATGTTCTCCCTGTCCTATAGATAAGTTAAATGTATCTCCTGTTTGCCATTTCCCTTGATTAAAATAACTGTATTTAACTACATCTGCTACTTCTTCTATATATTGTTCCTTAACTCCTAATTCTCCAAGACGATTCATTATTTCGCCTCTAGTTGGATTCTCACTCATCCACCCTACTATGGTTTTTATAGTTTGGTCATATTTGTCGCTTTTATTGTCAAAATCCTTAAAATAAGTTCTCATTCTTCTATTAAGATCTGTTTCTAATCTTTCTGCCACAGATTTGGCTTTACTCTCTGGATCTGGTACTTTACCTGGAATTTCTTCAATTTGAATACCTGTTTTTTCATCAAGTCCAAACATTTTAGAATACCTCAAGATTTCATCTGCTTTCATTTTTACTGGAAGTGGTGTATCAGTAGCATAATTATAACCTACACTTACGCAATAAAAATAATAGTTACATGAATCTCTAAGCGCATCCATCATATTTTCATATCCATGATTTCCTCGTCTTTCATTCCAAAGCCAACATCCAAATGTTCTTCCGCCCATTTCAATGTAACCTTTATCAAGTATTTGGTAATATGGATCTAGTCCATTTTCAAGAGCCGCAAGTCCCGTTATCATCTTAAATGTAGATCCTGGTTGAACCGAAGTCATTGTAGCTATATTATAAAGAGGCTTTGGTGCTATTGGATCATTCATATTTATAGGCATAAGCGCATTCATATCTTGCGAGCTTATTCCCTGTGCAAACAAGTTTGGATCATAATCTGGATAGTTTGCAAGCGCAAGTACTTCTCCTGTTTTTATATCTAAAACCACTACTGCTCCAGATTGAGCTTTTGAATAGATTCTTTTATTGTCACGCATTCTCATATTTCCCCATACACTGTCATAAGTTCCACCAGATTGTATAGTTTTTAAGGTTTTTTCAAGCGATGCCTCTGCAACCTCTTGCAGTTTTGAATCTATAGTTAAATAAACAGTGTTTCCTATTTCAGGTTCCACTCTTTCTAGAGTTTCTATCATTCTTCCACTTACATCAACTTGTACTTTAGTATATCCTTTACTCCCTTTAAGCGCTTCTTCATAATTTTTTTCTATACCTGTTTTTCCAATTATATCGGTAGGCGCATAAGAACGTTCTTTTACGTATTTATCAATCTCATTTTGAGTAGATATTTTCCCAAGCTGCCCAAGAATATGAGCTGCTGATGAACCTTTTGGGTAATATCTAACCGATGATGTTCTAACTGCAATTCCCGGAAGATTTATTGCATTTTCTTCAATTTTTGATACAGTTTCTTTTTTTATATCCTCAGAAACTATAGTAGGTTCATATTGATAATATCCTTTTGATTTTATCAAATCTCTAACCATCATAATTTTTCTAGCTTCTTTATCACTTAATGACTCTTCTATTCCATAATATTTTCTTATATAGGAAAATGCATCTTTAGCTGAAGTACTATAAATATCTTCTTCTTCATCCACATATTTTTTTAAATATTTAGTAAGCCATTCTTGTTTTTTTACGTTCTCAGAAAATTCCATTTTTTCTACAGATATTGGTGGAAAATAACCCGCTTCTATTATCTTAGACTGAATATCAAACACTGTATCTTTGGGATCTAATGTTATAACTCCATTTGAGGATAGAGTATCTACCATATAATCAAAAGTCTGTTCCGCGGAAAAATTTATAGGAATTGAATTTGCTTTTTTCCATTCATTTATTTTTTTATCAAAAGTATATTCATACCCATTTTCTGTTATAGCTATTGGAAACTCATCTTTAATTTTTTCATTACTAGCTTCAAGTATAACTACTACCTCTGATATCACCTTATTTATTGTATCCACATCTATTTCATTTGCAGATATTTCTACTGAAAATACAGGCTTATTTCCTGCAAGTAGCGTTCCATTTCTATCTCTTATCTCTCCTCTAGGCGCATCTATTGATATTTTTTTATAGATTTTATTGTCTGCGATTTCAGAATATTCCGCACCTTTTACGGTGGTAAGATAAAATGATTTTATTAATAAAATCACAAAACATACAATTACTATTTTAAAAAAGAATTTATTTCGGTCATCTATATTTATATTGATTTTCATTTTTTCACCATTTATATTTTATCAAAAACATTACACGCTGATTCATAAAACATTATTCCTAATACACAGTTTAAAACAGTTTTTTTCAAAAGTATTAAAAAAAACACATTCATTTCAGTACCTGTAAAATATATATTAGAAATAACAAAATAACATATGCATTGAATCACTGAGCCAATAGTTATAAGTACTATGGGATATATGTTTCTATATTCATATATCTTATCTTTAGTGAATCTTATTACCGCTACAACTAACAACAGTATCACTATATTTGTTCCAAATTTTAACCCTATTAAAATATCTTTAAAAAATCCAAGTGCTACCGCTGTTATAAAATTTGATTTTGCATCGGTATTTACACTTAAAATTATAATGTATACCAATAACAAATCTAAATTTATTCCTAAAATAGGATAATTGTTTGTTACAGATATTTCTAAAATTAAAATCAAAAACCCTACTAGTATATATAATATATTTTTCATTCTAGTCTCTACATTTCCTAATCCATTTTTCTTGTCTTTATTACCATTACTTTGTCCAAATCATTAAAATTAGTATATGGTTTTATTTTAATATATTTTAAAAGATTTGTGTTATCTTCTATAATTTCATATACTTCTCCTATTTCTATTCCCTGTGGATATATTCCCATTCCCGAAGTTATAACTATATCTCCTACTAGAATTTCTTGTTCAGTTTCATTGCAATAAGCCTTTAAAAAACCCTCCTTCATATCTTCAAAAGCTTTACTATCCAGGTTTTGACTTGCTATCCCTGTTATTTTCTCGTCTCTTGCTATTCTGAAACTCATTGACATTTTAGAATCTAAAATTGAAACCACTTTGCTGTAATTTTCATATGAAACTTCCACAACTCCAGCTAAGCCGCTTCCACTTAACACAAGACTCCCTTCTGTAATTCCATCTTTTTTACCTGCTGAAATCAAAAATGATGAATAAAATCCATTTCCATCTTTAGATATTATATCTGCAGTTACATATTCATCATATATATTTTCATCTTTAAGCTTAAGCATAACTTTAAGCTCCTTGAGTTCTGTAAGTTCTTCCTGACTTATCATATTGTCAATCAACTGTTTTCGAAGTTCACTATTTTTAGCTTCTAAGTCTTTTATCTTATTTTGTTGTTCATCATGTATATATTTTCTATCTATAAATCCACTAACACTATTACTAACACTTGAAGTTTTCCCAAGTATTGGAGAAATAAGTTTATGTGTTATAGATCTTCCATTTATTTCATTAACTACTAATAATATGACTATTAATACTATCAGCGCTCCTGCACCATATAATATCCCTTTATTTTTTTTAAAACTATAATCAAATTTAATTTTAAATTTCATCGTATGCCTTTCATTATGTTATATATAATTTAATTCTTTTAAACTACAATACACACCATCTCCTATTATTATGTGATCCAACAGTTCAATCCCTAAAATTTTACCAGACTCCTGTAAACGTTGAGTTATCTTTAAATCCTCATTACTTGGATTTGGATCACCCGAAGGATGATTATGTACAACTACAATTTTATTAGCACTTCTTCTAATAGCTTCTAAGTAAACTTCTCTTGGATGTACTATAGATGCATTTAAAGATCCTTCAGAAACAATTGTATCTGCTATAATATTATTCTTTGTGTCAAGTAATAATACTTTTACCACTTCTTTATTTTTATATCTAAGTTCTTCCATAAAAAGCTGTGCTATACTCTGTGGTGAATTTATTTCAAATCTTTGCTTACCTATTATTTTTGATATTCGCTTAGAAAGTTCCATTGCTGCAAATATCGTAGTTGCTTTTGCCGGCCCAATGCCTTTTATTTCTTGAAGTGTATTCAAATCCATTTCAACAAGACCTTTTATTCCATTAGATTTCATTAGTATTCTACTAGAAAGTCCTATCGCTGAAATTTCTTTACTCCCTGTATTTATCAAGATTGCTAATAGTTCTTCGTTACTTAGATTATCAATTCCTTCTAGTAACATTTTTTCCCTTGGTCTTTGACTTGCTTCAATATCTTTTATTCTAAAATCTTCCAAAACGAAATCCTCCTCTTTCTTTGAGTGAGATATTTTCATTATTTGATATTCCAAGTTAAAATCTATTAAAACATACAATTTAATTATATCATAATTTCATCATATTACAACTAAATCAAGGTATTTTTGACATATAAAAACACAGCCGTTTTTGATATTTCGGCTGTGTTTTTATATTTGTTACTATTTTTTTATATTATAGAACGCTTTCATTCCTTTGTACTGCGATATACCTTCTAAATCATCTTCTATTCTTATAAGCTGATTGTATTTTGCAACTCTATCTGTTCTTGATGGAGCTCCTGTTTTTATCTGTCCTGCATTTGTTGCTACTACAAGGTCTGCAATTGTAGTATCTTCTGTTTCTCCAGATCTATGAGATATAATTGCTGTATATCCTGCTAATTTAGCCATTTCAATAGCATCTAAAGTTTCAGTTATTGTTCCTATTTGATTTAGTTTTATAAGAATTGAGTTTGCGATTCCTTTTTCGATTCCTTCTGCAAGTTTTGTAGTATTTGTTACAAAAAGGTCATCTCCAACTATTTGAATTTTATTTCCAAGTTTCTCAGTCATTAATTTGAAACCATCCCAGTCGTTTTCATCAAGTCCGTCTTCGATTGAAACGATTGGATATTTGCTGCAAAGATCTTCATAGAACTCTACCATTTGTGCTGAAGTAAATTCTTTTCCTTCGCCCGCTAAAACATATAGGTTTTTCTCTTTTGAGTAGAAAGATGATGCTGCTGCGTCCATTGCAATTCTAACTTGCTCGCCTGCTTTGTAACCTGCTTTTTCTATAGCTTCTACTATTACCTTAAGTGCTTCTTCATTTGATGTAAGGTTTGGTGCAAAACCACCTTCATCACCTACCGCTGTATTAAGACCTTTTCCGTGAAGTACTGATTTAAGTGCGTGGAATATTTCAGCACCCATTCTAAGTGCTTCTTTCCAAGACTTCGCTCCTACTGGCATTACCATGAATTCTTGGATATCTACGTTATTGTCTGCATGCTCTCCACCATTTATGATGTTCATCATTGGAACAGGAAGTGTTTTTGCATTCACTCCACCTATATATCTATAAAGCGGCATTCCTAATTCTTCTGCTGCTGCTTTCGCTACTGCCATAGAAACTCCTAGAATAGCATTTGCCCCTAATTTCCCTTTATTTTCAGTTCCATCAAGTTCTATCATAAGCTGATCTATTCCAACTTGGTCAAAAACATTCATTTCTTCAAGTTCAGGAGCAATTATTTCATTTACATTTGAAACCGCTTTTAGAACTCCTTTTCCAAGATATCTACCCTTATCGCCATCTCTTAATTCTACAGCCTCATATACTCCTGTAGATGCGCCTGATGGTACAGCAGCTCTACCCATTACTCCACTATCAAGTGTTACTTCAACCTCTACTGTAGGATTTCCTCTTGAATCTAATATTTCTCTTGCATATACATCTGTAATAAACATAATGTTCCTCCTGATTATTTTATAATTAATGAATTACCTGTCATTTCTTGTGGCTTTTCTAATCCTAATATATCCAAAATTGTAGGTGATAAATCACAAAGTTTTCCATCAGCTCTTAATTTTGAATCTAAAGCATCATCATTTATATATATAAGTGGTACTCTATTTGTAGTATGCGCAGTAAATGGGCTTCCATCTTCTTCACACATCTGTTCTGCATTTCCATGGTCTGCCGTTATTAGTACACTTCCACCCAGTTCTTGTATTTTTGAAACCACTTTTCCAAGACAAGTGTCAACTGCTTCTACTGCTTTTTTAGCCGCTTCAAATACTCCTGTATGACCTACCATATCACAGTTTGCGTAGTTTAATATTATAACATCTTTTGGATCATTTTCCAAATCTTCAACAAGTTTTTCTGTAACCTCATAAGCCGACATCTCTGGCTTAAGATCATAGGTTGCTACTTTTGGAGAATTTACAAGAATTCGAGATTCGTTATTGTAAACAGCTTCCCTTCCACCATTAAAGAAAAATGTAACATGTGCATATTTTTCAGTTTCTGCAATTCTAAGCTGAGTAAGCCCCTTGTCTGCTAAATATTCTCCCAGTGTATTTACTAATGCCTCTGGTCTATAAGCTACTTTCACATTTTTAAATTTAATGTCATACTGAGTCATAGTTACATAATGTGTATCTATTTTAGTTCTCTCAAAACCATCAAATTCATTCTCTGTTATAGCTCTTGTAAGTTCTCTTGCTCTATCTGGTCTAAAATTGAAAAATATTATGCTATCTCCATTTTCTATACCTTTATAACCATCTAGTACTACCACAGGCTCTACAAACTCGTCGGTTTTATCGTTGCTATAAGAACTTTCCATAGCTTCGCTTGGAGATTTTGACGTAGGAGCATCTGCTAATACAACCGCATCATAAGCTTTTTTCACTCTTTCCCAACGATTATCTCTATCCATAGCATAATATCTTCCAGATATAGTTGCTATATTTCCTATATTATTTGTTGCTATAAAGTTTTCCAGTTCTTTTATGAAATCTATCCCTGATTTTGGTGGAGTATCTCTTCCATCCATAAAGCAGTGTACATAAACTGTTTCAACTTTATATCGCTTAGCCATTTCTAAAAGTCCTTTTAAGTGATCTATATGAGAATGAACACCTCCATCTGATAATAAACCCATTAAATGAAGCGCGTTTCCTTTAGCTGCCATTTTCATAGCCTCTACAAGCTCTTGGTTTTCAAAAAAATCACCATCGGCTATAGCCTTAGTTATTCTAGTAAGTTCTTGATAAACTACTCTTCCGGCTCCAATATTTAAATGGCCAACTTCAGAATTTCCCATTTGTCCATCTGGAAGTCCTACATCAAAACCACTTGCGCCTAAACTTGTTACTGGATATTTAGAGTAGTAACTTTCAAAATTAGGCTTTTGAGCAGCTTTTACTGCATTGCCTTCTATTTTATCGACTAATGCAAAACCATCTAATATAATTAATGCTACTGGTTTTTTCATAGAAATCTCCTTAAAATTTTATAAGCTTAAGGTAATCCTCTGCTACAAGTGATGCCCCACCTACTAAAGCGCCGTCTATATCTGATTGTGCCATTATGTCCTTTACATTAGCTGGTTTTACTGATCCACCATATTGAATTCTTATCTTTTTAGCAGTTTCCTCATTATAAAGCTTTTCTAATTCTTGTCTTATATGCATGCATACTTCATTAGCTTGTGCACTCGTAGCCGTTTTTCCTGTTCCAATTGCCCATATCGGTTCATATGCTATCACTGTTTTCATAGCATCTTCTGATGATATTTCTTTATATGCTGCTACAACTTGATTTTTGACAATTTCTTGTGTTATTTCAGCTTCTCTTTGTTCTAAAGATTCTCCCACACAAATTATCGGTGTAAGTCCTTCTTTTATAGCCTTCTTCGCTTTTAAATTTACAGTTTCATCAGTTTCATTAAAATACTGTCTTCTTTCAGAATGACCTATTATAACAAACTCTGCACCTACTTCAAGTAACATTTTTGCTGAAATTTCTCCAGTAAAAGCCCCCTCATCTTCATAATGAAAATTTTGAGCTCCTATTTTAACATGTGTACCTTTAAGTTCTTCTTTAAGCGACTGTATCATAGTAAATGGTGCACATATTACTGCATCTACGTTTTCTGTTTCACAATCCAATTTTATTTCTCTTGCAAATTCAACTGCCTCTGCAATTGTTTTAAACATTTTCCAGTTTCCTGCTATTATCGGTCTTCTCATAATAATTCTCCTTCTATTTAGAATCTAATGATACTATTCCTGGAAGTTCTTTACCTTCTAAGAATTCTAAAGATGCGCCTCCACCTGTAGAAACATGAGTCATTTTATCTCCAAATCCAAGCTGATTTACTGCAGCTGCTGAATCTCCTCCGCCTATAACTGTAACTGCATTTTTAAGCGCTGCCATGTTTTGTGCTATAGCAAGCGTTCCTTTTGCAAAATTTTCAAATTCGAACACTCCCATAGGTCCATTCCAAATTATTGTTGAAGATGAGTTTACTTTTTCTACATAAAGTTCTATAGTTTTTGGCCCTATATCTAGTCCCATATAACCATCTTCTATATTTTGGTCGCTTGTAACTACAGGTTTTGCATCTTCTGAAAATCTATCAGCAACTACATTGTCTACTGGAAGTAGCATAGCTACACCTTTAGCTTTTGCTTTAGCTATCATTTCTTTAGCATACTCTACTTTTTCTTCTTCTACAAGAGAGCTTCCTATACTATATCCCTGTGCTTTTAGGAAAGTATATGCCATCCCCCCACCTATTATAAGGGTGTCTACTTTTTCTAACAATTGTTCTATAACTGCAATCTTATCAGAAACTTTAGCGCCTCCAAGGATTGCTGTAAACGGTCTTTTTGGAGCTTCAACCGCTTCTCCTAAGAACTTCAATTCTTTTTGAATAAGGTATCCACAAACACGTTCTTGCAGAAATTCACCTGCGCCTACAGTTGAGCAGTGTGCTCTATGTGCAGTTCCAAAAGCATCATTTACAAAAATATCTGCGAGCGAAGCTAGTTCTTTTGAAAAACTTTCTTCGTTTTTAGTTTCTTCTTTTCTAAATCTAGTGTTTTCGATAAGCATAACATCACCATCATTGAGTTTAGCTGCTGCCGATTTAGCGTTATCTCCCACAACTTCTTCATCTGCTGCAAAAATAACTTCTTTACTTAAAAGTTCTGACAGTTTTTTTGCTACTGGCTCTAATGAAAATGCTTTTTCATAACCATTTTTAGGTTTTCCTAAATGAGAACAAAGTATAACTCTTGCCCCATTATCTATAAGATATTTTATTGTTGGAAGTGCTCCATAAATCCTGTTAAGGTCTGTAATCTCACCGTCTTTAATTGGCACATTAAAATCACATCTCACTAAAGCTTTTTTGCCCGATACGCTTATATCCTCTATTGTTTTTTTATTAAGCATTGACATATCAAATTCCTCCACACGTTATAAAGCAGGTCCATGTAAAACATGGACCAGCTTGCATTTTAAATTTATTATTATTTCGTTAATGAAGCAAAATGTCCTAAAGTTCTTATTAACTGATTTGTGTATGACATTTCATTGTCATACCAAGATACAACTTTCACTAATTGTTCGCCATTTACTTCCATTACTTTTGTCTGTGTCGCATCAAATAGTGAACCATAGCTTACACCTATTATATCTGAAGATACTAACTCCTCTTCAGTATAACCAAATGACTCATTTGAAGCCGCTTTCATAGCTTCATTTATCTCCTGTGTTGAAGTGTTTTTTCCTAAAGTACAAACAAGTTCTGTAAGTGATCCTGTTATAACTGGAACTCTCTGTGCTCCACCATCTAATTTCCCTTTTAATTCTGGGATTACAAGTCCAATTGCTTTTGCTGCTCCAGTTGAGTTTGGAACTATATTTGAAGCCGCTGCTCTAGCTCTTCTTAAATCGCCTTTTGGATGCGGTGCATCAAGCGTATTTTGATCATTTGTGTATGCATGAATAGTAGTCATAAAACCTTTTGTTATTCCAAACTTGTCGTTTAATACTTTTGCCATTGGCGCAAGACAGTTTGTTGTACAAGAAGCTCCTGAAATAACAGTCTCTGTACCATCTAGTATTTCATGATTCACATTAAATACTACTGTTTTTAAATCCCCTGTAGCTGGTGCTGATATAACTACTTTTTTAGCGCCTGCTTCTATATGAGCCTGTGCTTTTTCTTTATCTGTAAAGAATCCTGTACACTCAAGTACCACATCTACTCCAAGCTCTCCCCATGGAAGGTCTGCTGGATTTTTTTGAGCAAACACTTTTATTTCTTTTCCATTAACGATGAATCCTGTTTCTTCTACAGTTATTTCCCCGTTAAATCTTCCCTGTGCTGAATCATATTTAAATAGATGCGCTAATGTTTTTGAGTTAGTAAGATCGTTTATCGCCACTACTTCAAACTTATCAGTTTGTTCCATCATTTTTCTTAAAGCTAGTCTACCTATTCTTCCAAATCCGTTAATTGCCACTTTTACCATTTTTGCTTCCTCCTAAGTAATCTTAATTTTAAATTTTAATCACACTAACCTAGTAAATCCAGAATCCTGTAAGCTGCACTTTCATCTGTTATAAGTACTAGATTTTTATTTATTTTTGATATCGACAGAATTGCCTCTGCCTTATTTTTGCCACCTGCTATACCTATTATATTTTGTAAATTTTTATACTGTTCTAATTTAATTCCTACTGTACCTGTTTCATGAACAATGTTCCCATCTATATCAAAATAGTGCCCAAAAGACTCTGAAACCGCACCTCTACTTCTTATATATTCCCACTGTTCTTTTGGAGTGTGCCTTCGTTTTGCCATATCTTCGGCATTTCCAATCCCAAATACAAAGTAATTTATTTTTGCTATATCATCTACAACACCTTTTATTTGAGGGTCTTCATACATATAGCTCATTATATCTTTATTTATATTGTCAGGAATATGAAGTAATTTGTAGTTTGCTGATAGTTTGCCTGCCAAGTTGGCAACTATGCTATTTGATTGAATTTCTAAAACTTCTCCCAAGCCTCCTCTGGCTGGAACAATTGTCATTTTCGAAAATTCTTTTTTAGGCATCTGTTCTGAAAACTGATACATAGTGTACCCGCCTGTTATTCCAACAATATCATCCGGTTTAACAGTTTTTAAAAAATACTTAGATGCTTCTTTGCCAAGTTCTTTTAAAGCATCCTGATTGTATTCTAGTGAAGTCGGTACAATCAACACTTTGTTTATACCCATTTTTTTTGCCAAGTTATCTTGCATAACAGAAAGTCCTCTAATTTGAGAGATATATTCTCCTAAATTATCTAAAATTTCCATACCTACAGGAGTTATAATCATTCCTGTAGCATCAATTGAAAGCAAGCCCTCCGCTTTTAAAAATTCCACTTCACTTCTTACAATTCTTTCCGAAATATTCATTTTTGAAGCAAGCATGCGCCTACCTATAGTTCCCGAAAGATATATTTCTTTTAGTATTGAATATCTTTTTTCCAAGAGTATAAGTGCTTCTGGAACTATTTTCCTTTGAATTTCTAAAAGATTGTTCATTAAAGTCCCCCTTTGTTGGGTTTTAGTGAGTGATTTTTTAGGACTTTTTATGTCCCGCTATTCATTTATCGTCCCACTTAATATTATAATACTTCATATGGAGTATTTTTACAAGTATTTTTTTATATTTATACACATTTTTACATAAAAATAATCAGACTCTTTACTTGGCAATTAGAGTCTGATTATTTCGTGTGATTACTTAGAAGTTTTGAAAATTAATATAATAGTTAAATCAATTGGCCTACATGTCTTGCGACTCTAACCAATTGTGCCGCGTAAGACATTTCATTGTCATACCACGATACTACTTTTACAAGTTGACTCCCTGCTACTTGTAGAACCTTTGTCTGAGTGGCATCAAACAAACTTCCATAAGTTATTCCAATAACGTCTGAAGATACTATTTGATCTTCTGTATATCCAAATGAGTCATCACTTGCCTTCTTCATAGCAGAGTTTACTTGCTCTGCCGTAACTTTTTTGTCTAGTATACATACTAACTCTGTAAGTGAACCTGTAACTACAGGAACTCTCTGTGCTGCACCATCAAGCTTACCTTGTAGTCTAGGAAGTACTTTTCCTATAGCTTTTGCTGCTCCCGTAGAGTTTGGAACGATATTTGCTGCCGCTGCTCTAGATCTTCTTAAATCGCCCTTAGCATGAGTTCCATCTAAAGTATTCTGGTCATTTGTATATGCATGAACCGTCGTTATAATACCACTTACAAGACCAAACTCTTCGTCCATAACCTTAGCCATAGGCGCTAAACAGTTAGTCGTACACGATGCACCCGAAATCACGTCATCTTCTTTTGTTAAACTACTGTGATTTACTCCATAAACTATAGTTTTTAATTCACCTTTTGCTGGTGCGGATATAACTACTTTTCTTGCACCTGATCTTATATGTGCATTCGCTTTTTCTTTATCTATGAATTTTCCAGTACATTCAAGCACTACATCTATTCCTTTTTCTCCCCATGGAAGTTTTTCAGGATCTCTTTCTGCTATTATCTCTATGATTCGTCCATCTACTGAAAATTTATTTTCTTCAATAACTTCAACCTTTGCATCAAATCTTCCTTGTGAAGAGTCATATTTAAGTAAATGCGCTAGCGTATGTGCATCTCTAGTACTGTTTATTGCTACAATTTCAAAATCGTCTGGATATTTACTCATGTTTCTAAGCGCCAATCTTCCTATTCTTCCAAATCCATTAATCGCAACCTTTATCATTGCTCCTCCTTATATATATTAAACAAACTCTAAATTATTATACCTTTGCGGGACGTTTATCGTTCCCAGTTATTTATTATACACTATTAAAGTTTTTTTGCAACACTTTTTTTCAAAAAAACTTTAATAGTGTACTTTTATTGTGCTTTACTAACTTAGTATGTATACTTTAAACTTTATTTGTTAAAAAAATAGTATACTTTGAAAAAAATAAAAAATATAAGACAACTTTTTAAAGTCATCTTATATAAAATATTAATATTATAATTCTTTTCTCAAAGTAGAAGTCAAAATTTCCATTTCTTCTCTATATTTTGTTACTGTTCTTCTTGAAACTTCAATACCCTCTTGATTCAATATATCACATATTTTTTGGTCACTCATTGGCTTCTTTTTATTTTCTGCTTCTATAATTTCTTTTATTTTATCCTTTATATTTTTGTTAGAAATAGAGCTTCCATCAGAAGTACTCACCGAGGTAGTAAAGAAATATTTAAATTCAAATAGTCCTCTTGGGGTTAACATATATTTGCCATTAACCGCCCTTGATATTGTAGATTCATGAAATCCAGTTAAATCAGCTATATCTTTTAGCTTCATAGGGACAATATGATTCTTTCCTTTTTCAAAAAAGTCGATTTGATTCTCAACTATTTTTGCAGCTACTTTTTGGATTGTGTTTTTTCTTTGATCAATATTTCTAATTAAATTAAGCGCTTTGTTTAATTTTTCTTTTATATATTTTTCAGTTTCTTTATCTACTTCTTCATTATGATCACTAAGCATTTTTTTATAGAAATCACTCACATGAAGCTGTGGCAAAGTTGAATTGTTTACAACCTCCCATTTTTCACCTATTTTTTCAATGTATACATCAGGAAATACATACATAGGTGCAAAATAAGAAAACTCTCTGCCTGGTTTTGGGTCCAAAGATTTAATTATCTTAATAGCTTCTGCTAATTCCGATTCTTTCAATTTATATTTTTTCTGTATAAGATGATATTTTTTAGCTGCTATATTCTCAAGTTCGTTTTCTACAAGTTTCATTACAATATCTTCTTTATCATACATTTTTTCAAGTTGTAAACATAAACATTCTTTTAAATTTCTTGCACAAATCCCTGTTGGTTCTATGCTTTGAACTTTTTTTAAGACTGCAAGAAATTTTTTTTCAGTTACACCTAAAAGTGATATGCATTCTTGTATGTCTGAAACAAAATACCCACTATCATTTACTCTTTCTATTATGTAATATGCTATTTCTTTTTCATCTTTACTAAGTTCAAGCGCTGATATCTCTTTTTCCAAATAATCATATATGTTAGTCGGCGCTTTTAGGTAATTTTCTGGACTTGTTTCATTATCATCCTCATCGAAACTGTTTCCTTGTGAATAATTTGCTACAGCTTTTATATCATCTATAAATTTAGACCAATCAACTTCCTCTTTAGCTTCAACTTCAAGTGTAGGATTTTCTTTTACTTCTTCAATTATTATACTTTCTACTTCTTGAGTGTTCATATTAAGTAGTTCTATAGCTTGTTTTAATTCTCTAGTCATCTGCAATTTCTGCGTCTGTTTTATATCCATAGAGAAATTGATTTTCATTTTGTTACACCTCAATTTTCACATCTATTATTCTTATATCAATACTAATATATCACAAATTCAAAAGTTTTTCCAAAGTAATATATAACTTGTGCTGTTTTTTTGTATTTTTTCTTTAATTATTGACTCTTTTATGATATTATTTATAAATAATAAAGAGGTGGAATATTATGAATATTAATGAAGAACTATATTGGAGCAAGCTTGATAACACTGGTAAGCTCTACCCCGCCGTAAGCGATTTGGGATCTACAAACGTTTTTAGAATATCAGCTTATCTTAACGAAGATATCCGTCCAGATACTTTAAAAACAGCTCTGAACAAAGCGCTTTCTGCTATGCCTATATTTAAAGTCAAATTAAGACGCGGTTTATTCTGGCCTTATTTTGAAATGAATTTTGATGAGCCTATTATAAATGAAGAAGATGTTTATCCATGTAAAACCATCTTAAAAAAAGAAAATAATTATTTTCTCTTCAAGTTATCATATTTCAAAAAGAAAATAAGTCTAGATGTTTTTCATGCACTTGGAGATGGCACTGGCATGCTTAGATTCTTTAACTATATATTATATTACTATCTTAAAGAACTTTATCCCGAAAAAATATCTGATCATATTATTACTTATGATTCAAAGGTTGCTACTATAGCATTGGGCGAGGATGCTTTCGCAAAACACAAAGACGTATCTAATATAAAAAATAATTTCAAAACCAAAAAAGCTTATTCCGTGCCTGGAACACTTATGGACAGTAGAAAATTAAAAGTAATTATAGCAAAATTTCCGTTAGATGACTTTCTAAAGTTAGTTAAAAATAAAAAAGTAACCGTAAGTATTTATCTTACTGCACTTATAATATATGCTATCTATAGTGAAGATTTAAAGAAAGATTCTTTAAAAAAACCAATAACCGTATGCCTTCCTACTAATTTAAGAATATATTTCGAAACTTCTACCCTTAGAAATTTCTTTACTTGTATTTATCCCACAGTTGATTTTGAAAACGAAAACTATACATTTGATAACATCTTGGAAATTGTAGCTTCCGAATTCAAAAAATATTTAGATAAAGATTTTTTAGCTCAAAGAATAAAATATTTCGGAAGTCTTGAAAAAAATCCTATTTTTAGAATAGTTCCTCTCGCTATAAAAAATTATGCTATAAAAGGCGTGTATAGAAATAGTGAAAAAAGTCAAACAACAGTTTTATCAAGTCTTGGAAGAATCGAATTCAAAAACGGCATAGATGAATTTATAAATGATTTAGATATGATATTAAGTCCATCATTTTCAAATCCATTTAAAACTATGAATTTATCCTACAAAGATACTTTTTATTTAAATTTCACATCACTTATAGAAGATACTGATATAATAAAATTTATAGTAAGATATTTAGCAAACGAAGGTCTTGATATATCAATATATACAAATGAGGTAGAATAATGAATCGTTGTGAAAAATGCCATATAAACATAATTAGCAAGTCTTCCAAATGCCCACTTTGCGGAAATAGTGTTAATCATCTTGATGAAAACTTTATGGAACCATATCCTAAAATCAATTTAGAGAATAAACATTATCAAATGATACGTTTTAAAATATATGTAGTTCTAGCTATAATAATGTTTTTTATGACCATATCTATCAAATTCTTGAATGAAACTGACCTCACCTACTTATTTCTTTCAACTTCAGTGCTTGGATATATATGGTTTACAATATACACCATCCAGAAATCATTAAAAAATATCGGCTACTTTATATTAAAGCAAATGCTTTCAATATCTACAATTGTAATCCTTATAGATTATGCTTTAGGATATCAAAAATGGTCACTAAATTATGCTATTCCCGTCATAATAGTTTTGGGAGTATCATCAATATCTTCAATTGCTGTGTTTAAACCCATGCAATTTAGGGAATACTTTGTATATCAGATAACAATTTCCATAGTAGGCATACTTTCTATTTTACTTTTAATATTTAACCTTTCTACTGTAAGCTGGACTCTGATATTTGCTGCTTTTTACTCTGCAATGGTAATGATTAGTATGATAATATTTGCGGATAAAAAAGCTAAATTGGAATTTAAAAAGCGATTCCATCTTTAATATAAAATTTAAAATATAGAGGTATGTGATGGAAAAAACCATAAAATTATTCGAAAACAGCAGTTACATCACAAAATTTAACGCAACCGTTTTAGAATGCCAAAGCGTAGAAAAAGATGATTTAAATTTTGAAAAATATCTATTTAAAATCGTACTTGATAAAACTGCATTCTTTCCTGAAGGCGGAGGACAACCTCCGGATAAAGGCTTTATAGCCCCTATGAATTTAGGAAATCCTTACAAAAAAACTGATTTTTATGTAGAAGTTTTTGACGTAATAGAAAAAAATGGCATAATTTATCACTATGTTGATTTTGAACTTGAAATCCAAAGTGTCGTTGAGTGCAAAATTGACTGGAACTTTAGATTTATGCTTATGCAACACCATACAGGTGAACACATTGTTTCTGGACTTGTAAATAAACATTTCGGATTTAGCAATGTGGGTTTTCACATGGGCGAAAACTATATCACTGTAGATTTTGATGGCAAACTTACAGATGAAAACTTGGATTTTATAGAAAGAAAAGCAAATGATATAATATACAAGAACTTAGGCGTAAAAATAGATTGTCCTTCAAAAGATGAACTATATACACTTAATTACAGAAGTAAAAAAGATATCGATGGAGAAATAAGAGTAGTTTCCGTTCCCGGCGCTGATATATGTGCATGTTGCGGAACCCATGTCCGTTATACCGGTGAAATCGGTATAATAAAATTTTTATCCAATCAAAACTATAAAGGTGGTACAAGACTTTATATGCTTTGCGGAAAAAAAGCTTTCAATGACTATCATGAAAAAAACAAAATTGTTTATGATATCTCAACTCAGCTTTCTTGTAAACCTGAGCTTTCTGATATATCCGTTACTCAATTACGTGCTGATAGAGATAAATTAAAATCAGAAAACATCTCACTTATCAACAAGCTTTTCAAACTTCGAGCTGAGACTATTGATAGGAACTTGAGTAAAATAATCCTTTTTGAAGAAGATCTGTCTTCTTCCGATCTTCAAAAATTTGCAAATATTCTTTGTGAAAATAGAAATGGTGTAATTATGATTTTCTCAGGAAATGATGAGGATGGTTACAAATACGTTATAACTTCATCGGCTCTAAATATAAATTATATAGTTGAAAAATTCAACGAAACATTTGATGCCAAAGGTGGAGGAAAATCCAATTTTGTCCAAGGTACTGTAAATGCAAAAAAATCAGATATATCATCATATTTTCAACCATTTGATTTTAATTTCTTAATGAATAAAGATAATTAGAAAGTTTAAATAAACTTTCTAATTATCTTTTAAGCCAAATTTTTCCAATTTATAATTAAAATTTTGCCTTGTAAGTTTTAAACGTCTAGCTGCTTCAGCCATACTTTTACTTTTAGAAATAGCTTCCATTATTATATTTTTTTCATAAGCCTCTAACAGCTTATCATAACTTTCTCCACCTTCAAATATAATATTACTTTTTTTATAACCATTATTATTCTGCTTTATTTTTTTTGAATTAAGATATTCTGGAATATCCTTTATACCAATAAATTCCCCTTCAACCATATTAAACGCACTTTCTATTACATTTTTTAATTCTCTTACGTTCCCTGGCCAATCATGATTTTTAAATATTAGCTTTACATCTTCTCCAAAGCCTAACACTTGCATATTCATAGCTTTGTTATAATATTCAAGATAATAATTGCTAAGAAGTTCTACATCACTAATCCGATCTTTTAATTCGTTTAGTTTTAACGAGACTACATTTAGTCTATAAAATAAATCTTCTCTTAATCTATTTTGCTTTATAGACTCAAATGGATCTTCATTTATAGCCGCAATAATTCTTATATCGACCTTTATATTTTTATGCCCCCCAAGACGTCTTACACTTTTTTCTTCTATCGCTTTCAAAATTTTACTTTGAACTGATATATCCATTGAATTTATTTCATCCAAAAATACAGTCCCCCCATTTGCAAGTTCAAATAACCCTTTATTTGTAATTGCTCCTGTAAAACTTCCCTTTTCCGTTCCAAACAAGGTACTTTCAAGTAAATTAGAGGGAATCGCTGAGCAGTTTTGAGATATAAAAGGTTTGTCCATTCTATTACTAGAATAATGAATTGCCTGTGCTACAATTTCTTTTCCTGTTCCTGTTTTTCCTTGAATTAAAACCGCTGAGTCAGTTTTTGCCACTCTTTTTATTCTATCTTTTATAGAAATCATATATGGATCTCTTGTTACAAGACTATCTATCGTATAGTTCTCAAGACCTTGGCTTTTTCTACCTTTCCCTTCATCTATTATCTTTATGAACTCTTTATTGAAGCTAGAATCTACAGCTTTCATAGCTACGGCTACTCCAATAAGCTCTTCTTCTTTGTATAAAGGATAAATACTACTATATCCGTTTACTTTGTCTCCTTTATAAGTAAGCAAATCATCTTTATACATTATCATCGGCTTCCCTGTTTTTAGAACTTGAATTACTTCACTATTTTGCTCATTTGAAGTTTTAAAAACTTCAAACAAATGCTTCCCTACTATCTCATCAGCAGTAAAACTATACATATCCGGTATGAATATTTCACAATATCTTATTATTCCATTTTTATCTACAATTGAAATTTCATCAAAAAAATTTCTTATAGCAAATATTGAAGAAATCATTTTTTCAAACATATTTTCCCTCATTTCTAAATCTAATATTTATTAATATGAATAATATTATACCCTATTTTAAAATTTATGTAAAAAATTTTTTTTACATTTTTTTGAAAAAGCTTTTTTTGAAACCGCTTTATACTACAAATAAATCATTTTATAGTTGGCATAGTTCTTGCTTTAATATTAATAAATCATTTTTTGTTTTAATTTAGGAGGAAATATGAAGCCAGAAATAAATAAGAATTTATCTATAATAAGTGTACCAATAGATCTTGGAGCAGGAACAAGAGGTGTAAACCTTGGACCTGAAGCTATTAAATATGCCGGACTTATAAAAAGACTTGAAAACATCGGTTATAACGTTGAAGATAGATGTGATATTCCAGTTGACAAAAAAGCTGCAATCACTGTAGCTGGTTCAAACTTAAAGCATTTAAATATCGTAGCTGAAGTAAACGGAAAACTTTGCAAAGAAGTTTCTGATGCTATGTCTGAAGGTAAATTTCCATTAGTTATTGGAGGAGATCATAGTATTGCTATTGGTACAATTTCAGGTGTGCTTCAACACAAGAAAAACCTTGGAGTAATATGGTTTGATGCACACGGAGATATAAATACTCCTCAAACAAGTCCATCTGGAAACATCCACGGAATGCCAATCGCTGTACTTCTTGGAATGGGTGATGATTCGCTTACTTCTATTGGTGGAAAAGATGCAGTTTTAAAGAAAGAAAATATTGTTTATATAGGTTCAAGAGATTTAGATGCTGGCGAAAGAACTGCATTAAAATCATTAGGCATCAAAGTATTCACAATGCACGAAATTGATGATATGGGTATGAAAAAAGTTATAGAAGAAGCTATCAAAATAGCAGGTGAAGGAACTGATGGTATCCATGTGAGTTTTGACCTTGATGTGCTTGATCCCGAAGTAGCTCCTGGTACTGGAACTAAAGTTCCTGGTGGAATGGGCTATAGAGAAGCACATTATGCACTTGAACTTATTGCAAGATCTGAAAAATTAGTAAGTGCAGAATTTGTAGAAGTAAACCCTCTTTTAGATCATGAAAATATGACTGCAAAAGCTACCGTAGCACTAGCAGGCTCACTTTTAGGAGAATGGTTAATCTAATTTAATTTTGTATCAATTATGCTTTTTAAAGTCCAAAAGAATAAAATTTCTTTTGGACTTTTTTTATTTTTATTATATAAAAACCTATTGTATTTATTCTACATATAGTATATAATTTCTGAAGATATACTATATATTGTAAGATTAGGAGAATTTTCATGTTTACACAAATAATAAAACGCGATGGTAGAATGGTAGATTTTGACTCAAATAGGATAGCTACTGCTATTTATAAGTCAGCTTCTGCAATTGGAGGTCATGACTTTCAAACAGCTCAAAATTTAGCACTGGAGGTAATAAATCATTTAGAAAACAATGATATTAAAGTTCCTACTGTTGAACAAATCCAAGATGCTGTAGAAAAAGTCCTTATCGAGACTGGACACGCAAAAACTGCTAAAGAATATATATTGTACCGTGCGGAAAGAACTCGTATAAGAGAAAAAAATACTAGGTTAATGAAAATATACGAAGGCCTTACTTATAATGACGCTAGTGAAAATGACACTAAAAGAGAAAATGCCAATATAGATGGAGATACTGCTATGGGTACCATGCTAAAGTATGGTTCCGAAGGTGCTAAACAATTCTATTCTATGTATGTACTTAAACCAAATCATTCTGAAGCTCATACAAAAGGTGACATTCATATTCACGATTTAGACTTTCTAACGCTTACTACAACTTGTTGTCAAATCGATGTTGATAAATTGTTTAAGAATGGTTTTTCTACTGGTCATGGTTTCTTAAGAAAACCTAACGATATAGCAAGCTACTCAGCACTTACTTGTATCGCTATTCAGTCTAACCAAAATGATCAGCATGGTGGTCAAAGTATCCCTAACTTTGATTACGCCCTATCTTCAGGAGTTAAAAAAACTTATATGCGAATATATAGACAAAATCTTATAAAAGCCGTTATGCTTTTATCTGATACTAATAATGCTGACGTTTATGTGGATAACCTTTTAAATACAATTTTTAGCAATTTAAAACTTTCTCCTGTTCTTGCTTCAGATAACGGATATCAAAACGAAGAGTTAGAGCTTCTTAAAAAAGATTTTTCTTCTGAAATTTCTAAAAAAATCCAAAATTTCACAGTTGAAAGAACACTTTTAGAAACAAAAAGAGCTTGTTATCAAGCTATGGAAGCCCTTGTTCACAATCTGAATACTATGCACAGTCGTGCAGGTGCCCAAATTCCATTTAGCTCTATAAATTATGGAATGGATACTTCTGCTGAGGGAAGATTGATTATAGAAAATATCCTTTTAGCTACAGAAAGCGGTCTTGGAAATGGAGAAACCCCAATATTCCCTATACACATATTTAAAATAAAAGAAGGTGTAAACTATAATCCTCAAGATCCTAACTACGATCTTTTTAAATTAGCTTGTAGGGTAAGTGCAAAAAGATTATTCCCTAATTTCTCATTCCTAGATGCTCCGTTTAATGCTAAGCATTACAAAGGTACTCCTGAAACAGAGGTTGCCTACATGGGATGTAGAACTAGAGTTATGGCAAATGAATATGACCCATCTCGAGAAATTGTAACTGGACGAGGAAATCTAAGCTTCACTTCCATAAACCTTCCTAGAATAGCTATCAAATCAAAAGGTGATTTGAATAAATTCTTTGCTGAACTTGATAATAAAGTAGCACTTGTTATTGACCAATTACTTGAAAGATTTGAAATACAGTGTAATAAAAAGGTTAAAAACTTTCCATTCCTTATGGGACAAGGTATCTGGCTAGACAGTGAAAATTTAAAACCTGAAGACTCAATAAGAGAAGTTTTAAAACACGGAACTTTAACTGTTGGATTTATCGGTCTTGCTGAAACACTTAAAGTTTTAACCGGCTATCACCATGGTGAATCTAAAGAATCTCAAAAATTAGGGCTTGAAATTGTAGGAAGAATGAGAAGACTTACTGATGAGGCTGCTCAAAAATATAGACTTAATTTTTCAATTATAGCCACTCCAGCAGAAGGACTTTCAGGTCGTTTTGTTAGAATAGATAAAGAAAAATATGGTATAATTGAAGGCGTTACAGATAGAGAGTATTACACAAATTCATTCCATGTCCCTGTATATTATGATATAAACGCATTTGATAAAATTTCCATTGAAGCGCCTTATCACGAGCTTACTAATGGTGGTCATATAACTTATGTCGAAATGGATGGAGACCCTACGCAAAATCTTGAAGCTTTCGAATCCGTTATTCGTGCTATGAAAGAAGCTGGAATTGGTTATGGTTCTGTAAATCATCCCGTAGATAGAGATCCAGAATGTGGTTACACTGGAATAATTGGTAACAATTGCCCAAAATGTGGACGTGATGAATCAAATGGAGTTTCATTTGAAAGAATACGAAGAATCACAGGATACCTCGTAGGCACTGTAGATAGATTTAACGATGCAAAACGTGCAGAAGAGAGTCAAAGAGTAAAACATATGAGTGTTGCTCCGGAAAGAGTTATGGAGCAATTATGAAGCTTGCCGGTGTAATTAAAGAATCTATTGTGGATGGTCCTGGAATAAGATTTGTAATATTTTCCCAAGGCTGCCCTCATAATTGCAAGGGATGTCACAATCCTGCTACCCATAGCTTCGAAGATGGATTTACGGTTGAATTTCAAAAAATTCTTGATGAAATAGATAAAAATCCACTGCTTAAGGGTGTTACATTCTCTGGCGGCGAACCTTTTTGTCAAGCAAGAAAATTTGCCGATTTAGCCAAGTTAATAAAAGCCAGAGACTTAGACATTGTGACTTATACAGGATATACCTTTGAACAGATAAGAGACAGCTTTACTACAAATAAAGATTGGGAAGATTTGCTCAAATATACCGACCTTTTAATAGATGGTCCTTTTGATGAAATGCAAAAGGATTTGATGCTGAAATTCAGAGGTTCTAAAAATCAAAGAGTTATAGATGTAAAAAAATCATTGGAATTAAATTATGCCGTAAACTATAATTTAGATTAAATAAAAATTTCTATAAAAAAAGAGTCATTCGAAATGATACGTCCCTTGTCAAGGAGACAAAGAAAATAATTAAATTGTAGGTTCTAATATAACCAGCATTCATCAGAGTGCTGGTTATATTTTCATATTGCTTGTTGTAATGCTCGTTGTTTCTTTTGTTCTATCTCCGTCC